>CAVQIQ010000004.1:0-384962 GCA_963712645.1 uncultured Actinomycetes bacterium | reverse complement strand
GCCTGACGGTGCTGCACCTGTCCGACCTGCATTTCGTCCGCGTGGATCGGCGCAAGTCCGCCTTTCTCGCCTCGCTCCCGGGCGCCGACGTCACGATCGTGACCGGTGACTTCCTTGGCGAGCCCGAGGCGGTGGAGACCGCGGTCGCCGCCGTTCGGAGCACCCGCGGGCGGCTCGCCTCCTGGTTCGTGCTGGGGTCGAACGACTACTTCGTCCCTCGAGCGCTGAACCCGCTCCGATACTTCATCCCCGGGCACCTGCGCGAGCCTCGATACGCGCGTCGGGGGCGTTCGGACGAGATGCGTGCACTGCTCTCCTCCGACGGCTGGCGCGACCTCACGAACCTGCGAGAAGAGATGGACCTCGGCGGCCTCCGCGTCGAGCTCCTTGGACTCGACGACGCACACATCCGGCGTCAGGACCTGCGCGTGGTGCCGCGGCGGTCGCCCTCGAGGTTCGGGATCGCCGTGATGCACTCACCGGACTCGGCGCCCGAGATCGCCGCCTGCGGTTATTCGTTCGTCGTCGCCGGACACACGCACGGCGGCCAGATACGGCTGCCGCTCGTCGGCGCCCTCGTGACGAACTCGCACCTTCCCCGGCGTCTGGTGTCCGGGCTGATCCGGATGGGGGGATCGTTCGTGCACGTCTCGCCCGGTCTGGGGACGAGCAAATACGCGCCGTTCCGGTTCCTGTGCCCGCCCGAGGCGACCCTGCTGGAGCTGCGACGGGCCCCCGGGGCGGGGGCCCGGCGAGGTCCGGCGCTCAGCCGCAGTAGGAGCAGGAGTTCTCGGTGTCGATGCCGTGCCACGGCGGCACGACCACCCGGCGGCGACCCGGCGTGCCGCGCAGCCTGATCAGGCGGTCCTGGACGTTGTTGGCCGTGTTCGACTCGAACATCGCACCGAGCGGGTTGACGTGGACGCGGACGTAGTACGTGCCGTTCGGCAGGTCGGTGATGTCGAACGCCTGACCGGCAACGTACTGCTCGTACGTATCCCCCCAGCCGACGTCGAGGACCTCTCGGATCCACAACGCGCCCGGGCCGCCGCACGACGTGGCCAGGTCTTGTCCGAACTCGAGTAGGTTCGCGTTCGGCAGCGTGAGGTCGATCGCGTCGGTGTTCACCAGGCACCACGACTGCTTGCCGCTGACGAGGACCTGCTGCCGCGAGCCGTCCAGCAGTGTGTACCGGGTGAACTGCTCGAAGTGCCAGTGGTTGTGGCCACCGCCCGCGTGATACCCGAGCTGGCCGACCGGGGCCTTCCCCACGGGCTGCCCGTCGAGGAGGAAGTACTGGAACGCATCCATCGTGGGGTCGTCGGTCCCGCGGAAACCTTCGACCACCATCGTCCCGGGCCCGGCGTTCCACTCGGTCGAGTTGAAGGCCAGGTAGTCGTGCCCGCGTCGTGCGAAGGTCGACATCCCCCACCCCGGGAGCGCGACCAGGTCCGGCAGCGCTCGGGGGTCGGGGTCGGTCACGATCGGGGTCTTCGGGTACGGCGTCGCCCTCGGGGCGGCCGGCTGGGCGGTCGTGCGCCTCGGGGCGAGGGTCCCGTGGTCGACCGCCCTCACGTGTACCTCTGCCCTGGCGTCGATGGGGCTGATGTCGAGGAGGTCCACCCACGACGGATCGATCCAGAACGTGAGCCGGTAGTTGCGGCGCTCGGCCTTCCAGCCGAGACCGTAGTAGTGGCCGCCGAGGACCCCCGTCGCCCATCCGTCGTCGATGCCCCAGATCGAGCCCTTGGTGAACGGCCCACCGTGGCAGAAGGAGGGGTAGCTCGGGTTGAGTGGGCTGTCGTCGGACAGGCGCTGCCGCGGGTATCTGTTCGGGCAGAACGAAAACGTGTCGCCGGCCACCACCTTGCCGTCGGGGTCACGGACCTTGTAGTGCGCGAAGTCCTTCAGGCCGGTCCACCCGTCCATCGCCTTGGCGGGGAACGTGCGGAGCACCGCCTTCGTGTCGGGATCGACCTGCTTGATCGTGATCGGCGTGTCGTAGTCCGGACGGCTCACCCAGAGCTCGAAGTCGTCGGTGACGGGCGTCACCCAGGCGCCCGGGTCGACGAAGATGAAGTCCCGCCGGTTGCGTTCGACGGTGATCTGTGACCGGGAGACGAACAGCCGGAGCGTCGGCGTGGCTCCCGTCGCTCCCACGGGAGCGGCGAACAGCGTCGCCATCAGGACGAAGGCGAGAGCGATCTGCGGGACCGGAACGAACGGGCGATGCCGACGCCCAGCGGGCATGTGGGGCCTCCTTCGAGGGGATCGGTCGGCGGGCATCCTATGCCCGCTGAGACGCCCGCGGGTGCGCGTCGGTTCCGCGGATCGCAGAGGGTTCAGCGGCCGGACGCGGCGCGCTCGAACGCGGCCTCGTACCCCGCGACCATGGCCTCCTTCGAGAACAGGCGCTGCACGCGGTCGCGACACGCGTGCGGATCGATCTCGGAGAGCCTGGCGAGCCGCTCCGCGGCCTGCGCCGGGTAGTCATCGACGTCGACGATCCATCCGGTGACGCCGTCCGCGACGACCTCGGGGACGGACCCGCGCGGCGTCGCGATGACCGGCGTCCCGCACGCCATCGCCTCGGTCATCACGAGCCCGAAGGGCTCCGGCCAGTCGATCGGGAACAGGACCGCCTTGGCCCGGCGCAGCAGGCTCACCTTCTCGGCCAGCGTGATCTCCCCTAGCACCTCGGACTCGGGGGGCAGGATCGGCTGGACGTTGTTCGTCCACTCCTCCTGTTCGGTGGGGTGGGCGATCTTCACGGCGGACACGAGGCGCTCACCTGCTGCGACGGCCGCCTCGACCGCGCGCCGCCAGCCCTTCTCGGGGGCGGCACGACCGAGGAACAGGACGAAGTCCTCCTTGTCCTCCTGCAGGGGATAGGCGGTCATGTCGATGCCGTTGTAGACGACGCCACCGTAACGCAGATCCTCGTTGAACCGCTTCTGCGCCTCGCTGATCGCGACGAACCAGGCGCGTTGCGCGACGAACGAGTACAACCGCGTCATCTCCGGCACGAACGACCCGTGCAGGGTGTGGACGGTCGGTACCCCGGTCTCCACGGCGCCGGCGAGCGCCGAGAACGGCGAGTGGACATGCAAGACGTCGAAGCGCTCGGCCGCGTCCGTCAGGCTGAAGAGCGTGTGGGTCGTGTCCAGGACGATGTCGTTGATCGCGCTCGAGCCGGGGGCCTGCTCGAAGACGTACTCGAGACGCGCCTTGGTCTGCGAGTCGCCGGTGGCGAACAGCGTGACGTCGTGCCCCGCTTCGGCCAGGCCGTCGGCCAGCAGCGCGACGACCCATTCGATCCCGCCGTAGCCCTTCGGGGGCACGGCGATCCACGGTGGACAGATCTCGGCGATCCTCAACCGGGCCTCCTCCCGACGCGATCGGCTGGCGTGCCGACCCTCGATGGTACCGGCGGGCCGCCGACGGGCCCAGCCGCTAGACTCGGGCACGACGGGACGTGGCGCAGTTTGGTAGCGCGCAGCGTTCGGGACGCTGAGGTCGCGGGTTCAAGTCCCGCCGTCCCGACCAGACCTCGATCCCCGGCCCGGGTTCTCGGCCGGACGGGTCCTGTTGCCTGAGGTCCGGTTGTCCGGTAGCCTCGGGCGCGGGCTGTCATACGACAGCCCGTTCTGTTGCCCGGGGGATGATGACGGTAACGCGCGCGCACCTCGTCACACGGCTGTCCGTCGCCGTGCTCCTCGTCGCCTCGGCGACCATCGGTGCCGCAACCCTTTCCTCCGCCGCACCCAGCCGTGAGGAGGTCGAGCAGGCTCGGGCACGCCTGGACTCCCTCAACCGGGAGCTCGACCTGATGGTCGAGCAGTACAACCAGGCGCGGCTGAGGCTCCAGGAGGTCCAGGCACGGCTGGCCGACGTCCGGGCCCAGGCCCAGCGAGCGCAGGCGACCGCCGACCGGGCCATCAGCAGCCTGAACGAGAACGCCGCCACCGCCTATCGGGGCGTCGGCTCGCAGATCGCCGAGCTGTTCGACTCGGCCTCCCTAGCCGACTTCTCCGACCGGCTCGAGTTCATCGGGAGCATGGCGCAGGCGGACTCCGACCTCGCGGTCGAGGCGGAGGCCGCCCAGCAAGAGGCCCGCTGGACCGCGGCCGAGCTCAAGGCCACGGCCGAGGAGCGCAGGGGCATCGTCGACGCCCTTGCGGCGCAGCAGGACCAGATCGAGTCGCGGGTGGCCGAGGCGCGCGATCTCTACGAGGAGCTCGACCGCAAGTACCACGAGGCGCTGGCGGCGCAGGCCGCGGCGCAGGCCGCCGCCCAGGAGGCGGCCGGCACCGCTGGTGGCGGTCCACCGATCCCGCCTCCCCCCGCCCCGAACGCCAACGTCGCGGCCGTCCTGCAGGCCGCCTACTCGATGATCGGAACCCCGTATCAGTACGGCGGGTCGAGCCCCGAGACCGGGTTCGACTGCTCGGGCTTCACGATGTGGGCGTGGTCGCACGCGGGCGTGTACCTCCCGCATTCGTCGGCCGCGCAGTACGCCTCGCTCCCGCAGGTCGCCCAATCGGACCTGCAGGCGGGCGACCTGCTGTTCTTCTACAGCCCCATCTCCCACGTGGGGATCTACGTGGGAGGCGGCAGCATGATCCACTCGCCGCAAACCGGCGACGTCGTCTCGGTGGTTCCCGTCTACTGGGGCAGCTTCGTCGGCGCCGCCCGCCCGGGCTGATCGGTCCCTTCGGCCTCCGATCGGCCGATGAGCGACACACCCTCCGGGGCCGCGACCCAACAGGATCTCGCGCTCGTCCGGGCGCTCCGGGCCGGGGACGAGATCGCCTTCATGATGCTGGTCGAGCGCTACCAGCCCGCGATGCTGCGGATCGCATCGATCTACGTGTCGACGCGGGCGGTGGCCGAGGACGTCGTCCAGGATGCCTGGGTCGGCGTGCTGAAGGGGCTCGACGGCTTCGAGGGACGCTCGTCGCTTCGGACGTGGATCTTCCGGATCCTCGTGAACACCGCGAAGACGCGGGGACAGCGCGAGGCCCGGAGCGTCCCCTTCTCCTCGGTCTGGGCCGCCGAAACCGACGACGAACCGTCGGTGGATCCCGACCGGTTCCTGTCGCTCGACCACCCGGGCTCGCCCGGCCACTGGGCGGAGCCCCCGGTCGAGTGGGCGTCGACGCCGGAGGAGCTCCTGCTGTCCAAGGAGACGCTCGCGGAGGTCTCGCGCGCGATCGACGCGCTGCCGCCGAACCAGCGCGAGGTGATCACGATGCGCGACGTCCTGGGGTGGACCTCGGCGGACGTCCGTAACGCGCTCGAGATCTCCGAGACCAATCAGCGGGTGCTCTTGCATCGCGCACGTGCCAAGGTCCGGCGGGCGCTCGAGGGCTACCTCGGACCGGGGAAGGAACGGACGTCGTGAACTGCAGCGAGCTGGTGGAGCTGGTCACCGACTACCTGGAGGACTCGATGCCCGCGGAGCAACGGGCGCGGTTCGACGAGCACGTCTCGGGGTGCGATGGCTGCACGACGTACCTCGAGCAGTTCCGCATCACGATCCGGCTCACCGGCATGCTGAGCGAGGAGCAGGTCGCACCCGACGCTCGCGAGGCCCTCCTCGCCGCGTTCCGCGACTGGCGGGCGTCCGCCTAGCTCGCCGGCCCCGTCTCTCCCTCCGGCCCTTCGAGGTCGGCGAGCCGCGTGTCCGCCTGCTGCACGAGGGCGTCGTTCCCGATCTCGGTCGCGGCCTCGCGGGCCCGCACGAGCAGGTCCCGGGCCTGCTGCCGGCGAAGGCCCGCGTTGTCCTCGTGGGCGTACTTCAGCTTCTCGTCCGCCTTGATGATGAGCTCGAAGATCTCCTGTGGCTCCATCGACGCGCTCCTTCGATCGCTCCTGCTCGGCGCCTCACATCATGTGCATCGGCTTGGCGTCGAGCGCCTCGAGGTACATCCGGATGCCGATCGCGGCCGCGGCGCCCTCGCCGACCGCCGACGCCAGCTGCTTGGTCGAGCCCGAACGCACGTCGCCCGCGGCGAACACCCCGGGCATGCTCGTCTGCAGACCCATGTCCGTGACGATCAGGCCTCGATCGTCCAGGTCCACCGAGCCCTTCACGAACCCCGTGTTCGGGTCGAGCCCGATGAACACGAATGCGCCGGCCGGGTGCAGCTCCTCGGTATCCCCGGTGTCGCGGTTCTTGAGGGCGATCGCGCCGAGCTTGCCGCTGCCGTCATCCTTGGGCCGGAACTCGACGACCTCGCGGTTGAGCAAGACCTCCATCGCGGGCGTCATCATCACCTTGTCCTGAAGCAGGTTGCTGGCGGTCAGCCGGTCGCTCCGCTGCACGATCGTGACCTTGTCGACGAACTGCGTGAGGAACAAGCCCTCCTCGAGACCGCTGTTGCCGCCACCGAGGACCGCGAGCTGGTTCGCGCCCTTGTAGAACGGGCCGTCGCAGGTCGCGCAGAAGTGGATGCCGGCGCCGATCAGGTCGTCCTCACCCGGAGCTCCGGTCGTCCGGTACGACGAGCCGGTCGCGATGAGCGCCGCGCGTGCGTGGTAATGGTCGTCGGTCGCGGTCTCGACGTCGACCTCCTCGCCGTCGCTCGAGATCGAACGCACCGACACGGCCTGGAGCATCTCCACGCCGTAGCGCTGCGCCTGCTGCACGATCCGGTCGGCGAGCTCCGCGCCCCCGATGCCCTCGGGGAACCCGGGGTAATTGTCGAGGCGCTCGGTCACGCCCGCCTGGCCGCCGAGGCCCTTGCTGTCGATCACCAGCGTCTGCAGGTTCTCGCGTGCCGCGTAGATCGAGGTCGTGAGCCCGGCCGGCCCACCGCCCACGATGATCAGGTCGTAGACGTGCATCGTCGCCATGCGCTCGAGGCCGATCTTCTCGGCGAGCTCCTCGTTGGACGGTTCGGAAAGGTGGGATCCGTCGGGGAAGATGATCGTGGGGATGATGTTGTTGCCGTCGTTGCGCTCCTGCACCGTTCGGACCCCGTCGGGGTCGACCTCGATGTCGTGCCACTCGAACGAGATCCGCTGGTCGCCCAGGAAGCGCTTGGCCCTTCGGCAGTCCGGGCACCAGCTCGCCCCGTAGACCCTGATGACGTCGTCCATCCCGCTCCCTTCGGAAACCAGCCGATCCCAGCTTTCGTGCCGGATCCGGCGGCGAGCGTTACACACCCGATCCTCGGAGGTCGAGGTCGCCCCGAGCGCCGGGGCCTGGGGGTGGGGCAGACTACGCCCGTGCCGAACGACGTCCTGCTCGCCCCCTCGATCCTGGCGGCCGACTACGCCGTGCTCGCGGAGGAGGTCGAGCGGGTCCGCGCGGAGTCGGACTGGCTCCACGTCGACCTGATGGACGGGCATTTCGTGCCCAACCTGTCGATCGGCCCGCCCGTGGTCGCGTCGATCCGCCGGCATACGGACCTGTTCCTGGACTGCCACCTGATGGTCACCGACCCGGGGTTCTGGCTCGAGCGGCTCGCGGAGGCCGGCGCCGATCTCTGCAGCGTGCACGTGGAGCTCGGCGACCCGACGCCGCTCCTGACGAGGATCCGCGAGCTCGAGATGCGGGCGGGGGTCGTGATCGACGGGCCGACGGCGTTCGAGGCGGTCGAGCCGTACCTGGACGAGCGGATCGACCTCCTGCTGGTGATGACGATCACGGCGGGGTTCGGCGGTCAGCCGTTCGTCCCCGAGCACCTGTCGAAGGTCGAGCGAGCCGCCGAGATCCGTCGATCGCGGGACCTTCCCTTCCGGATCCAGGTCGACGGCGGCATCGAGCCCGAGACCGCGGCGAAGGCCGTCGCGGCCGGGGCCGACGTCCTGGTGGCCGGCAGCGCGATCTTCCACGCACCCGATCCGCGGGCGGCGGCACGGGCGATCCGCGCGGCGGCCGCTCGGTAGCATCCGGTCGTGCGGGCGAGACCGCACTCGGCCCCCCCGCCCGAGAGCGACTACCGTGAACACTCCCCCCTTCTGCGACGGGTCTCGAAAGGAGTCGACGTGACCGAACGCCTGCAGCAGATGGACCGCGAGCGGATCGTCGAGCGCATCTGGCGCAAGGACCACACCGTCTGGAAGGACGACCCGACCGAGATCACCGACCGCCTCGGCTGGCTCACGGTCTCCGACCTGATGCACGAGCGGATCGGCGAGCTCGAGGGGTTCGCGGAGCAGTCGGCGGCGGACGGGTTCGAGACGGCGATCCTGCTCGGGATGGGGGGTTCGAGCCTCGCGCCCGAGGTCTTCGGCCGGACGTTCGGGTTCGCGGACGGCGCGCTCGAGCTCATCGTCCTCGACACGACGCACCCCGCCACGATCGACCGCCTGGCTGGCGAGCTCGAGCTCGACCGGACCCTGTTCATCGTGGCGAGCAAGTCGGGCGGCACCACCGAGACGCTCAGCCACTTCGCGTTCTTCTGGGACCGGACTCCGAACGGAGCCCAGTTCGTCGCGATCACCGACCCGGGGACCCCGCTCGAGAGGCTGGCGCGCGAACACGGGTTCCGGGCGGTGTTCCTGAACCCCGCGGATATCGGCGGGCGGTATTCGGCCCTGTCCTACTTCGGGCTCGTGCCCGCCGCACTGATCGGCGCGCCGCTCCACGAGGTGCTCGACGGCGCCGAGGAGATGCAGACCGCGTCCGAACGGATGCTCCCCGCGGCCCAGATCCCGGGCGCGACCCTGGGCGCGATGATGGGCGAGTCGGCGAAGGCCGGGAGGGACAAGCTCACGTTCGCGCTGCCCGAACAGATCGCGAGCTTCGGCAGCTGGGTGGAGCAGCTGATCGCCGAGTCGACCGGCAAGGAGAACGTCGGCGTTGTGCCGGTGGTCGGCGAACCGATCGGCCCGCCCGATTCGTACGGGCGGGACCGGGTCTTCGTCGCGATCGGCGAGCACGAGGGGCTCGACGAGCTCGAGAACGTCGGGCACCCGGTCGCCCGGCTGCGGTACGACGGCCGCGAGCAGATAGGCGGCGAGTTCTTCCGGTGGGAGATGGCCACTGCGATCGCCGGCCACGTGCTCCGGATCAATCCGTTCGACCAGCCGAACGTGCAGGAGGCCAAGGACGCGACCAGGGCGATCCTCGCCGCCGGCTCGGTCGAGGACGTGGGGGGGTCGGGGGGCTCAAGGAGCGAGCGCGAACGCGCGAGCGGTAGCCCCCCGATGAACGAGGGGTTCGACGACCTCGGCGTGCTGCTCAAGCAGGTGAACGAGGGCGACTACGTGGCGATCCTCGCGTTCGTGGACCGGACCTCCGAGACCGAAGACGCGATCGAACGCGTCCGTCTCGTGATCCGCGACCGGTACAGGGTGGCGACCACGACCGGGTTCGGCCCGCGGTTCCTGCACTCGACCGGGCAGCTCCACAAGGGCGGCCCGAACAACGGTGTGTTCATCCAGGTGGTGGACGCGGAGCGTTCGGTGGACCTGCCGATCCCGGGCCAGCCCTTCACGTTCGGGGCCCTGATCGACGCGCAGGCGCTCGGCGACCTGCGCTCGCTCCGGGGACGCGGACGGCGCGTCGCTCGCGTCACGTTCGACCAACTCATGGAGGTGGTCTGATGCAGCTCGGGATGGTCGGCCTCGGCCGGATGGGCGCGAACCTCACGCGCCGGCTGATGCGAGGCGGCCACGAGGTGGTCGTGTACGACGTGAACGCGGACTCGGTGCGGCAGCTCGAGGGCGAGGGCTCGATCGGGACGGGCTCGCTCGAGGACCTCGTGAACAAGCTCTCGAAACCACGGGCGGCGTGGGTGATGGTGCCGGCCGCGTTCGCGGAGCAGACCACCGATGCGCTCGCCGAGCTGATGGAGGCGGGCGACGTCGTGATCGATGGAGGGAACTCGTACTACCGGGACGACATCGACCGCGCCGAACGCTACGCCGAGAAGGGCGTGCACTTCGTGGACGTGGGGACGAGCGGCGGCGTGTTCGGGCTCGAACGCGGGTTCTGCCTGATGATCGGCGGCGAGGACGAGGTGGTGCGGCGCCTCGACCCGATCTTCGCGACGATCGCGCCCGGGGTGGACGCGGCCGAACGCACGCCGGGTCGGACGGACGCGAACGCCACCAGCGCCGAGGCCGGGTACCTGCACTGCGGGCCGCCGGGCGCCGGGCACTTCGTGAAGATGGTGCACAACGGGATCGAGTACGGGCTGATGGCCGCGTACGCCGAGGGCCTGAACGTGCTGAAGCACGCGAACATCGGCGCGGGCGAGCGCGAGGCCGACGCGGAGACCACGCCGCTGCGGGACCCCAGGTACTACCGCTACGACCTGAACATCCCCGAGATCATCGAGGTGTGGCGCCGCGGGAGCGTGGTGGCGTCGTGGCTGCTCGACCTGACGGCCGCGGCTACGTTCGAGGACCCGGAGCTGTCGTCGTTCGGCGGGCGCGTGTCGGATTCGGGCGAGGGCCGGTGGACGGTGCTCGCCGCGGTGGACGAGGGCGTGCCGGTGCACGTGCTGTCGGCGGCCCTGTTCGACCGGTTCGAGTCGCGCGGCGAGGCCGAGTTCGCGAACAAGATCCTGTCGGCGATGCGCAAGCAGTTCGGGGGGCACGCGGAGAAGACGGAGTAGGGGGCGGCGGTCCCGGGGGGAGTCCTTCGCTCGAGCGGGCCCCGTCAGGGTTCTGACAGACAGAACCCCGACGCCGCGCTCCATCCCGACCGAAACCGTCGCGGGCTCACGCGATCACGCGCGGGGCGAGGACGGATCCACGACGAGGTCGGCGAAGTTCGCCGATGACTTGCCGAACTCCCACCAGCCGCGCACCCACGGCTTCACGAACGCCATGCTCCGCCCGTACACGAGCGGGATCACCGCGATGCGTTCGGCCACCGCCATCCGGTCGGCCTCGTGGAACAGCTCCAGCCGCGCCCGGTCGCTCCGCTCCTGACGCGCGCGCTCGATCAGTTCGTCGAACGGCGGGTGCGAGAACCCGCCCTCGTTGGTTCGGCTGTCCGAGTGGAACAGCAGTCGCAGGAAGTACTCCGGGTCCGCGTACCCGGGCAGCCACCCGGTGACGTAGATCGTCGCGAGCTCGGTAAGCCTGGTCGCGCGCGACGCCTGCTCGATCGTCCAGGGCCGGATCTCGCTCTCGATGCCGAGCACGTCGCGCCACATCGACGTCACGGTTTCGAGGAACGGGTGGACCCACGTCACGTACCCGCCGATCTGCAGCCGGACGTCTCCGACGCCCGAACGCTCCAGGCAGGCCCGCGCCTCATCCGGATCGAACGCCGGCACGATGTCGGGCGTGTGGCCCTGCAACGCCGGCGGGACGATCCCGCCCCGCGCGACCACGAAGTTCTCGGGCACCTGGGCCTCGAGCACGTCGCGGTCGACCGCGTGCGCGAGCGCGCGCCGGAGCTCGACGCTCGAGAGGACGGGGTCCGCGTGGTCGAACGCGATGTAGGAGGACCAGGCGGCCGCGCCGGGTGAGGCATCGGCGGCCACGTCCGGGACCAGATCGGCGAGCCGCGGCGTGTAGCGCACGGCGACCAGGTCGAACTCGTCGCGCGCGTACGGCTCGATCGCGTCGGCCACGTCCGAGCGGACGAACTCGAGGCGCGTGGCGTTGCCGGGGCGAGGACCCACGTACTCGGAACGGCGTTCGAGCACCAGCAGATCGTCGGTCCGCGAGACGATCCGGAACGCGCCGCTCACGACCTGGGAGCCGATCGCCGTCCACACGTCGCCGTCGCGTTCGATGGCGTGCCGCGGCTGGGGCCCGCCATCCGGGCGGTTCATCACGCTCATGAAGTAGGGCGCCGGCGCCACGAGCCTGAACTCGATCGTCCGGTCGTCGAGCGCCACCACGCCGATCGCGTCCGCGTCCTCGTTCCGCCGCAGGTAGTAGTCCTGCCCGTTCTCGAGCACGAAGTAGATCGCCACCGACGAGCCCGGCGCGTCCGGGTTCAGCACGCGCTTGATGCCGAACTCGATGTCGTGCGCGGTCAGCGGCTCGCCGTCGCTCCACCGCAACCCCTCGCGCAGGTGGAACACGTACCGCAGGCCGTCGTCCGAGATCTCCCAGCGTTCGGCCAGCGCGGGCACGATCGTGCGTTCGGGCCAGGCCTCGACCAAGCGATCGTACAGCTGCATGCACAGCTGGATGTTCGGCCACGCGATCGCCGAACGCGGGTCGGGATCGTTGGGGAGGAAGCTCGTGGCGATGCGCATGGTCGCGTTCGGAGCCTCGGCGGCCTGCAGCGGCGTCCAGAAGTCGAATGCCCGCTGGTACATCTCGTTCGCCTCCGCGAACCGCAGCGACATGTGGAACGCCAGGGCGAGCTTGAACAGCACCAGCGCGATCGCGTCCCGCTCCTCGCGGCGTCCGAGGATCGGGAGCAGCTCGCGGTAGTACTCGATCGCCTCGTCGAGCGCGTACTCCTGGCGCGCCCGGTCGCCCGCACGCAGCAGGCAGACGGCCGCCTTATCCTCGTCCTCCGCCGCGAGCCAGTGGTGCGCGAGCAGCCCCGCGACCTCGTCCTCGCGGCCCGCGTAGGCCTCCTCCAACCAGGCCGCCGCCTTGCAGTGCAATGCCGTCCGCTGGTCGGTGACGAGCGTCCGGTAGGCAGCCTCCTGGATCAGCACGTGCTTGAACCGGAACTCGGGCTCGGGCCAGCGCCGACTCTCGCGGACCAGGTCGAGCCGCTGGAGCTCGAGCAGCGAGCGCCGGACGTCGCCGTCGCCGCCCGAGACCGCCTCGAGGAGCGGGAGGCCGAACTGCCTGCCCAACACCGACGCCGCCATCAGCGCGTCGTGCGCGTCGGGCTGGAGCCGGTCGATCCTGGCGAGGATCACCCTCTCGACCGTCGGCGGGACCTCGACCTCGACCTCGTGGTCGAACCGCCATCCCTCGCCCTCGCGCACGAGCGCGCCCGAGTCCACGAGCGACCGGACGAGCTCCTCGAGGAAGAACGGGTTCCCCTCGGCGGGCTCGAGGATCCGCCGCTCCATCTCGTCCGACAAGGTCCCAGGACCCACGAGCGCGTGCAGCAGCTCGCGGTCGGCGTCCCCCGAGAGGGCCTCGATCGCGACCTCGCGCGTCCGGTGCGGGAGCTCGCGCGCCGCGTTCTCCTTCACGCGCCACGACGGGTGGTCGCGTTCGGGGCGCGTCGACAGGACGAGCAGCAGCGCGGAGGTCTCGGTGTCCTCCAGCAGGCGCTCGAGCAGCTGGAGCGAGGTCGGATCGGCCCAGTGGAGGTCCTCGAGTACGACGAAGACGGGCCCGTCCTGTGCCAGTCGCGCGAGCAGCTCCCGGATCACCGCGAACGTCCGGTACTGGAGGGCCTCGGGTGAGAGCTCGGCCATCCGTTCGTGAGCCTCGGGTTCGAGCAACAGCCCGAGCATCGCGCCGAGGTACGGGTAGACCTCGAGCAGCCGGGCGCCGAACAGGGCGGCGACCTTGCGACGCAGCGCGAGTCGAACCCGGAGCTCGGGCTCGTCCGCGAGCACGCCGAGCCACGAGCGCAGCAGATCCCGGAACGGCCAGTACTGCATCGACTCGCCGTACGAGACGCACCGGCCCTCGATCCACAGCGGGTGTCGTTGCTCGGCGGGCGCGTCCTCCACATGCCGCCGGAGCTCGGCGGTCAGTCGCGTCTTGCCGATCCCGGGCTCGCCGGTCAGGTACAGGATCCCGCCGGCGCCGGCGAGTGCCGCGTCGACGACCTGGACGGCGGTCGCGAGCTCGCGTTCGCGCCCGACCAGACGCACCTGAACCGCTTCGAGCTCCCGGGCGTAGCCGGGGGCCGCGAGGATGCCTTCGACGCGGTACGCGGCCACGGGTTCTGCCTTGCCCTTGAGCTCGAGCTCGCGCGGCTCGCTCCAGGCGAACACGGGTGCCACCCGACGATGGGTCTCCTCCCCCACGAGCACGGTCTCGGGCTCGGCGAGCGCCTGGAGCCTCGCGGCGGTGTTGACCGCGTCGCCCAGCGCCGCGTACTCGACGCGGCTGCCGGCGCCGAGCGCCCCGACGACGGCCGGTCCGGTGTCGACGCCGATGCGGACGCCGAACCCCTCGTGGCCGAACGCGCGCTCGACCTCGGTCGCGTAACCGGAGATCTCGTCGACGACCTGGAGCGCGGCTCGTACGGCGCGTTCGGGGTCGTCCTCGTGGGCCGTGGGCGCGCCGAACAGCGCGAGCACGCCGTCGCCGGCCAGGTCCTTCACGGTTCCCCCGAACGCCTCCACGGCACCGATCGCGCGCGCGACGGCATCGTTGACGATCAGCCTGGCGTCCTCGGGGCCGAGGCGTTCGGCTAGCGCGGTCGAGCCGATCAGGTCGGCGAACATCGCCGTGACGACCCGGCGCTCCTCGCGCATCGCCCCGCCCATGAGGGCATTCTCCCGGATGGTGCGCGGAGCGTCCGAGACAGCCGTTCAGCGGGTCTGCGCGAGCGGGACGAGCGCCTCGGCCTCGGTCCGGATCGCGTCGGCGTCGAGGAGGCGTTCGAGCCAGGCGGACGGCAGCCCCGGGACACCGTCGCGCGCGCCGAGCAGGGCGCCGGCCACCGCCGCGTTGGTGTCGGCGTCGCCGCCGAGCGAGACGATGCGCCGCAGCTCGGTCTCGACGTCGCCGGGGCGCACGAGCGCCTGGAACGCCGCGCCGGCGGTGAACAGACAGAAGCCCTGGTCGGGTCCGTCGATCGCCCGCGAGCCGCCGACCGCCTCGACGAGGAACTCGAGCTCTTCGCCACCTTCGAGGTCTTCGACGGCGCCGAGGGCGGCGCGGGCGGCGTCGTGGGCAGGGTCGCCCCGGACGAGCGCCGCGACGCCGAGGGTCACCGCGGTGACCGCGGTGCGGCAGCGGCCGTCGACATGCGTGAGGGCCGAGAGGGCGGGCGCGAGCTCGAGGAGCCGCTCGGGGCGGTTCGCGTAGGCCAGGCCGAGGGGGGCGCAGTACATGACCGAGCCGTTGCCGGCCGAGACCTCGGGCCCGCGCTCGTTCCAGATCGCCTGAGCCGCGGTCCCGGCGTCCTCGCCGGCCGCGATGCGTCGGAGGACGCGTCCCGTGAGGGTGCCCACGTCCGGGGGGTCGGAGCGGAACCACTCCAGGTGACGTTCGAGCACGTCGGCGGGGGACAGGCCGCCCCGGGCGGCGAGCGAGCGCATCAGGTTCCGCGCCATCGCGGTATCGTCGGTGGTCGAACCCTCCGGCTCCCCGAGCCACGGGCGCTCGAGCGCCGGGATCGGATCGGGGACGTTGCGGGCCCGCAGGAACTCGAAGGGGGCTCCCAGCGCGTCCCCGAGCGCGAGCCCGAGCGCGCTACCTACGACGCGATCGGCGAGGTCCATCCGGGGCGCCGAGCCTACCGCGGTGGCGAGGGAGCCTCGACCCGCTGGTAACCTTCCTGGTCGCCATGGATAAAGTCGGACCTCGTCATCGGATGTGCCGCCGTGCGGGCGTGCCCCTGTGCGGGCGGCCCAACTGCCCGGCGGCAAAGCGCCCCTACCCCCCCGGCATGCACGGGCGGGGGCGCAAGCGCATCTCCGAGTACCAGGTCCGCCTGCTCGAGAAGCAGAAGCTCCGCCACATCTACGGGGTCGGCGAGCGCCAGATGCGCTCCTACTACGAGCGCGCGAGCCGCAAGAGCGCCGTCACCGGCGAGGAGCTCATCCGGCAGCTCGAGACCCGTCTGGACGCCGTGATCCTCCGGCTCGGGTTCGCGCTCACCCAGCGCCAGGCCCGCCAGCTCGTGAGCCACGGCCACGTGAAGCTCAACGGCCGCCGCCTGGACGTCCCCAGCGCGCAGGTCAAGCCCGAGGACACGATCGAGCTCTCCGACAAGGCCAAGAACTTCGTCTACGTGCGCGAGGCGATCGAGCTCTCGCCGGACCCTCCTCCGTATCTCTACCGGAACACCGATGCGCTCCAGGGCACGATGTCCCGTCTGCCCGAGCGCGACGAGATCCCGCTCCCGGTCCCGATCGAAGAGCGGCTGATCATCGAGTTCTACTCCTAGACCCGGCGACGTTCCCCTGCTCGGTGGCTCGCTTCCTCCGGCGCTGTGGCCCCGGGCTGCGAGGAGTGGAGACCCTCGCCCGGCGCCACCCGTCAGGGTTCTGTCACATCCGACCCAGGGTTTCGTTGACAGAGCCGTGACACCGGGCACACGACGGCCGCCCAGCCGTCGATGTGGCACGCTCGCGCCAGTGATGATCCCGTACGAGCCGCCACGCGGCGGGGCGACCGGGTTCACCGCGGTCGCTCGGAGGGTGCTCCGGGGCCTCGTGACGCTGCCGATCCAGGTCGTGGCGGTCGTGCGATCGGTGGTCGGTCGGTCGGTTCCTGCGCGGGATCTCTCGACCGGTATGGCCAGACCGCAGAGGTCCGGGCTCGTGCGTTCGTTGATCGGCCTGCCCATCGCGCTGGTGGTGAACGTCGCTGCCCTCTTCTTGGTGTTCTCGCTGGCTCGAGCCGTCTCCTACCCGTTCTGGGCGATCGGCGCTTCGCCCGAGGAGCTGGAGCGATCGTGGGGCGGGCCGAGCGCCGTGGGAGCGACGATCGTCCACTGGCTCGTGGCGGCGGTGATCATCGTGGTGTCCTATGCCGTCATCCTCTTCGCGGAGCGTCACGCCTCGGAAGGTACGTAGTCCTCGGATCCGAGCCTCTTTTCCGTCGATACGGGCGGTTCGCGTTCGTGTACAGGGTGAGAGCACCCGAGAGCACCGCCCGCTGTATCGGGTCGTGGACGGCTCGACCGAGGAGGAGACCATGGGCAAGATCGTCACGTTCACGCACGTCACGCTCGACGGCGTCATGCAGGCGCCGGGCCGGCCCGAGGAGGACACGCGTGCCGAGTTCGGGTTCGGCGGGTGGGAGGTCCGCTACGGCGACGAGGTCATGGCGGACGTCGCCGCCCGGGGGATGGCCGCCGGAAGCGCGCTCCTGTTCGGTCGGCGCACGTACGAGGACTTCTACGGCTTCTGGCCAAACCAGCCGCAGCCTAACCCGTTCACCGACGTGCTCAACCGATCGCAGAAGTACGTCGCGTCGCGGACCCTAAGCGAGCCTCTCCCTTGGGAGAACTCCTCGCTCTTGAAGGGCGACGCCGGCGAGTCCGTGCCCGAACTGAAGGCGAGCTCTGAGGAGGATCTCGTGGTGCTCGGCAGCGGCGACCTCATCGAGACCCTGATGCGCCACGACCTGATCGACGAGTACGCCGTGCTGATCCACCCGCTCGTGCTGGGGACCGGGCGCAGGCTGTTCGACGAGGGCGGACCGGCCGCCACGCTGCGTCTGGTTGACTCGAAGATCACGACGACCGGGGTGGTCATCGCGATCTATCGGCCGGAATCCCGGACCGAATAGCCTGGAGGAGGGGATCCGGATGAAGCGATACCTGCTCAGTATCTATCAGCCGGACGGGGCGCTGCCGGCGGACGTCGACCTCGGCATGGTGATGGCCAACGTCGACGCGCTGATCGAGGAGACGAAGGATGCGGGCGCGTGGGTGTTCAACGGCGGCCTCCACCCTCCCGACACGGCGACCGTGCTTCGCCCTCGAGACGAGGATGTCCTCGTGACCGACGGCCCCTACCTCGAGGGCAAGGAGCACATCGGCGGGTTTCTCGTCGTCGATGCACCCGATCTCGACGCCGCCCTCGAGTGGGGCCGTAAGACAGCTCGCGCGCTCGGCCTGCCGATCGAGGTCCGTCCGTTCCAGCACGGGGACGGTGGCTGACGCAGGGCGTTCCGACGGCCGCCGGCCTCGACATCGAACGTGTGTTCCGCACCGAATACGGTCGCGCCGTGGCGGTCCTCGTCCGAACGCTCGGCGACATCGACCTCGCGGAGGAGGCCGTGCAGGAGGCGTTCGCCGTGGCGGCCGAGCGATGGCCCTCGAGCGGTCCGCCGCCGAGTCCCGCGGGATGGATCATCACGACGGCCCGGAACAAGGCGATCGATCGCCTGCGCCGCGAGGCGTCCCGCGACGATCGGCACGCCCAGGCCATCATCCTGCACGCCCGGGTCGAGCCGATCGAGGAGGGTGCCGTGCAGGACGACCGGCTTCGCCTGATCTTCACGTGCTGCCACCCGTCGCTCGCCGTGCCGTCTCAGGTCGCGCTGACGCTCCGGCTGCTCGGCGGACTCACCACCGCGGAGATCGCGAAGGCATTCCTCGTATCCGAGCCGACGATGGCGCAGCGCCTCGTCCGTGCGAAGGCGAAGATCCGCGATGCGGGGATCCCCTACCGAGTGCCGTACGAGTCCGACCTCCCCGGGCGGCTCAGGCCCGTGCTCGCCGTCGTGTACCTGATCTTCAACGAGGGTTACACCGCCAGTTCGGGCGATCGCCTCGTCCGCGAGGATCTCTGCGCCGAGGCGATCCGCCTCGGCCGGCTCCTCACCGAGCTCATGCCCGACGAGCCCGAGGGGATGGGGCTGCTCGCACTGATGCTGCTCACCGAGTCACGGCGCGAAACCCGCACGACGCCGGACGGCGACCTCGTCCTCCTCGCCGATCAGGACCGCTCTCGCTGGGACCGCGAGCTGATGACGGAAGGACAGGACATCGTCCGGGCGTTCCTGCGGCGGAACCGGCCGGGTCCATATCAGCTCCAGGCCGCGATCAACGTCGTCCACAGCGAGGCGCCCACCACGGCCGAGACGGACTGGCGCCAGATCCTGCAGCTGTACGACCAGCTGATGGCGATGGACCCCAGCCCGGTCGTGGCCCTCAACCGGGCCGTTGCCGTCGCCGAGGTCGACGGGCCCGATGCGGCGCTCCTGCTCGTGGACGAGCTCCCGCTCGACGGCTTCCACATGTTCCATGCGATCCGCGCCGATCTCCTCTCGCGCCTCGGACGCGATGACGAAGCGGCCGAGGAGTACGGGCGCGCGATCCGAGGCGCCGTCAACGAACCCGAGCGCGCGCTCCTCGAGCGAAAGCGGAAGGACGCATCCCGGACGAACCGACGTGGGCGGCCGGGTCATGAGCAGCCCCGCGCAGGAGGGTGACGCAGGTGGGCACCAGCCGGCCTATCCCGGTCCTTCCCCGCGGGGCTCGAGCGCGAGCGCGAGGAGCCCGGACAGGATCAGGTAGTCGATCAGTTCCGCTGCTTCCCCAGGAACCACAGCGCCGCCAACGTGACGAGCACCGCGCCGATCGCGTACCGGATGCTCTGGCGGATCAGTTCGGTCCGAGCGGGATACGCATCACCTCCCCCTGTGGGAACCTCACCGGCGCCGTCGACCTCGGGCACCCGCTCGTCCATCCCCACCCCTCCCAGCCTCACCCCGGCGTGTAGCCGAGGCCGTGCGGACTGTCAAGCGGGCGGCGAGGCCACGTCCACGCGTACCAGACGATGAGCAACAGCATCGCGATCTCGACGGCGCTGAGGAACAGGTAGTACGCGTCCTCGCCGATCGCGGCGACCAGGATCGAGACGACGTACAAGATCGCCAGCACGATGTTCGTCCAGCGAACCATCGCCGGCCTGAGCACCAGGGTCAGGAAGATCATCACGCTCGCGATCGCGATGTAGACGGAGATCGCGAAGAGGAAGCCCTGCGTGATCTCGATCCCCGAGATCTCGCCCGACATCACCTCCTCGATCTGCCCGGGCTTGAAGAACCCGAAGATGTCTCCGTACGCGAACAGGAACAACATCGCGATCCACAGCGCCGAGATCTTCGGTCGTACGCCGACCCTCACGTCCTCGAGGGTGCTGGAGCTTGTCGTCGACACCTCGCCTCCCCTCAGTCCTCGGCTCGTACGGGGAAGCCTAGTCACCGGCCCCTCGCCTCGTCCTCGCCGGCTTGACCGCGATAGTGGGCGAGCGGAGCCTGACCCCGCTAGCCTCCCACCATGGTGTCAGGAGGCGAATCATGCAGAAACCTAAGAGCGTCGAGTCGTACTTCGAGTCCCTTCCCAAAGAGGAGCGGGCGCCACTCCAGAAGCTGCGGGAGACGATCGCCTCGGCCGCGCCCGAGGCCGACGAGGGGATCACGTACAGCATGCCGGGGTTCCTGCTCGACGGGCACGGCTTCGTCGCATACGCCGCGTTCAAGGACCACTACAGCTTCTTCCCGATGAGCTCGGAGGCGGTCAAGCGGCACCGCGACGAGCTCGGATCGCGCGTGACCGGGAAGGGGACGATCAGCTTCGAGTACGGCCGTCCGCTGCCGGCGGCGCTCGTGAAGAAGGTGGTTCGGACACGCCTGGCCGAGGCGACCGCGAGGCGAGCCAAGCGGAAGTAACCCCAGGGCGTCAGGAGCGCTCGTCCATCAACGACAGCAGCTTCGTGGTCGTGTTCCAGTTCCGGATCGTCACGCTCGGGTAGATCGGCGACGAGATGATCTTGTTGAGACGGCTCTGCGTCGCCTTCGCGGTCAGCCTCGAGAAGTACAGGACGCTCGTGCCGGCCTGCGTCGTGTCGACGGTCGGGTTCGTCGGCACGCTCCCGATCGCGGCCTTCGCCGTAAGCGGCTCCTTGAGGAAGATGACGTCGTACCGGTACTTGGCCGGTTGGCTGCCGAACCCATTCGGCGCGCCGTCGATGATCGCACGCATCTGCTTGCGGCTGCGGACCACCACGGTCGGCACGTAGTCGAACGCGTCGGCGAGCATGGCCTCGATCCGGTCGGTCAGCGCGGCGGTCCGGGTCTCCGGCGAGGCGAACAGCACGTTCCCGCTCTGGATGTACGTGGCGACGTCCTCGAACGCGTCCTCCTCGAACGCGGCCTTCAGCGCGGGCATCTTGATCAGGTTCTTCCCGCCGACGTTGATCCCGCGGAGCAGGGCGACGTAGGTCGTCATCGAAGATCAAGAGTACGGGGCGGCAACACGTCGCGTGTCGAGCACTTCAGGTCAAGAGCTCGGTCCGGATACGTGGAAGGTCAGCGGCGGATCCGAGAGGTCAACGTCCGGCGAGGTCGCGACGTTCCGGGCCAGTGTTCGCGAATGCACCCCGGACTGGCTCAAGCTCATGCGGAACTCACGGGATCGAGTAGTTCAGGCTACCGCTGCTCGCCTTGAACCCAGCACAGACAGAACGGATGCCCGGCAGGATCCGCGTAGACCTGAAAGTTGTCGACGGAGTCGACGTCCGCCGCAGCTGGCTTGAACACTGTCGCGCCGAGCGACATGACACGATCGTGGGCGACCGCGAAGTCCTCGACCCACAGGTCGAGGTGGATCGTACTTCATCCCTTCGACGCTCCGCATGGAGCAGCGAATCAACAGTTGTGGTGCGCCAATCTTCGCGAATGCATACGGACAGGCACGCCGACACGCGAGGCGACGGTTCGATGGCGTGGCGTGCCGGCCTGGATCGCTGGCACCTACTTGGCGCAATACATCACCTGGCCGAGTGGGCTTTTGTCATCGGCTTCAGCCTCGTTCTCTACACAGGGATCGGGTGGGCTTCGCGTTTGAACGCAGGAGCGGCCAACGACTTCACCACTGACTGAGCGCCGTGCGACGACCGCGATCGGCTCGGTCACCAACAGGACGGGAACCACGTCGAGAAGCGTTGCTCCTGATCTGACCCATCGCCGCAGCCTCCGGCGGCCAGAACCAGAGGTCCACGGAGGGTGAGGTCCTCGGGGTATGCCCACACATGACGTCGGGGACGGATACGTTCGAAGAGCGAGGGTCGGGTGTAGCGTTTGTCGGCGTGACGCGGTTCGTCGTCGGCTGTGACACGTTGCTTCGGCTCGCCGCTGGCGAGATCGAGGCCGCATCCGAGCACCAGCTCGTCGCGCCGACGCTGGTCCGCTCGCAGGCGCTGTCGGCGCTGTATGAGGCCGCCCGGCGGGGTGAGATGTCCGCCGCCGACGGGCTCGAGCGGGTCACGCGGATCAACTCGCTGAAGGTCCGTTTCCTCGGTGACAAGGTGCTGCAACGGACGGCGTGGAGGATCGCGGACCAGCTGGGCTGGGAGACGACGTACGACGCCGAATTCGTGGCCCTGACGCAGCTTCAGGCGGATGTCTTCGTCACGTCGGACGGCGATCTGGCGCGGGCGGTCTCCAGCCTCGTCGAGACGGCGTCGATCGACGCGCTGCGCGCCGCCTAAGAACCTGTTGGCGTATCAGGCCGTTACACCGTGACGACGATCTTGCCTGCCGGGTGCCCTTCGTGGAGATACCGGACGGCGTCCGCGGCCTCGACCAGGTCGAACGTCCGATCGACGACCGGCGTGACCGACCCAGCCTCGATGAGCTCCGAGAGCGCCAGCAGGTCCTCCCTGGTCGCTTTCGCGTTGATCCAGGCGAGCGTCTGGCCGCTGAACATCGAAACGATCGGCCCGCGGAGCATCCCGCGGAAGAAGCCGCCGGTCCACGGACCGCCGCCGTCACCGCCGACGACCACAAGCCTTCCCTTCGGCGTCAGCGCGCGGCGCAGCTGCCGCAACGGGCGGCGTCCCGCCGTGTCGACGATCACGTCCCAGCGCCGCGAGCCGTCCGTGAAGTTCTCGCGCGTGTAGTCGATCACGTCGTCCGCGCCGATCGAGCGGAGGAGGCCGAGCTTCGACTCGCTCGCCACGCCGGTCACGGCCGCGCCCCAGGCCTTGGCGATCTGGACCGTGAACGTCCCCACGCCACCGCCGGCGCCGATCACCAGCACCGACTGTCCGGACTGCGCATGCCCCTTGTCGCGCAGCGCCTGGATCGCCGTGGTGCCCGAGATCGGGACCGCCGCCGCCTGCTCGAACGAGAGCCGCCCGGGCTTGCGGACGAGCTTCTCCACCGGGGCGACCGTGAGCTCGGCGAACGAGCCTCGCTCGGCCGTACCCATCACCTCGTCGCTCGGCCCGAACTCGGTCACGGCCGAGCCGACCGCCTCGACCGTCCCCGCGACGTCCCAGCCGCGGATCCGGATCTTCGGCCCGCGCCATCCCAGCACGGGGCGAGCCATGTATGGCTTGCCCGCCATGATGTGCCAGACGTCCGGCCCGGCCCCGGCCGCCCGAACCCGGATCAGCACGTCGTTCTCACCCACCACGGGGCCCTCGACTTCTCGGAACTCGAGCATGTCGGCCTCGCCGTATCGATCCTGCACGATGGCTTTCATGGCCTAGCCTCCCTTGTTCAAAGGTGTACGGTGTACACCGTTGTCTTACCCTAGGGTGTACGGCGTACGCTTGTCAAGCCCGGCCGGCAACCGGGTCCGTGAGCTCCGGGCTCGGACGAGGAGTGGAGACATGGCGACGGAGATCGAAGAGACCGCACGGCGGCGCGTGCCACTGACCAAGGAGCGGATCCTGCAGGCGGCCGTCGCCCTCGCCGACGAGGGCGGGGTCGAGTCGCTCGGCATGCGCAGGATCGCCCAGGAGCTCGATGTCGTCCCGATGGCGCTCTACAAGCACGTGGCGAACAAGGACGAGATGCTCGACGGCATGGTCGACGTCGTCGTCGGCGAGATCGACCCGGCCCTGGCAGGGGCCGACTGGAAGACCGCGATCCGGGAGCGAGTGCTGTCTGCCCGCCGAGCACTCCTCCGCCACCCCTGGGCGTCGCAGGTCATCGAGTCGCGGGCCGAGCCGACGCCGGCGGTCATCGGCTACATGGACTCGATGATGGGGATCTTCCGTTCGGGCGGGTTCTCGATCGACCTCACGCACCACACGATGCACGTGATGGGCAGCCGGATCCTCGGCTTCTCGCAGGAGCTCTTCGACGACACCTCGAGCATGCCGGAGGACGACGCGATCGCGATGTGGGGCCAGCTCGCCGACCGCTACCCCAACATCGCCGCGCTCGTGGGCGAGATCTCCGGCGGCGAGATCTCGCACGACGAGGGCTCGGTCGTCGGAGGCGGGTGCGACGACCAGTTCGAGTTCGAGTTCGCGCTGGACCTGCTGCTCGACGGCCTCGAACGGCTACGACAACGGTCCGATGACGGGCTGCCATCTGCTGGAGGACCGGGATGAGGCTCCCAGGAACAGCCTGACGCAACGCGCCGAAACGGACGCCGAGCACGCGGCTCGGCACGTTATCGTCGGACCGTGAAGTGCCCGAGCTGTGGGACCGCCAACCCCGACGGCGCCCGGTTCTGCAACGCGTGCGGGACGCGCCTGGATCCGACCGCCGATGGGGACGTCGCCCTCGACCCCTTCCTGCCCAAGGAGCTGCTCGCCAAGCTCGAGGCGGCCCGCGCGGGCCGAGCCATGGAGGGGGAGCGACGCGTCGTCACCATGCTGTTCTGCGACGTCAAAGGGTCGACCGCGATGGCCGAGACCCTAGACCCGGAGGAGTGGGCCGAGATCATGAACGGCGCGTTCGAACGGTTGATCGCTCCGGTCTACCGGTACGAGGGAACGCTCGCTCGGCTGATGGGCGACGCGATCTTCGCGTTCTTCGGCGCACCGATCGCACACGAGGACGACCCTCAGCGCGCTGTCTGGGCCGGCCTCGACATCGTCTCCGGGATCGCCCTCTACAAGGAGCAGGTGCGGGCCGAGCGCGGGCTCGATCTCGACGTTCGGGTCGGCATCAACACCGGCCCCGTGATGGTAGGGCAGGTGGGTTCGGACCTCCGCCTCGAGTACACGGCGATGGGGGATGCGGTCAACGTCGCCGCCCGCATGGAGCAGACGGCGGAGCCCGGCACCGTGCAGATCACGGCGGAGACCCGCCGACTGGTCGAACCGCTCTTCGATCTCGAGGGGCGGGGCGGGATCGAGGTCAAGGGCAAGTCCGAACCCGTCGAGGCGTTCCGGGTCCTCGGGCGCAGGGCCGAACCGGGGCCGACCCGCGGGATGCGGGGCTCGCCGCTGGTGGGGCGCGATCGCGAGATGGAGGAGCTCCGCGGCGCCGTCGAGGAGGCGCAGTCGGGCGGGGGACGCATCGTCTCGCTGATCGGCGAGGCCGGACTCGGCAAGTCGCGGCTCGTCGCCGAGACGCGAGCCGAATGGACCCGACAGCGACCCGAGCTCCCGCCGCGAGCCGGGGACGACATCCGCCGGATCTGGGAAACCTGGCAATGCGTCTCCTACGACGCGACGCGTCCGTACTCGCAGTACCGGCGGATGGTGGCCCAGATCGCGGGGATCGAGGACTCGGATGCCCCGGACCTGGTCCGCAGCAAGCTGGCGGCGACCATCGAACCCGGCGGTGAGGAGTGGCTCGAACCGCACATGCGCGTCTGGCGATCGCTGTTCGGTGTCACGGAGTCGGGGGAGGAGCCCCTGGAGGGGGAGGCCTTCCGCCAGGCGATCATGGAACTGGTCCCGTCGTCCACCCACGCGTTCGGAGCCGACGAACCGCGTCTGCTGGTCTTCGAGGATCTCCACTGGTGCGACGAGGCGTCGATGGACGTCCTGATCGAGACCGCCAAGCTCGTCGATGACCTCCCGTGCCTGTTCCTGTTCGCCTACCGTCCCGACCGGCAGGCCCCCTCCTGGCGCCTCAAGCAGTGGCTCGAGACCGAGTACCCGCATCGATCGACCGAGCTCGCGCTCGCCCCCCTGTCCGATCACGAGAGCGGCGACCTGATCGACGCGCTCATCCCCAACGAGGAGCGGGCCATCCGGACGCAGATCCTCGAGCGCACCGACGGTAACCCCCTGTTCGTGGAGGAGGTTGCCGCCGCACTCCTCGAACACCCCGACGACATCGCGATCCCGACCACGCTCCAGGCGCTGTTCACCGCACGGCTCGATGCGCTCGACGAGGAAGCCAAGCACACGCTGCAGCTCGCCTCGGTGATCGGCCGGTCGTTCTCCGAGCCTGTCCTGCGATCGGTCTCGGGCGACGAAGATCTGTCGACCTCGCTCCGCACGCTCGAGCGTCTTGGGTTGATCGGCGAAACGGCTCGGACGCCCGAACGCGAGTACGCGTTCCGCCACAGCCTCACGCAGGACGCGACCTACGGCACGATCCTGTTGCGGCGTCGGCGCGAGCTGCACCGTCGCGTCGGAGAGGTCTTCGAGGAGCTGTACGCGAACCGAGCCGAGGAGTTCGCACCCCTGCTCGCACGGCACTTCTTGGAGGCCGGCGACGACGAGCGTACGCTCCGGTACGCGACGGTGGCGGGCGACGCAGCGTCGCGTCTGTACGCGCACGCCGAGGCCGTGACCCATTCGACGATGGCGATCGAGGCCGCGAAACGGCTCGACCGGACCGAAGAGGCGCTCACACATCTGTATCCCAACCGCGGGCGGGCGCTCGAGCTCTTGGGGCGATTCGACGAGGCCGTCGCCAACTACGAGGAGATGGAGGCGCTGGCGCAGGCGAGCGGTGCGCGAGCCGCCGCGCTCGCCGCTGACATGGCTCTCACCACCCTGTACGCGACGCCCACGCCGGTGTTCGACGCGGTCAGGGGACGGGAGTTGTCCGAACGGACGATCGCGCTCGGTCGCGAGCTCGGCGATCGCCCCGCCGAATCCAAGGCGTTGTGGAACCTGATGATCCTCGACACCTACGGCGGCGGCGATCCGGGCGAGGCCGTCGACGCCGGTGAGCGCTCCCTTTCGATCGCGCGCGAGCTGAACGCTCGAGAGCAGATCGCCTTCACGCTGAACGACCTGTGGCGACCGTACGCGGCCATCGGCGATCTCCGAGCCTCTCGGGCATGTCTCGAGGAGGCGAGGCCCTTGTGGCGTGAGATGGGCAATCTGCCCATGCTGTGCGAGAACCTCTCGGGCACGAGCGTCCTGCTGGGGCTCGCGGGCGAGAACGACGAAGCCCTTGCTCTATGCGACGAGGCGTACTCGATCGCCGCCGAGATCGGGAATCCCTGGGGCCAGTCGTACAGCCTGCTCAACGCGTACCACATCGACGTCGATCGGGGGAACCTCGGCCGCGCCATGGACAGGATGCGGGAGTGCGTCCAGCTCTCCGAGCTCGCGGGGTTCGTGATCCCGCAAGCGATCACCCGCGCCGAGCTGGGTGCCCTGGTTGCGAGCCTGGGCGATCTCGAGCGCGGCATGGGGCTGGTGGACGAGGGGCTCGAGATCGCGAGGGAGCGGACAGAGATGGCCGTGCCGATCGTGATGGGATCGAGGGCCGAGATCCAGCTGCTCGCGGGGGAGCTCGGCGAGGCCGAGGCCACGATCGCTCGCAGCGGTATCGAGCGGCTCCCCGGGCCGATCCACTTCGCTGCCGCCGCCCATGTCGAGCTCCTCCGGGGGCGGCTCGCGTCGGCCAGGGGCGAGCACGGCCGAGCTGTCGAGATCGCCGACACGATGCTCGAGTGGCTCCGCCGGCTCGAGGTTCGTCCGTACACCCCTGCGGCGCTCCTTTTGAAGGGCAGCGCGTTGCTGGCCAGCGGCCTGCCCGGTGAGGCCGAGACCGCGTTGCTCGAGGCACATACCGAGGCCGAACGGCTCGCCTTCGGGCCGGTCCTGTGGCGGATCGACGTGGAGCTGAGCGGCGTGTCGGCGGCCCGAGGCGACGCGGCCGGTGCCGCCGAGCTTCGCAACGAGGCCAGGGGCTTGATCGAGCGGATCGCCGGAAGCATCGACGACGCCGAACTTCGCTCGAGCTTCCTCGCCCTCCCTGAGGTCGAGGCCGTGACCTCGGGCGGACCGGGCTAGGCGGGCTGAAGCGCGCTCCTCACGAACGCGACGACCTCGCGTTCGCGGCGGTGGAGCGATGCGCGGCTCTTGTCCTTCCCAACCACCGCGTTCAGCACGCTCGCCTCGGTGAGCGACCCCACCACCGCCGTATAAAGCATGAACAACAGGAGCGCGGGGTCCTGATCCCGGATCTCGCCGGCGTCCATCCCGGCCTGCAGGAAGTCCACGGCCCGCTTCCGCAAGGGGTCGATCACGCTCGCGAACCGCTCGAACCCCTCGGCGCCGAGACGCCCCGCCTCGCGGACGAACATCGGGAACTCGGGCCACTCCTCGGCGAGCCCGAACACCGCGTGGATCACGGCCTCGGCCCGATCCCAGTAGGTCTCCTTGCCCTCGAGCGCCTGGGCGATCTCCTCGGCCACCCGCTGGCCGGCCGCCTGCAGGCAGGCCTCGAGCAGCGCGTCCTTGGTGGGGAAGTAGTACAGGAGCGTCTGCTTGCGGATCCCCACCGCGGTCGCGATCTGGTCCAGGCTCGCGCCCGAGTAGCCCTCGCGGCCGAACGCCCGGATCGCCTCCTCGATCAGCGCGTGCCGGCGGACCTCGCCGCCCTGACGCGTCACGCCGTTACCTCCACGTGGGGGGCTTGCCGCTCCGTCGGATCGGGCGCGAACCCTCCCACGTCCGGAGCCACCCGGGCCCGACGGGACCCGCGAGGCTCGGCGTCTCGTCCTTGGCCGCCCGCCGAGCGGCCTCCCACCACGACGTGCGGTCCTCGTCGAACAGCTCGGCCACGCCCTGCTGCATCCGCAGCGAGAGCTGCTGGTGGGTCTCGCCCTCGTGCGGGTAGATCGGACGCCCGTAGCGAACCCGGATCGGCGGACGGCCCTTCCTCGGCCACGAGCGACCCTTGGGCATCGCCGCGTACGCGCCCACGATCGCGATCGGCACCACCGGCATCTCCATGTCGAGCGCCAGCCGCGAGGTCCCGTGGCGGAACCGCTGGAGCCACCCGTCGGTCGAACGGGTCCCCTCGGGGAACACGATGATGTTCCAGCCATCGCGGATCAGCTCCTTGGCCTTGTGCGTCGCCTTCTCTCCGGCGCCGCGCTCGACCGGGAACCCCGCGTAGACGAGCGCCGTGAACGCCGAGCGCCACCACACGTCGAAGAAGTAGTCCTTGGCGGCCGCGGTGGCGGTCTTCTCGCGCCACGTGTGCGGCAGCGTCGTCAGGATGATCGAGGCGTCGAGGTGGCTCGAGTGATTCGAGATGAACATCACCGGGCCCCTGACGCCCTCGAGGTTGTCCAGGCCGAACACTTCCGGCGTGGTCTCGTTCCAGATGATCGGCTTGAGCGCCGCGTCCAGGATCACGTCGCGCGCGACGCGCCCCGCCGCCGTCCGGGCCCAGTCGGTCGGGTAGCTCCAGATCTTCGGGGGCGGCGTCGAGTCCAGCGCCGAGCGGGGCGTCATCGTGCGGCGTCCCCAGCGCCAGCCCTTCGCGACGTCGCGGATCTCGCGCGCCCAGCTCATCAGCGCACGTCCGCGATCGCGAGCGGCGGCACGTGGAAGTACGTGATCGAGGGCGAGCGCCCGACGGTCTCCCCCGCCATCTCGAGGGCGTCCCGGAAGCTCGACGCCGGGCGGTAACCGAGTCGCTCACTCGTCTTGGGATCGCCGCCCACGACGATCACGTCGCCCAAGTAGTCGAGCGCGTGGGCGCCCCAGTACCACATGTAGAAGGGGTGGACGCCGTGGTACGCGTAGCTCTTGCGGTACAGGTGGATGTACCAGGGGTCGGTCGCGTAGCGCTCCTCGTACTTCGACTCGATCGTGGAGGGGTCGGTGGTCTCGGACAGGACCTCCTCGAAGAAGTCGACGTAGGAG
Source organism: uncultured Actinomycetes bacterium (assembly GCA_963712645.1). Taxonomy (GTDB): domain Bacteria; phylum Actinomycetota; class UBA4738; order UBA4738; family HRBIN12; genus DASSJM01. Next base: position 355,605 of record CAVQIQ010000004.1, on the reverse strand, counting down.
GGGTGGTGCACCTGATGGAACTCGTTCGGCACCGGGTGGAACATGATCATCGCGCCGCCCGGTCGCACGACCGGCTTGTTGCGATACATGTTGAACAGGTACCCGAGCCCCATGCAGTGCACGAGGATCGGGTTCAGGATCGAGTTGACGTTGTAGGGCGTCAGGTACGGGATGCCCACGACCATGATGTCCGACTGCCCGTTGACCTCGACCAGCTGCTGCTGGTGGAGCACCTCGAGCGTCCGCTCGTGGACGGCCTCGGTCTCGCCGGCGTTGATGCCGGTCACGCCGTAGGGCGACCTGATGCGCGTCCAGATCTGGTGCTTGGCGGCCGACGGGCCGAGGTCGTTCCCCTTCTTCGCCGCCAGGTAGGTCCCCTGCTCGACCAGCGACCACTCCCACTCCCGCTTGTTCATGAAGCCGAACGGGTCGGGGAACGTGTTGTTGTTCACCGTGGTCTCGATCGTGAAGACCCTCAGGCCGTTGGCCGTGAGCAGGTCGCCCATCCGCTTGCACGAGTCGTGGATCGCGCTCCTGCCCGGCCGCGGGTCCATGTACGACTTCGAGTGCAGCATCGTCTCGACGTTGTGGTGGTGCTTCACGCTGCGGTAACTCGCGAGGCCGACCGGCACCGACTTGTGGCCGCCATCCATCGCGACCAGGTTGATGTTCACGTAGACGAGCAGGTCGGACTCCATGGCCCGCTTGTTGATCTCGACATCCTCACCCCGGTCGGTCTTCCCGACGTAGGCGAGGTTCTCCGGGTCCTCGGCGTCGTGGTTCCTCAGGTCCTTGGGGTAGAACGAGCGGAAGACGCGCTCGCCGACCGCGTGCTTGATCTCGTCCGCGGTCATCCTGCGGTGCAACGAGTTCGCCATGGTGAGCTTGATGTCCTCGACGCCCCGGCGCGCCGCGAGCTCGATCACCTCCTCGAGCACGAGCTGGCGGATGTCGGGGCTCTGCATCGGCGGCAGCGGGATCGAGATGTCGTCGATCGCGATCGTGAGCCTCATGCCGGGCCTGAGGAGCTCCTTCAGCGGCTCCGAGCCGTGCGGGTGGTCGAGCGCGTGCCGGATGTGGTTGCGCAGCCCGCGGAGCCTGGGGAGCGAGTCCGGCGGGTAGATCACCCGCGACCCGAGCGGGAACTTCTGCAGCCGGAACCCCTCGCCCTGGTGGACCAGGAGCGGCGGCGTGCGTTCATCGACCTCGAGGACGAAACCCGGTCGTGCCATGCGTGCGTCTCCTTCTGGTTCTCCTTGTCGGGTCAGTCGAGCCGTGGATCGAACGCCACCTTCAGCGTCCCGAGCTTGCCGGCGCCGAGCGCGTGGTCGATCGCCTCGCGCCAGCGGCGGAGCGGATAGGTCGCGCCCACGATGCCGTCGATCGGGTTCTCGGTCGCGATCCTGGTCGCGAGGTCGAAGCTGCGGGTCTTGGTCTCGTTCGTGCCCCGGCCGACGGTCTCGTACCCGCCGGTGTAGGCGCCGACGAGTTCGAGCTCGCGGAACCAGAGCGGCGTGAGGTCGGCGCCCTCGGTCGGGATGCCGCTCACGACGACCCGGCCGCCCGCGCGCGTGATCCGGAGCGCGAGGTTCAGGCTCGAGCGCGAGCCGACGCAGTCGATCGCGACGTCGGCGCCGCCGAGCAGGAACGAGGCGCCGCGCTCGGGCTCGAGCTTCATCGCGCCCGTCGCGCGTCGGACGGCGTTGGTCGCCTCCTTCGGGTCGACGATCTCGCTCGCGCCGAACGCGCCAGCCCACTCCCGCTGCCGGGCGTGCTTGGCAACCACGGCCACGTGGCCGGCCCTGGTGAGTTCCTTGATCGCGAGGAGCGTGAGGATGCCGACGGTGCCGGCGCCGATCACGACGACGTTCGCGTTCGGCTCGAGGTTCGCGCGCAGGGCGGTGTGGACGGAGCAGCTGAGCGGTTCGAGCAGGACCGCCTTGCGTTCGGAGAGGCCGTCGGGCACCGGATGGAGCTGCGAGCGGTGCGCGACGAACATCTTGCTCCAGCCGCCGCCGGTGTCGGCGCAGTAGCCGGTCTGCAGGCCCGCGCTCACGTGGCCGGTGGTGACGCGGTCGCAGCGGCCGGTGAGGCCCGTGGCGCAGTTGCCGCAGGGGTCAAGGCCGCGGGCGAGGCAGCTCAGGACGGGTTCGAGCGCGATCCGGGTGCCCTGCGGGAGATCGTCGACGTCGTCAAGGAGCTCGCCGACGACCTCGTGGCCGGGGACGAACGGCAGCGAGACGAGCGGCGAGAAATAGAAGCTCGATTTCCCGCCGATCGTCGCGAGGTCCGAGCCGCAGATGCCGGACAGCAGCGGCCGAACGCGACCCCAGCCGGGTCCGAGCGGCTCGACGTCCTTGCGGTTGACGAAACGCATCGGCGCGAGCGGGCCGCTCAGGAGGCCGGGGAGGCGGTCGCCGACAGCGCGGGCGGTCAGATACCTGGGGACCGAGCGGAAGAGCTCGATGGCCTGGGTGGTCATGGGTGCGGTCCCGGGAGTCCGGGCGGGAGGGGGGGCGGTCGCTCGCGGAACGCATGCCTCCCGGAACGAGCCGACCCCATCAGCGCACCGCCGGCCTGGGGAACCGCACCCGGGGCATGCCCCCGGCCATCCGCCAGTCCTCGATCGGCCAACGCCGGCGCTTGGCCACCCGCAGCAGCGCCGCGTCGGGCGACACCACAACCGGGTTGCCGACCGCCCGCAGCAGCGCGAGATCCGAGTGCGAGTCCGCGTAGGCGTACGAGGATCGAAGGTCGGCCCCCTCGAGCTCGGCGTACCGGCGGATCCAGGCCCCGCGCGCCTCGCCCACTAGGGGCGGTTCGGCCAGGTAGCCGGTGTACGCGCCGTCGCGGACCTCGAGCCGCGCCGCGATCACCTCGTCGAACAGCGGCGCCAACGGCTGCACGAACGGCTCGGCCGCCGCCGTGATCATCATCGTGCGGTGCCCGGCGGCGCGGTGGTCCCGGATCCGCCGGACCGCGGCCGCCGAGACCTTCTGGAGCATGAACTCGGACACGATCTCCTCGACGAGACGCTCGATGCCCTCGACCGTCGCGCCCTCGTAGCGCCGGAAGAACGTCCGGAGGAACTCGCCGCGGTCGCGCCGGTCGGCCATCAGGTACGACGGGATCCGCGAGAACACGCTCGCGAGCTCGTCGGGCCACTGATCCCACGGCAGGTCGGCCATCCGCGACCAGACGTAGGACTCGACGACGTTCGAGGGCAGGATCGTCCCCTCCATGTCGAACAGCGCGAGGACCAGCTGTTCGCGTTCGCGGATCCGGACCTGCGGTTTCACGCGCCTGCCCGAGAGCGCTCGGAGCCCCGACGTGACCGCGGGGCAATGCACGTCCTGGAGGTAGTACCGCCAGTCGACCGCCGCGGCGTCGAACGGGAAACGCTCGCGATCGGCCGGCGTCAGCGAGCCCCACAGCTCGATCGTCCGGTCGTCGGTGTAGATCACCTCGGCCTCGGTGTACGCCCCGTACAGGTCCGAGTACCGGCGCACGAAGTCCACGCGACCCTTGTCGCGGTCGACGCGCGTGACGAGGTCGCGCATGCGCTTGGACTTGGGCAGGTGGGTGACCACCTTGTCGGCCACGTCGACGGCCCGTTCGGCGGTCCGCAGGAGGCGTTCGACGCGGAGGTTGCCGGGGAACGTCCACTCGGGGACCTTGACGGCGCCGCGTCCCTGCTGCGGGAGCGGATCGCGCTCGAAGTACTCCTTCACGTTCTCGTACAGACCCTTGTACTGGAGCGGATTCCGCGACCCCGACGACACGTGGTAGTACGCGGGGGACGCGGGCTCGGGCGGGTTCGCGGCGGCGGCCAGCATCGCGTTCACGACGAAGTCGGCCGGGATGATGTCGATGATGCCCTCGGGGATGCCGGGGAAGTCCGGGATCGTGCCGCGTCCGTAGGCGAGGATGATCGGCTCGGCCATCTTGAAGCCCTCGATCCAGCCGGGGAACGGGTGCTCGTAGCTCGACTCGATGATCGAGGGGCGCACGATCGACAGCGGGACGCCGTGCGATGCCGCGAGCTCCTCGACCGCGCGCTCGCCCATCGCCTTGGTGAAGGTGTAGTTGTCCGGCCAGCCGAGCGTCTGCGCCCGGGCGCGGCCGTACTGGACGAGCCGCTTGGTGACCCACGTCTTGCGGCGCTCCTCGGCGTCGTCGGCGACCGACTGCGGGCCGGCGCGCCCGTGCTCGGAGCGGGCCCTGCGCAGGAACGCGTCGAGGATCTCCGGCTTGCGGCTCGCGGCCTCCACGTCGGCCCGCGCGCGGATCGCGAGGTCGGACTCGGCCCGCCAGTCGACGTGGTGGTCGAGCGTGTCCTCGGGGATCACGCCCTTGCGGACGCCCGCGACGTACGCGGTCGAGACGTGGAGCAGATGCGGCGCGGCGTTGTTCGCGAGCGCCGCCTCGTAGAGCCGGACGGCGCCGACCAGGTTGGTGAGGAACCCCTCGTCGATCGGCGGGTCGAACGACACCGTCGCCGCGCAGTGGATCACGACGTCGAGTCCTCCGGGGATCTCGAGCTCGGCGGCCGAGAAGTCGCCGTCCACCACGTCCACGCGCCCCTCGAGCGCGGCCGAGATCCCCTCGTTGCCGATCTTCTCGCGCAGGGCGTTGAACGTGGGGCGGCCCATCAGCGACTCGACGCGCTGGCGCCCGGTCGAGCCGAGCTGCGGCCGCACGAGCAGCGTGATCCGGGTCTCCGGGAAGTCGAGCAGGAGGCGTTCGAACACGGCCTGGCCGAGGAAGCCCGTCACCCCCGTGACGAAGACGTTCTTGCCGGCCAGCCCTCGCACGATGGAGGTCGCGCGGGAGCCCGTGCTCGGCCGCCTCCGCGGGGCCGCGGGTTCGTCTACCACATGGCAGATTATGCCCTATCTACCGAGTGGTAGACAAGGCCTCGCACGGGGATTGTCCCGGCACCCGAGGATGGGCACGTTCTCGGGTGTTCGCCCTTTGTCCGAGGTCTTTCATGCTCGGCCGCAGATGAGCTCGATGCCGGGTGGGTCGGGTACCCGGCCGCGCGAGCGCTCTCCAGCCGCGTGGGCCGCGGCCGAGGCCGTTCCCATCACCCGCGCCGAGCGGATCGCGAGCCACGCCGAGCGCGCTACGGCGGCGCCCGGTCCTGCGCCGCTCGGTCCTCCACGAGGAGCGAACCGTCGGGTCGTCGGAACATGGGTCCCCCGCCCGATAGCTCCAGGCGGAAGCGACCCCAGTGGATCATCCGGTGGTGGCGCCGGCAAAGCAGCACAAGGTTCGACAGCGCGGTGGGCCCGCCGTCGGCCCAGTGCACTACGTGATGCGCATCGCACCAGGTGTGGGGGCGATCGCAGCCGGGGAAGCGGCACCGGCGATCTCGAATGGTCACGGCGCGGCGCATCGGGGGTGGCACGACCGGCGTCCGGCGCCCGACGTCGAGCGGCTCCGAGCGTCCGGACATCACGACCCGCATGACCGAGGCGTCGCACGCAAGCCGCCGAACGGCATCGGCACCGACGGGTCCGGCGTGGTCGAGCTCGCCGGCGTCCGAACCACGGCCCAGCGCCGCCGCATCCACCGTCACAGTGACGTGCGGGCGTTCGCCGGCAACGGTCGGACGCTCGGCGAGGTTGAGCCACTGACGGCAGATCTCGCCGAGCGCGTCGGCCCGCTTCTGCGCCGGCGTCCGGTCGTCGTCGGCGCCCGAACGCGACTCGGCGTCGAGCACCGCCCTGAGCGCCGTCAACAAAGACTCACCGGTCTCGGGGTCGAGATCGCCGTCCACGCGCACCATCCCCATCAACGAAGCGGACGCGTGGAGTCGCCGGCGCGCTCCGAGCCGGTCCTCGCCACCCGGCGCGTCCTCCTGTTCCGCCGCCTCGCGCCAGAAGGCCGCGACCCTCGCGAGCTCGCTCACCGAGTGGATCCGCGCGGCCTCGACGAGCTGCCGCTCGCACCGCTCGAACGCTTCGACCGAGGCCTCCCGAGCCGCCACCAGCACCCGAACCGCCGACATCGACACCTCGCCCTCGTCGAGCGCTGCCCGGGTCTCCGGCATGTAATCCAGGGCACGGGCGATCCGAACGTGCTCGCGCGCGGCGCCCCACGCGACCCTGAACCGGCCGACGACCCAGGCCGCCGCCGAAAGGAACCCGTCACGCTCGTGCAGGCGTCGGCGTTCGATCTCGGCCAGCCGTCGCAGGCGTTCGACCTCGAGCTGTTCGACCGCGCGGTGCAGCTCGGCGAAGTCCTCCTCGATCCGCGCGTCCGGCAGATCCGCCAGCGTCTCGGCTCGAAACGCGTCCACGGTCGACCGCAGCTCGCTCATCGGCGCATCCGTATCGAACACATGTTCGAGACTGTACCGCACGGGTACGACACGCTCGAGGGGGGACCGACCTAGAGGTCGACGTCTTCGGACGCGACGAACACGATCCGTGAGTCGTCCAGGAGCCGGGTGCGCTCGAGCGACCTGGTCGCGTCCCGTTCCGGTACGTACAGCACGACCATCCGTCTGACTGAGGAAGCCCATGCCCTCGGCCACCTTCCGGATGGCGGCGCATCCCTCGTCGGTGACCTCCTCGATCTCGCGAAGATCCACCGTGATCTCCGCGCAGGGTGCAGCCGCGACTCGAGCCCGCAGGCGGTGTTCGTCCTCTTCGGTGAGCCGTCCCCAGGCGATGACGTATGGGCGCGTCTCGGAGCGCCCAATCCGTTCGATGACAGCCATGTCCGGCATCCTGGCAGGTCGACGCCTCGGAGGCAGTCGGGCCGTTGGGGGAGCCTTCGAGGCGGCTCTAGTCACGTTGCGTACCTCGCTACCGTAGGGTGTTCGGCCGATGAGAGGGACCGGGGAAGTCCGTTCCTGGGATCCAAGAGGCCGAGACCATCCGGGCCCGACGTCTGGCACCGCGTCAGCCCGTAGGCTCTCGAGCCACATGCCCACGCTCTCGAATCGAACAACCCCACCTCCCTGGCGAGCCGTCTTCGCCGGCGCCCGCGGCCGGCTCACGATCGGCCTGCTGCTGCTCGAGGCGCTCGTCGCGGTCGAGATCATGGTCGTGGCGACGATCCTGCCCGCGGTCCAGGCCGACCTGCACGGGCTCAAGCTCTACGGGTGGATCTACGCGGCGCTCACCCTCGCCTCGATCGGCAGCGTGCCGATCGCCGGCCGGATGACCGACCGGTTGGGGCCTCGCCCCATCCTGGCCATCTCCATCGCCTTCTACGTCGGCGGGCTGGTCCTGGCGGCCGTGGCGCCCACGATGTTCATCCTGGTCGTCGCGCGGTTCGTGCAGGGCATCGGCGGCGGCGGCCTGTACACCGTCTCACTCGGCACGGTCGCGAAGACCTACCCGCAGGACATCCGGCCGCGGGTGATGGCGCTGCTCGCCTCGATGTGGATCCTGCCGGGTCTGGTCGGACCCCCGATCGGGGCGCTGATCAACGCCGCCGTGGGATGGCGGTGGGTGTTCGTGGCTCCGCTGCCGGTGATCGTGCTCGCCGCGGCGCTCGTGCTGCCGGCGCTTCGGAACGTGCAGACGAGCGGGGAACGCTCGAGCCTGCCGATCGCCGCCTCGCTCGTGCTGATGCTCGGCGCAGGGGCGCTCCTCGCCGGGCTGACCGACCTGTCCGTATGGAGCGGACCGCTCGTGGTGCTCGGACTCGCCATCACGATCCCGGCTCTCCGCAGGATCACGCCGCGTGGAACCCTCGTCGCCCGCCGAGGTCTGCCGGCGGCGTCCGCGGGGGCGTTCCTCGCCTCGGCGGCGTTCTTCGGCATCGACGGCTTCGTCACGCTGATGCTGACGCAGGTCCGCGGGCTCTCGGTCGGCATCGCCGGGATCGTGCTGACCTGCTCGGCGCTCGCGTGGGCGGCAGGCTCCTGGTGGCAGTCCCGGGTGGCGGGACGTCTGGGCACGCGGTGGCTGACCACGTTCGGCTCGCTGCTGATCGCCTCGGGAGGAGCCGTCCTCGCGGTCGGGCTCCTGGAAGTCCCTCTCGTGGTGCCGTACGTGGGCTGGGCGATCGGGAGCATCGGCATGGGGATCGTGTGGCCGACGATCCCCCTCTCGGTCATGGGCGAGGCAACCGAGGGCCGCGAGGCCGCCGAGCTCTCCTCGACGATCCTGATGGACTACCTCGGCGTTGGCATCGGCGCCGGCCTCGGCGGCGTCTTCATCGCCCTCGCCGACGCAGGCACCATCTCGCTCGAGGCCGGTCTAGCGGGCGCCTTTGGGCTCGGCGTCATGTTCGCGCTGGTCCTCGCAATGGTCGGCCGCCGCCTCCCGGACGCGCGCCACGTGCCTGAGGCCGTTGCGCCGCAAGGCGAGCAGGTGAAGGAATCCCGATCCGCCCCACAGGCATGACGTCAAGTTCCTAGTCACCCCGATCTCGACACCGAGGAGATCCCGGACCTCGAGACCACGGGCGCCGAGACCAAGCTCGACGCTCGATAGACTCGGCCTCTTGATGGAGATCGCAGCGTTCCAAGACGTCTTGAGGCGTGCCTACTTCGAGCGCGATGCGGAGCGCGGGATCGACGGCACGTTCCGGTGGCTGGCGGAAGAGGTCGGCGAGGTGGCGCGCGCGCTCCGCGGTGACGGCGACCTCGAGCACGAGTTCGGCGACGTGCTCGCATGGCTCGGCTCGCTCGCGAACCTCACGGGTGTCGACCTCGAGGCGGCCGCGGCGCGGTACGCGAGCGGCTGCCCGAAGTGCGGCGCGATCCCATGCGGGTGCGCGTTCGTTCGATGACGTCGTCGGACGTGATCACGCCGGGCGACGGGCACCGCGACCAACTCGTCGGGCTGATGCGCGTCGCGTTCAACCTCGGCTCGGGCACGCTCGCCGAACGCGCAGAGTGGCTGCCGGTCGAGAAGATGCGATGCGTGCTCGACGGCGACCGCATCGTCGCCGCGGCCGCCGCGAGGGACTTCCGACAGTGGTGGGGCGGGCGCGAGCTCGAGATGAGCGGGATCTGGGGCGTGGTCACGCTGCCCGAACACCGGGGCGGCGGCCTCGCGACGCGAGCCGTCACGGAGCTGCTCGAGGCGGCGCGTGCGCGTGGTCAGACGCTGAGCGTGCTGTACCCCGCCACGCAGCGCCCATATAGAGGAATGGGGTACGAGCTCGCCGGAACGATGACGCGGCACTCCGTCTCGCTCGACGACCTGCCGCGCGGCGCGGCGGGACCGCTGACGGTGGAGGAGTACGCGCCCGAACGAGATCTCGACCCCGTGCGCGCGTGCTACCGCGCGTCTGTATCGAGCCACCCCGGGCCGATCGACTCCGACGAGGACGACTGGTGGCCGTCGCGGATCCTCGGGCGATGGTTCAGCGAAGACGTGCAGCGGACGGTCGTGGCTCGCGGCCCCTCGGGCATCGAGGGGTACGCGTCGTTCACGTTCGGCCCCGATCCCGAAGGCCCGCTCGAGTTCGAGTACGCGATCAACTGCAGGCACCTGGTGGCGACCTCGGTGCAGGGGTGGGCGTCGTTGCTCTCCTACCTGCGCGGGTACCGCGGCCTGGGGCAGACGCTGAGGTTCACCGGTCCCCCGGCGCACCCGCTCGCGTTGCTGGTCGAGGAGCAGCGGGTGCGGCCCGTCTGGTCGTTCCGGTGGATGCTGCGGCTGCTCGACGTCGTTGGTGCCCTGGAGGGTCGCGGGTATCCGCCGGTGTCCGAGGAGTTCGTCCTGTCGGTCGAGGACGCGCTGTTCCCCGATAACCGCGGGCCGTGGCGGGTGGTCGCGGAGGGCGGGGCGGTGTCCGTCTCGCCGGCTTCGGAGGTGGGGCGGGTGCGGCCGATCTCGATCGGGACACTGTCGTCCTTGTACACCGGGTCCCTCTCGGCCTGGGATGCGGTGGCGTTCGGACTCGTGGATGAGGCGGCGGCGCCAGGGCTGGCACGGCTGTTCGGCGGGCCGGCGCCGTGGATGTACGACTTCTTCTGAGGCGGCCGGCGGAGTCGGGTCTCGCGCATATCTATCCGTTCGTTGGCCAGCGCCCAGGCGGGACCTTCGCGTTGTCGTCCGTGAAGTTGAAGATGAACGCCGGGTCCCTGGAGCCGGAGATCGTCCTGGATGCGGCGGTGGATCCGGCGTGTCAGCGAACGGCCAACACGCGTTCGGCGATCTGCACCGCGTTCAGCGCGGCGCCCTTTCGGAGGTTGTCGCCACACGCGAAGAGCAGCAGCTCGTCGTCGTGGCCTTCGGGCTGGCGGATCCGGCCGACGAGCACGTCGTCGATCCCGGCCGCCTCGAGGGGGCTCGGGTAGATCTCGGCCGCGGGGTCGTCTCGGACCTGGACGCCCTCGGCCGCCTCCAGGGCTTCGCGGGCTTCACGTACCGAGATCGGCCGGTCGAAGCTCGCGTCCAGGGTCACGCTGTGACCGACGGCCACAGGCACGCGCACGCACGTCGCCGAGATGTCGAGCTCGGACAGCGACAGGATCCGCCTCGCCTCGCGCTGCACCTTGATCTCCTCGAACGTGAACCCGCTCTCCTCGTCGAACGCATCGATCCCGGCGAGCACGTTGTAGGCGATCGTCTTGCCGAACACCTCGCCCACCGGAAGCGCGTCGAGATCCGGATGCGCGAGATCGTCCTCCATCCCGTGGAGCTTCTCGACCTGCTCGGCGAGCTCTCGGACGCCTTTCGCGCCCGCGCCCGAGACCGACTGGTACGAGGACAGGCTCACCGACCGAAGGCCCGCGGCCCGGTGCAGCGGCGCGAGCGCCATCAGCGCGGTGATGATCGTGCAGTTCGGCACCGCGTAGACCTTCGCGCCGCGCTCGAGCGCCTCGGGGTTCACCTCGGGGATCACGAGCTCGGCCCATGGCTCCATCCGGAAGGCGCTCGAGTTGTCGACCACGGTGGTGCCGGCATCGGCGGCCCCCGGCACCCAGGTCTTGGCGATCGCGCTCCCGCAGCTCGACAGCGCCAGGTCCACGCCCTCGAGCGCCTCGGGCGTGAGCAGGCGGACCGTGTGCTCCCGGTCTCGGAACCGGAGCCGGGTGCCCGCGGTGCGCTCCGAGGCGAGCAGGCTCAGCTCGTCCAGGGGGACGTCGCGCTCCTCGAGGATCGTGAGTATCGTCCGGCCGACCGCACCGGTGGCACCCACGATCGCGAGACGCATGGCGTTCATGGTACCGGCGGGCCTGGCGTGGCCGAGCCCGCCGGGGGTACGTTCGAAGCGTTGAGTGCCTGAGGAGGCTGCGATGGGAGACATGGACGTGGTCGAGGAGCTCGAGACGCGCGCCAGCCATCACCACGAGGCCGCGGTGCACGATCACAAGCACTTCCACGTGACCCACTACCTGCATCGGGGCGAGAACTGGGGGCACCTGCTGTCCACCCACGTGCACGAGCACAACCATCCCGAGCTGGACCACGTGCACATCCCGCACGAGGACGTCGAGAAGGAGCACCGGCGCGAGGGACACATCCACGACCACGCCCGGCCCGCCGACTCCCCCGCCTGACCCGTCCCGCAACGACGCCAACCCGTAGCATGCTCGGGCGATGACCGACGACAAGGCGCCCTCGCCGGAGATCACACTGAGCTACCGGGGCGAGCTCGTCCGGCTGGCCGCGATCGACCCGGCGGCGGACGCGGAGACGTTCGCCGCGTGGTTCGACGACCCGGTGAGCACGCGGCTGGCGGGGTTCCGGCCGGTGTGGCCGATGAACCGAGCGAGCGCGCAGGAGAGGCTCGAGGAGTGGGTCAAGGCGTCGCCGGGCGCGATCAACTTCGCGGCGCGCACGATCGCCGACGACCGCCTCGTCGGCGGCATCGGGCTCATGGACATCAACCACCCCGACGGGAACGCGCAGCTCGGCCTGTCGGTCTACCAGCAGGACGACTGGGGTCGCGGCTACGGCGGGGAGATGATCGTCCTCGCGCTCCGCTACGCGTTCAACGAGCTCAACCTGCACCGCGTGTGGCTCACGACGAGCGACTTCAACGAGCGCGCGCTGAAGCTGTACGAGAAGCTCGGGTTCCGCCACGAGGGACGCGGGCGCGAACACATCCTGCTCGACGGCACGCGGTGGGACGTGGTCTACATGGGGATCCTGCGGGACGAGTTCCGGGGCTGAGCGCCGGCGGGGCCGCCTACGCGAACTGCCAGGAATCGAGCATGTCGCGGAACACGACCGCGCTCGTGTCGAACCCGTCCTGGAGATCGTTCAGCGTGACTCGCCACCCGACGTCGCTGCTCACCGTGACGACCTCACGCATGAGGAAGGTGTCGCCGCCCTCGGACGCGACCGAGACGTCCCACTGCAACGCGTCGGCGCCGTCGAGCCTCGCCTCGCTAGCCGGCCCCGGCGTGAGCCCCGCGTCCTCGTCGCGCTGACGGACGAACTCCGACCACTGGTCGAGCTCGACCCCGGTCTCCAGGTCGACCGCCTCGACCACGACGGTCGCCGAACCCGTGGGCGGCGCGAACTGGTCGAGCGTCACGTCCGCGCCGAACTGGGCCGGTCCCGCCTCCCAACCGTCGGGGACGAGGAGGCAGTAGCCGAAGTTCTCCGACTCGAAGTTCGTGTCCCCGCACGGGTCGGGTCGCAACAGGAGGAACGCGCCGACGGCCATGGCCGCGCCGAGGAGCAGGCCGAGCACGATCAGCGGCCGCCACTTCGACGGCTGGGGGGGCTTGCGCATCTCGATCGGTGCGCGCTCGCCGGGCTCGCGGCGCGGGAGGAGGGCGACCGCGTCGGGGGTGAGCGAGGAGCCGCACTTCTGGCAGATCGCGCGTCCCTCCTCGTTCACCTCGCGGCAGGTCGGGCAGACGACCACGCTCAGGCCTCCTCGTCGAGCGTCGCGCCGTCCAGGCCGAACCGCTGGTGGACGGCGCGGACGGCACGGTCGCCATCCTCCGCGCGGATCACGCACGAGATGCGGATCGACGAGGTCGAGATCATGTCGATGTTGATGCCCTCGGCCGCGAGCGCGTCGAACATGTCGGCGGCAACGCCGGGGTTGCTCTTGATCCCGGCGCCGACGAGCGAGAGCTTGGCGATCGCGTCGTCGGTCTCGTAGCGGAGGGCGCCGACGTCGGTCACGATGCCCTCGAGCACCGCGTCGAGGCGGTGCAGATCGGCGCGCGGGATCGTGAAGCTCAGGTCGGTGCGGCCGTCGTGCGAGACGTTCTGCACGATCATGTCGACGTGGATGCCCTCGGCGGCGACCGCCTTGAAGATCGCGGCCGCGATGCCGGGGCGGTCGGGGACCTCGTCGAGGGTGACCTTGGCCTCCTCGACGTCCAGGGCGACGCCGCGGATCAGCGCGCTCTCGAGCATCCCGGTGGAACCCTCCTCGCCTTCGCTCTCGACCCAGGTGCCGGGCTGGTCACCCAGGGAGTTCCGAACGTGGATCCGGACGCCGTGCCGTCGAGCGTACTCCACGCACCGCAGCTGGAGGACCCTCGCACCGGCGGCGGCGAGCTCGAGCATCTCCTCGTAGGAGATGCGGTCGATCCTGCGGGCCTCGGGGTGGGTCCGGGGGTCGGCGGTGAAGACGCCGTCGACGTCGGTGTAGATCTCGCACACGTCGGCGCCGAGCGCGGCCGCCATCGCCACGGCGGTCGTGTCCGAGCCCCCGCGCCCGAGCGTCGTGATGTCGTAGTCGGTCGACAGGCCCTGGAACCCGGCGAGGATCACGACGTTCCCGGCGTCGAGGGACTGGCGGATCCGTTGCGGACGGATCTCGACGATCCGGGCCTTGCCGTGCTGGGTGTCGGTGATGATCCCGGCCTGCGAACCGGTGTAGGAGGCGGCCTTGCAGCCGCGGGCGTTGACGGCGATCGCGACGAGGGACATCGCGATGCGCTCGCCGGCCGTGAGGAGCATGTCGAGCTCGCGCGGCTCGGGTACGGGGGTGATGTCCGAGGCCTTGTCGAGGAGGTCGTCGGTGGTCTCGCCCATGGCCGAGACGACGACGACGACGTCCTGGCCCTGCTCGCGCGTGCGGACGATCCTGTCGGCGACACCCCGGATGCGGTCGGTGTCGCCGACCGAGGTCCCGCCGTATTTCTGCACGACGATGGGCATGCGAGGAGGGTAGCAGCGGGGTCCGAGGGATCGGCGAGAAGCGGTTTCGTCGAGCCGAGGCCCGGGAAAGGGTGTCCCATGGCCTACGTCATCGCCGAACCGTGCATCGACATCAAGGACAAGGCATGCGTCGACGAGTGCCCGGTCGACTGCATCTACGAGGGTCCTCGGATGCTCTACATCCAGCCGGATGAGTGCGTGGATTGCGACGCCTGCGTGCCGGTCTGCCCCGTCACCGCGATCTTCTCGGACGAGGAGCTCCCCGGTGAGTGGAGGCAGTTCGCGGCCGTCAACGCCGAATGGTTCTCGGACGCCGTGACGGGGCTGGGCTCACCCGGCGGAGCGGCGCAGGTGGGTCCGCAGGACAAGGACCACCCGGTCGTCGCCGAGTGGCCGGCCGTCGCCTGACCTAGCGGGCGACCGTCCGTCAAGTTGCATCGGATGCGAGGCCGACGCACCTGAGGCTCGGTCTCGCCCGATACCGAAATCGATATCGGCGGCGACACGAGGTGCGCGGCCGCCGGCGCGGTGCGTGGCGCGAACGCTTCTAGCCGACCACCGTCCGCTGCAGGAAGTCGAGCTGCAGACGCAGGATGTTCTCGGTCACCGCCGTCGAGCGCGTGAGGTGCGTGGCGTTGGGGATCAGCACCAGCTCGTACCACTTGCCTGCCTCGAACAGCGCCGCCGAGAACTGCAGCGTGTTCGCGACGAACACATTGTCGTCGGCAAGGCCGTGGATCAGCAGCATCGGCCGGGTCAGGGAAGACGCGTCGAACAGCGGCGAGCTCCGCCGGTAGGCCTCGGGTTCGTCCTGGGGCAGGCCCATGAACCGCTCCGTATAGAAGGTGTCGTACAGGTGCTGGTCGGTCACGGGGGCGCCGACCACGCCCGCGCGGAAGACGTCCGGCCGGCGGAGCAATGCCATCGACGCTAGCTCCCCGCCGAACGACCATCCGCGGATCCCGACGCGTCGTAGGTCGAGAAAGTCGAACCGCTCGGCCGCCGCGTGGAGCGCGTCGACCTGATCCTCGAGCGTGACGGTGAAGTCACGATAGACGGCCCGGTCCCACGCGGGCCCGCGACCGTCGACCCCCCGCCCATCGACCACCAGCACCGCGAACCCGTGGTCCGCGAACCACTGCGACGTGAGGTGCGCGCCGGCGGCCTTGAGCACCCGAGCGCCGTGCGGCCCACCGTACGGATCCATCAGCACCGGCAGCGGTCCGTCGGGCTCACGACCGCCCGGGAGCAGCAGCGCCGCGTGCAGCTCTCGCTCGCCGAGCGTGAGGAAGCGCGGTCGCGGCTCGATCACGCTCGTCTCCGAGACGTTCTCGATCGTCCCCACGACCTGGCCCGAGCGCGTGACGGCCGCGACCGATCTCGCGGCGTACGGCGTGGACGAGGTCCGCACGAGCACGTCGCCGCCTTCGGCGCCCGAATGCACCCCGGGCTCCTCCGACAGCCGGACCGCTCCGCCCTCGGGGGCCCAGCGCCACAGGTGGACCTCG
This sequence comes from uncultured Actinomycetes bacterium, assembly GCA_963712645.1. Taxonomy (GTDB): domain Bacteria; phylum Actinomycetota; class UBA4738; order UBA4738; family HRBIN12; genus DASSJM01. Next base: position 340,046 of record CAVQIQ010000004.1, on the reverse strand, counting down.
GTCGGGTCGCCGTCGGACCCTCGAAAGAGCACGCCCGCGCCGGCGGACAGGACGGCCCGCACCTGCAGACCCGGCGGGGTCACGAGCTCGCCCGCGACCGTCAAGACGTAGGTGTCCGTCTCGGGATCGGCGACGACATCCACCACCTGCCCATCGGACAGGCGCACCGGCGCATCCTCGACGAGCTCGATCCATCTGGGGTCCGTCTGCTCCGACAGGATCGTGGTCTCCCCGCTCGCATCCTCGGCCGACAGGAGGCTCACGGTCCGCTGGTCCCTGGTCTGGACGAGCAGCGTGAGCGGCGACCCCTCGCTCCACTCGACGCGGGCCAGGTAGGGGAACCGTTCGCGATCCCACGCGATCTCGAGGCGCTCGCCGCTCTCCACGTCGAACACCCACAGCGTGACGACGGCGTTGTTCGTGCCCGCCTGCGGGTACCGGACCGGACGGGGCTCGGCCGCGGGGTCCGTCGGATCGCCGATGAACCAGACCTGCACGTCGCGCTCGTCGACGTGGGTGGCGGCGAGCTTCGAGCCGTCGGGGGACCACCAGTGGCCGCGGGAGCGTTCCATCTCCTCGGCCGCGACGAACTCGGCCAGGCCCCAGTACGTGTCCGGGGCGTCCGGCGAGGCCAGCTCTCGCACGCCGCCCTCGATCTCGCGGACGTGGAGCGTCCCGTCGACCACGAACGCGATCCGCTCGCCCGACCGGTCCAGGCGCGGGTCGTCGACCGCTCCCGGCGCGCTCAGTTCGCGAGCGGATCCTTCGATCAGGTCGGCGAGGAACATCCGGCCGCCGACCGGGAAGACCGCTCGCCGAACCGCCTCGTCGGTCGCGTACGCCGTGACGCCCGACGAACGCTCTCGTACGCGCTCGCGGCGGGCGCGCTCGGCCTCGGTGAGGTCGCGCTCGGCCTCCTCCTCCCCCGGGTCGAACACGAGCCGTTCCTTGGCCCCCGAGACCTCGAACACCCACAGGCAGCTGACAGGGTCGTCGCCCGTCTTCGTACGGAGGTAGACGACCCGCTCGCCGTCGGGCGAGACGGTGAAGGACCGAGGCACGCCCAGGGAGAAGCCGCGCGTCCGTGCGACCTGGCGCGGGAACTCCTCGAGCGGGTCCGGCGTCTCGAGCATGGGGCCGAGCCTACCAACGGCCGTTCGCGGCTAGAACCCGACGTTCTGCGGCAGGGTCGCCACGATGATCGTTCCGATCACGAGCATCACGCCACCGAGGATCAGCAGGAAGAGCTGCGCGCGGAGCGAGTCGAACGTCCCGGCCAGGCCCGAGAAGAACAGGACCGAGGCGAACAGCACCGCGGCCAGGACGAAGTCGTCGCCCACGCGATTCGACTCGTTCCCGTCCGCGAACAGCCCCGCGGCCTCGCGTTCGAGCCGCTTCGCCTCCTCCTCCGATGCGAGACGGTACTCGGAGCGCTCGAAGGGTGTGCCGTCCGGGATCGAACCCGTGGGCGCGGTCTCGAGCCAGGCGTCGAACGCGGGAAGGAACTCCTGGCGCATCCGCGCATGGATGTCGTCGGCGAGGTCGTGGTCGCCCGATTGCTCTGCGTCAAGCCAGTTCAGGAAGGTGTCGACATCGATCACGATCTGCCGGTTCGCCAGGGTCGACGACCGCACCGACTCGGTTCGGGTGGCCGACGCCTCCGTGTAGTTGCCGGCTTGGTCGCCGCTCCATCGGGTGGCCTGGTACGCGCTCCACGCGGTGACCACGGTCGCCGCAGAGAGCATGATCGCGGCGATCAGCTCGACGCGGCGGTCCCGGCGGACCGTCTCCTGTTGGGTCTCGCTCAGCTCACATCTCCCGGCGGCCCTCGAGCGCCTGTGAGAGCGTGACCTCGTCGGCGTACTCCAGGTCGCCGCCGACCGGCAGCCCGCTCGCCAGCCGGGTCACCCGCGCACCGAACGGCTTCAGCATCGCCGCGACGTACATCGCGGTGGCGTTGCCCTCCAAGTTGGGGTTGGTCGCGAGGATCACCTCGGTCACGCCGTCGCGCTGGACGCGGTCGAGCAGCTCCTGCACGCGGAGGTCCTCGGGGCCGATCCCGTCGAGCGGGCTGATCGCGCCGCCGAGCACGTGGTATCGCCCCTTGATCACGCCCGCCTTCTCGATCGTCGAGACGTCCTTCGGCTCCTCGACGACGCAGAGCGTCGTGCGGTCGCGACCCTCGTCTCGGCAGATGCGGCAGAGCTCGCCCTCGGCGACGTTGCCGCACTCCCTGCAGAAGAAGATGCGCTCCTTCGCCTGGACGATCGACTCGGCGAGCCGCTTGGCGTCGTCGGGCGGCGCCTTCACGAGGTGGAACGCGAGCCGCTGCGCCGACTTCGGGCCGATGCCCGGGAGCCGCGAGAGCTCGTCGATCAGGTCCTGGATCGGCCCCTCGTACACCTAGGAGCCGTCCTCGGTCGCGGGCGTGGCGCCGAGCTCGGCCGCGAGGCGCGCGAGCGCCTCCTCCTCCGACAGCGGCTCGTCCTCGACCGGCTCGGAGGGACCGGCCACGGGCTCGCGGATCACGCAGCTGATCGCCGGCGCGATCCCGAACAGGTCCTGCAGCGCCTGCCGGAGCTCGCCCTCGCGTTCGAGCACCTTCTGAACGCCGTATGGGCGCTCGGGGGGGAAGACCAGTTCGAGCGTCGTCCCGTCGAAGGCCGCCGGCGTCGCGATCTCGAGGAACGAGGGGAGCACCGCCTTGCCCGAACCGCGCAGGTGCGAGATCACCGTCGGCCAGTTGCTCCGCAGCATGGTCACGTCGACGGCCGAGGTCCCCGCACCCAGCACGGGCCCCGACACGGGCGCGGGCGCCGAGCTCGGCGCCGTACCGGCCGCGGCCGGACCGGACGCGGCCTCTTCGGCGCTGCTCGCTGCGGCACTCCTCGCCGATCGCTTGCGCTTGGTCTCTTCCGCCGGTGGCGCCGAGTCGGCCGCTTCCCCGGTTCCGGCCCCACCCGGCCCCCCTGCCCCAACGGCGTCGGTGGCGAGTGGGGTGGTCGGAGTTGGCTCCGGGGGCGCAGGGGTCGCGGTAGCGGGCGACTGGGAGCCGCCCGTCTCGGCCTGAGCGTCCCCGGAGCGCGACCGCGGCGGCGAGTACGAGCCCGAGACCGCGTCCCCGGAGCCCCCGGAGCCACCACCGGCTTGGATGCCGGCGACGCGCTCGAGGCGTTCGAGGCGGGAGACGAGGGCCTCGGGGGCGGCGTCGGTCTCGGGGATCGTGGCGCGGATCAGGGCGAGCTCGAGGGAGAGGCGGGGCGAGGTGGTCCAGCGCATGTCGGTCTGGGCGTCGATCAGCAGCGCGATCACGCGGCCGAGCTCGGCCGCCGAGTACTTCGCGGCCTGCGCGGTCAGGCGCTCGGCCTCCTCGTCGGTGGCGTCGAGCAGGTCGTGCTGGCCGGGCGCGGTCTTGACGAGCAGCAGGTTGCGGAAGTGCGCGAGCACCTCGTTGGTGACGTGACGCAGGTCCTGTCCCTCCTGCACGAGACGGCTCACGAGCTCGAACACGCCCTTCGCGTCCCCGACCGCGACCGCGTCGCCGAGCGCGTACTGCACGTCGGAACGGCCGCTGCCGATCAGCGACAGGACGATGTCCTCGCCGATCTCGCCGGCGCCGAGCACCGAGGCCTGGTCGAGCAGCGACAGCGCGTCGCGGACCGAACCCTCCGTCTGCCGCGCGATCGCGTGCGCCGCTTCGGAGGTGAGCGACATCCCCTCGTCCTTGGCGATGCGTTCGAGGTGCTCGGCCACCGCCTCGACCGGGACCCGGCGGAAGTCGAACCGCTGACAGCGCCCGACGATCGTGGCCGGCATCTTGTGAGGCTCGGTGGTCGCGAGGACGAACCGGACGCCCACCGGAGGCTCCTCGAACACCTTCAGCAGCGCGTCGAACGCCTCGCGCGACAGCCGCTGCGCCTCGTCGATGATGTAGACCTTCTCGCGGCCCTGGACCGGCGCCGTCGGCGCCTTCTCGCGGAGGTCGCGCGCGTCGTCGACGCCGCCGTGGGACGCCGCGTCGATCTCGACCACGTCCAGGTGCTGACCGTCGCGGACCGCGACGCACTGGTCGCAGGAGCCGCAGGGTTCGGGCGTCGGGCCGGACTCGCAGTTGACCATCTTGGCGAGGATCCGGGCCGTCGAGGTCTTGCCGGTCCCGCGCGGCCCGCAGAGCAGGAACGCGTGCGCCAGACGACCCTCGCGGACCGCGCCCGAGAGCGCCCGGATCACGTGGTCCTGACCGAGCACTTCCGAGGGGCCCTGCGGGCGGTACTTGCGGTACAGCGACTGGTACGGCTTGTCGTCGGCCACCTTCACCTCCGGGCGCCGCGCGCCCGCCTCGACCCGCGAGGGGAAGCGCGGGAGGTCCGGCAAGTCTAGGTGGTGGCCGCGCACCCGTCGTCGACCGCAGCGGACTCGAGCGCGTCACCGGCCGGTAGCTCCAGTCAGGTGTCCCCGCGGCACCCGCCAGGGCCCGCTTACGGCTGCTTCCTTCCGGATCTGACCGGGTTCGCAGGTTGGCGTCGCGCGGGACCCGACCTTCGACGCCCCGTACCGGGAGCGACTGCGGACCCGCCGGGCCTCGGACGGGGATTCAGCCCCGCTGAAGCGGATTGCGGGTTCAGGGCACCGCTGGCTCCCCGCCTAGCACGGCCACCTCGGCGAGTATACGCGCGCGCCCGACACGGCCCGAAACCACCTCGTCGAGCGGCCGTGTGCCAAGCGATCGATACTGTCGGCGAGAGGCCGCGAGAGGTCCGGTGAGACGACGATGGTTCATGGCAGCCCTGGGGCTGAGCGAACCAGAAGCGGTCGGGATCTCTGGCTCCGGTGGGTGCTGGCGAACCTCGCTGGCTTCGCCGTAGGCGGAGCCATCGCCGGAGAGATCGCCAGGGCGATGGGGCAGTCCCACTACGGCGTCGTCACGCCGACATTGGACGCGGCGCTCATCGCGACCCGCACCGCCGGAGTGGCCCTGGCCGTGTGGGGGGCCGCAGCCGGAGCCGCGCAGTGGTTCGTCATCCGAGGAGAGCTGAAGGGGGTTCGGTGGTGGATGCCGGCAACCTGCGCGGGATGGGCGTTGGCCGGAGTGGTTGCAGGGATCCTGAGCGGCTTCATGGGCGGGACGGTGACGGGGATCGGCCGCGATGTCGGCGTGTGGGGCTTCGTGATCGCGGCAGTAGTGGGCACCCTGGCTCTCAGCGTCCTGCCGATCACCTTCCAATGGATGGTGCTACGGCGACAGGTCGATCGGGCCTGGCGGTGGCTGGTGGGCGCTGCCGGGGCGTTCCTGGTGGCGACCGCTGCAGCCGCAGGCGTGGTGAGGTGGTTCCTCGTGAGCGTGATCGGGTTGCTCCGCCCCGAGGACTTCCCTTCCGCCAAGGCGTGGGTGTTCTTCGGAACGGTCGTTGGACTGCTCTACGGCGCCATGACCGGCGTGGTGCTCGCACGGCTGCTCGACCCGGACAACGCCGACGTCCCGCTCTGACGAGGGGCATGAGCAGCTCGAAGAGGGTTAACTCGCGCTCCCGGCGCGTGAGGACTCGCGCGATGCTCTCGAGACCACGCGCCCTGGCGCTTGGCGGCTGGCCAACCGTTCTCGGATACGTGCGTGGACGCGACCGTCCGTCTCGCCCCGGCTGAGAAACGGTGCCAGCATCCGAGGAGCGCTTGGGGGTCCTCGTGCATCCATGGATCGTGCGAGCAGAGGGTGAGGTCGTGAAGTTCCCCTCGGAACGCGTCGAGGCATGGGCCCGCTTCGACACGTTCTTCGAGGAGGAGCACGAGCGCCTGTTCAAGGCGCTGTACTTCGTGACCGGGGATCGGCACGACGCGGAGGAACTGATGCAGGATGCGTTCCTGAGCCTGTGGGAACGCTGGGACGAGATCGGGCGGATCGAGGACCCGACCGGCTACCTGTTCCGCGTCGCCCTGAACGGGTTCCGGATGCGCCGACGCCGAGCGGCGATGGCGGTCCGGAAGGTCGTCCCGATCCCGGAGCGACGCGATGCGTTCCTCGACGCGGAGATGCGCGCGGACGTGCGGCAGCTCCTGCTCGAGGTCAGCCCGCGCCAACGGGCCGCCCTGCTGCTCGTGGACCTGCTCGGGTATCCGGCCGAGCAGGCGGCGCGCATCCTGCGCGTACGTCCCTCCACCGTCAGGGCCCTCGCAAGCAAGGGTCGCCGGGCCCTCCGAGCCGTGGAAGGAGCGCGGGATGCCTGAGATCCAGGAGGTGTTCCGATTGGCCACACAGAAGGTTCGGCCCGACCCGGAGGCGCTCGAACGGCAGCACCGAGGCCAGCGGCGACGCGTCGCGCAGAAGAGGGCCGCGGTCTATGTCCTGGTAGCGGTGCTCGTGGTCGCCGGGGTGGCGATCGGGATCAGCACGCTGGGGAGCGACGACGTCAAGCCGGCGTCCTCCGGGTCCAACCCGACCGTCGCTCCCCAGCCCGAGGCGGAACAGACGTTGTCCATCGTCGACGTGGGGTCTGGGACGGCAACCTCGTTCACGGCGCCTGCCGGTACATCGGGCTTCGACTTCACGCTCGACGGGTCGATGGTCACGTACATCGGTCTCGACGGGAACGGGAACGAGCAGGTGTTCGTGATGGGTGCCGACGGCTCGAACGCAAGGCAACTCACCCACGGAGATGCGGGCGTTGCCGCGAACCGCCCCATCTGGTCCCCCGACGGCTCGAAGATCGCGTACGAACGGGACATGTCGGGCAACCCCCAGATGTTCGTCGTTCGCGTCTCCGATGGAGTATCGACGAGGGTCACCGATGAACCGCAAGGCGCGGTCGATCCCGGCGGCTGGGCGCCGGACGGTGGATCGATCGTCTTCTCGACGTTCGACCCGTCCATCGATCATTACTCGGCCCTCTCCGTCGATCTCACGACGGGAAAGACGAGGCTGATCGTGCCCGACGGGAGCGTTCCCACGCTGTCACCCGACGGCGCGTGGATCGCCTTCAACTCTTACCTGAAGCCACAGGTGCGATTGATGCTCGCCAACAGCGACGGATCGGCACGGCGCATCATCGCTCGGTTGGACTTCGACGACGGGTACCAGAGATGGTCGCCCGACAGCACGCAGATCGCGTTCGTCAACAACAAGGAGGGATCTGGCACGTACGTCTACGATCTCGCGACCGGTGAGACGCGCGTCGTGTCATCTGGAACGATCGAGAGCTGGACCGACAACGATCACATCCTCGTGAACTGACCGATCCGACCTGCCGTGAAGCCCGGCCCCCTCGCGGGGCCGGACTCCGGCATCGGGGTACCGAACGTCGGCGGGGAGCTAGGACCAGAGCGCGCCGAACAGCGCCACCACGCCGGACGCGAACAGCATCCCGAGCACGACGCGCCGAAACGTCGGCGCGTCGAGGCGGCGGAAGCCGCGTTCGCCCACGATCGATCCGACGATCACGCCGGGGAGACCCGCGAGGGCGACCGCGAGCGCGTCGCGGGTGATCTGGCCACCGATCGCGAACAGCACGAGGGCGACCGAACCCTGCACCAGGAAGATCGCCGAGATCGTCGCTCGGAACACCGCCGGCTCCAGTTGCTTGGCGGACAGCGCAATCACGATGGGGGGTCCGCTCGTGCCGGTGCTCGTCGACAGGATCCCCGCGGCGAACCCGGCGGTGACGTCGGTGCCACGGCCCGGGGGGAAGCGCACCCCGCGCCAGAGCAGCAGCGAGAACACGATCACCGCGATCGCGATCGCGACGGTGAGGACGCGATCGTCCGCGTGCAGGAGCACGAGCAGCCCGAGCGGCATGCCGACGATCGCGGCCACGGTCACCACGCCTACCGTCGGGCGATCCACGTGACCCCGACCGCGCAGCGACAGCTGGGCGACGAGGAACAGGCCGATCATCGTGAGCCCGACCACCGCCTCCTTCGGCCCCGCCAGCACGGCGACGAGCGGCGTCCCGATCAGCGCGAACCCGAACCCGGAGACGGCCTGCGCCGCAGCCGCGATCGCGACCACGCCGAACACGCCGACCCACACCCACGCCATGCCCGCATCATCACAGGCTCGGGGGCGCGGGTACCCTCCCCCGATGCTCGCGGTGAAGGCCCTCCTGGTGGACTTCGACGGCACCGCCTGCCTGCAGGACGTGTCCGAGCTGCTGCTCGATGCGTTCGGCGAGCCGGGGTGGGAGCGGTTCGACGACGCGGTCGACCTCGGCGAGATGGGCCTGCGCGAGGCGGCCGACCACCAGGTCGCGATGCTGAGCGGATCGCTCGAGGAGATGCTGGCGTTCGCGCTCGACCGCGCCGAGCTCGCGCCGACCTTCCCGGCGTTCGTCGCGTGGGCGGAGGCGCGAGGCCTGCCGCTCGTGCTCGCGTCGGACGGGTTCGCGTTCTACATCCGGCCGATCCTCGAGCGCGCAGGGCTCGGGCACCTCGGGGTGGTCACCAACGAGCTCGTCGTCTCGGACGAGAGCGACCGGGAACGCGACCGGAGTTGGAGCCCGGGAGACGTCAGGGTCCTGTCGGCAACGCCGCAGGACGGATCTGACAGAACCCCGACGGGGCGCTCCGAGCATCGGCCGACCGGTCACCTGCTCCGCCACCCCCACGGCCACCCTGAATGCGTCGGCTGCGGGACGTGCAAGATGCTTGCCGCGCTGAAGCTCCGAGAGCGGCACGGGCCGGTCGCGTTCGTCGGCGAGGGGCAGTCGGACCGCTACGGAGCGCTGTACTCCGACGTGGTGTTCGCGAAGGACACGCTCGTCCAGATCTGCGAGGAGGACGGCGTGCCGTACCTGCCATGGGAGACGTTCGACGATGTGCGCGCGGCGCTCGAGGAGGCGGACACGCTCCCGGGCCCCGTCGACCCCGAACGCTGTCCCGGGTGGCGGACCCCGTGACGATCGACCTCCCCGCGGGTCTGCGTGCCCGCCCCGCGAACGCCCGGGACACGGGGTCCGTCTACGAGCTGATCGCCGCGTGCGAGCTCGCGGACGAAGGCGTCGTCGAGGTCGACGAGGACGACATCACCGTCGGGTTCGGACGACACGGGTTCGATCCGACCCTCGATTCGGTGCTGGTGTTCGAGCGCGATCAGCTCGTCGCGTGGGCCGAGATCTACCGGGGGCGCGGTGAGGGCGATGTGCGGCCATCGCATCGGGACCGCGGTATCGGATCCGCGTTGCTCGGATGGCTCGAACGACGGGCGAGGGAGCTCGCGTCCACCGAAGCGGGCCAGACGAAGACCGACGCGAACACGGATGCTCGCGAGTTGTTCCTCGCGAACGGCTACGAGCCGAGATGGACGTCGTGGATGCTCCGGATGCGCATGGACGAGCGACCCGCCCCACCAGAGACGCCGCCGGGTATCGCCATCCGCGCGTACCGGGCATCCGACGCCCGGGAGGTCCACCGGGTCATGGACGCGGCGTTCACCGAGTGGGAGGGACGCGATCCGGAGCCGTACGAGGTCTGGGCCCCACAGGTCATCGCGCACCCAGCGTTCCGGCCGGAGCTCTCCCCGCTCGCGCTCGACGGGGACGCGATCGTCGGCGTGGTCATCTCGTGCGAGTACCCCGAGCTCGGTGAGGGGTGGATCCAGCAGCTCGCCACGCGGACAACCCATCGGCGACGCGGGATCGCCCAGGCGTTGCTGCGGACCGCGTTCGGCGACTTCTACGAGCGCGGCCGCGGGATCGTGGGCGTCGCGACGGACTCGCGAACCGGTGCGCTCGACCTGTACGAGAAGGTCGGCATGCGCGTCGAGCGACAGTACACGCGGTACGCGAAGCGTCTCGGCTGAGCGGTGGCCGCGGGATTCCGCCACCCCCCATCTACGCGCACAGATGCACTCTCCCTTTGTGCACCAGTGTGCACCTGACCGTCTGATCCCGTGGCCCAGCGACGGCCTGGCCTGCTTCGCGGCGACCTCAGCGAGGCGCGTCCGGAGAATCTCTTTCACGAGCGTGACCGGGGGCCGCTCGCCGTAGCGGAAGCTGATCGTGCCCTTTCGTCACCCGGCCCGAGCTGGCTCCGAACCCGCCGCTCCAGCCCGCGTGGGCCGCAGCGTCGCCGCCGGACGTCTACAGTCGCCGTGCTCGAGCACGGTGAGGAGTCGCGTCGCGTGGTGAACGGATGACCGAGCTCCCCGAGGTCCATTATGCGCGGAACGGCGATGTGGCCATCGCATTCCAGGTGTTGGGGAACGGCGGGGTCGACCTGGTCTTCGTCCCGGGGTTCATCTCCAACCTCGACCTGATGTGGGAGTTCCCACCGTACGCCCGGTTCCTGCACCGACTCGCGTCCTTCTCCCGGTTGATCGTGATGGACCGGCGGGGAACCGGGCTCTCCGATCGCCTTTCTCCCGACCACGTCCCCGCGCTCGAGGTGTCGATGGACGATCTGAACGTGGTCCTGCACGAGGTCGGTGTCGATCGCGCGGCGCTGTTCGGATGCTTCGATTCCGGGGCGCTGTGCTCGCTCTTCGCCGCAACCTATCCCGAACGCACGAGCGCCTTGGCACTGTTCGCGCCGGCCGTGGTCGGCGCTGCCACGAAGGACTTCCCGTGGGCGTGGTCTGAGGTGACCTGGGCGTCCTACATGGGCGGGCTGGCCGGGTGGGGGACGCGGCCATATGCGGAAGAGGTCTTCCCGCAGTTCAACCCCTCGCTCGCCGGCGACGGGCCGGGCGTGAGCTGGTGGGCGAAGTTCATGCGGCAGGCCGCGAGCCCGAACGCGGTGGTGGCGATCGAGCGGATCTGGCACGAGATCGACGTCCTGCCCGTGCTTCCGACGATCCGCGTCCCGACGCTCGTGCTGCACCGGACCGATGACGCGAACATGAACATCGAAGGCGGGCGCGAGGTGGGTCGGAAGATCCCCGGTTCGAAGTTCGTCGAGCTCGCCGGCGTCGACAGCTACCCGTGGGCGGGAGACCAGGACGCCGTGCTGGACGAGGTGGAGGAGTTCCTCACCGGCGTCCGTCATGCGCATCGTGCCGATCGGGTCCTTGCGACGGTGCTGTTCACCGACATCGTGGGCTCCACGGAGAAGGCGGCCGCGATGGGCGACGGGCCCTGGAGCGACCTCCTGTCCAGGCACCACGAACGGGTGCGTGCCGAGCTCGAGGGATTCCGCGGCCACGAGGTCGTCACCGCCGGCGATGGCTTCCTCGCGACGTTCGACGGACCGGCCCGAGCCGTGCAGTGCGCCCGCGCGATCGCGGACGGTGTGCAGGAGCTCGGCATCCAGATCCGCGCCGGTGTTCACACGGGCGAGATCGAACTCAGCGGTGAGGACGTCCGTGGGATCGCCGTCCACATCGGCGCGCGGGTGAGCGCGCTCGCCGGGCCCTCCGAGGTGCTGGTCTCGAGCACCGTGAAGGACCTGGTCGCGGGCTCCGGACTTCGGTTCGAAGACGCGGGCGAACACCGGTTGAAGGGCGTCCCCGACCGTTGGCGGTTGTACCGGGTGGTCGGACCGTGACTGCTCTGTAGGCCGGATGTGTCGCAGAAGGGGCTTCTCGTTCGTCGTATCGGGCAAAGGGGTGGAAGGGCTCATCGAGCCTGGAAGGAGGAGGCTCCATGTCCGCACAGCCCCACACCAGCCCGGTCCGGGGGCCTCGGCATCCCGAGCACATGAGTCCCTTCGAGCGGACCGAGCTGGGCTCGATGCAGCCGCTGAAGTTCGTCCTCAACTGGGGCAGGCGCTACTCGCTGTGGCTGCTCACCTTCGGTCTGCCCTGCTGCGGAATCGAGCGACGTGGGCTTTTTCAGGGTATCGAGCGGTGGCCGCGGGATTCGAACCCGCGAGGCGGTTGCCCACCTACACGCTCTCCAGGCGTGCCCCTTCGTCCGCTCGGGCAGGCCACCGCCGTCGAGTCTAGCGGCGGGGTAACGCCGAACGGCCGCCCTTCCGAGGCGGCCGGCTGATCTCGCGGAGGCGACAGGATTCGAACCTGTGAGGGGCGGATTAGGCCCCTAACCGCTTTCGAGGCGGTCCCGTTCGTCCGCTCCGGCACGCCTCCGGGGCGAGTCTAGCAAGCAGCCCCCCGCCGGCCTGTGCGAGGATTCGACGCGGATCCGAGGGAACGCCACGGAGAACGGAGGAAGCCCGATGAAGGCCGAGCGTCTGCGGAAGATCCCCTTGTTCGAGGGGCTGAGCGACCACCAGTACGAGCGACTCGAACGCTGGACCGACGAGATCGACGTCCCCACGGATAAGCACCTGGTGAACCAGGGGGCCTACCCGCACGAGTTCATGGTGATCGAGACCGGCACGGCGGAGGTCACGCACGACGGGGAGCACCTCGCGGATCTCGGGCCCGGCGACTTCTTCGGCGAGATGGCGCTGCTGCTCAACGTGCCGCGGACCGCCACCGTGGCGGCGACCTCCGAAGTCACCCTCGTCGTCATGCACGACCGGAACTTCCGTGCGATGGAGGAGGAGATCCCCGCGGTCGCCCAGCGCGTCAACGCCATCATGGAGGAGCGCCGCGCCAAGTCCGCCGACCAGGGGATCGAGACCTAGGGTCTCAGCGGCGCTCGGCGAAGAACGCGCGGAGGATCTCGCCGCACTCCTCCGCCAACACGCCGACGGTGACGTCGACCTCGTGGTTGAGGCGACCGTCCCGGACGAGGTCGCCGAGCGACCCCGCGAACCCCGCCTTCGGGTCGCTCGCGCCGAACACCAGCCGGTCGAGCCGTGCGAGCACGATCGCGCCCGCGCACATGGCGCACGGCTCCAGCGTGACGATCATCGCGCACCCCTCGAGGTGCCGGCTCCCGATCGCGCCCGACGCCTGCCGGAGCGCCAGGATCTCGGCGTGGGCGGTGGGGTCCTGTTCGCGTTCGCGAGCGTTGCCCGCCCTCGCCAGGATCTCGTCGCCCCGAACGATCACCGCGCCCACCGGCACGTCGCCCCCCGCGGCCGCCGCCCGCGCCTCCTCCAGCGCGAACCGCATGATCTGTTCGTCGGGGGCGTCCACCGGTCAGTACCGGTCGATCTCGCGCAGGCGATCGTCGCTGATCCCGAAGAAGTGCGCCACCTCGTGCTCGACCGTGTGCGCGATCACCTCGCGCAGATGCTCCTCGTCGCGCGCCACCCGCTCGATCGTCCGCTGGTACAGCGTGATCGTGTCGGGGAAGGTCGGCCCCGAGTGGAACTGGCCGCGCCTGGTCAGCGGGACCCCGTGGTAGCGCCCGAGCAGGTTCGGCTCCCCCCTGGGCGGACGCTCCTCGAGGATCAGCTCGATGTTCTCGAGGCGTTCGCGCACCCAGGGCGGCAGCGAGCCGAGCGCCTCCATGACGAGATCCTCGAACCGCTCGCGATCGATCATGTCACCCGCGCCGTGCGGCCAGCGACGACAGCGCCTCCATGACCACACGATAGGCGAGCATCGACGTGACCTCGCTCTGGTCGTAGGGCGGCGAGACCTCGACCACGTCCATCCCGGCAAGCTCGACCGCGCCGACGATCCGGCGCACCGCGCGCAGCAGCTCGCGACCGGTCATCCCGCCGGGCTCCGGCGTCCCCGTCCCCGGCGCCATCCCCGGGTCGACCACGTCGATGTCGACCGACAGGTAGACGACATCGGGGCCGTCGAGCGCCTCGGCGATCGCGTCGTCGATCACCGCGTCCACCCCTCGCTCCTCGACCTCGACGATCGTGTGCCAGCGGAACCCCTGCTCCCGCATCCAGTCGAACGTGACCTTCTCGGGCCAGTACCCGCGCAGACCGACCTGGACGAAGTTCGAACCCTGCACCCACCCCTCGTCGATCAGCCGGCGCATCGGGGTGCCGTGCGAGATCAGAGATCCCGAGATCGAGTCCGCCGCGTCGGCGTGCGCGTCGAAATGCACCACGCCAACCTTCCTCGGCCACACGTGGCGGGCGACGGCGGCCGCCGAAGGGTAGGTGATCGAGTGATCGCCACCCAGGACGACGGGGATCGCGCCCGCGCCGGCGACCCGGAACACCTTCTCGTGGATCACCCGGAGCGCCCGGGCGTGGCGAGACGGCACGACCGGCGCGTCGCCGGCGTCGACGACGGTCAGCCGCTCGTACGGTTCGACCTCGAGCTGGATCGACCACGCGTCGCGCCCCCACGTGCTCGGCGCGGACCGGATGGCGCGGGGGCCGAACCGCGCACCCGGCCTGCCCGAGGTCCCGTCGTCCGTCGGCGCCCCGACGATCGCCACGTCGGCACCGCTCGCGGCGAGGCTCGAGTCGTCGGGACAGAGCTGCAGCTTGTCGAACGTCCCCCGGACGTCGACGTAGTACTCGAGGTCGTCGGGACCGAACTCGCCGAACTCGTCCTCGCCGCGGAGCTCGCTCCGTTCGAGCCGGAAGTCTGGGGGATCGCTCATGCCACGGCGGACGCTACCCGAGCCGCCTCGAGCCCGTCAGCTTCCGCACCACGCTCGGGTAGCCTTCGGCCATGGCGCCGAGCGGCCTGCTGACCGACCTGTACGAGCTCAACATGGCCGCCAGCTACCTCCAGCGCGGGATGGGCGGTGAGGCGACGTTCAGCCTGTTCATCCGGCAGCTCCCGCCGACCCGCGGCTTCCTGGTCGCCGCGGGGCTCGAGCCGGCGCTGGAGTTCCTGGAGGGGTTCGGCCTGTCCGAGCCGGAGCTCGACTACCTCGGCCGAGAGCTCGGCTTCGAGGATCCGGTGCTGGATGCGCTCGGGCGCACTGCGGTTCTCCGGCGAGGTCTGGGCCGTCCCCGAGGGACGCGTCGTGTACGCGAACGAGCCGCTGCTCGAGATCACCGCGCCGATCGCCGTCGCCCAGCTCGTCGAGCCGTACCTGCTCAACCAGATCACGTTCCAGACGACGATCGCCTCCAAGGCCGCCAGGTGTGTGCTCGCGGCGGACGGCCGGGACGTCGTGGACTTCGCGCTCCGGCGGACGCAGGGGCTCGACGCCGCGCTGGCCGTGGCGCGGTGCTCGGCGATCGTGGGGTTCGCGGCCACGAGCAACGTGGAGGCGGCCCGGCGGTACGCCCTACGCCCGGCGGGGACGATGGCGCACTCGTACATCGAGTCCTTCGGGAGCGAGAAGGAGGCGTTCCGCACGTTCGCGCGCGACTTCCCGGACCGGACGACGTTCCTCGTCGATACGTTCGACACCCTGAACGGCGTCCGGACCGCGATCGAGGTGATCGAAGAGCTCGGGCTCACGGACAACCTCGCCGTGCGTCTGGACAGCGGCGACCTCGACGAGCTCTCACGCGGTGCGCGGGCTCTGCTGGACGAGGCCGGGCTGCAACGCGTCCGGATCTTCGCGAGCGGCGGTCTGGACGAGTACCAGCTCGATCGGCTCGTTCGGGGTGGCGCGCCGATCGACGCGTTCGGCGTCGGGACCCGGATGGGGGTCTCGGCGGACGCGCCCTCGCTCGACTCGGCCTACAAGCTCGTCGAGTACGACGCGCGCCCGATGCTCAAGCTCTCGGAGGACAAGGCGACCGAGCCGGGCCGCAAGCAGGTGTTCCGGGGGACGGCGGGCGACGTCATCGGCCTGCGCGACGAGCCGCTGCCCGACGACCACGAGCCGCTGCTCGTCCCGGTGATGAGCGGCGGCCGCCAGACCGGCCCCCAGCGGACGCTCGAGAGCGCGCGAACGCTGTTCCGGACCGATCTCGAGCGCGTGCCCGAGGCGGCCGCCAGGATCGAGGACCCGGTCTCCCCGACGCCCCGGACCTCCGAGGCGCTCGACCGGCTCGCGGACGACGCGAAGGTCGACGCCCTCAAGCGCGCCGGCCTGCAGTAGCTACGCGGGAACGACCAGCCCGCGTTTGCTGCGGATCCGACGGTCCATCACCGAGAAGAAGGAGTCGATCGCGAGACCGATCACGACCACCACGCCCATCACCGCGATCAGCATCGCGGTGTTCTGGGCCGAGGCCTCGAGCAGATGGCCGAGCCCGCGCGCGGCGCCCACGCGGATGATCTCGGCGGCCAGCAGCGCCCGCCACGCGACCGCCCACGCCTGCTGCAGTCCGGTCCAGTAACCCGGCACACACGCCTGCAGCACGACCGTCCGCTGCAGCGTCCACCCCTTCGCCCCCATCGTCCGCGCGGCGCGGATCAGCGACGGGGGTACCTGTCGGATCGAGATCGCCGTCGCGATCGCGACGGCCGGGACGCCGCCGATGAACACGAC
This sequence comes from uncultured Actinomycetes bacterium, assembly GCA_963712645.1. GTDB lineage: Bacteria > Actinomycetota > UBA4738 > UBA4738 > HRBIN12 > DASSJM01. The sequence goes on along the minus strand of CAVQIQ010000004.1, from coordinate 323,898 downwards.
GAACATCACGGCGCGCTCGGTGAACCCGAACCAGACGATCGCCAGCGGCAGCCACGCGATCGACGGCAGGGCCTGCAACGCCGTCATCAGCGTGCCGACGCTGCGCTGCACGACCACCGATGCGACCATCGCGAACCCGATCAGGGTCCCCACGACCACCGCCACGCTCAGGCCGAACGCCAGCCGGATGATGCTGCCCCGCGCGGCGGGGAGCAGACCGCTGGAACCGGTGATGTTCGACGTGAGTGCGTTCCAGACGTCGGCAGGCGAGGGCAGCTTGGACGGGTCGATCCAGCCCGTCTCGTAGGCGGCCCACCACACGAGCAGAATCGTGGCCAGGAGCGCCACCCGGGGCCAGATCCGGTCAAAGACCCTCTTCGCGCGCAGCGCGCTGCACCTCCTTCGCGAGGTGCTCGTGGATGTCCAGCACGACCTTGGCGACGAGGACGTCCTCGAAGCTCCGGGGCCGCGGCGTCGAGATCCGGTACTCCTCGATCGGCGTCCCGGGGCGCGCCGACAGCACGATCACGCGGTCGGCGAGGAAGACCGCCTCCCGCACGTTGTGGGTGACGAACACGAACGTGTTGCCCAGCTCGGTCCACACGAGCTCGAGCTCCTTCTGCAGGATCTCGCGCATCTGCGCGTCGAGCGCGCCGAACGGTTCGTCCGCGAGGAGCACCTCGGGTTGGCAGGCGAGTGCCCGCGCGAGGGCGGCTCGATGGCGCATGCCCCCCGAGAGCTCGTGCGGCTGGACGTCGGCCCACGCCGAGAGGCGTACCTTCGCGAGCCAGCTCTGGGCCGCGGCCCGAGCCTCCTCGGATCCGAGCCCCTTCAGCCGGAGCGCGTACTCGACGTTCGCGCGGACGCTGAGCCACGGGAAGAGCGCCGGATCCTGGAACAGGAGCGCCCGATCGGGTCCGGGCTCGACGATCGGACGACCGTCCAGGAGCACCTCACCGGCATCGGGCCGGTCGAGACCGGCGAGCAGGTTCAGGATCGTCGACTTGCCGCAGCCGGACGGCCCGATCAGGCAGACGAACTCGCCCGTGCGGACGTCGAAGCTGACGTCGTCGAGCACCGGCACCTCGGTCCCGGTGCCGGTCGTGAACGACTTCCGCACCCCGCGGACCGAGAGCTTGACGGGCCGAGGCGCGGGTTCGGGCACGATCGACAGGGCGCGGGAGGTCGTCATCGCAGCCTGATCTTCTCGGCGGTCTCGATCTGCACGACCTTGCCGTCCTGCACCACGATCAGCACCGTGCCGAACCGGATCGAACGGAGGCTATCGCGGACGCGTCGGATCACCTCGAGCTCGTCGGCGTCGAGCGCGGACGGGTTCGGGGGCGGTGCCGGCGCGTCCGCGGGAACGTTCGGCTCCTTCGGCTGACCCGCGGCGCGGGCGGTGCTCACGGCGCCGCCGCGGTCGGGGCCATCTCCGGGGTCACGTCGGCAGCCGCCACCTCGGCCGAGGCGAACGCCTTCGCGCGTCGCAGGTCCACGGAGACGGTCGAGCCGACCTCCACGCCGCTCAGCTCGTCGTTCGGGATCTCGGCCGTCAGCACCTGGTCGTCGGGGAGTCGGAGCACGACCCTGGAGAGCCAGCCCAGGTTGACGACCCGCTCGACCGATGCCGGCAGGGAACCGTTCTGCGGTGTGGTCGTCACGCGAACGTCGTGCGGACGGATGAACGCGCGAGCGGGCTCTCCCTCCTCGAGATGGCCGGCGCCGGCGACCCGGTGGTCCCCGAACTGCACGTGGCCGTCGACGACGTGCCCGTGCAGCACGCTCGAGGAGCCGACGAAGCCCGCGACGAACGGCGTGGCGGGCTCGTCGTAGACCTCGTCCGGCGAACCCACCTGCTCCACCCGGCCCTCGTGCATGACGACGATCCGGTTCGCGAGCTCGAGCGCCTCGTCCTGGTCGTGCGTGACCAACAGGCTGGTGACGCCGAGCTCCTGATGCAGGTCGTCGAGCCACCGCCGGAGCTCCTGGCGCACCCGGGCATCCAGCGCCCCGAACGGCTCGTCGAGCAGGAGCACCTTCGGCTGGGGCGCGAGGGCCCGGGCGAGCGCGACCCGCTGCCGCTGACCACCGGAGAGCTGGTCCGGGTACCGGTCTCGGAACCCCGTTAGCTGCACCAGCTCGCAGGAGATCCTCGCACGCGCTCGCGCTGCTGGGCCTTCGGCTGCTTGCGTACCGACAGCCCGAACGCGACGTTCTGCGCCACCGTCATGTGCCGGAACAACGCGAAGTGCTGGAAGACGAAGCCGACCCGCCGCTCCTGCACGGTCTTGAACGTGTGCTCCTCGCCCTCCATCCAGATCCGGCCGGCGGTCGGCTCCTCCAGGCCGGCGATCATCCGGAGCACGGTGCTCTTGCCGGAGCCGCTCGGTCCGAGGAGCGCGGTGATGCTGCCCGCCTCGGCCGTGAACGTGACGTCCTTCACGGCCTCGAACGCGCCGAACCGCTTCCACAGGTTCTCGACGCGGATGGGGGTGCCCGTCACCTGATCTGCGCCCGTCATGTCCGCTGCAACCTCTCCTGCCGGCGCTTGAAGAACTCGATCAAGACTAGAAGAACGACCGACACGAGCGCCAGCGTGAGGGCGACGATGTAGCCCTGGTCGTCCTGGAACTGGTCGAACGCTCGGAGCACGTACAGCGTGGCCGTCTCGGTCTGGCCGGTGAGTTGTCCGCTCACGATCAGCACCGCGCCGATCTCCCCGATCGACCGTGCGGTGGTGAGCGCGATCCCGTAGAGCAGTCCCCAGCGGATGTTCTTCAGCGTCACGCGGAAGAATGTCTGCAGCGACGAGGCGCCGAGCGTGCGGGCCGCCTCCTCCTCCGTCACGCCGACCTCCTGCAGGACCGGGACGACCTCGCGGATCACGAACGGGATGCAGATGAAGATCGTCACGATCACCATCGAGGGCACCGCGAACAGGATGCGGATGCCGTGGCTCGTGAACCACGGCTCGAACCATCCACCGAGACCGAACAGCACGACCGCCATCAGCCCCACGATGACCGGGGACACCGCGAGCGGCAGGTCGACGAGCGCACTCATCAGTGCACGGCCGGGGAAGCGATCGCGCGCGATCACGAGCGCGACGATCACTCCGAAGACCGAGGTCACGATGACCGTGATGACCGTGATGACCCCGGTCAGGTAGAACGCGTGGAGCACGTCGGGTTGCTTCAGCGTCGAGACGATCGTCGACCACCCGGCCGAGAACGCCGCCCACGCGATGCCGACCAGCGGGGCGATCACCAGGATCCCGACGTACAGGAGCGCGATCGCGATGAACCCGCCGTGCACCAGCCGACGACGCGTCCCCGACGGCAGGACCGGGACCCTGAGCTCGCCCGCCTCGCTCATACCGCGTCCTTGTTCCGAGCGCCGACCAGTCGTTCGGTCACGAGCACCAGGACGAACGAGATCGCGAACAGCAGGGTCGCGACCGCCGCCGCCTGATTCGGCTGGAACTGGCTGGCGAGCTGGAAGATCAGCACCGGCGCCGTCAGCGTCTTGCCGATGATGTTGCCCGACACGATCACGACCGCGCCGAACTCCCCGATCGCGCGTGCGAACGCGAGCAACCCTCCCGCGGCGATGCCCGCGCGGAGCTTCGGCAGCACGACGCGTCGGAACGTGTACCAGCGGGTCGCGCCGAGGACCCGAGCCGCTTCCTCCTCCGCCTCGTCGATCTCGAGCAGGACCGGTTGGACCGTGCGCACCACTAGCGGCAGGGTGACGAACAGCAGCGCGAACAGGATCCCCAGCTGCGCGAAGATCACGTGGATGCCGTGGCCCTCCAGGAAACTCCCGATGACGGAGTTCGGGCCGTAGAGCGCGCGGAGCATGACCCCGGTGACGAGCGTCGGGATCGCGAACGGGATGTCCACGATCGTCGAGAGCCACGCGCGACCCAAGAACTCGTAGCGCACGAGCACGTAGGCGATCAAGGTCCCGAAGATCACGTTGATGAGCGCCGTGACGGCCGCGAGCACGAGGGTCAGGACGATCGCCTCGCGGGCGCCGGGGGCGTTCAGCGCGTCGCGGAGCGACTGGAGGCCGTCTTGGAAGCCCCGGGTGATCACCGCCACGGTCGGCAGGGCGATCATCAGTCCGAGGTAGAGCAATGCCGTCCCTCGCAGCCCCCAGCGAGCGAGGGCGCTCCGGATGGCCACGGACGGACGCCGCCCCGCCCCCGGAGGGGCCGGGGGCGGGGCGGCGGGCCGTTCCAGCGTCCGTGTGCTCAAGCGTTATCCCTGTGCAGCGACCAAGGCCTTGGTGAAGGCACCGTCCGGTCCGAACACCGTGTCGTTCTGCAGCTCGTCCCAGCCGCCGATATCGTCCGTCGTGAACAGGTCGTCGATCGGCTCGTACGCACCGTCATCACCGGCCTGCGCCGCCGTCAGATCGACCGAGCGCTCGTAGTAGGTGAGGAAGAGCTCCTTGGCCGCGTCCGAGTGCAGGAACTCGACGAACGCGCTCGCGACATCCTGCACGCAGTGCGCCTCAGCGTTGGCATCGACCACGGCCACCGGCGTCTGGATCGCGACGGTCGACGGGGGGATCACCATCTCGTCTTCCAGGCCGGACTTCTGCGCCGCCAGGACCGCGTACTCGTAGGTGATCGCGACGTCGCCGTTGCCCGCCTGGAAATTCTTGATCGAGTCGTTGGCGCTCTTATCCATAACCGTGACGTTGCTGAAGATGTCGGTGAGGAGTTGCTGCGCGGCTGCCGGATCGTTCGCAGCGTAACCGGGGACCTCGCCGCGCATCGCCGCGCCGTAGGCGGCCACGATGTTCCACCTCGCGCCGCCGCTCGAGGCGGGGTCGGGCGTCAGGATCTCGACGCCCGGCTTGGCGAGGTCGTCCCAGTTGTCGATGTTCAGCGGGTTGCCCGGCCGAACGTCGAACACGACGGCGGACGTGGCCACGATCCCGCCCTCGGGATCCTGTTTGGGGTCGTGGGTGATGAGCCCGGCGTCCTCGATCAGCTGGATGTCGGGGTAGAGGGACAGCGCCGCCACGTCGGCGGGGAACCCGGCGACGACGTTCTGCGCCTGCGTGGTGCTGCCGCCGAACGAGGTCGAAAACTGGACCTGCTGGTCGTCGTGTGACTCCTTCCAATCCGACTGGAAGGTCGAGATCAGCTTGCCGTACACGTCGTAGACGTTGCTGTAGGCCGTAACCGTCACGATCGGCGACTCGGCGGGCGTGCAGTCGGCGGAGACCGGCGACGTGCCGGAGGCGCCGGTGCCGGGGTCGTCGCTCGAGCACGCGGCGGCGAAGAGACCGAACACCGCGAGCAGGACGGACAGTCGGAACGTCAGATGAGACCGCAAGGTGCGCTCCTTTCGAGACCGTTCGAAGTCGAACTACTGCTCGATCTCCGGTGGTCCGGTCGATCGAAAGGACGGGACGTCGCGGGACACGGCCTCCGTGGGTACGGTCAGCCGAACGGGTGTATGGATAACAACCGGGTCCACGCCATGTCAACCAACGCGGGGATCCGGCCTCGAGAACGTGCCTAGCGGAGCCGGATCTTCTCGGCCATCTCGATCTGGACGACCTTGCCGTCCTGCACGACCAGGAGCACGGTGCCGAACCTCAGCTTGCGCAGGACCTCGACGACCTTCAGCAGGACCGCACGCTCCTCGTCCGTGAGCTGCGCGAGGTCGTCCGCACGGTCCTCGCCCATGGCGGGCAAACCTTACCCCAGGGGCGTTCGGGGCCGGCCTCCTTCACGGAACGGCCTCTAGACTCGGTTCCTGGGAGCGGGATCGGCCAAGGGATCGGCCAAGAGATGGGATACGGAGGGGATCGAGATGTCAGGCACGAACGAGGCATGGAACGAGGTCGGCGAGCGGTTCGCGTCGTGGGGGCGCCACGTCGCCGAGCGGTACAAGGGCGCCAGCGGGCCCGCTCGCGAGTCGGCGCAGGAGAGCCAGCGCAAGTTGGAGGACGCGGCACGCGACATCACCGACGCGCTCGATCGAGCGTTCACCGCGCTGGGCGACACGATCCGGGACGAGCAGGCCAAGAAGGACCTGAAGCAGGCCGTTCGGGCGCTGGGTGACGCGGTCTCGGTCACGGTCACCGAGACGACAGAACGGATCCGACAGAGCGTCGGCTCCTCGGGCTCGGAACACCCTCGGGACCCCGGGACGACGAGGACGACGAGCCCGACGCGACCCCGTCGGCCTAGGCTCGCTCGGGCTACCAGGCGAACGCTTCGGGCGCGGGGCCGTCCGGACCCGGCCAGATCTCGTCGAGCCGCTTCATCGCGGCGGCGTCGAGCTTCAGGTCGAGCGCCCGCATCGCGCTCTCGAGCTGGTCGGGGATCCGCGGGCCGATGATCGGCGCGGTGACCACGGGGTTGGCGAGCAGCCACGCGAGCGCGACCTCCGCCGGGGGCTGGCCGATCTCGGCGCAGAACTTCTCGTAGGCCTCGACCTGGGGACGGCGCTCCGCCAGCTCGTCCTGCACCATGCTCGAGGCTCGTCGCGTCCCCTTCGCGCCCCCGCCGTCGAGCACGCCGGCCAGCAGGCCTCGCCACAGCGGGCTCCAGGGGATCACGCCCATCCCGTAGTCCTCACACGCCGGGAGCACCTCGAGCTCGACGTTGCGCTCGGCCAGGTTGTAGATGCACTGCTCGGACACCAGCCCCAGGAAGTGGCGAGCCCTCGCGGCCTCGTTCGCCTTCGCGATGTGCCAGCCGGCGAAGTTGCTCGACCCCACGTAGATGACCTTGCCCTGCTGCACGAGCGTCTCGAACGCCTGCCAGATCTCGTCCCAGGTCGCCTCGCGGTACACGTGGTGCATCTGGTAGATGTCGAGGTGATCGGTCTGCAGCCGCCGCAGGCTGTCCTCACACGCCGTGCGGATGTGGAGCGCCGAGAGGCGCGACTCGTTCGGCCACGAGCCCATCTCGCTGTAGACCTTGGTCGCGAGCACGACCTTGTCGCGGCGACCGTCCCCCTTCGCGAACCAGTTGCCGACGATCGTCTCCGTCGCCCCGACGCCCTTGCGCTGCCCGTAGACGTTCGCGGTATCGAAGAAGTTGATCCCGAGCTCGAGCGCCCGGTCCATGATCGCGTGGCTGTCGGGCTCGCTCGTCTGCGGCCCGAAGTTCATCGTGCCCAGGCACAGCGGGCTCACCTTCACCCCGAGACGACCCAGGTGCCGGTACCTCATCCGCTTCCGAGTCTAGCCGGGCGCCGCGGATATCCCGGCGTCGCGGGCGGGATCCAACGAGCCGTCGCGCTCGGGGTCGCGGGCACCCGGGAAGAACATGAACGCGATCGTCACCGCCGCGCCGATCAGGCCGGCGCCGATCAGGGTCGCGTCCGCGCCGAACGCCGAGGCCAGCGGCCCGACCACCGCGAAACTGAGCGGGACGCCTCCGATCGAGATCATCCAGTCCAGGCTCGAGACGCGTCCGAGGAGGTGGCCGGGCACCAGCCGCTGCAGCAGCGTGAACCAGATCACGACGAGCGCGGTGATGCAGCTCTCGGAGACGAACGCGACGCACATCGCCTGCCACACAGCGGAGACCAGGCCGAACCCGGCCGTCATCAGCATCCCCACCGCCCACGTCAGGTACAGGACGGTCACCGCCCGCCGGGGCAGGCGCCCACGCTGCCCCATCGCGAGCGCCACGGTGACGGACCCCAGGCCGCCCGCGCCGAACACCAAGCCGAGGTCCGCCGCCGAACCACCCAGGTCGTTGCGCACCACGTAGGGCACCAGGACCTCCCACGGTCCCCACACGGCCAGGAGACTCACCAGGCCGGCCACCATCCCCACCCAGAGCCAGGTCGTCCGCCGCACGTAGCGGAGCCCCTCCTTCAGGTCGGCCCACGGCGACGTGCGTTCGTCCTCGTCTCGGGCCTGCGGCCGCGTCCGCATCAGCCCAACCATCACCGCCGAGAACGCGAAGGTGGCCGCGTCGGTGACGAATGCCCATCCGGTGCCGAACGCGGAGACCAGCACCCCACCGACGAGCGGCCCGATCAAGGTCCACGCGATCGGCCGGACGAACTGCCCGAGCGAGTTCGCCTCGACGAGCAGGTGCTCGGGGACGACCTGCGGCACGATCGAGGAGAACGCCGGCCCGAACAATGCCTGACCGACCCCGTAGACCACCACGAGCGAGATGAGCGAGGTCATCGTGAGCGTGCCGCCGATCGACATGATCCCGATCGTCGCGATCGCGACCCCACGGATCACGTCGCCCGCGATCATCAGGAGCCGTCGATCGACCCTGTCGGACAGGACGCCGGTGACCAGCAGCAGGACCACTTGCGGCAGACTCCACGCGATCCCGACGGCGGCGAGCGCCGAGGGAGAGTTCGACAGGTCGTACGTCTGCCAGGCGATCGCGATGATGTAGACGCCGTCGCCGATGAACGAGACGGTCAGCCCGATCCACAGGAAGGCGAAGTCCCGCATCCGTAGCGGCCGCAGGATGCCGACCCGGTCCACGAGCCCGCTGACCCTTCCCATCGCCCGAGCATACGGAGCCGCGACGACCGACACGATGTGCGAGCATCCGGCGTCGTGAGCGAGTGGGTCGTGCTGCTGCACGTGGCGGTGGCGTTCTGGTTCGTCGCCGGGCTGCTCGGCCGCAACGTCACGATGGCCAGGCGAGGTCGACCAACGATCTGTCCACCTTCGTGGAGCTCGTCGACCTGAGCGGCCGCTTCGAACGCCTGATAGTGATCCCGGATCGTTCGGCGTCCTGGTACTCGGGCTGCTCGCCGCGTGGGCCGAGGGTCAGCCGCTCGCCGGGACCGACGACTGGTGGCTGCTCACATCGCTGATCCTGTTCGCCGGGCTCGGCGTGTTGGTGCCCACCGTGTTCCTGCCGCACGGCAAGGTGTTCGAAGGGGCGCTCGAGGACGCGAGGCAGCGGGGCGAGCCGCGCACCGCGCTCCGAGATCCGGCCGTTCGGAACGCGCGAGCCGCCGAGATCGTCGTGGTGGCGATCATCGTGGCGCTGATGGTCACGAAACCGTTCTGATGCTGTCGGTCTGAGCCGACCGGCGGGGCTAAGCCGTCGCGGTGATCTCGTACACCTCGTCGGTAGGGTGGCCGGCACGCTCGTGCGTACGCATGACGGCCTCCTTGCTGGGAGCCTCCGAGAGACAGAAGACGATCCCGGTCTCCGGGTCACCCCACGCGTTCTTGAAGTCCGCGTTCTCCTGATCCTGCACGTCGAGATCGGCCTGGTGCGCCTTCAGCAGATCCTCGGGCGTGATGCCCTTCATGTTGCGATGGACGTCCATGAACTCCGGCATGCTCGCTCCTCTCGCTGGTCGCTCCAATGTGTACGCCAGCCGTCGGTTTCTCGCAACCTGGCGATGATCGCCTCACCACGAGACCGGGGACAAGGATCGCTGTCAACGCCCAGCTCATCCTGGGCCCTGTTCGCGCAGTGCCCCGATCAGCGACCAAGGCTTCTGTTTCCGCCACCTCCAGAGCCCACGCCTGGACCTCTCGGCGAGGGTCTAACTCGACCAGTTACTTGATGATCTGGTCGCAAGAGGGAACCAACGCGGTGAGGGAGATATTGATCGATGTGGTGAGCGAGACCGCAAAGAAGGCCATCTGGGGCTAGGAAATCTAGCGAGAGGTTGCCTCTCCCTTGCGCCCTGATCAGCTAGAGCGACGCCTACGGGAGCGCCTCGACGCGCTCGGACCCGCTCCCCGCGCAAGCTTCTGCACGTCCTGATGCTGGCTTACTCGACGGGCCTGGGCACGAGTCATATCGGCGTTCCAGCGCGTGTTACCCTCCCTCCCCCTCCGAAGCCTGGTCGCCCTCGGCTCCGGTCTTATCGGGCAGGGTTGCCTCGTAGGCATCAAGCAGCTGCTTGTAACCACGCCGCTTTACCTCCGGAAGAACCTGGAGGAATAGGACCACGACGACACCGGTCCAGAGTGCATAACCGAGCGTGTACAGGAGGTCGGCCACAAACCCAAGAGGCTCCGTCGTCACCGACGATCTGAGCGCATAGCCACCGACATACGCGGCCAAGCCGACAATGAAGCCGACCCCGAGGGCCCAGTACAGGCTCCGCTGCCCGTATGCGGACCGCCGCACGTCCGGCAGATGTTCGCCTACCCAATCTAGTGTGACGCGACGTTCCAGCTCCCCCATACCAGCCAACAAGTCGTTCCCTGGCGCACGCTCCTCGTCATTGGGCGTGCGTGGGGCGTCCTTCGCTCCTGAACCCTCCGTCATGGTCGACCTCCCGACAGCCAAGTCGGATCCTTGGCATTTCCCGACGCGACCTATTCTCCTAGTTGCGACGCGAGCACGGACAGGCCGCAGAGCTCCTCGGCGTACCGGGGATCCAACGAGACCACGAACGGCAGCGGCATCGACCAGGGGTTCGCAACGAACGACGCCGCCGGCGATGCCCGCTCGGATCGTGCCAAGATGGTTGGGCAGTACGCCCTCGATGTTGGCGAGTGCAAGGTCACCATCCACAACTCCTCGGATGGAGCATCGGACCACTACATCGGGGCCCAGGCGTTGCTCGGGAGTACCGTCATCGTTGGTTTGATCAACACCCTGGCGTCCCCCGTGCCCGGTGGTGGCACGGCGGAGGCCAAGCTGTCGGGTCTGGTGGACGGTCAGTGGGACAGCGTCCGCATCATCACGGTGCAGCGGACTGCGTCATGAGGAGACGGCTGGCGAGGATCACTTCCTGCTCCGGTCGCGGCGCGAGATCAGGGTGTGGGCGAAGCGCTGGCGCACCGCGAGAAGCCTTGGCGCTCAGCCTCTTGTCGGCCGTCGAACATCGCTGATGAGAAGTCCCCAGGATGGGGATTCGCCGCCGGTTCCTCCGTGGCTCCTTTCCACCCGGTGATCTTCATCACCCTCCCGATTGGAAGTCGCGCGCGCGTCCGACCGTTGTGGAAGGGGTAAGGACGCAGATGGCGCGGAAGACGAGCGAAGGAGGTCCAGCATGGACAACTCGAGCGGCATGCAGCGGCGCAGTGGTTGGACCTGGAAGGTATGGGTCGGGATCGTGGTCGGCCTGGCGGTCATCGCCGGGCTCGTCGTCCTCATCGCGAACGCTGGCGGTGGCTCCGGCGGCATTTACTGACGGACGTTCACTCGGATCGCATCGGCCGTGGGGACCTACCCCTACGGCCGATGCGGCACGCCGACGAGGCATCGGATCATCGGTGAGGTTCAACGAATACGGACGCCTCATCCACGGCGCTACCACTCTCAAGTACATGGTCCTGCCACCGTGGCAGGTGGTCTTCCGGACCCGATGGATACCCGACGACATCTGACCTGACCTGGCGAGCCGGATAGACAGCGTCAACGAGGGCGCATCGCCCGACTAAGCCGAAGACCTCGAGGATGTCGAGCGACGGCACGGCGCGGAGTGTATGACAGCGTTTCCGCAGGTCGCGCGCCGGGAGGGAGTCGAACCCCCAACCTTCTGATCCGTAGCTATCGGCGTTCCAACGCTGTGCCCCCTGACTACGCACGTTGACGACGAGCGAGAGCGGCAGTGTTATCTGCTGTGGAATCGTCGAGGAACAGCGCCCCCCCGATGGGCGAGAGTTCGCGAATGTCGCTTTAGCCCGTTCGGAACCTACTTGGGCCCCAGGGCGTAGACACGCCACACGCCAGGCACACCCTTTAGCTCGTGCTCGCCGGAGTCCCCGAACGCGAGCCCGCTGCCGGCGACCAGGTCCTTGACGGTCTGCGAGACCAGCACCTGCGAGGCCCCAGCGAGTGCCCCGACCCTTGACGCGATGATCACGGCGAGGCCGCCGACCTTGCCGGCGATCGTCTCGACCTCCCCGGTGTGGACGCCGACCCGGACCTGCATACCGAGCTCGCGGACCTGTTCGACGATCCCCTGCGCGCAACGAACGGCTCGGGCGGGGCCGTCGAACGTGGCGAAGAACCCATCGCCCGCCGTGTCGACCTCCGTCCCGCGGTAGCGGGCAAGCATGCCTCGGATCACCGCATGATGGTCCTCGACGAGCGACTTCCATTCGCGATCGCCGAGCTCGGCAGCCATCTGCGTCGACCCGACAATGTCCGTGAACAGGATCGAGGCGAGGACCCGGTCGAGTTCGACCTCCTCCCGTCGCAGCTCGGCGACGAATCGCTCGACCTCGTCCACGAGATCATCCTGACCTGACCATGTGTGTTCGTCGCCCCGAAGTTCTATGAGCACGGCGCCCGGGATATGCGCGGCGATGTAGCGACCGTTTTCTATCGAGTAGGCCCGGTCATCCGTTCGATGGATGACGAGGGTGGGGACGCGAACGGCGGGAAGGATGTCCCGGAAGTCGGTCTCCCGATCGATCAGGAACCACGACACGGCGTCGCCCGGGCCTCCCCCGCTCCGCATCCACGTGGCGAAGGCCTCGACTTCCTCGTCGTCGTCCGCCAGGCTCGGCATGACGGTGGTCGCCCAACTGCGTGCGAGCTCCTTAGTGCCCCAGCCCCGTTCGACCTCTGTAATCTCCGCGTCGTACTCCTCCTCGGGCTGGCCCCATGGGTAATCCGGCGCCCAGAGATTCCGAGCCGCGGCGGCATATGCCACCAGTCCGATCGTTCGCTCCGGGTACGTCGCCGCGAACATCGCCGACAGGGAAAACGCGTCCTCGAGTCCAAACAGGACCGCCCGTTCGGAGCCCGCGGCATCCATCACCGCGCGGATATCGTCCATCCTGGCGTCGAGCGAGAAGGCTTGGTTCCTGTCGATCGCATGGTCGGACATGCCGGTGCCCCTGCGATCGAAAAGGATCAGCCGCGAGAACGTCGCCATCCGCCGGAATGTCCGCGCGACCCTAGCCCAGCGCCACGCACTCTCAACGTTGACCATCCATGAGATGAACACCAGATCGACTGGACCAGCCCCGATGACCTGATAGGCGATGTGGACGCCGTCGCTGGTTTTCGCGTATCGGGTCTCGGGAATCACGCCAAGTAGTCTCGGGGAGGGGGTGGTGACCCGCAAGCCGGCCCGAACCAGCCCAGGTTGCGTATTGCTGCGCCGGACTGCCATCCCCTAATGACGCGGCATGAGCGCGAAAACCTGGAGCACGCGTCCACACCATCGCCGAGCAGTCGCGAAGCCGACCGCTCTTATCGAATGAGGCGATGGATGCTGGCGGCTCGAGCTGTCCGGCGGCGCCGTCGTCTCCGGTTGACATGCGTCCGGATGAGTTCGAGAAGCCCCTACGGGACCGCTTGGATGCCCTCGGCCCCGCTCCCCGCGCCGAGTTGCTCCACATGCTGATGCTCGCGACCTCGAGCGGGCCGGGCCTAGCGCGCCGGGAGGGAGTCGAACCCCCAACCTTCTGATCCGTAGTCAGATGCTCTATCCATTGAGCTACCGGCGCTCCGTAGCAGCATACCGGCGGGGTCCAGCGCTCCATGAGGGCGGGGCGCCGAGCACCAGCCCTCGGTCCGCTTCAGGCCGGGTGGGATCGGATGAAGATTTCGGTCCCCTGCTCTCGTTATCCTGTACGTCCCGGCGTTGCTGGTGGGCGCTTCCTGATCTTCCTCCTGCTCCTGCGGCGCGTCGGCTCGATCGCCGACGGCTGAGCCGTCCCGCGTTGCGCGATCAGCGGGGGTCGGGGCGGTCCAGGTTCCAGTGCCGGACCACGGAGCAGAGCCACACCGACTCCTTCACCGGCGCCACCGCGAACCGTCCGATCGCGCGCTGACCACCCTCGTGGTCGCTGTAGAGCAGCTCGATCGCGAACACGCGAGGTGCCCGGACGGCCTCGAGGAGCGCGGCATACTCGGGATCATCCCGATCGCGGATCGCGGCCTGCCAGAATCCCACGTCGTCGCCGGCGACGTACAGGTCTCGCATTTGCCGGCGGAACTCGTCGGGCTCGGCGTGCGCGTGATCCTCGTGCAGGTCCTGCAGCACCAGGTGCCATCCGTGGATCACCGCGACGCCCGAACTGGAGTTGCGGACCGACATCGCGAGGTAGAGGTTGCCGTCGACGACCTCGGCGATCGCCCCCGAGCCGGAGAGCCGCGCCCAGTGCTCGTCGCCCCACATGATCTTCTGTTCGGTGTCCGTGAGCCGCGACGGCATCAGGAGCGGCCGGATCCCGATCTGCATCGAGTACTCGGCGGTGCGCGCCGCACGGTTGGCGGCGCGTACCGCCACGAACGTCGCGAGGGCCAGTACGAGCGTGCCCAACGCCGTCGCCAGCGAGGCCGCCGTCGACCAGTCCCACATGCGCCACAACCTACCCAACAGCCGAACGGCGCGGGCAGCCTGCCACGCCAACTCGAAGATCGGGATGTTCGCCGCGGAGGCAGTCCGCGGAGACGGCAGTCCGCGGAGACGGCAGGATTCGAACCTGCGAGGGAGCGTTACCCCCCTAACCGCTTAGCAGGCGGCTGCTTTCGGCCACTCAGCCACGTCTCCGGGAACGATTCTACGGAAGGGCTCAACCGGTAGGCTCGAGACGTGCCCGACATCGTCGTGGTGGGCGGTGGGATCATCGGGACGGCGTGCGCGTTCGAGCTCGCCGACCGAGGCGCATCGGTGACGCTGCTCGAGAAGGACGAGCTCGCGGCCGGCGCCTCCGGGCGCAACCTCGGGTACCTCGACACCTCCAAGGACCCGGTCCTCGCGCCCCTCGCGAGGCGCAGCCTCGAGCGCTACGCCGAGATCTGGGCCGATCCGCCGACGCCGTTCTTCCTCGACGACGAGCCGATCGGGACGCTCGCCCTCACGATCGACGAGGACGAGATCGAGGACCTGCGCGCCTGGGCCTCCTCGGCCGAAGCGGTGGGCGTCGAGGTCGAACGGGTGGACGAGCGCGTCGGCGAGCTCGAACCCGAGCTCTCGCCCGAGGTACGCGAGGCCTACCTGCTGCACGAGGGTCACCGCGTGGACCCGCTCGCCCTCACGGTGTGCCTCGGAGCCCTCGCCCGGAGGGCGGGCGCGACGATCCGCCACCACGCGCCTGCCCGCCGGCTCGTCGCGGATGGCAACCGCATCATCGGGGTCGTGACCGACGACGGCGTCCTGCGCGCCGACGCGGTCGTCCTCGCCGCTGGACCGTGGTCCCCGGCGATCGCGAGGCCGCTCGGCGTCTCGATCCCGATCGCCTCGGCGCGCGGGTGGCTGGTCCACGCGACGCCCGAACGCCCGCTGTTCCACCACTGGATCCAGAGCGGGGCGCGCCGTCTGTTGGCCGGTCGGAACCCCGCGCCGACGAGCGGGCCCGGTTCCCTCAGGTTATCGATGCGAGAGTTCGGTGAAGCCGCGGAGACGCGCGACGTCTCCCCCATGCTCCAGCCGGCGCCCGACGGGTCGGTCCTCACCGGCACGTCGCGCGAGCCATCGTTCGCGGCCGACCCGTACGATCTGGACGTCCCGAGGATCCTGGCGGCACAGGCGTCCCGGCTGGTGCCCGCGCTCGCCGAGGCGCCGGTACTGTCCACGTGGTCCGGCGTTCGGCCCGTCTCGCCCGACGAGCGGCCGATGCTCGGCTGGGTTCGCGAGGGGCTGTTCGTCGCGACCGGTCACGGTTCGGAAGGCGTGATCCTGGGGGCGGGCAGCGCCGAGCTGGCGGCAGCGCTGCTCCTGGGCGCCCTGCCGCCCGTGGACCCCGCGCCGTTCGACCCGGCCCGCTTCGATCGGGAGGGAGCATGGAGCACGACGAGTTCGTCCGGTTGATGGACACGATCGCCCAGAGCTGGAACACCGGCGACACCGAACGCGCGCTCGCCTGCTTCACCGACGACGCCGTCTACATGGAGCCACCGGACGAGCAGCGGTACGAGGGCCGAGCCGAGCTCTACGAGTTCTTCGGCGGCGAGGACCCGCCGCCGATGCGCCTGGACTGGCACCACCTCGTGGTCGACGGCGACCTCGGGGTCGCCGAATACACGTTCCGCGGCACCCGCCAGTACCACGGCCTCGTCATCGTGCAGCTGCGCAACGGCGCGATCTGCCGGTGGCGCGAGTACCAGGTTCGGTCCGAGCTGCCGTGGGAGGCGTTCGTCGGGCCGAGCCGGTTCGCCTGAGCGGTTCGGGCTAGCGGGGCCTGCGCCCGTGGCGGGCGAGGATCTCCAGGGTCCGCTCGAGCGGCAGTGCGTACAGCACGTTGCCCTCGCGACCCACGGTCGTCTCGGCGATGAACAGCGCGTTCACGACCGCCTCCTCGACGGCCTCGGTCGTTGCCGCGAAGAGCTCGTTGAACACGTCGGGGGAGCGTTCGGCGGGGCCGTCGAGCACCGCGTGCACGGCGACCGTCCCGTCGGATGACGCCAGCGGGATCCGGTTGGCCGTCGAGAACGCGAGCATCAGCTCGCCCGACCCGTTGTGGCCGGTCGAGCCGCACCGCGCGAGCCCGAGCCCTCCGCGAGCCGCGAGACGACGGAGCTGGTGCGGCACCATCGGCACGTCGGTCGCGACGACCACGATCGCAGAACCCTCGGTGTGTTCCCCTGGCATCAGGTCGGTGATCTCGCGACCGACCGGCACGCCGTCGATCCGCAGCAGTTCGCGCTCGCCGAAGTTCGTCAGGACGAGCACGCCCACGGTCCACCCACCCGGGACCCTCCTGGAGGCGGTGCCGATGCCGCCCTTGAAGTCCATGCACTGCGTGCCGGTGCCGGCGCCGACGCATCCCTCGGCCACGTCACCGCCCTCAGCGGCGTCGAGGGCAGCGGAGACGTCCTCGTCGGTGAGCGGGAAGGTCGTGACGTCGCTCAGGTAGGAGTCGTCGCATTCGCACACGACGGGCATGTCGCCGCCCTCGTGAGTCGTCGTCGCGTGGCGCGCGGTCCGCCATCGAACGGTTGCGTCGTACGCCCGGCCGATCGCGAGCGAACTCGTCATCACGACCGGCGAGTGCAGCAGGCCCCACTCGGCGATCTGGTTGATCCCGATCAGCTCACCGAACCCGTTCAGGATGTCGGTCCCCGCGTAGACGCGTTCGATCCAGGGAAGGCCCTCGTGCGGGAAGACCGCGGTCACACCGGTGCGGACGGCGCCCGCCCCGTCCGGCGCGGGGTCGCGCACGATCGTCCTGTGTCCTACCCGAACCCCCTCCACGTCGGTCACGGCGTTCCGCGGTCCGGGCGGGTATGTGCCGATCACGACCCCGAGGTCGCGGGCCCTGACTCGTTCCATCCAGATCCTCCGTCGTGCGTTGGGGTGCAAGCGGGCGGAAATGGTACCCGGGCGCACGGGTCGGTCCCGACCCGGGGTCGTCCACCGGCCGTCGGACCCCATCCGGAGGCGCCGCGTAGAATCCCGAGACCCATGGCCATCCTCGCCCTCGGCATCTCCCACCGGCGCGCCGCGGTCGAACTCCTGGAACGCCTGGCGTTCGCCGACGAGGACCTCGTGAAGGCCTACCGCCGGACGGCCGACGACGCCGCAGTCGACGAGGCGGTCATCGTGTCGACGTGCAACCGCGTCGAGATCTACGGCAACGTCCCGTCGTACCACGCGGGGTTCCAGGCGCTGAAGCGCGTGCTGTGCGAGTCGCGCGGCGTCGCGCCCGACGACCTGGCCGAACCGCTCTACTCACACTACGAGGCCGACGCCGCCGAGCACCTCTTCACCGTCGCGAGCGGGCTGGATTCGATGGTGCTGGGAGAGCCACAGATCCTGTCGCAGGTGCGGGAGGCGCTCAGGCGCGCCGAGGGCGAGCGGGCCGCCGGCCCGTCGCTCGCGGCCGTGTTCAACGCGGCGGTCAACGCCGGGCGCCGCGTGCGCGCCGAGACCGGGGTCGGGACGGCGCCGGACGTGTTCGTGGCGGCGGGGGCCGACCTCGGTGCCGAGGCGCTCGGTGGCCTCGAAGATCGGCACGCGGTGGTGATCGGCGCGGGGCAGATGTCCGCGCTCGCGGTCAAGCACCTGCGGCAGCGGGGCGTCGCGACGGTCCGCGTGCTGAACCGATCCCTCGAACGCGCACGGGCCCTGGCCGAACGCACGTCGGCCGAACCGGGCGACCTCGAGGAGTTGCCCGGTGCGCTCGCCGAGGCCGACATCGCGATCTCTGCGACCGGCGCCGCCGGTGTCGTGCTCACCGAACCGTTGGTGCGCGAAGCGATCGGCGGCAGGGAGCGGCCGCTGTTCGTCCTCGACCTCGCGGTCCCGAGGGACGTCGAGCCCACCGCCGGCCGACTGCCCGGCATCACGCTGGTCGACATCGACGGTCTACGCGCGTCGGTCGCCGTCCGGGCCGCCGAGACCGCGGCCGACATCGAGCGCGCGCACGAGATCGTCGCCGACGAGGTGCGGCGGTTCTCGATCCGTCGCCGCGCGGAACGCCTCGGTCCGCTCTTCCGCGCCCTGCGCGAACGGGGCGACGCGGCGGTCGACGCCGAGCTCGAGCGCTTCCGCTCCGAGCTCGCGGGGCTCGAGCCGCAGGAACGCGAGGCGGTCACGGCCCTCGCGCGCGGGGTCGTCGCCAAGCTGCTCCACGAGCCGATCGTGCGGCTGAAGGAGACCCCAGGGACCGGGACGCAGGACGCCTACGCGCGAGCCCTCGCCGAGCTGTTCGGACTCGAGCTCCCCACCGAGTGAAGCTTCGTATCGGCACGCGCGGTTCGCGGCTCGCGCTCGCTCAGGCGCGCGAGGTCGCCGAGGCGCTTACCGCTTCGGGCGTCGAGACCGACCTCGTCGCGATCACCACCGCTGGCGACCGCGGGGCCGACCCCGCGAGCGACCCGGCCGGGGTGAAGGGCCTGTTCGTAACCGAGATCGTCCGCGCGCTCCGCGACGGCGAGGTCGACCTGGCCGTCCACTCGGCCAAGGACCTGCCGGCGGGCAACGACGCCGAGGACGAGCAAGGCCTGGTGATCGCCGCGGTGCCCGAGCGCGCCTCGGCGCTCGACGTCCTCGTGACCCGGGACGGCGACCTCCGGCCCGGGGCGCGCGTCGGGACATCCAGCATCCGCCGTCGGGCGCAAGTCTTCCGGTTGCGACCGGACGTGATCGTCAACGACCTGCGCGGCAACGTCGACACGCGGCTCCGCAAGCTCGAGGACGGCGAGGCCGACGCCCTGATCCTCGCGGGGGCTGGGCTGTTGCGGCTCGGTGTCGTGCCGGAGCACGCGGCGCCGATGTCGCTCTCGGAGATGGTGCCGGCGCCGGGCCAGGGGTGCCTCGCGGTCCAGGCTCGCGCGACCGACGGCGCGACGATCGAGGTCCTGTCGGCGCTCGACCACGCGCCGAGCAGGATGGCGCTCGAGGCGGAGCGCGGCCTGATGGCTCGTCTGGGCGGCGGGTGCGCGCTCCCGCTCGGCGCGTTCGCAGAACCGGCTCCCCGGGGGGTCCGGCTGCTCGCGATCGCGCTCAGCCCGGACGGCTCGCGGATCGCGCGGACCGAGGTCGACGGCGCGACGCCCGAGGAGGTGGCCGCGCTCGCCGCGCTCGACCTGTCGGCCGGCGGCGCCGACGAGATCCTCGGGCTCGTCCGCCCGTGAAGCCTCTCGCCGGCCGCACGGTGCTCGTGACACGGCCGCGTCCGGAGGCCGACGCGCTTGCGCGGCTGCTCGAGCGCCGTGGCGCCACCGCGATCGTGGCTCCGGCGATCGAGATCGTGCCCGTCCGGTCGGCCGCGCTGACGAGGGCGCTCGGTGAGCTCGCCCAGGGCGCGTTCGCGTGGGTGACGCTCACGAGCCCGAGGACGGTGGACGTCCTGGCCGAGCATCTGACGCCGGGCCGCCTCCGGGCCAAGGTCGCGGCCGTGGGCGACGGGACGGCCGAGCGGTTCCGAACGTGGAGCCGGCGCGACCCCGACCTCGTCCCGAAGGCGTTCACGACCGGGGCGCTCGGCCGGGCGTTCCCCCGCGGGACCGGCCGCGTGCTCACCCCGCGCGCCGACGTCGCCCCCGAGGGGCTCGAGGCCGCGCTCGCCCGCAAGGGGTGGAGCCCCACACGCGTGGACGCATACCGGACGCGGATGCCCCGCTCGCTCCCACCCGAGGCACGGACGGCGCTGCGCTCCGGTGGCGTCGATGCCGTCACGTTCACCAGCGCCTCGACGGTCCGCGGGTTCGTACGCGCGATGGGGGTGGTCAGGGGCAACCCGAAGGTCGTGTGCATCGGCCCCGTCACGGCGCGCGAGGCGCGCGAGCACGGCCTGCGCGTGCACGCGGTCGCGAACCCGCACACGGTCGACGGGCTGGTCGGCGCCGTCGAGCGGGCACTCCCCCCGCGGTAGCATCCATCCGATGAGCGATCCCCTGCGGCGCCGGCCACGCCGGATGCGCCGAACACCCGCCCTGCGAGCGCTGATCCGCGAGACCGATCTCGCACCGCGGCACCTCGTCGCGCCCTTGTTCGTCAAGGAGGCCGCGACCGAACCCGTGCCGATCGCCTCGATGCCCGGACAGTCCCAGCACACGCTCGAGTCCCTGCGCAAGGAGGCGTCCGAGATCGCGAGCAGGGGTGTGCTCGCGTTCATGCTGTTCGGCGTCCCCGAACGCAAGGACGCGGAGGGTTCGCAGGCGTGGAACCCGGACGGCATCGCGCAGCGGGCGCTCCGCGTATTGCGGGAGGAACTCGGAGACGACCACGTGGTGATCGCCGACCTGTGTCTGGACGAGTACACGGATCACGGCCACTGCGGTGTTCTCGACGAGCACGGACAGGTCGACAACGACGCGACGCTCGAGCGCTACCGGCGGATCGCGACCGCGCAGGCCGAGGCCGGGGCCCACCTGGTCGGACCGAGCGGCATGATGGACGGCCAGGTGGCCGCGATCCGCGACGAGCTCGACGCGAGCGGGTTCGAGCGCGTGGGGATCCTGGCGTACGCGGCGAAGTTCGCCTCCGCGTTCTACGGACCGTTCCGCGAGGCCGCCGAGTGCGCCCCGCGGTTCGGCGACCGCACCGCGTACCAGATGGATCCGCCGAACGCCGACGAGGCGATCCGCGAGATCGAGGCCGACATCGACCAGGGCGCCGACATCGTGATGGTCAAGCCCGCGCTCCCCTACCTCGACGTGATCCGCCGCGCGAAGGACCGGACGCGGTTCCCGATGGCCGCGTACAACGTCTCGGGCGAGTACGCGATGGTAAAGGCGGTCGCACAGAACGGGTGGCTCGACGAACGCGGCGCCGTGCTCGAGGTGCTCACGTCGATCCGTCGCGCCGGCGCCGACCTGATCCTCACGTACCACGCGAAAGACGCGGCCGACTGGCTGTCGTCCTGAGGATCGTCAGCCGAGCCGGGATCGGAAGAACGAGAGCATCCGTTTCCCCCAGTGTGTGCTATCCTGTGTGCCTATGCGTGTGCACATCAGCCTCGATGAAGAGCTCGTTCGAGAGCTCGACGAGCTGGTCGGCCCACGAGGTCGAAGCCCGTTCATCGCCGACGCGGTGAGGGCGAAGGTCGATCAGGAACGGCGGTGGCGAACGATCCGCGCGGCGATCGGGTCCATCGCCGACCACGGTCACCCCTGGGACGATGACGTCGCGAAGTGGGTTCACGATTCGCGGCGTGAGGATCCGCGCCGCGTCGGCTGATGACCTTCGTCCTGCTCGATACGACGGTCCTCATCGATGTCCTCAAGGAGCGACCGCTCACCACCGAGCGGTTCCTCGACCTGCAACCTCGGGGCGATGTCCCTCATGTCTGCGCCATCACGGTCGAGGAGGTCTCCGCGTGGCTACGTCCCAACGAACGCGAGCGTGCCTCCACGATGTTCGAGGGTCTGTCGATGGCACCTCTCGGGATCGCCGAAGGACGGCTCGCCGGATGGTGGCGACGCCGATATCGCAGGTCTGGTCGCACGCTGACGCAAGCGGATGCTCTGATTGCGGCCGCTGCAGTGGGGATCGGCGCGACGCTCGTCACGGGCAATCCCAAGGACTTCCCGATGGAAGTCCTGGTCGTGGAACACTGGCCCGCCGGCGAGTGATCCGGCCGCCTCGCTACGCTTGGGCGAGGTGACTCGGTCCGAGGAGTTGTTCGAGCGCGCCCAGCGCATGATCCCCGGTGGGGTGAACTCGCCCGTTCGCGCGTTCGGCGCCGTGGGCGGAACCCCGCGGTTCGCGGTTCGGGGCGAGGGTGCCTACCTCGTCGACGCCGACGGCGACCGGTACGTCGACCTCGTCCAATCGTGGGGCGCGCTCCTGTTCGGCCACGCGCGGCGCGAGATCGTGGAGTCGGCGCGTGCGGCCGCGGAGCACGGGACGACGTTCGGCGCCCCCACCGAGGCGGAGGTCGAGCTCGCCGAACGCATCACGGCGGCGATGCCCTCGATCGAGATGGTCCGGCTCGCCTCGAGCGGGACCGAGGCCGCCATGAGCGCGATCCGCCTGGCGCGGGGGTTCACCGGCCGCGACCTCGTGGTGAAGTTCGAGGGCTGCTACCACGGGCACTCGGATGCGATGCTTGCGGCGGGCGCCGGAAGCGGCGTGGCGACGCTCGGGATACCCGGCTCGCCGGGCGTGACCGAAGGAGTTTTAGCGCGCCCAGCGCATGATCCCCGGTGGGGTGAACTCGCCCGTTCGCGCGTTCGGCGCCGTGGCGGAACCCCGCGGTTCGCGGTTCGGGGCGAGGGTGCCTACCTCGTCGACGCCGACGGCGACCGGTACGTCGACCTCGTCCAATCGTGGGGCGCGCTCCTGTTCGGCCACGCGCGGCGCGAGATCGTGGAGTCGGCGCGTGCGGCCGCGGAGCACGGGACGACGTTCGGCGCCCCCACCGAGGCGGAGGTCGAGCTCGCCGAACGCATCACGGCGGCGATGCCCTCGATCGAGATGGTCCGGCTCGCCTCGAGCGGGACCGAGGCCGCCATGAGCGCGATCCGCCTGGCGCGGGGGTTCACCGGCCGCGACCTCGTGGTGAAGTTCGAGGGCTGCTACCACGGGCACTCGGATGCGATGCTCGCGGCGGGCGCCGGAAGCGGCGTGGCGACGCTCGGGATACCCGGCTCGCCGGGCGTGACCGAAGGAGCGGCGCGCGACACGATCACGGCGCCGTACAACGACGTCGTCACACTCGACGATGTCCTCGCTCGATACGGCGACGCGATCGCGGCGGTGATCGTCGAACCCGTCGCGGCCAACATGGGCGTCGTGCCACCCGAGCCCGGGTTCCTCGAGCGCCTCCGCGAGGTCTGCACCGCGAGCGGCGCGCTGCTCGTGTTCGACGAGGTACTCACCGGGTTCCGGATCGCGTTCGGCGGCGCGCAGGGCGTGTACGCGGTCACGCCGGACCTCACGATCCTCGGCAAGGTGATGGGTGGCGGGTTCCCGTGCGCGGCGTTCGGCGGCCGCCGTGACGTGATGGAGCAGCTCGCGCCGGTCGGCCCCGTGTACCAGGCCGGGACCCTGTCCGGGAACCCGGTGGCGGTCGCGGCCGCGATCGCGACGCTCGACCTGGCCGCGGAGCTCGACCCCTACCCCGCCCTGACCGAGACCGCGACCGCGCTCGTCGACGGCCTGACCGAACGCCTCGCGGCCCGCGGCATCCCCGTCACGGTGAACCGCGCCGGATCACTCTTCAGCGTGTTCTTCTCGCGGGGGCCCCTGCGCGATTTCGCCGGCGCGAAGGCCGCCGATCACGAACGGTACGCGCGGTTGTTCCACCACATGCTCGATCGCGGCGTCTGGCTGCCGCCCAGCGGCTACGAGCTGTGGACCCTCGGCACCGAGCACGGCCAGGCCGAGGTGGAGCAGGTCCTGGCGGCGGCGGCCTCGTTCGAGGGGTGAACGAGCGACCGCTCCGGGCTCGTGGCCCGGAGCGGTCGCAGCGTCACCCGGTGTCGACGGGTTCGCTAGGAGTTCGCGGCGGCGAGCGCGTTCACGATGCCGTCACCGTAGAACCCGTTGAGCTTCTTGGTGCCCTCACAGAAGGCCTCGAACGGCACGTTGGGGTCCGCTCCGACCAGATCGGGGTAGACGAAGGGGCTCGCGGGTCCCGCGAAGTCACACGGCGTGTCGGTCGCCGTTTTGCGCAGGAGCTTCTCGACCTTCTTCGGTCTCATCCCGAAGCCTGCGCCGGAACCCTTTCCGTTCGCGCCGATGATCAACGCCGCGACGCCGACGGCGTGCGGCGAGGCCATCGACGTGCCCTGCAGGTACGCGTACACGGCGCACCCACCTCCGGACTTGTCAACGACCGCGAGCGGGTCCAGGACGTTGCAGCCCGCGTCGATCAACCCGTCCGCGATCGCGACGGCCATCGGGTATGTGGACAGGACCCGCGTACCGGGCGTGTTGTACTGCGGCGTCCCGAAGAAGTCGCGACGGTCACCACCCGGCGCCGAGACCACCGTCTGCTCGAGACCGTAGTTGGAGTAGTACGACTTGCGTCCGCTCGGCCCGAGCGCACTGACCGAGATCACGTGGTCGCCCTCGGTCGGGATCACGAGGCAGTCATTGTCGATGTTGTTGCGCGGGTATTCCGTTTTGGGCGGGTAGTCGGGGCTGAGCGCGTCGTACGTCGGGTCCCCGAGGTCCGTGTGCTCGTTGCCCTCGGCCGCGATTAGCGTGACGCCGTGGTCGTAGGCGTAGTTCAGGGCCAGGTTCGACGCGTCGATGATCGTGGCCTGCTCCTGCTGCTGGACCGGGGTGTCCAGCGGGTTGTCCCGGCAGTTGGCCCACCACGGGTCCGTGAAGTAGCTCATGTTCACGACGTCGATCCCGTTGTTGGCCGCGTAGACGTACGCCTGGAGCGTCTCGAACAGGAAGAAGAACCCCGAGTCCTGACCGGCCCGCAGGTTCACCAGGGTCACGTCCGGCGCGATGCCGGCGATGCCGATCCCGTTCAGCGCCGCGGCGATCGTCCCCGAGACGTGGGTCCCGTGGCCCGCCTCGTCGACGTTTGCCGGGTCCGTGCACAGACCATCAGGATCCGAGGCGCACGTCCCGTCGATCAGCGGGTCGTCCACGGTGAAGTTCCGGCTGAGCGCCGCGTCGAAGTTCGCCGCCAGGTCGGGATGCGACGCGTCGATCCCCGTGTCGATGATCCCCACGAGGACGTCGGGGTTGCCGGTGTCGACCGCGTAGGACCCGTCGGTGGTCGCGTCGATCATCTCCATGTCCCACTGCAAGCCGGCGAGCGGCTCGGCATCGACCGCGGTGGCGTCCTCGGCCTTGGTTGTCCCCTCGGCGTCGATCAGCGCCTCGACATCGTCGACCTTCTCCCGTTGGGCCGGCTCCGCGAACCCGATGATCTGGTTCGTAGCCGCACCGGCGAGCGCGGCCTCGCCCACGACGTCGGCCTCGAACGATGGATTGCTGGTGCGGACCTTCGCGAGGCCGATCTGCGAGATCTCCTCCACGATCGAGCCGTCCAGGCTCTCGATCGCGGCGTGAGCGTCCGCGACCGACGCGCCGTCCTCATACAGGACGACGTACTCATGTACCTTCGCGTCGCTCGCCGCACCCGCAGGAACGACTGCCAGCAGCCCACCGGCCACCAGAGCCACCAGTGCAGCGACGACCATGCGTTTGCGCATGCGTGCCCCCTTTCTCCGCTCGGGGCGCTACCCACCCGGCCGCCGCTCAAACCTGCCGCCACGCGTTCCTCGGTCCGACGTAACGTTGGCGGAGGCTGGACGGACTGAACGGGTGAACCCACCGAAGGAGGGATGCTCACCATGACAACCGAAACCACGACGTTCGGCGCCGGATGCTTCTGGGGCGTCGAGTACGTGTTCGAACGCGTCCCCGGGGTCCTTCGGACCGAGGTCGGCTACGCGGGCGGCCACACGGACAACCCCACCTACCGGGACGTGTGCTCGCACGGGACCGGCCACGCCGAGGTGCTCCGGATCGAGTTCGACCCTGCCGTCGTGAGCTTCGAGCAGCTCCTCGAGGTGTTCTGGGCCATGCACGACCCGACCCAGGTCAACCGCCAGGGTCCCGACGTCGGCGACCAGTACCGGAGCGCGATCTTCACCAGCTCGGAGGAGCAGCAGCGGGCGGCCGAGGCTTCGCGCGATGCGGCCCAGGCCCGATTCGACCGGCCGATCGCGACCGAGATCACCCCCGCGGGTCCGTTCTACCCCGCGGAGGACTACCACCAGCGGTACTACGACAAGAACGGCCACGAGCCGTACTGCCACGTGATCCCCTGGGCCACCCTGCGCGAACTCGGCCTCGTGAAGGCTGGCGCGTAGCCGAACCCTTCAGCCGACCGGGTCCGCGAGGGCCCGGTCGGCCTTGGCCGCGAAGACGAAGTCGGCCTCGTGGAGGCCGTCGATCTTGTGCGTCCACACCGTCAGCCGAACCTTGCCCCACGCGAGGTAGATGTCCGGATGGTGACCGATCCGCTCGGCCAGCTCGCCGACGCGGTTGGTGAACGCGAGCGCCTCCTTGAAGTCGGGGAACCGGAACTCCTTCTCGAGGTGGTGGTCGTCCACGACCCGCCACTCGTGCCCGAGGTCGGCCAGGTACGACTCGATCTCGGTTCGGTCGAGCGGCGGCACCCCGCCACGGCACGGCACACACTCCATCGACGCCAGGTCACGGCCCATCAGGCGTCCCTCCTCGTCCTCGGGGCCGCGGAGAGGCGGTGCGCCACGATCTCGTCGGCGGCCGCGCCGGTCGAGATCCCCTGGGCCTCGGCGAGCGCGAACACCTCGCCCAGCGTCTCGCCGATCCCGAGCAGCCGCCTCCGCACGTCGATGAAACCCTCGTGCAGCATCTCGTAGCCGACGAGGTGGATCACGCCACCGGCGTTCACGACGTAGTCGGGCGCGTACAGGATGCCGCGTTCGGCCAGACGCTCCGCGTCGGCTGGCCGGCCCAATTGGTTGTTCGCCGCGCCGGCGACCACGCGGCACCGCAACGAAGGGATCGTCTCCGAGTTCAGAACGCCGCCCGTCGCGCACGGCGCGAAGACGTCGCACTCGACCTCGGCGATCCGATCCGCCGGGACCACCTCGGCCTCGAGCTCCTCGGCCAACTCCTTGGCCCGAACGTCGTCGACGTCGGCGAGCGTGAGCCGCGCGCCGGCCTCCGCGAGGAACCGCGACAGCGGATCGCCGACGGCGCCCACACCCTGGATCGCAACGGTCCGTCCGTCCAGGTCGTCCGAGCCGAACGCGTTGCCGACCGCCGCGCGGATCCCGTGGAAGACGCCCACAGCGGTATCCGGCGCCGATGTATCCGACCCTCCCTTCGCTTCGGTGCGGCCCAGGACGCTCGAGGAACGTTCGGCGATCACGTCCATGTCCGGCGGTCCGGTGTTCATGTCGCAGGCCGTGACGTAGGTGCCGTGGAGCGACTCGACCAGGTCGCCATACCGGAGGAACAGCTCCCGTCGGGCCCGCCCCAGCGGGATCTCGGGGACCGCGAGCACGGCCTTGCCGCCCCCGAGCGGCACCGACGCCATCGCCATCTTGCTCGTCATCGCCGAGGACAGCCGGAGGACGTCGCGAAGCCCGTCGGCGGGTTCGGCGTACGTCTTCATGCGGGTGCCGCCGGCCGCCGGACCCAGCACCGTCGAATGGACACCGACGAACATCCACGTCGCGCTCGGCGCGTCGAACCGGACGACGACCTCCTCGCCGTCCCAAGCCCGCAGGAGGTCCTCGAACACCCCGCTACTCGGCTCGCAGGGTGGCCGAGGACTGTTTCTTGGCCTT
The DNA here is from genome assembly GCA_963712645.1 of uncultured Actinomycetes bacterium. GTDB lineage: Bacteria > Actinomycetota > UBA4738 > UBA4738 > HRBIN12 > DASSJM01. The sequence goes on along the minus strand of CAVQIQ010000004.1, from coordinate 296,300 downwards.
CTTCTGGGCCCGCTTCTCCTTGATGGACTTCTGCGCGGTCTTCTTCACGTTCTTCGCGCCCTTGTCCTTCGCGTGCGCCATCTCGGGACCTCCGTTCGGCGGGTCGAGCTTCGATTATCACCCGAACGGGCCTAGCCTGAGTCATGGACGTCGGGTGGATCGTGGTCACGGCCATCGTGGGTGGTATCGCCGTGGGCGCCGCCCCGTACTTCAAGAGCCTGCGCCGGTGGCGCCAGTCGGAGCCTTCGAGTGACGAGGCGAAGCAGGCCGAAGCGCGGCTGTGGTCGACCAGGTCGATGGATCAGCGCTAGGCCAGGTCGGCGAACGCGGCGCGCACGTCCTTTCGGATCCCGGTCACGAACGGGACCTCGATCTTGGTGAACCGGCGGGCCTGCGCTTCACGGAGGCGTCGGATGCAGTCCACCAGCCGGTCGAGCTCGTCGGCCTCGAACGCGAGGATCCACTCCCAGTCGTTGATGCCGAAGGCGCTCGTGGTGTTCGCGAGCACCTCGGGGAACTCCCGGCCCGCCTCGCCGTGCTCCCGCAGGAGCGACCCGCGTTCGTCCGGCGGGAGCAGGTACCACTCGGGCGTGCGCACGAATGGATACGCGGACAGGTAGCGCTTCGGGGCCTCGCCCTTGACGAACGCGGGCGCGTGATCGGGCGTGAACTCGGCCGGCTTGACCAAGCCCATGAACGTCCAGACCAGGTCGAGCTCGCGTCCGGCCCGCGTCCGCCGGAACGCGACGAGCGCGTCCTGCAGGGCGTCGGGCGTCGGCCCGACGAGCCAGAGCATCAGGTCGGTGTCGGCCCGGAACGCGACCGTCGAGTACACGCCCCGAACGGTCACCCCCGGGTCCCACTCCTTGATCAGGTTCTCGACCTCCTGCGCCGCGTCGTCGACGTCGAGGTCGCGGAACCCGCGCGTCGCCTTGAAGCACGTGTACGAGGCGTAGACGGTCTCGCTCATCCCACGTTCTCCGATCTGGTCGGTGCCGATCCGTTGCCGTGGGCGCCGTCCAGATCGACGGCGCCGCCGAGGTACGCGCGGACCCGTTCCGCGGTGTCGCCGGCGTCCCGGACGGCGTCCGCGACACCAACCCCCTGATACGCGTTGCCGGTGACGAAGATACCCGCCGGCAGCGCGGTCTCGATCGCTCCGACCCGCTCGAGGTGCCCGACCTCGTACTGCGGCATCGACCGCGGCCACCGGACCACCGACGCGGCATCCGCGCGCTCCGGCAGCGGGACGAACGCGGCCAGGTGCCGGCACACGGCCTCCACGATGTCGTCGTCCGGTTCGTCCAGCACGTCCTCGAACCCCAGCGCGCCGACGAAGCAGCGGACCACCACACGGGTCCCGAACGCGGTCTCGGGCCACTTCCGCGAGACGAATGTGGCGGCGGTCATCGGCGCGCGGCCGCGCGGCACGACGAACCCGGTCGCCTCGGGCAGCGCATCCGCGGTGCCCTCCGCGTAGACGAGGTGGACGACGCCGGTATCCGCGTACGGGATCTTGGCGAGGGCGTCCGCCGCCGGCACGTCGACGCCGCGGACGAGCTCGGCCGCGATGAACGCGGGGGTGGCGACCACGACCGCCTCGGCGGGCAGCGCGTCCCGATCGGTGCGCACCGAGAACCCCTCCCCATCTCGTCCGATCGAGCGGACCACCGCCCCGACCCGAACGCGTGCCGGTCCCACGCGTTCGAGCAGCGCGCGCGGGAGTTCCCCGACGCCACCCTCCGGCCGCAGGAACATCGGCCCGGCGTCGGTGGCGGCCTTCGAGGCCGCCCGGGCGCCGCGGATCAGGCTGCCGAACGCGCGCTCCCAGCGGGCGAGCTCGGGGAAGGTCGCGTCGACGCTCAGGCGGTCGATGTCGCCGGCGAACAGCCCTCCGAGGAGTGGCCCGGTGAGCCGCTCGGCGACCTCGTCGCCCATGCGCCGGCGCACCAACGACCCGATCGACTCATCGGCCTCCGGCGGCCGCGGCTTGCGGACCAGATCCGACAGCGCGCGAGCGCGGGCGCGGCGCGACAGGCCTGGCCAGCGGAGGATCTCGTCGAGATCGGTCGGGATCCCCAGGGCGCTCTCGGGGAGCGGGACGAGCCCGCGCTCGGTCCAGATCAGCGCGTTCCGGGCGCCGGGTTCGAGCAGCTCGAGCCCGAGCTCGCGACACAGGTCCACCGCCCACGGCTTGCGCGCGACGAACGAGTCCGGACCGCTCTCGAGCTCGAGCTCGCCGACGGTCGCCGTCCGCAGCCGGCCGCCGACGTCGCGCTCGGACTCCAGCACCGCGAGGTCAAGCGCGGGATCGGCATCGAGCAACCGGTGCGCCGCCGTCAGGCCCGAGACCCCGCCACCCACGACTACGACCCGCATGGCGGTCGGCCCCACGACCGTCAGGTCCTCGAGGCTGCGAGCCGCTCGCGAACAACGTCGGCAAGCACGTGGACGAACGCGGGATCCGCGTTCGGCATCTCGGTGCGCACGAGACGCATGCCTGCCTGCTCGGCGATGGCCTGCGCCTCGATGTCGAGGTCGTACAGGATCTCGAGGTGGTCGGCCACGAACCCGGCCGAGCACACGACCGCGACCGGACACCCCTTCGACGCCAGGTCGGCGAGCACGTCCTCGATCGGCGGCCCCCACCAGGGATCGTCGGTCCGGCCCGCGCTCTGCCACGCGATCGTGTGCCGGGGGAGACCGAGCTCCGCCGCGACGAGGTCGGCGGTCTCCGCGAGGCCGTCACGGTAACGGCAGGCGTCCTCGCACGCGTGGCAACGCAGGCACCGGGGCGACCCATCCCCGACCGTGCGGGTGGGCAGGCTGTGCGCCGAGAAGATCACCGTCGCGCCGCGGCGATCCTCGGCGGAGAGCCCGCTGAGCGCATCGGCGACGCGGGTGGCCAGGAACGACACGAAGCCGGGGTCGTCGTGGTACGAGCGGACGAAATCGAACGCGGGCGAGCCCTCCCCTACCTCTTGCCGCACCCGTTCGATGTAGCTCTCGACCGACATCCCCGACCAGTGGGGGGCCATCACGATCCCGATCGCGCGTTCGACCCCGTCCTCGCGCATCCGCCCCACCGCCTCGTTGATGAACGGCGGGGAGTGCTTCATGCCGAGGTACGCGCGGAAGGTGCCCGCGTCGCCGCGGTTGAGCTCCCGCTCCAGGCCCTCCGCCTGCTGCCGGGTGATGTCGAGGAGCGGGAATCGGTTGCCGATCGCCGCGTAGCGCTCGCGCAGCTCCTCGAGATGCTCCGGCGTGGGCAGCCGCCCGCCGCGGATGTCCGTGTAGTAGCGCTCGACGTCCTCGGGCCCGCTCGCGGTCCCGTACGCCATCACCAGCACGCCGATCGGCGAACCGCTCATCTCGCGGTCCGTTCGTGCACGAGGTCCACGAGGCGCTGCAGGTTCTCGACGGGCGTGTGAGGCAGGACGCCGTGACCGAGGTTGAATACGTGGCCGTCGCGCATCGCGGCGCGGTCGAGGATCTCGGTCGCGGCGCGTTCGACCGCCTGCCACGAAGCGGTACAGGCGGCGGGATCGAGGTTGCCCTGGATCGCGCGGCCCGAGCCGATCCGTTCCCACGCCCGATCGAGCGGGACCCGCCAGTCCACGCCGATCGCATCGCCGCCGGCGTCGCGCATCGATGTCAGGAGCTCCCCGGTCCCCACGCCGAAGTGGATCGAGGGCACCGGCAGGTCCGCGAGCACCCGCGAGGACCAGGGCTGCACCGACCGCGCGTAGTCGCTCGGTGCGAGCGACCCCGCCCACGAGTCGAACAGCTGCACCGCCTGCGCCCCCGCCTCGATCTGCGCGAGCAGGTGGGCCCTCGAGAGCGCGGCGAGCGCATCCATCAGCGATGACCACGTGCGGGGGTCGTCGTGCATCAGCGCCTTGGTTCGCGCGTGGTCACGGGACGGGCCGCCCTCGACCAGGTAGCTCGCGAGCGTGAACGGCGCGCCGGCGAACCCGATCAGCGGGACCCTGAGTTCCTTGCGGAGGAGGCGGATCGTCTCGGCGACGTACGGCTGATCCACGTCGGGTTCGAGCGCCCGGAGCCTGGCGACGGCGGCCGCGTCTCGGATCGGGTCGTCGACGACCGGACCGACGCCCGCCTCGATCCGCACGGGCACCCCGATCGCCGCGACCGGCACCATGAGGTCGGCGAACACGATCGCCGCGTCCAGCGGCATCCGCCGAAGCGGCTGCAGGGTGAGCTCGACGGCGACCTCCGGCTCGCGGATCGCCTCGAGGATGTCCCGGTCGCCGCGAAGCGCCCGGTACTCGGGCAGGTACCGGCCCGCCTGGCGCATGAACCAGACCGGGGTGCGGTCCACAGGTTCGAGCCGGAGCGCCCGGAGGAATCGGTCGTTCACGGCCCCCAGGATACGGACGGGTACGGTGGGAGACGGACGGACCCCGGGGCGACCGCCGGCCGGCATCCGGGCGCGCCGGCCGATCGGCCCGAACGCGACGCCGTCTTCGAGCGTAGAACCTACTGACGAACGCAGGAGGACGATGGCGGGAGCACGGAGACGGAAGCGCGGCAGCCTGAGCGCCGCCGACCCCCTCTGGTCGAAGGCCCCGCTCGTCCTGCTGCGGTTCCCGGGGCTGTTCGTCTCGATCGCGGTGGGCGCACTCCTGCTCGCGCTCGCGGCCTCGGCCTACCCGCTGTTCATCTCGTCGTCCGCGAGCGAGCTGGTCGCGGCCCGGATCGACGACCCCTCTTACACGCGCTGGGCGGTCGGGATGATGTACCGCAACGGGGCGTTGCCCCTGCCCGGGCCGGACCGGCACGGCGACATCGAGCCGAGGGTCGACGCGATCTTCGAGGGGCTCGTCGACTCGAGCCCGTACCTCGGCGACGCGCTGGAGTCGGCGCTCGGGCCGGTGTCGCCGATCTCGGTCGCCGGCGAGCAGGAGCGGCGAGACACCCGCCTGTTCACCGGCGAGCAGGCGCTCGAGCACGTCGAGATCCTCGAGGGGTCCGCCCGCGACGGCGTGATGGTCCCCGACCTCATCTCGGATGCCCTCGACATCACCCCGGGCGAGCAGATCGTGATCGGCTCTCCCGACGACGGGACCGTGACGCTCCCGGTCGGCGGGATCTACCGGTCGCTGTACAAGGGCGGGGCCTCCGGGTACTGGCGGCCCTGGAACGACGCGCTCGTCCTGTACTGCGGCAACTGCGCGCCGCCTCCCCAGGCGCTGATCGTGCCGAAGGAGCGCTTCGCCGAGGCGGCGCGCGCGATCGGGCTCGACCACGCGGCGTACGCGTGGCAGGCGCCGGTGCTGCGCGACCTCACGCTCCAGGAGGCCGAGGACGCGGCCCTCATCACCTCGCGTATTTCCGAGGAGATCGACGACCGAGCGCTGCTCGATCGGTGTTTCATCGCGTTCTTCTGCGGCCGCTCGAACGGTCCCGTGTGGGGGAGCGCGATGGACGACGTGGTCCGCGACGTCCACGGCCGGCTCGTCGCGATCGACGGCCCCGCGCGGCTGCTGCGGATCGCCGGGATGCTCGTCGCGCTGGTGGTCGTCGCCGGCGCGGGTGCCTTCGCGATGGCCGCCCGTCGGATCGAGTCGAACCTCCTGTTCGCGCGGGGGGCGAGACCCAGGGCGGTGGGTGGGCGTTCGGCGCTGGAGGCCGTGATCCCGTGCGCGGTCGGCGCGGGGCTCGGGTTGGGTCTCGCGTTCGCGCTCGTACGGTGGGTGGGTCCCGGAGGCGCGCTGGCCGTATCGGCATCGAACGAGGCGGCGTGGGCGGCCGCGGCCGCGGGGGTCCTCGCCGTCGCGGCCATCGCGATCGTCTCGACCGTCTCGTTCCTACGCCAGTCCGAGCACCATCGCAGCCGGCTGCGCCTCGTTGGGGCCTTCCCGTGGGAGCTGGTCCTGATCGGCCTCTCGCTGCTGGTGCTGCAGCGGCTGCGGAGCGGCGGGGCGGTCGTGGTCGACCGCTCGCTCGGGACGACGGCGCCGAGCCTGCTGCTGTTCGCCTTCCCGATCGCGTTCCTGGCCGGCTTCGTCGCGCTGGTGGCGCGCGCGGCGGTCTTGGTCCTTCGGTGGGCGCGCGGCCGGAGCGGCGGCTGGGGCACCCCCGCCTACCTGGCGGTGCACCGGCTCGCGGCGCGCTCGCGGCTGACGTTGCTCCTGATCGCGGCCGCGGGGCTCTGCCTCGGGCTGTTCGTGCAGGCGCAGACCGTGGCGCGCTCGATGCGGACCACGGTGGACGCCAAGGCGGGTGTGTACGTCGGGAGCGACGTGCAGGCGCGAATCGACAGCGTGAACGCGACGCCTGAGGCGTTCCCGCTGCCGGTCACCCGGGCGGTCCGACGGCTGCAGGCGGGGGAGCTCCGTCCCGGCGTGCCGTTCGACCTGCTGGCGATCGACACTCGGACGTTCGCATCGACCGCGTTCTGGGACCCGGGCTTCTCCCCCGAGCCGCTCGAGACGCTCCTGGACCGGATCTCGGAGCCGTCGCGGGGCAGGCTTCCGGTGCTCATGGCCTCGGCGCCGAACGCCTTCCCCGACTCGATCACGCTCGACCGCCAGACCCTGCCGATCGAGATCGTCGGGCGCGCCGAAGCGTTCCCCGGCATGACGTCGATCCGGCCGCTCGTCGTGGTCGACGAGCGGCAACTCCTCGACACGTTCGGGGACGCCCCGAACCCGCTGACCGGCGCGAGCGCGAGCGACGAGCTCTGGATCCGCGGCACGCCGCGGGCGGCGCGGGCCGCGCTTGCCGGGCTGGACTACACCCCGTCGCTCGTCCTGACGGCTGACGAGGTGAAGGACATCTCGTACATCGCCGCGGTGATCGACACGTTCCTGGTGATGAACGGGCTCGGGCTGCTGGCCGCGCTGCTCGTGTTCGCGGCGATGCTGATGTACCTGCAGACCCGTCAGCGCTCCGAGATCGTCTCGTACGGACTCTCGTTGCGGATGGGGATGCGATCCTCGCGGCACCTGGTCGCGATCGCGATCGAGGTCGGCGCGATGCTCATGATCGCGTACGTCGCCGGCACCGTCCTCGCGATCGCCGCCGTCGGGCTCACGGTCCCGTTGCTGGACCCGATCGAGTCCATCCCGCCGGACCCGATCACGGTCGTCCCGGTCGTCCTCGTCGCGCTCGCGGCGCCGGCCCTGCTGCTGGCGGCGGTCGCCGGTGGGTGGCTCACCGAACGGCGCGCCCGTTCCGCCGACCTCGGGCAGGTGATGCGGCTTGCGGACTGAGGCGCCGGAGACGGGCAGGAAGCCGGAGGTCGCCGCGCGCTGCGACGAGCTCGTGAAGACCTACCGGACCGCGAGCGGCGAGGTGCGCGCGCTGAAGGGGCTCTCCGCGGAGGTCCCCGCCTCCTCGCTCCTCGCGGTCGTCGGGCCGTCGGGGAGCGGCAAGTCCTCGCTGCTCCGCCTGATCGCGGGCCTGGACCGGCCGACGAGTGGCACTCTGGTGGTCGAGGGGACGAGCGTGCACGACGCTTCCGCGCGGACGCTCCGCCGGTTCCGCAGGGCGACCGTCGGCTACCTGTTCCAGCGGCCGTCGGACAACTTCCTCCCCCACCTGACCGTGGGCGAGCACCTGCGGCTCGCGCGCGCGCTCACCCACCGTCCGCCGCGGATCGAGCAGGACGCGCTGCTGTCGACGCTAGGGATCCGGGAGCGAGTCGATCACCTGCCCTCGGAGCTCTCGGGTGGCGAACAACAGAGGGCGGCGATCGCCGAGGTCCTGATAGGCGGCGCCACGATCGTGGTGGCCGACGAGCCGACGGCCGAGCTCGACAGCACCTCCGCGAGCCACGTGATGGACACGATGGTCGAGCTCGCGCGCGCCGGGGTGACGTTCGTCGTGGCGACGCACGACCGTTCGGTGATGCGTCGTGCCGACGCCGCGCTCGAGCTCGACCACGGGATACGACGTTCGGCGGGGAGCGCCCCCGCCGATGCCGCCGATCGTTCGAGCACCGCCTCGGCCCACCGGCCGCCAACCCTCCCCGAACCCGATCGCGCCGACCGATGGCGGCCGCCCACCGCCACGACCACCCCCGAACCCGAGCGTCCGTTCGTCCTGGACGCACACGGGCTGTCGAAAGCGTACCGGCGCGGCGACGAGGTGGTCCACGCGCTCGACGACGTGAGCCTCGCGCTCCGCGGGGGCGAGCTCGTCGGCCTGGTCGGGCGGTCGGGTTCGGGCAAGACCACGTTGTTGAACGTGATCGCCGGCTGGGAGCACGCGGACACGGGAACGATCGAGCGCAGCGGCGCGCGCGCCGCGACCCCGGGCTGGGACGAGCTGGCTGTGGTGCCGCAGAAGCTCGGGCTGTTCGACGAGCTCAGCGTGCGCGAGAACCTCGAGTACCCCGCCCGCCTGCACGGCCGCCTCGACGAGCTCCGCGCACGCGTCGACGAGCTGATGGAGGAACTGACGATCGCCCACCTCGCCGCGCGCTACCCGAAGGAGACCTCGCTCGGCGAGCAACAACGGACGGCCGTCGCCCGCGCGCTCGTGCTGTCGCCGACCCTCGTGCTCGCGGACGAGCCGACCGGTCATCAGGACGCCGCGTCGGAGCGGCGGGTGCTCGGGGCGTTCGGCCAGGCGGCGGCCGAGGGCGGGAGCTGCCTGATCGCCACCCACAACATCACGCTGGCGCCCCGACTCGATCGCGTATTCGAGATGGCCGACGGCCGACTGGCCGCGCCATCGTCCACTCCGTGACCGCGCTCGAGATCCTCGATGAGGTGGTCCGGTTGAACCTGTCCGCGAACGGGGCGGCCGGCCGAGCCTGGCTGGGATCTGCTCGCCGAACGGCTCTAGGTCCTCCTCAGAACACCCGGCCTCGGATATCCCCACCCGGAAGTCGCCGCGTCCGGTGTTCGGAGCTGGAACGGGCGCCTTTCCCCATCGTGGCCGGTTTCAACCACGACGACCGAGGAGGGCGTCAGAGCAGCTCGTAGGCCGGCAGTGTCAGGAACTCCACGAAGTCCGGCGAGAGCGCCACCCGCTCGAACACCGCGCGCGCCTCCTCGAACCGCTGCTCGGCGAACGCGGCCTCGCCGACCTGGTCCCGCAGGGACCTCGTCTCTCGCTCGATCGTCGCCCGAGCCAGGTCCTCGGTGACGGGCTCGCCCGTCGCGAGCTCGGCCCGGTTCGCGACCCACTGCCAGATCTGCGAGCGCGAGATCTCGGCGGTCGCGGCGTCCTCCATCAGGTTGTCGATCGCCGCGGCGCCCACGCCCGAGAGCCACGACGCCAGGTACCGGAGTCCGACGTTCACGTTCGTGCGCAGGCCCGCCTCGGTGATCTCGCCGCCGGGGACGCGCACGTCGAGCAGCTCCTCGGCGGTGACCAGGACGTCGTCCCGCAGCCGGTCGAGCTGGTTCGGACGATCGTCGAGCACCCGGTCGAACTCGACCCTCGCGGTCTCGACCAGGTCCGGATGGGCCACCCACGTGCCGTCGAATCCGGCGTTCGCCTCGCGCTCCTTGTCCTCGGCGACCTTCGTCGAGCGCGAGCTCGTTCGCCTCGGGGTCCCGGCGGCTGGGGATGTACGCCGCCATCCCGCCCATCGCGTGCGCGCCGCGCCGGTGACACGTCCGCACCAGCAGCTCGGTGTACGCGCGCATGAACGGGACGCTCATCGTGATCTGTGCGCGATCGGGCAGGACGAACTCCGGGTGACGCCGGAACTTCTTGATCACGCTGAAGATGTAGTCCCACCGCCCGGCGTTCAGGCCACTCGAGTGCTCGCGCAGCTCGTGCAGGATCTCGTCCATCTCGAACGCCGCCGGGATCGTCTCGATCAGGACGGTCGCGCGGATCGAGCCGCGGTCGATCCCGAGTCGGTCCTGCGCCCAGACGAAGACGTCGTTCCACAGGCGCGCCTCGTCGTGCCCCTCGAGCTTGGGCAGGTAGAAGAACGGTCCGGTGCCCCGCTCGAGCTGCTCTCGGGCGTTGTGGAAGAACGCGAGCCCGAAGTCGAACAGGCTCCCCGACAGGGGTGCTCCGTCGACGAGCAGGTGGCGTTCGGGCAGGTGCCAGCCGCGGGGGCGGACGAGCAGCGTCGCCGGATGCTCCGTCAACCGGTACTCGCGTCCGTCCGGCCCGGTGAGCTCGATCGTGCGACGGACGGCGTCGGCGAGGTTCACCTGGCCGCCGACCACGTTCGACCAGGTCGGCGCGTTCGAATCCTCGAGGTCGGCCATGAAGCAGCGCGCGCCGCTGTTGAGCGCGTTGATCACCATCTTGCGGTCGGTCGGGCCGGTGATCTCGACCCGCCGGTCCCGCAGGTCGGGCGGGGCCGGCGCGACCGTCCAGTCCGTCTCGCGGATCGAGCGCGTCGCCTCCAGGAACGCCGGGCGTTCCCCCTCGTCGAGCCGCGCCTGGCGTTCGGCGCGAGCATCGAGCAGCTCGGCGCGACGCCCCCCGAACTCGCGCTGCAGGCCGGCGACGAACGCGAGCGCCTCGCCGGTCAGGATCTCGTCGAACCGGGGTTCCGCGGGACCGAGGACCTCGACGCCGTCCGGGATGGTCACGTTGGATCTCTTACCCGCTGCCGACCAGTTCGTTCCCCGCCAGACCGGTCGCCTCGAGGACCTCGACCTCGTCGACCGCGCCGGACGAGACCGTGAACCGCAGGTAGCGGAGCAAACTGGTGACCGTGGCCGGCTCGTCGAGCACGCCCGCGGCGGCGGCTGCTTCCCGCCACGCCCGCACCCGCGAGGTCGCGTCGTCCAGGTGCGGGAGCAGCCACCCGTAGACCGCGGCGTACCGGCTCGCGAGGTGCGATGGGTGCAGGTCCCAGCCCTGGACGAAACCGTTCCGCAACGAGTGCCGGACGTGGTCGGCGTGCACCCGCCACGCCGCGTGGACGTCGTCGGTGCGTTCGCTCGCCGGCACGACGTTGCTCGAACCGTCGCTGATCCGAACCCCGGTCCCGGCGAGCGCGACCTGCAGCACCTGCCTCGCGAAGTCGTTGGCCGGGTGATCGAGGCGCTGCTCCCACGGCATCAGCCCCAGGGACGCCGTGTAGTCGAACACCCCGAAGTGCATCGCCGAGAGCCGCCCGTCCGCGGCGTCGAGGATCCGGCCGGCCGCGACCGAACCGTCGGTGCCGATCACCGATCGTCGGCGTCTCGACCTGCACCTCGAACCGCAGCGCGCGCTCGGCCAGGCCGAGCCCGACCTCCAGGCGCTCGAGCGCCTCGGCGAAGTGCGCGACGTGCTCGGGCGTGAGGACCTTCGGGAACGTGACGACGAAGCCGTCGGGGAGCCCGCCGGCGGCCTCGACCAGCGTGGTGAGGAACGTGTCGAGCGTCCGGAGGCTCCGCGCTTCGGCGCCGTCCGCGAACGACTTGACCCGCAGCCCGAACGACGGCGGTGCGGTCCCGTTTCCACGCGAGGCCTCGACGGCTCGAGCAGCCGCCTCCGCGTGCCGGTCCTCCTCGTCGTCGGGTCGCGTGCCGTAGCCGTCCTCGAAGTCGACGCGAAGATCCTCGACCGGCGCGCGCTCCAGCTTCGCGCGCACGCGCGCGCGCGTCCTCTCGGCGACCGCGGCGTCCACGCCGAACGCCACCTCGAACGACGCCGGGTCGGCCGCGTGCGCGTCGAGCAGCCGCAACGCCTCGGCCCCGAACTCGACCGTCGTCGTCGCCGTCACGCGGTCGGCGGGGACGTAGAGCGTCTCGAGCGGCTGGCCGGCGCCGAGGTCGCCGGGGAACCGGCGCCGGTGCTCGGCCGCGGCCCGGCGAGCGCGCTCGAGGAGGTCGCGCCACGCCTCGTCGGGGAACGAGCGGCTCACCCCGAGACGACGTCCTCGGTCCGCCGCACCGTCCCCTCGATCCGACCCGAGGGCTTGTCGGTCACGACGAAGACCTGGCCGTCGTTCTGGATCCCGCAGTACGCGAGGTCGACCGCGACGTGGTGGAGGTTCGGCATCGACAACGTCACCTCCTCGACGTTCGGTGCCGCCTCGAGCGCCGCGGTGCCCATGTGCCAGAGGGTGTGCTGCACCGAACGGCTGTCGTCGTGGTGCGCGAACGCGCGGACGAGCGCATCCCGGCAGGCCTCCCGCTCCTTGGCGAAGTCGAGCTTCGGCCCGGCGTACCGCCACCGCGCGTCGAGCTCGGTCGCGAGGATCCGGTCGTCGGTCTCCGGCAGGATCGTGTACCGGTCCTTGAGGAAGCCGCTGAACGCGGACCCGGTCGTCTTCAACAGGTAGAGCTCGTCGAGCCCGCCGGACAGGCGGACCTCGTCTCGGTCGCGGACCACGTGCGTCGTCCATCGGAAGGCCCCGCGCGTGAACGCGTGGGGGTGGGGCTGCCCGTCGATCACGACTCGCTCCCAGGGCCGCTCGGACATCCACGCCTCAGCCCGGCTCGCGGCAGGGGACGCGTGAAGGAGATACTGCGTGTACCGCAGCGCGAACCGCTCTAGCGCCTCGCCCGGGTGCTCGAACGCGAGCGCGCAGGCCGAGCTCCGCATCGTGTCGGTCGGCAGGACGGTCGCGTTGTCGCCCTCGGTGTGGACCTCCTCGAAGTCGCCCTCCAGACGCACCTCGATCTCGCGCTCGGAGAACTCGTGACGCTCCTCGCCCCGCACCACGGTCGCGAGATGGATCCCCGCCTTGCCGTACCGGTTGGGCCCGAGCTCGAACCCCATCAGCTCCCCCGGTAGGTCGAGTAGCCGAACGGGCTCAGCAGCAACGGGACGTGATGGTGCTCCCCGGGCTCGCGCAGGGTGAACTCCACCGTCACCGCTGGGAAGAAGGTCTCCACATCGTGCTGACCGAAGTACGCGCCCGTGTCGAACCGCATCCGGTACGTCGCCGCCATCGGTTCGGCGCCCTCGGGGAGCAGATCGCTCAGCCGGCCCTGTTCGTCGGTCAGGCCTGCCCCCACCGGCTCCCAGCCGCCGGCGGCGAGGACCTCGAGCTCGACCGCCACGCCGGCGCCGGGCCGGCCGGCCGAGGTGTCGAGCACATGGGTGGTGATCGCCGCCACGGGGCGCATCATCCTCCCGCGCGAACGGGAGGCGCCACGGGCCGGACGAGCTTCTCGAGCCGGATCCGGGTGATCTGCCGTTGCTGTTCCGCGGCCTCGGCGAGCTCGGCGTCGGGGTCGTTCCCGAGCCGCTCGCGCAGCGCATCGAGCATCTCCTCGGCGCCCTTCCCCGAGGCGTTGATCAGGAACACGTGCCCGAACCGCTCCTCGTACTCGTGGTTGCCCGCCTCGAGCGCGCGGAGGATCTCGTCGCTCGCTCCGGCGGCACCGGCCTGCTCGCCCCGAGCCCAGACGGACCCGCCTCGCTCCCCGATCCGCGGGTGCGCCGCGAACGCCTCGCGGCGGTCGTCGACCGCGAGACCGGCCCACACGTCGTCGGCGGTCTGGAGCAGCGCGTCGAACGTCGCGAACGGCCGCGCGGCCTGGAGCCCGGCTCGCCCACGCCCGCGAGCCACAGCAGGCGAGCACGCGGCCCTCGAACACCTCGGGCGTCTTCGCGTTGAGCCATCGGACGCCGAACGAGCGCCAGCCGTCGTCGGTGACCCGCCCGTGCACCCGGAGCCGGGCCACGCCGCCGTCGGGATGGATGTTCAGCCGAACCTGTGTCGCCGGCACCGGCGGGTCGATCGGGAACGCGAAGCGTCGATGCGGGCCCAGCTTGCGGTGCGAGAGGACCTCGGACCACGCCGGCTCGACCTCCGGGTCGGCGGCGACGTTGGGAGTCACACGAACCTCGAGCGAGCACGCGTCCGGGTAGTTGCCCTTGAAGTTCGAGGTGTCGACCTCGATGCGCTCGATCTCTGTCTCCGTCGCGAGGCGGATCACCACCCAGTCGTGGCCCTCGCCGCGCCGGCGTCGCGTTTCCCACCCGTCGTGCATGCCGTGTGAGTCGCCCGGCGCGATCAGGTTGTGCGGCGAGGAGAAGAACAGATCGCTCGCGTCGAGCACGACCCCGCCCGACAACGACGCCGCGACGTCCGCGCGGCCGCCGGCGTCGGTGAGCGTTCGAAGATCCGGGAGCGGCTCGCCGTGGACGCGGAGCCTCGCGACCCCGCCGTCCGGGAAGATGTTGAGCCGGAGGTGGGTCACCCGGAGCGGCGAGGCGACGTCGAACCTGTTGCCCGTATCCCCCTCGAGCGCCGACTCGGGCACCAGGTCGAACCACTCAGCGCCCGTGACGTCGTCCTCCTCGACCACCGCACCCTCGATCGAGCAGCGGTCCGGGTAGTTGCCGCGGAAGAAGCTGGTGTCGACGACCACGCCGCGGACGATCCCGGGGATGCCGAGGCGGACGATGCACCAGTCGTGGCCCGGCTCGCGTCGGCGGCGCGTCTCCCAGCCGTCCATCTCCTTGCCTCGATCCGTGTAGCGGTCGGGGTCGAAGACCGGCGCCTCCGGCTTCACGAGGTTCTCCTTCGGCGCGAAGAACTCGTCGTTCGCGACGAGCACCATCCCGCCGAGGCGCCGGGCGGCGAGGTCGGGCAGCGTCGTGAAATCGCTCACGCCGCTCCCCTCGACAGCAGGCGGCCGGCCGGTTCGTCCCGGAACCGCCCGTCCGCGTAGACCTCCACCCCTCGAACGTACGTGGCCGCGACGCGTCCGTCGAGCCGGCGGCCCGCGTAGGGCGTGACCGGGTTGCGGTGGTGGAGCTCGGAGGGATCGATCTCGGAGGCCCCCTCGGGTTCGAACAGGACCAGGTCCGCGTCCCCGCCCTCGGCGATCGTGCCCTTGCGTTCGAGGCCGGCGATCGCGGCCGGCCCCTCGCTCATCCAGCGGGCCACCTCCTCGAGCGCGAACCCGCGAGCCCGGGCCTGCGTCCATACGGCCCGCAGCCCCAGCTGCACCGACGCGATGCCGCCCCACGCGTCGAAGAACGAGCCCGCCTTCAGGTCGGCGGTGCACGGCGAGTGGTCGGACACGACCGCGGCGATCCGCCCATGCCGGAGCCCGTCCCACAGGCGCTCCCGGTTCGCCGCCTCGCGGATCGGCGGTGCGCACTTCCACGCTGTGGCGCCGTCGGGGATCTCGGCCGCGTCGAAGGTCAGGTAGTGCGGGCAGGTCTCGACCGACACGCGTTCGCGTCCGGCCAGGGTGTCGAGACCGGTCGCCGCCGAGAGATGGAGCACGTGGATCCGGCACCCCGTCGCCGCGCTCGCCTCGGCGACCTCCGCGATCGCCTCCTCCTCCGCCGAGGCCGGCCGCGACGCGAGGTAGGTGCGGTACGCGAACGGGTCGGAGCCGGCGAGTCCTTTCGTCGCGCGCTCGATCGGGCCGGGCAGCTCTGCGTGCACGATCAGCAGCCCGTCGAACGCGGCGATCTCGGACGCCGCCGCCGCGAGCTCTCCGAGCTCGAGCGATCCGAACTCATCCACCCCGGACGGACAGAGGAAGCACTTGAACCCGAACACGCCGGCGTCGTGGAGCTCGCGCAGCTTCCCGAGGTTGCCCGGGACCGCCCCGCCCCAGAACCCGACGTCGACGTGGACCTTCCCCTCGGCGGCGGCGCGCTTCTCGGCAAGGGCGGCGATCGTCGTCGTCGGCGGGATGCTGTTGAGCGGCATGTCGAGGATCGTCGTCACGCCGCCCGCGGCAGCCGCTCGTGTCGCGGTCTCGAACCCCTCCCACTCGGTCCGTCCCGGCTCGTTGACGTGGACGTGCGTATCGACCAGTCCGGGCATCACCACGCCGTCACCCGACTCGACCAGCGGCACGCTCGGCGGCGCGTCGTCGAACGGCGCGACGCGCTCGATGCGGCCGTCCACCACGTGGACGCAGGCCTCGCGAACACCGTCCGGCGTCACCACGCGCCGGCCTCGGATCAGGACGTCGGCCCCGTACACGGTCGCATCGTGGCACGCGTCGGAGCGTCTACGCTCACCCCCGTGAGGACGGTCTTCCGAGGGGCGCGATGGCCCGGCGACGTCGCCGTCCGCGACGGCCAGATCGAGGCGGTCGGCTCCGTGGCCGAGGAGCCGGGGGACGAGGTGATCCGGTGCGACGGCGACCTGATCACCGCGGGGCTCGTGAACACCCACCACCACCTCTACCAGTGGATGACGCGCGGCCGGTGCGTCGGGTGCGACCTGTTCGGCTGGCTCGTCGAGCTCTACCCGGTCTGGGGGCGTCTCGACGTCGAGGACGTCCGGGCGGCGGCGCTGGTCGGTCTCGCCGAGCTCGCGCTCACCGGCTGCACGACCGCGGCCGACCACCACTACCTTGTCCCGCGCGGCGACGACACCGTGTTCGACGCGATCGCCGACGCGGCGAGGACCGTGGGGATCCGCGTACACCTGGCGCGGGGATCGATGGATCTCGGCGAGTCGCGGGGCGGCCTTCCCCCCGACCACGTCGTCGAGGACCTCGACGCGATCCTCGCGTCGACCGAGTCGGTGATCGCCCGCCACCACGACGGCGAGCGCGTCGTCGTGACGGTCGCGCCGTGCAGCCCGTTCAGCGTGTCGCGGGAGCTGATGCGCGAGTCGGCGGCGCTCGCACGGCGTCACGGCCTGAGGCTGCACACCCACCTCGCCGAGACCGTCGACGAGGAGCGGGACGTGCTCGAGCGCCTCGGCCGGCGTCCGGTGGACCTGCTCGACGAGCTTGGGTGGATCGACGGCGACGTGTGGGTGGCGCACGGGATCCACTTCGACGACGCCGAGGTGGTACGTCTCGGCGCCGCGGGGACCGGGGTGGCGCACTGCCCATCGAGCAACGCGCGGCTGGGCGCCGGGATGTGCCGGGTCACCGATCTCGAGGCCGCGGGGGCACCGGTGGGTCTCGGCGTGGACGGGGTCGCCTCCAACGAGGTGGGCGGCCTGCAGCCCGAGCTGCGCCAGGCGCTCTACACGGCCCGGCAGCGCGCCGGCCGGGCCGACGTCTTCCTGCCGCCCGACGCCCTGCGGCTCGCGACCGAGGGCGGCGCACGATGCCTCGGCCGGGACGACCTGGGCCGGCTCGAGCGCGGGCTCCGAGCCGATCTGGTGGTCTGGCCCGGCGACGACCTCGGCGACATCCCCGACCCGCTGGCCGGCCTGGTCCTGGGGCCCGACCGTCGGGCGCGGCACGTGTTCGTCGAGGGCGAGCCGGTCGTGCGGGACGGGACGCTCCTCGGGGCGGACGAGCAAGCCCTGCGCCGCGACCTCGCCGAACGCGCCCGCCGCCTCTGGCCCTGATGCCGCTCCGGAACCGGGTCACGCCGCTCGGCGAGCTGGTCGCCGAACCGGGCCGCGGGCTCGTGTACGGGAACCGCGGTTGCCTGCACGACGACCGCGGGCGGATCCGCCGCCCGTACGCCGGCAAACGATGGATCGCGTGCCGGCTCCGGTTCCGCGGCTGGCATCGCGAACCGCTCCTGCAGCCCGGCCGGTTCACGGAGCTGTTCTTCCTGGACGAGGCCACGGCGTTCGCCGCCGGTCACCGCCCGTGCGCGCTCTGCCGACGCGAGGACTACGACCGGTTCGGCGAGATCTGGCGCTCGCTCCACCGCGGCCAGGTCGGCGCCGACGCGATCGACGCGCAGCTGCACGCCGAGCGGATCGAACCGCGGACGCGCGGCCACCGCCTCCACGCGGCCAACCTGGCGGATCTCCCCGACGGCGCGTTCGTCCTCCGCGACGGCGCACCGGTCCTCGTGCTCGGCAGCGAGCTGCTGCGATGGTCGACGGCGGGTTACGTGGAACGCCTCGATCGACCCGGACCGAGCAGGACGACCCTCATCACCCCGCCGTCGCTCGTCGAGGTGCTGCGCGCCGGCTGGCGCCCCCTGGTCCCGCTGTTCCATCCATCGGCGGCCCCGGATCGTCTCGACCCGGTGTGACGTCGCGTCCGCCACGTCGGGGGCGTGGTAGATGCCGGTTCCCACGGTGAGCATGTCGGCGCCGGCCCGGACGTATCGGAGAGCGTTCGACGGCTTCACCCCTCCGTCGACCTCGATGGCGGTCTGCAGGCGGGCGGCCTCGATCCGCTCACGGAGGGCCTCGATGCGGTCGAAGGTGTCGGCAGCCGAGGCGCTTCCGCCGTACCGAGAGGGACGGCGACGAGGTTCACGAGGTCCACGGCGGCAAGGAGATCGTCGGGGATCTGCTCGATCGGCGTGTCGAGGCGAGGCCCATGCCCGCGCAGCGTTCCTCTGCGCGAATCCGCTCGACCACGTCGAACGGATCGGCGGCCGCTTCAAGGTGGAAGACGACCATGTCGGCGCCCGGCGTCGCACATCCGCTGCACCCAGGTCTCCGGCCGGTCGACCAGCAGATGGATCTCGATCGGGAGCTTCACCCAGTTCCGCGCGCGCGCTACGACGTGGTCGCCGAACGTGAGGCGCGGGACGAAGTGATCGTCCATCACGTCGAGCGAGAACGCGTCCACACCGGCCGCGGCCACGCGGGTGACCTCGTGCTCCAGCCGGGCGAAGTCGGCGTCGAGGATCGAGGCCGTGATGATCGCTACGTTCCCTCCTGCACCGGTCGAGAGAGTCCTCGAAGACGACGACCGGCGCAGTGGATGCTAGTAAGCACCGGTATCGTGTCGCCCGATGCGATCACTCGGATCGCCGCCAGAGGACGCCGTCCACGTGCCGGCGTCGCCGCACCGAAGGTTGAACCTGCTGAACGGGCGATGGGTCCTCGTGTCGGCGGAGCGCACGGCGCGCCCGTGGCTCGGCAGGACGGAATCGTCGAACCCGGAACCGCGGCCCCCGTACGACCCGAGCTGCTACCTGTGTCCGGGGAACGAGCGGGCAGGCGGCGAGCGGAACCCCGCGTACGAGCGGACCTTCACGTTCACCAACGACTTCGCCGCCCTGCGCCCCGACACCCCGGAGTGGTCGACGCAGGCGGACCCGATCCTGCAGGTGCGGACCGGACCCGGCACCTGCCGTGTCCTGTGCTTCTCGCCCCGCCACGATCTCGACCTCGCGCTGATGTCGACACCGCAGATCGGGGACGTGGTCGATCTCTGGGTCGAGCAGGTCGCCGAGCTGGGCAGGCGATATCGCTCCGTGCTGGTGTTCGAGAACCGCGGCGAGGACATGGGGACGTCCAACCCGCATCCGCACGGTCAGCTGTGGGCCAGCGCTCATCTCCCCGACGAGCCCGCGATCGAGGACGACCGGCAGCGAGCCGCGTTCGAGGCCTCCGGCAGTCCGCTGCTGCTCGACTACGCCCGTCTCGAGCTGAGCCACGACGCCAGGGTGATCGTCGAGAACGACGGGTGGGTGGCCGTCGTTCCGTTCTGGGCGTTCTGGCCGTTCGAGGCCCTCGTGGTGCCGCGTCGACACATCTCGCGCCTCACTGACCTGGACGACGACGAGCGCCGCGGCCTGGCGGAGCTCATCCGACGCCTGCTCGCGAAGTACGACAACCTGTACCGGAGGAGCTTCCCGTACTCCATGGGCTGGCACGGCGCGCCCGGACACGACGAGCACGCCGAGCACTGGCAGCTGCATTCGCACGTCTTCCCACCGCTGCTCTCTGCGACGACGCGCAAGTTCGTGGCGGGCTACGAGCTGTTCGCCGAGACCGCGAGGGAGCTCACGCCGGAGGAAGCAGCCCAGCGACTGCGGGACCAGCCCGACGTGCACTTCCTGTCGAGCCCCGACCCCGTCGGCGGCGGGTAGGGCGTGAGCGCGAGCGGTCGCGTCGTCCGTCTCTTCCGCGAGCAGTTCGGCGGCAATCCCGACGCGCTCCTGCGCGCGCCCGGACGCGTCAACCTCATCGGCGAGCACACTGACTACAACGACGGCTTCGTGCTGCCCGCCGCCATCGACCGCGACCTGTGCGTCGCGATCCGCCTCCGGTCCGACCCCATCGTCGACGTGCGCTCGGAGGGGCACGAGAACGCCACCGTTGCGATCGACGGTTTCGAGCGACGATCGAGCGACTGGGGCATCTACGTCCAGGGCGTGGCGTGGGCGTTGACGGAGGCCGGTCACCATCTGGCCGGATGGGACGGCGCGATGGCCAGCGACATCCCGATCGGGGCCGGTCTCTCCTCCTCCGCTGCGATCGAGCTGGCCACGGCTCGAGCGTTCCAGCTCAGCTCCGGATTCGAGTGGGAGCCGACGACGATCGCGCGAGTGTGTCAGCGAGCGGAGAACGCGTGGGTAGGCCTCGCGTCTGGGCTGATGGATCAGCTCGCCTGCGTCCGCGGGCGAGCAGGGCACGCCCTTCTCCTCGATTGCCGGTCGCTCGATTCGGAATGGGTCCCCCTCCCGGATCGCGCCGCGATCGTCGTCCTGGACACGGGAACCCGCCGCGAGCTCGAGACCTCCGCGTACAACGACCGGCGACGCGAGTGCGAGGCGGCGGCCCGAGCGCTGGGTGTCGAGTCCCTGCGTGACGTGTCCGAGTCCGACCTGCGTTTGCGCTCGACGGCGCTCGCCGGCACGGTCGCTCGGCGAGCCCGCCACGTGATCACGGAGAACGAGCGGACGATCGCCGCCGCCGACGCCCTGCGCGCCGGCGACGCCGAGCGCGTCGGCCGGCTCATGAACGAGAGCCACCGCAGCCTGCGGGAGGACTTCGAGGTGTCGAGCGAGGCCCTGGACGCCATGGCCGAGGCGGCCCAGACAGCCGAGGGATGCTTCGGAGCCCGCCTTACCGGCGGCGGGTTCGCCGGCTGCGCCGTCGCCTTCGTCGAACGAACGGCCACCCGTGCGTTCGAACGCGAGGTCGCCGGCGCCTACCGGGAGCGCACCGGGCTCACGTGCAAGATCTACGTCTGCCGGGCGAGCGACGGGGTGTCGGTGCTCCCGCTTCCGGGCGACGCCGCCTGATCTCAGTCGCCGCGGGCGTCCCCCCCGGGCTGCCCGTAGTAGGCGTCGGGGCCGTGCTTGCGGCCGAAGTGGCGGGCCAACAGCGCGTCGGCGATGGGACCGATCGACGGCTCGAGCGCCAGCGTTCGCAGGGCCATCGCCGCGACGACTTCCAGCGCCACCGCGTTCGTCACGGCCTCGGTCGGATCGGCCCCCCAGGCGAAGGGGCCGTGGCTCGCGACGAGGGCGGCCGGCATGTCCAGCGCGCCGAGGCTTAGCCCCTGGAGCGTCTCGACGATAACCTCGCCCGTCGACCCCTCGTAGTCGCCGGCGATCTCGCCTTCGGTGAGCCCCCGGGTGACCGGGATCGGTCCGGCGAAGTGATCGGCATGGGTCGTGCCGAGGCAGGGGACGGATCGCTCCGCCTGGGCCCATGCGGAGGCGAACGGCGAGTGCGTGTGCACGACGCCGCCGATCGATGCGAACCGCCGATACAGGACCAGGTGCGTCGGGGTGTCCGAGGAGGGCCTCATCGAGCCTTCCACGACACGGCCGTCGTCGAGCGAGACCACCACGGTGTCCTTCGGCTCGACCCGGTCACACGCCACTCCGCTCGCCTTGATGACGATGACCCCCTCGTTCCGATCGACGCCGCTCGCATTGCCGAAGGACAGTGCCACCAGGCCCTCGGCCGCCAGCCTTCGGTTCGCCTCGGCGACCTGCTCACGCAGCTCCGGTGACGGCACGCCTCACCTCCCGCTCCCCGATCGGGTCGCCCGCGCCGGACGAAGCGCCGAAACGCAACCCCGGTCCTCGACGTCACGGTTTCCATTGCCCGGCTTGCCCGAACGCCCGGTATGAATGCTTTCCTTGACAGGAAAGAATACGTTTGCATACACTCGAATGCAATCCTCGAGACTGTCAGGGGTTAGGCCTCGGAGGGGGTTCGACGGGGGGATCGAAGGGGGGCGATATCGGCACCGGCTCACGGCATCGAGACCACAGCTTCGCGAGCAAGGAGGGGGCGTGATGAGAACAGTGGGATTGCGCGACGCTTGGGGTCGCTGGCGGTTTATCGCGGTGCTGGGCGCTTTCGCGCTGGTGCTCGCCGCGTGCACCAGCGACGAGAACGGCGAGGAGGCGCAGGGGGCGACCGGTGATGCGGCGCAGGGCGGCGGCGCAGGACAGTTCTGTGAGGGAACGAACATCGTGTTCTTCCCCGGCGGCACCGAGGGCGGCGGCTTCGAGACCGTCGTCTACAACGGCGCCAGGGCGGCAGAGGCGGCGTTCGGTCCGAACGTCACGTACTCGTGGTCGGATTGGGACCCCCAGAAGATGGTCACCCAGTTCCAGGAGGCCATGGCGACGAGCCCGGACGGCATCGCCATCATGGGCCACCCCGGGGACGACGCCTTCGACCCGCTGATCGATGACGCGAGGAGCCAGGGGATCCTCGTGACCGTCATGAACACCGAGCTCCCGGCGGCGGAGGCGAAGTACGCGGCCGAGGGCACGGGGTACGTCGGTGCCGTGCTCCACGACGCCGGCTTCGCCCTCGCTCAGGAAGCGATCGCGCGCGGCGACCTGCAGTCCGGGGACCGGGCGTTCGTCTGGGGTCTCGTGGCACAGCCGGGCCGCGGTGAGCGGACCCAGGGCATCCTCGACGCACTCGAGGAGGCCGGCCTGACGGTCGACTACCAGGAGATCGACGATGCAACGAACGCCGACCCCGCGGCCGGCGTTTCGACCTTCACCGGGTACGTCTCGGCGAACCCGGACGTCAAGGCCATCTTCATCGACCACGGGAACCTCACCTCGACGATCCCGACGTACATGGAGGCCGCGAACCTCGGCCCGGACGACCTGTACGCGGCCGGGTTCGACCTGTCGCCTTCGACGGTGCAGGGCGTGCAGGACGGGTTCATCGACCTCGTGATCGACCAGCAGCAGTACCTGCAGGGCTTCCTTGCGGTCCAGCAGCTTTGCCTGACGCACATGTACGGGTTCAGCGGCCTGTTCGTGAACACGGGCGGCGGCTTCGTGGACGCGTCGAACATCGACGTGATCGCTCCGCTCGTCGAGCAGCAGATCCGCTGATGCCCGGCGGCGACGCCGAGGCGCGAGGATGGGGGCCGGCGAGCAGAGGGCTCGCCGGCCCCGGCCCGCGTCGGGGCATGCCACACTGATGACGGGTGAGGCAGACGTGACGTCGCGCGGAGACGGACAGGTCCACGTCGAGCTTCGTCACATCTTCAAGTCGTTCGGCGGCGTCAGAGTCCTGAAGGACGTGAGCCTTGTGCTGTCCGCAGGCGAGGTGCTCGGTCTCCTCGGCGACAACGGCGCCGGCAAGTCCACGCTGATCAAGATCGTCACGGGGGTCCACGAGCCGGACAGCGGACAGATCCTGTTCCGGGGGCAGGAGGTCCGCGGGCTCTCCGTCGACCGGGCTCGCGCGCTCGGCGTGGAGACCGTGTACCAGGAGCGGGCGCTCGCGGAACAGCTCTCGCTGTGGCGCAACATCTTCATGGGACGCCCGGTCAGCGGCCCGCTCGGATTCCTCGACGTCCGGAAGATGCGGCGGATCACGGCCGAGCTCATGGGCGAGTCGATGGGGTTCACCTCCGCCGCCCTGACCCCGGACACGCACGTGACCGGGCTGTCCGGCGGCGAGCGCCAGGGTCTCGCGATCGTCCGGGCCCTCCACTTCGAGGCCGACATCATCATCCTCGACGAGCCGACGATGGGCCTCTCCCTGAGTGAGACCGACAAGCTCCTTCACTTCGTGAAGGGGATCAAGACGGCCGGGAAGTCGGCGATCTTCATCGACCACAACATCTTCCACGTGTACTCGGTCGCGGATCGCATCGTCGTCCTCGACCGCGGCCGCATCGCCGGGGACTTCCCGACCTCCCGCTATTCGCTCGAGGAGGTCACCGAGATCATGCGAGAGGTGGCCTCCACGGGGAAATTCGTCGAGCCCGAGCGGTACCGCGACACCCGCGCCGCGAGCGACGCCGATGAGGCCGGAGGTTCGTCGTGAACGCGACTGTGGAGGACGTCGAGAAGACCGGAGCGATGAGGCGAGGCTGGACCGTCCGGTCCTTCGCCACGACGTATGCGTCGCAGATCGGCATCACCGTCGCGTTCGTCCTGCTCTGGGTGGCGTTCATCGTCCTGGCGCCCGACACCTTCCTGGACAACCGCATCTACGTGTCGTTCGCCCAGACGACGCCGTACTTCGCGCTCCCCGCTCTCCTGCTCACGATGGTCATCGTGAGCGGCGACATCGATCTCTCGTTCCCTTCGATCATGGGGCTCGGCATGGTCGGGTTCGTCGCGGTCGAGCGGACCACCGGCAGCGCCGAGCTCGCCGTCCTTGCGGCCCTCGCCGTCGGCGCCATGGCGGGGCTGCTGAACGGACTGATCGTCACCATCATCGGCATCCCGGCGCTGGTCGCCACCATCGCGACTCAGTTCCTTTACCGCGGGCTGACGCTCGCCCTGGTGAGCGGCAAGAGCTACGCGCTGGTCGAGGCGAGGGACTCGACGGCGTTCCGCATCCTGGACGGACGACTCCTCGGCATCCCGATGCAGTTCGTCTGGCTGGTCCTGGTTGCGATCGGGACCTGGATGCTGCTCTTCCGGCATCGTCTCGGGCAGAACGGCCACGTCATCGGGGACAACCGTCCCGCGGCCCAGCTCATGGGCATCCCCATCCGCAGCACTCGCACCGTCATGTTCGTGCTCGTCGGTGTGGCTTCGGCGCTCGCCGGCGCGATGCAGAGCCTCCAGGTCTCGAACTTCTACCCGGGGGTGGGGGCCGGGTACTTGCTGCCCGCTCTCGCCGCCGTCTTCGTCGGCGGCACGTCCGTGTTCGGAGGGCGCGGGACGGTCTGGGGGACCTTCATCGGGGCGTTCATGATCGGCGCGATCCAGGCGGGGATCGTGGCGATGGGGGTCGCGGCGTACTGGACCGAGGTGATCTACGGCGGGATCATCCTCGCCGCGGTCTCGATCCACGCCGTGCTCCAGCGCCGGTTCGAGCGCTGAGGGCATGTCCACGGCAGCGTTTCCTCGGCCTTCCGGAAGGTGATTGACGATGGATGCACGCGAACTCGCGGTCTGGTTCCTGACCGGGAGCCAGAGCCTGTATGGGGAGGATGCGCTTCGGACGGTCGAGCAGCAGGCGTCCGAGATCGTCCGAGGGCTCTCGGATGCGCCGGCCATCCCGGTGGGCGTGAAGGCCAAGCCGGTGCTGACGACGCCGGAGGCCATCGAGCGGGTCTGCCTGGAGGCGAACGCGGACCCGAGCTGCATCGGGGTCGTCGCGTGGATGCACACGTTCTCGCCGGCCAAGATGTGGATCGCCGGGCTGCGGTCCCTGTCGAAGCCGCTGCTGCACCTGCACACGCAGCACAACCTCGAGCTGCCGTGGGCGGAGATCGACATGGACTTCATGAACCTGAACCAGTCGGCGCACGGCGACCGCGAGTTCGGCCACCTTGCGACGCGACTGCGCCATCGGAGGAAGACCGTCGTCGGGCACTGGGACGACGCCGGGGTCCAACGGCGCATCGGCACCTGGACCCGCGCGGCGCGCGGCTGGCACGACGCCCAACGACTGCGCATCGCCCGCCTCGGCGACAACATGCGCAACGTCGCGGTCACCGAGGGCGACAAGGTGGAGGCTCAGATCCGCCTGGGCTTCTCCGTGAACGGGTACGGCGTCGGCGAGCTGGTCGAGCACGCTTCCCGCGTCGAGGACGCCGACATCGATTTCCTCGTGAAGGTCTACGAGGACGAGTACGACGTCTTTCCCGAGCTCCGACGGGGGGAGGCGCGGCATGATTCGCTCCGGGAGGCCGCGCGCATCGAGCTCGGCTTGCGGTCGTTCCTGGACGAGGTCGGCGCGAACGCGTTCACCGACACGTTCGAGGACCTCACCGGGCTCCGGCAGCTCCCCGGCATCGCCGTGCAGCGCCTGATGGCCGACGGCTACGGCTTCGGTGCGGAGGGAGATTGGAAGACCGCTGCGCTCGTGCGGATCCTGAAGGTGATGAGCGCCGGCCTCGCGGGCGGCACGTCCTTCATGGAGGACTACACCTACAACCTCGGCGGCGAGGCCCCGCAGGTGCTCGGCGCCCACATGCTCGAGGTCTGCCCATCGATCGCGGCCGGTCGGCCAAGCTGCGAGATCCATCCGCTCGCCATCGGCGGGCGGGAGGACCCGGTCCGCCTCGTGTTCACCGCTCCGCCGGGACCCGGTCTCGTGGTCGGGCTCGCCGACCTCGGCACCAGGCTTCGCCTGGTCGCCAACGAGATCGACGTGGTCGAGCCCGAGCAGGACCTGCCCCGGCTGCCGGTGGCCCGGGCCGTCTGGGAGCCGCGCCCGGACCTCTCGACGGCGGCCGAGGCCTGGCTGATGGCCGGCGGGCCGCACCACACCTGCTTCACGCAGGCGCTCCCGCTCGAGGCGCTCGAGGACCTCGCCGAGATCGCGGGGGTCGAGCTCCTCACGATCACGGGCGACACCACCAGCGGGCAGTTCCGGAACGAGTTGCGCTGGAACCAGGTCTACCACCACCTGGCCGGCGCGCTGTGACGGGATTGGCCCGGACCTAGGCGGGAACGGCCTCGGATCTGGCCCTTACCCGGATCGCCTTGAGGTCCTTCATCACGTTCGACGCGCCCCGGCCGAAGTGGTCGTGGAGCTCACGGTAGGCAGCGTACAGTTCGTCGTAGACGCCGCGATGATCGGGGTTCGGCTCGTAGCGCTCGTCGCGCAGCCGAGCCATCGCGGCCGCGGCATCGATGATGCTGTCGTGGCCGCCGGCCGCCGCGCCGGCGGCGACCGCCCCGAACATCGCCGAGCCGAGCGCCGGCGTCTGGGTCGACTCGGCCACGCGGAAGACGCGTCCCGTCACGTCGGCGTAGATCTGCATCAACAGACGGTTCCGCTCCGGCAGCCCGCCGCAGGCCACGACATCCTCGACCGTCACGCCCGCCGCCTCGAATGCGTCGATGATGACCCGCGTGCCGAACGCCGTCGCCTCGATGAGCGCCCGGTAGATCTCGGGAGCCTTCGTGGCTAGCGTCGCCCCGACGAGCAGGCCGGTGAGGTCCACGTCGACGAGGATCGACCGGTTGCCGTTCCACCAGTCCAGCGCGAGCAGGCCGGACTCGCCGGGTCGCAACCCCCCCGCCTCGCGTTCCAGGACGGCCTGGACGTCGATGCCCTGCCGCGCCGCGATCTCCTGATACTCGGCCGGCACGGCGTTGTCGACGAACCAGGCGAAGATGTCGCCGACGCCGGACTGTCCCGCCTCGAAGCCGAACAGGCCCGGGATCACACCGTCCTCGACGACGCCGCACATCCCGTCGACCACGGCCGACCGATCGCCGAGGACGAGGTGACAGATGCTCGTGCCCATGATCGCGACCATCCGACCGGGTCCGGTGACCGTGGCGGCGGGTACGGAGACGTGGGCGTCGACGTTGGCCACGGCGACCGCCGTCCCCGCCGGCAGACCGGTCCACGCCGCCGCCTGCTCGGTCAGGCCTCCGGCCCGCTCCCCGATCGGTCGGACGTCTCGGGACATCTTCTCGTCGACGACGTTCGCGAACTCCGGGGAAAGGGCCGAGAAGTACTCCGTAGGCGGGAACCCCTCGCCCTTGGTCCAGATCGCCTTGTAGCCCGCCGTGCAGCTGTTCCGGGTCTCGACGCCCGTCAGCTGCCACACCACCCAATCGGCGGCCTCGATGAGCCGGTCCGCCGCCCGGTAGATGTCCGGCGCCTCGTCAAGGATCTGCAGCGCCTTCGAGTAGAACCACTCGGAAGAGATCTTCCCGCCGAACCTGGGGAGCCAGGGTTCGGCTCGTTCGCGCGCGACGGCGTTGATCCGGTCCGCCTCCGGTTGGGCCGCGTGGTGCTTCCACAGCTTGACCCACGCGTGGGGTCGCCGTCGGTACTCCGGCAACGTGCAGAGCGGGACGCCGTCGACGGTGGTCGGCAGCATCGTGCACGCCGTGAAGTCGATCCCAACCCCCACCACGTCGGCGGGATCGATCCCGGACCGCGACAGCACCGACGGCACGGTCGTCTGGAACGTCCGGAGGTAGTCCTCGGGATCCTGCAATGCCCAGTCGGGCTCCAGCCGGACGTCGTCGTCGGGAGCGGGCAGGCGCTCGTCGATGACGCGGTGGCCGTACTCGTACACCGCCGTCGCCACCTCGGCGCCGGTCGCAACGTCGACGAGCACTGCCCGCCCGGACTCCGTCCCGAAATCGACGCCAACCGCGTACTTCGTCGCCATGTCGATCCCGCCCCTCCTCCCGCTCGGTCTGGAAACGCCCTCAGCTCGACGGACCGCTCACCCGATCCGTCGACGCGCGAGCGACGAGCGACGGCTGCAAGATCGCCGGACGCGACGCGTCGAGCTGGGCGTCGTCAAGGACCATCTGCACCGCCTTCGCCACCATCTTGCGCACCGGCATGCGCACCGTCGTCAGCGCCGGAACCGTGAACTCGGCGACCGGGATGTCGTCGAAGCCCGCGATCGACACCTCCTGCGGCACGGCCAGTCCCCGCACTCGTGCCGCGTGCAGCGCCCCGATCGCCAACACGTCGGTGGACGTCACGACGGCCGTCGGGGGTTGCGGCAGCTCGAAGAGCGCGTCGAACGCCGCCACGCCGCCGGCGAACTCGTTCGGCTCGTGCCGGATGTACCCGTCCGGGACCGGTTCGTCGAGCCGCGCCATGAACTCGACGTATGCCTCCTCCCGCTCCTTGATGTCCCCGAGCGCCCGGGCGCCCACGTAGGCGATCCGTCGGTGCCCGAGCGCGGCGAGATGCTGGAGGACCGCGTGGATCCCGGCGCGGTTGTCGACGCTCACCGAGGCCACGTTGGTCGGGCGCGAGCCCTGCCACAGCGCGATCACCGGGACGCGTGCGCCCGCGAGGTCCTCGATCAGCCGGGGCTGGTCACCCATGTCCCCGAACAGGACGATGGCGTCGCAATGCCGCGCCTCGAGCACGGCCCACAGCGCGATCGCCTCGTCGGCCCGCGCGTGGGCGTGCCCGAGCACGACGTTGTACCCGCGCCGGCTGGCCTCGACCGTAACGGCCTCGATGGCGCCGGCGAAGAACGGGTCGGTGATGTCCCGGACGATGACCCCAAGCAGCATCGTGCTCGCGCCGCGGAGCCCCCTGGCCAGCGGGTTCGGCCTGTAGCCGAGCTCCTGGGCCACCGCGAGGACGCGCGCCCGCGTGGCCTCGGCGATGGGAACCACGGTCGGCGTGCGGTTCAGAACGCGCGAGACGGTGCTCTGGGACAGCCCGGTGGCCCGTGCGATGTCGCGCATGGTCACCGGGCCCTGCCGGAGCGATGCACCGGCATCGCCTGCGGACCGCTTCACGGTATCGCGACGATCGCCGGCCACTCCTGCCACCTCCCGTCACTCGCCCGAATTGGCAGCTTGTGGCATACCATAGCCTGCATACGTTCGCATCGCAGCGTGTGCCTCCCTTCACTTGCTCTTCCTGCTCGAGTCGGAGCCGGGCGGCCTGGGTCGAGCCGGGTCTACGTCTAGGTGCACTCATCGAGGGCGCACGGGCAGTCCGGGGAGGCGACCCGGCGCGCGCTTCCCCCCCAATCCTCCCAGGAGCGCCGGTCGCCCTCGACGGGTCGGCCCTCGGGCCACTGTGTGCTGGTATTCGGGTCGCCGACGAGAGCCCCACTTCCGGACTCGCCTCAGCAGCCAATCCTGCCGCGCACACAAACCGCTGGTAGATGGCGGGAGGGCCGGGATTCGAACCCGGGAGTGGGTTGCCCCGCTAGCGGTTTTCAAGACCGCCGCCTTCGTCCGCTCGGCCACCCTCCCGGGGCCAATCTACCTGCAGGAACCTCTCACGCGAGCGGGCACCACGGGTTTGGTTGCCGCCAAGTTGCCGCCACCGAGCTTCGCGTGGACTTCATCAGCCGAGGAACTCGAGCCGCTCGTCGGCGTCGATCTCTCCTCGAGCGAACCCGCTCGTCGAGGACCCGCATCGCGCTCGTCGATCCGCCTGCGGTCGACCCGTCTTTCGGATGGAACTGACGGATCCCCCAACCCCACGCGTCGTGCCACATCTTCCGGAACCTACGCTCACAGCCGACGCCCGGTCGATGGAAGACCCTGGCTGCTCGCCTTGCGACAGCCGATGCTCCTCAACCGAGCGGGGCACTGGGCGCGAACCGGGAGCCCGCGCCGCATGGCGAACTTGGGGTGTAAGGACTTCTCCAATCTCCCGGCCGCGGCGAGTCCGGCAGGACGCAGCAAGGGACGGCGGCTTCGTTGTCAACTGCGTTTCCTCGCTGCGCGCGTCGACGAAGCGGTGGGGACAGGGGATCTCGTTCGTCGTTGACCCCTCCCGCCTCATTCCGAGCCACCGGACCGACGGAGAGCCACGTTCTTCCAATCCCGCCACTGGGTACGAGCGCGGGCGGGCCGGGCTCGGGCCCCACGGACGCGGGACCATCGGCCCCCGCAGGGCTCGGGCTGGGCTGACACGCTGGCTCCGTAAAGACATCGTGCATAGAGCCGCGAGAAGAGGCGAGACCAGGATGGCGACGACCCAGGAGATGCCGACCCAGCGATCCGGCGGGAGGCCGGACGGTCCGACGGGGTCGCGCCGCGGGAAGGCGCCCAGCTGGACGATCGTCTTCGCGACGGTCTTTGCGATCGTGCTGGCAACCTTCGCGGGTGCGGCCGTGTACGTGTGGCAGCGGGAACAGATCCAGGACCGCGAGGCGGCCCTCTCCCTGGCGATCCAGCAGCGGGACGAGGCAAGGCAGGCAGCCGAGGCCCTGAGCGCCGATGCGAGGAGCGATCGTGCCCACATCCGTGCCCTGGAGGCCCAGGTGGCCGGCCTGCGGGCGCGCGTCGAGCGACTGCGGAACACTTTCGCGGCAAGCTCGGCCCTCGTCTACAGGGCGTCCGACATCCTCGCGGCCGTGCGAGCCCAGGTACCCATCGCCGAGCCGATGGTCTGGGAGTCGGTCTCGATCCAGGTATGCGGACTCGGTTACGCCTACGTGCTCGCACACCCCGGGAACATCCCGGCCGGCACCAACGTGGAGGGCAGTGAGCAGGTCTTCCTGAAGACAGAGAGCGGCGAGTGGACGGTGATCACCTCGGGAACAGGCATAAGCCCATCGGAGGTCCTTCCGCCCGAACTCCAGGAAGCGCTCGCTGCCTGACGGGACCGTCCGTTCAAGCGGCGGCGCGTTCGGGCGTGAGGCGCACCTAGAGCTGGACGCGTTCGAACGCCGCTTCCGGTCGAGACCGAGAACCCGAGGTTCGCGGTGGGGAGAAGCGTTCGCCGCTGCGGGCCAAAGACGCGCGCCCACCCCGTGGACCGAGCCGGACGCCCGCCGACGCGATCAAAGCCGTCTTCGAGGGAGGCGGCTGAGCGATCTGCCGCCAATCTGCCGCCAATGCCGCTCGGAGATGGGGTGAGCCGGGGTGAGCAGGGGACAGTGTCACCCGCCCTGACCTGCGCCGTTGTCGGTCAGTCGTCCTCGGCCACCGAGCAGGGCGGCTCTTCAAGACCGCCGCCTTCGTCCGCTCGGCCACCCTCCCGCATCCAAGGGTAGCGGAGGCCACGGCGGTCCCGATCCACGCAGCGTTCCCCGTCCCGTTTTCTGGCACCATGGTCCGACCTCATGACGGATAGAGACGGACGCGAGGGCGCCGGGCCGTGGACGGAGCACCTCCAGCACACCGACGAGGCCAGGTACCGCGCGCTCGTCGAGAACCTCCCCGCGGTCATCTACCAGGTCGCTCCCGACGACGACCGCCGGACGATGTACGTGAGCCCGCACGTCGAGACCGCCTTGGGGTACTCGCGGGACGAGTGGCTCGGCCAGCCCGACATCTGGATGGAGCTCCTGCACCCGGACGACCGCGAGCAGACCCTGGCCGCCCACGACCTGCACAACGAGACGGGCCGACCCTGGAGCCGCGAGTACCGGCTGATCGCCAACGACGGCCGGGTGGTCTGGTTCCGCGACGTCGCGACGCTGGTCCGCGACGACGACGGCCGCCCGCAGCACTGGCTGGGCGTGCAGCTCGACATCACCGAGCTGAAGGGCGTCGAACAAGAGCTGCGCGCCGCCCGCGACGAGCTCGAACGGCGGGTGGTGGAGCGCACCGCCGAGCTCGAGGAGGCGAACGCCCTCATGGCGCTCGAGATCGGGGAGCGTCGGCGCGCCGAGGCAGACCTCCGGACCGCCGAGCACCGATACCGGCTGCTCGCCGAGCAGATCCCGGCCGTGACCTACATCTGGGAGGCGAACCACCCCCGGGCCGCGCCCGTCCAGTACTACACCAGCCCACGGATCGAGCAGCTTCTCGGCTACACGGTCGACGAGTGGCATGCGTCCGCGGACTTCTGGATGTCCCGCCTGCACCCGGATGACCGCCAGGGCGTCGTCGCGGCGTACCTGCGTTCGGAGAGTACGGGCGAGCCCTTCGCGATGGAGTTCCGGTACCTGCACAGGGACGGGCGGATCGTGTGGGTTGCGGACCAGGCGATCCTGATGTCACGCGAGGACGGCGTGCCCCGGCTGTTCCAGGGCGTGATGATCGACGTCACCTCGCGCAAGGAGGCCGAGCGCGCGGCGACCGAGTCCGAGCTACGGTATCGCGACCTCGCGGAGCAGGTGCCAGGCGTGATCTATAGAGCGGAGATGGACCCGGTCGACGGGGGGTACCGACTGCGGTACGTGAGCCCACGGCTCACCTCGATCTTCGGGTATGAGCTCACCGACTGGGGCGACACCGAGCGATGGCTCTCGACCGTGCACCCGGAGGACCGCGAGCGCGTTCGGGGCGTCGATGCGGCCATAGCCGAGACGGGCGGCTACGAGATCGAGTACCGGATCTTCCACCGCGACGGCGACATCCGGTGGGTGAGGACGCGGTCGCACGTGCTGTCGCGCGACGCGCTCGGCCGGCCCACCGAGATCCAGGGGCTCGTGGTCGATGTGACGGATGACCGCAGAGTCGACCGGGAGCGCCGCGAGGCCCGCGTGCGATACCGCTCGCTCGTCGAGGCCATCCCGGCCATCACCTACCTCGAGCACGCCAGCCCGGAGGCGCCGGAAGAGTCGCGGTTCGCCTTCGTCAGCCCGCAGATCGAGCGGATCCTCGGGTTCACCCCGGACGAGGCCACGAGCGACCCGCACTTCTTCGAGCGGACCCTGCACCCGGACGACCTGCCGCGCATCCGGGAGGCGAACGCACGGGCCGAGTCGACGGGCGAGCCGTTCGACCAGGAGTTCCGACAGCTGACCAAGGGCGGCCAGATCCGCTGGATGCACGACCGCGCGATCCTGGTCCGCGACGACGACGGCGCGCCCCAGTTCTGGCATGGGGTGACGACCGACATCACCGACCGCAAGGAGGCCGAGCGCAACCTTCGTCTGGCCGAGGCGCGCTACCGCACCCTGGTCGAACAGATCCCGGCGGTCACGTTCATCGAGACCCCGGGAGCGCCCCCCGACGAGACCTGGTTCACCTACCTGAGCCCCCAGGCCGAGGAGGTCTTCGGCTTCACGAGCGAGGAGCTCCGCGCGAACCCCACCCGCCTCGGCGAGCTCGTGCACCCCGAGGATCGCGAACGCGTCTACGCCGCGAACGCACACGCCGAGGAGACGGGCAAGACCTTCAACGAGGAGTTCCGGATCATCCGCCCGGACGGCAGCATCGTCTGGTTGGACAGCCGCGCGGTGCTCGTCCGGGACGACGAGGGCCGGCCGAGGTTCTGGCAGGGGGTCGCGATCGACGTCACGGCCCACCGAGAGCTCGAGAGCCGCTACCGGGAGCTGGCCGGGATGGTCTTCGGCGAGCTCGGCGGCGACGCCGACTAGCTCGATCCCGCGGCCGGCCGGCCGCTCGGCCGGAGCTCGCGCAGGTGCTCGGGCAGGTACGTGTGCAGGGCCGTTGGGAGCCCGACGGTCCCGTCCGCGCGCTGGTAGTTCTCGAGGATCGCGATCAGGGTCCGGCCGATCGCCGTGGCGGTGCCGTTGAGCGTGTGCAGCACCTCGACCTCGCCCGAGGTGCGGCGGACCCGGGTCTGCCCGCGGCGGGCGCCGTAGTCGGTGTAGTTCGAGCAGGACGTGAGCTCCCGGTACCGGCCCTGGCCCGGCAGCCATACCTCGAGGTCGTACTTCTTCGCCGCGGCGCCCCCGAGTTCGCCGGCGGCCACGTTCACGATGCGGTAGGGCAGGTCGAGGGTGCCGACGATCTCCTCCTCGATCCTGACCATGAACTCGTGCTCGCCCCACGAGTCCTCCGGTCTGGCGAACGAGAACATCTCCACCTTGTCGAACTGGTGGACGCGGAACATCCCGCCCATGTCCTTGCCGTAGGTGCCGGCCTCGCGGCGGAAACATGTCGAGTACCCGGCGTAGCGGATCGGGAGGTCGTCCTCGTCCAGGATCTCGGTCGCGTGGAACGCGGCGAGCGAGACCTCCGACGTCCCGACCAGGTACAGCTCGTCGGGGGTCGTGACGTAGATGTTGACCTCGTCCGTCGGGAGGAACCCGCTGCCGAACATCGCCTCCTCGCGGACCAGCACCGGCGGGATCACCGGGACGAACCCCCGGGCCGTCAACAGGTCGAGCGCGTGGCGGACGAGAGCGAACTGCACCTGCACGATGTCGCCCAGCAGATACACGAATCGGGAGCCGCTGGTCCGAGCGGCCCGTTCGCCGTCGAGCATGCCCAGCTGCTCACCCAGCAGCGCGTGGTCCCTGGGTTCGAAGTCGAAGGTCGGGGGTTCGCCGTGGCGGCGCACCTCGACGGCGTCCTCGTCCGTGAAACCGTCCGGCGCCGACTCGTCGGGGACGTTCGGGGTCCGGGCCAGCACGTCGGCGAGCTCGGCCGAGACCTGCTCGAGCTCGGGCTCGAGCTCCTTGAGCTCGGCCGAGACCTTGGCCACCTCGGCGATCAGGCGCTGCTTCTCCTCGCCACCGGCACCGCCGATCGCCTTGCTCGTCCGATTCTGCTCCGCGCGGAGCTCCTCCACCCGGACCGTGAGCGCGCGTCGTCGCTCGTCGAGCTCGAGGATCTCGTCGACGGCGTCGGCCAGGTTGCGCCGGGCGAGGCCCCTGCGGAACCGGTCGGGGTCCTCTCGGATCGCCCGGACGTCGAGCACGCTACACCCTGGCCTCCTCGGCCTCGGGCGTCGAGCCCTTCCCCGGTGCCGCGGCGGCCTTCTGCGGCGGGGCCGGCTGTTGATCCATGATCGACTGCCCCTGGAAGATGCCGCCCTCCTCGACGACGAGGGTCTTCGCGGTGATGTCGCCGTCCACGCGACCGCCCCGCGCGAGCTCGGCCCGCCCCTTGACGAGGATCGTGCCCTTGAACCTGCCGGCCACCACGACGTTCTGCGCGCGGATGTCCGCCTCGACCTGGCTCTGCGGCGAGAGCAGGACGTCGCCCTCGGCGTTGATCTGCCCCTTCACCTGCCCGTCGATCCGCAGCGACCCGGCGGACACGACCGTGCCCTCGAGCTTGGCTCCCTGCCCCACGATGGTGACCTCTCCGCCCTGCTGATCTGCCATCCCTCGCACCTCCGTCCGTCCCGGATCCTTCCCGGTCGTCTCGTCCCGCTCGTCCGAACCAGCGTCGCCCGGCGCCGCGGGGAGATCGCCCGCGGCCGGTACCGGGTCGTCCCGTCGCCAGATCACGTCGCCGAGACCGCCCGCTCGGCACCCGGCTCCAGCGCCTGCCGGATCGCTTCCTCCTCCTCGATCGACAGACTGTAGGGGCTGTGGCTCTCGGAGACCGGCTTCGCGTACACCCTCGTGTCGTGCCTGCCGTTGATCGAGGTCATCACCACCCCCGTGCCATGGTCGTCGAGCAGCGCACAGGAGAACGACAGCCGGCCGCCGACGTCCTCGAACGCGTCGTACCGCACCAGCCCGACGTTGCGCACCGCGCCCTCGATGTCGATCTGCTGTCGCCGGTCGGTCCCCGCCAGCGCTCGGATGGCCGACTCGAGCCGCGCGATGCGGCTCGACTGGTCGTCGAGGATCCCGTGCAGGATCTCGTCGACCACGACCGGCTCCTGGTGGCGGCGCCGGCGACCCGACGCGAGCGCCGACAGCGCCAGTGCGAGCGCCGCAAGGCCGATCGCGACGAGCACCAGCCGGCTGAGGGTCTCTGGAGAGAACGTCATCGTCGGGAACCGCCGAAAGAGGCCACTGACCTGCGGCTTTCTGCGAGTGCCGCAGTATACAATCAACGCCCTCGCGGTCGAACGGGGTTCGCCCGCCGGAAGCCGACCTGATGCGACTCGCCTACTTCGATTGCATCGCCGGGATCTCGGGGGATTCGGCCTTGGGTGCGCTCGTCGACGCCGGAGCCGATCGCGACGAGCTGCGGGCGCATCTGGCGACGCTGCCGCTCGAGCCGTTCGAGCTCGGGTTCGACGAGGTCGACGAGCACGGG
Organism: uncultured Actinomycetes bacterium; assembly: GCA_963712645.1. Taxonomy (GTDB): domain Bacteria; phylum Actinomycetota; class UBA4738; order UBA4738; family HRBIN12; genus DASSJM01. Next base: position 260,051 of record CAVQIQ010000004.1, on the reverse strand, counting down.
GTGCGAGCTGTGCGCGCCGAGGTGCGGACCTCGGGTACCGCCGGTGTGATCCGGACGTACGCGAGCGTTCGCGCGCTGCTCGACGCATCCGACCTGCCGCCGGACGCCCTGCACCTCGCGCACCGGATCTTCCGTCGCTACGCCGAGGCCGAGGCCCGCGTCCAACGACGGGACATCGAGACGGTGACCTTCCACGAGCTCGCAGGGCTGGACGCGATCGTCGACGTCGCCGGGACGGCGCTCGGGCTCACGATGCTCGGGGTCGAACGGGTCTTCTCCTCGGCGGTCCCCACGGGCCTGGGTATGGCGCGATCCGAGCACGGGGCGATGCCGATCCCATCGGCCACGGTGGTGGAACTGCTGCGCGGCGCGCCCGTGTTCTCCCGCGGGGTCTCCGCGGAGCTCACGACGGCGACCGGGGCGGCGATCCTGGCCGCGACCGTGGAGGGGTACGGCGAGATCCCGGCGCTGCGGATCGAGGAGGCCGGCTACGGCGCGGGCGCCGCGCGCCTGGACTTCCCGAACGTCACACGCGTGCTCATCGGGAGTGAGGAGCCGGCGAGCTCGTTGCCGAGCGTGCCCGGCGTCCCCGAGCTCCGGCTCGTCCCGGAGCCGCGGGAGCCGGACGATCCCGGGGAGGCCGGCTGACGCTCGGACGCTCTTCGGCGCCCTCGCAGGGGTCGGTCCGTTCTTCACCGTCATACGAAGTCACCGCCTTTCGGCACTCGACTGGAACCTGACCACCGACGTCGGGTTCACCGAGGGTGGGATGACCTCGATGAACCCGCGAGACGCCGACTTCCGAACGCTCTACTCTTGGTTCGGCTTCGAGAACGTTGCCGGGGCTGCCGCCCGGAACGAGATGATGGACCGGGCGCTCGACTACCTGACCTCGTAGGGACGTGGGCGGGGCCGGCGGATCGCGCCGGCCCCGCCGTTCACCGCCGGGTGGGCGAGGGGGGAGTTGAACCCCCACGTCCTTGCGGACACAGGAACCTGAATCCTGCGCGTCTGCCAATTCCGCCACTCGCCCGAGCGGGAACGAATCGTAGCAGTCGTCCTGCGGAGTTCCGGCCACGGTTCCGGTCCGGGCGCGCGGGGTAGAATCCGCGCGACCAGCCTTCCGACCAGCGGAAACAGCTTCTGTGCCCATCCTTCGTGACTTCGAGCGACGTCTCGGCGGCCTCGTCGAGGGCTTCTTCGCGACGACGTTCCGCTCGGGCCTGCAGCCGGTCGAGCTCGCCAAGCGGATGATGCGCGAGATGGACGGGACCAAGACCGTCGGGGTCAGGGAGGTCTGGGCCCCGAACCGCTACGTGTTCACCTTGTCCGACTCCGACGCGCAGCGGTTCGAGCAGGCCGAGCAGGCCCTCGTGAACGAGCTCAAGCAGGTCGTGCGGGAGGCCGCGGCCGAACGCGGGTGGGGGCTCGTGGGTCCCCCCGAGGTGGAGTTCGAGGTCGGAGCGGAGCTCGGCAAGGGCCGATTCCGGTGCGAGGCCTCGTTCGTCGAGGGCGAGCAGGAGCTCGCGCCGCAGCCGGCCGTGGGCGAGCGGGGCTCGCTGGTCCGCCTGCTCGACGGTGTCAGCTACGCGCTCGCAAAGCCATCCGTCACGATCGGTCGGCTCCCCGAATGCGACGTGGTCGTCGACGACGCAGGCGCCTCCCGGCAGCACGCCCGGATCCTGCGCACGGAGTCCGGCTTCGTCCTCACCGACCTGGGTTCGACCAACGGCACGATGGTCAACGGCGAGCCGATCCAGGAGCACGTGCTCGAGCACGGCGACCGCATCACGATCGGCGAGACCGAGCTCGAGTTCCGGAGCGGCTGACCGTGTCGCCCTTCGTCCTGTCGGTGCTGAAGTACTCGTTGCTTGTCCTGCTCTACTTCTTCGTGTTCCGCGCGATCCGCTCGGTCGCGGTGGACGTCGGTGGACGCAAGCGGGGAGCGACGACCCAGATGCGGACGCCGGCTCCCGCGACCGCCAAGCCGTCGAAGGGCGGCAGGTCGCCCACGCAGGTCGTCGTGCACGATGCCGGCGGCGGCAAGCCCCTCACGGTCAAGCTCCGCGACCCGGCCGAGATCGGCCGCGGCGACCGATGTGCGATTCGCCTCCAGGACACGTACGTTTCACAGGTGCACGCACGGCTGTACGCCAAGAACGGCGGATGGTACGTCGAGGACCTGGGGTCGACGAACGGCACGCTCCTCAACGATCGGCGGGTCGACGCGCCGGTGGAGGTCCATGCCGGTGACGTCGTGAAGATCGGCAAGACCGTCCTGGAGCTCAGGCGATGAAGGTCACCGTCGGCGCCGCGACGGACATCGGCCAGGTCCGCGAGGGCAACGAGGACTCCTATCTGGTCGTCGAGCCCCTGTACGCGGTCGCCGACGGGATGGGCGGCCACCGGGGCGGCGAGGTGGCGTCGAGCCTGGCGCTCGAGACCGTGCAGGGGATGTTCGAGCGGCGGGAGGGCTCGCTCGCCGAACAGGTCGCCGGGGCCAACCGCGCCGTGTTCGACCGCTCGCAGAGCGATCGCAGGGTCTCGGGGATGGGGACCACGCTGACCGCGGCTCAGGTCGATGGGAACCGGGTGCACCTCGTACACGTGGGCGATTCCCGCGCGTACCTGCTCCGCGGCAACGAGCTGACGCAGATCACCGAGGACCACACGCTCGTGCATCGGATGGTGATGGAGGGCGAGATCAGCGAGGAGGAGGCCGAGACGCACCCGCACCGGAGCATCCTCACGCGGGCCCTCGGCGTGGACCAGAACATCCAGGTCGACGAGGGCGACCTCGATGTCGGCTCGGGCGACCGGCTCCTGCTGTGCACCGACGGCCTCACCGGCATGGTCCCCGAGGGGCAGATCCGGGAGATCCTGCTCGAGACCCGCGACCCGCAGGAGGCGGTCGACAAGCTCGTCAAGGTCGCCAACCGCGCCGGCGGCATCGACAACATCACCGCCCTGATCCTCGACTTCGCGGACGACGGCGGCGGACCGGGTGCGACCAAGGAGTCCGCGATGCCGCAGCAGTCCACCATGGAGCGGCCGGTCCCGCCTGCGGCTCCCCCGAACCGATCCGACATCACGATCGTCGGCGGCCGGATCCCCGAGCCGCCGCGGGAGCCCTCGGCGGGCCCGAGCTCCCGTCCCAAGTCCCGCACGGATCGGCCGGCGCCGGAGCGGAGGCCCGAGCGCTCGCGCCCCGGGTCACGCAGGGTCCGGCGGAAGGTGGGGATCTGGACCGGCGTGACGCTCGCCATCGTCGGGCTGGGGGTGGTTGGGCTCCGCGTGTACCTCGACACCCAGTGGTTCGTCGGCGTCTCGAACGGTCGGGTGGCGATCTTCCGCGGTGTGCCCGCGGAGGTCGCCGGGCTCGAGCTGCACTCGGTCGTGGTCGAGACCTCGATCCCGGCGGAGCAGGCCGAGGCCATCGGGTTCTACCGAGGGCTGCCCGACGGCATCACGGCGGACGACCGGGCCGGCGCGGAGGCCATCGTGGAGAGCATCCGCGAGGACGTCGCCAGATTCGATCAGCCCACCCCGTGAGTCGTGCCGCGGCGCCGAGGGGCCGCACGTCGCTCGCGCCCTCCGTCGCGTTCACCATCCTGGCGCTGATCCTGTCGGTCGGGGCCTACGTGATCGCGGGGTTCGGCAAGCGCGGTCAGCTGCCGGCGACCTTCGCGCTGTACGTCACGATCTTCGCGGCGGGGTACGCCGGCGCGTTGGTCGTCACCCGCGTGTTCGCTCCGCGTGCCGACCCGGCGCTGTTCCCGACCGCGGCCGTGCTGGTCGGGCTCGGCTTCGCCATGATCTTCCGGCTCTCGGGCGGTCTCGCGGCCGAGCAGGCGACCTGGATCGTCGTCGGTCTGATCGCGTACGCGCTCACGTTGATCGTGGTGCGGGACGCCCGGATGCTCGACGCGTACACGTACACGATCGGACTGCTCGGTCTCCTGCTGTTGCTCCTGCCGGTCGCGCCCGGCATCGGCCGTACGATCAACGGGGCGCGGCTGTGGGTGCAGATCGGGCCGATCGGGTTCCAACCGGCAGAGATCGGCAAGGTGCTCGTCGTCATCTTCCTCGCGTCCTACCTGACGCAGAAGCGAGAACTGCTCCAGGTCGCGACCGCGCGGATCGGACCGCTCCGCCTCCCTCCCGCCAAGCACCTCGGCCCCGTCCTGCTCGCGTGGGGCGCGTCGCTCGCGATCCTGTTCTTGCAGAAGGACCTCGGCGCCTCCCTGCTGTACTTCGGGATCTTCGTCGTGATGCTCTGGGTGGCGACGGGCCGCGCCGCCTACCTGGTGATCGGTCTGCTCCTGTTCGTGGTCGGCGCGTACGCGGGGTGGCTACTGTTCGACCACGTTCAGCTGCGCGTCGACATCTGGCTCCACGCGCTCGATCCGGGGAAGGTCTTCGCGCAGGGTTTCGGGCAGCTCGCGCAGGCGGAGTTCGGGATGGCGAGCGGCGGCATCGTCGGGACCGGTCTCGGCCAGGGCTCTCCGGGTCTGATCCCGTTCGCATCCACCGACTTCATCTTCGCGGCGATCGGCGAGGAGCTCGGGCTGCTCGGTACCACGGCGGTCCTGCTGCTGATCCTCGTGCTCGTGGGTAAGGGGCTGCGCGTGGCCCTCCGCGCGCCGGACGGCTTCTCGACGCTGCTCGCGGTGGGTCTGTCGACGCTGGTCGCGTTGCAGGCCTTCGTGATCATCGGAGGGGTGACGCGGATCATCCCGCTGACCGGCGTCACGCTCCCGTTCGTGAGCTACGGGGGCTCGAGCCTCGTGTCGAACTTCGTCCTGCTCGGGCTGCTCGTCCGCGTCTCGAGTGGACCGATGGCCCCGAGGGAGCGCTCTCCGCGCCTCGGGCTGCCGGAGCGGGTGGAGGCGTAGCGGGTGGGTGGGGCATTGCGGGTGGGTGGGGCATTGCGGGTGGGTGGGGCTTAGGTGGACCGGCAGATCCGTAAGCTCGGGATCGCCCTGCTCGTCCTGTTCCTGATCGCGTTCGCGCAGGTGAACTACATCCAGGTGTTCGCCGCGGACCGGATCGCCGAGGACCCCGCGAACGCGCAGCGGCAGCTGATCGCCGAGTACAGGATCGACCGCGGCAGCATCCTGGCGGCCGACGGGACGACGGTCCTCGCGTCCAGCCGCAAGAGCCCGGGCGCGCTCCGGTTCCAGCGGCGCTACCCCCACGCGGAGCTGTACGCGCACGAGACCGGCTTCTACTCGTTCGTGTTCGGTCGCACGGAGCTCGAGCAGAGCTACAACGACTTCCTGACCGGCGACGCGGCCGAGCTCCTGCCGCAGACGCTCACCGATCTGATCCTCGGCCGGCCCAAGCAGGGCGCGACGATCGTGACGACCCTCGTGCCCGAGATCCAGGAGGCCGCCGAGGCCGCGGCGCTGGCGGAGGCGGGCGACGTCGCGATCGCCGCGATCGACCCCGCGACCGGCGACGTGCTCGCCCTGGTCTCCGAGCCGAGCTACGACCCGAACCTGCTCGCCTCGCAGGACCCCAAGGTCGTGCGGGATTCGTGGGACGAGCTGAACGCCGATCCGGAGAAGCCGCTGCTCTCGCGCGCGAGCGACGAGCTGTTCCCGCCCGGCTCGACGTTCAAGCTCGTGACGGCGTCGGCCGCGCTCGAGAACGGGTTCGGCCCGGAGAGCCTGTGGCCCAACCCGAACGAGCTCGACCTCCCGCTCACCGACGCGACGATCGAGAACTTCGGCGGCTCGACGTGTTCGGGTGGCTCGCAGATCACGCTCGCCGACGCGCTCCGCCAGTCGTGCAACGTCGTGTTCGGCGCGGTGGGGCTGGTGCTCGGCCCCGAGAAGCTCGCCGAGCAGGCGCGCGCGTACGGGTTCACCGCCGAGGCCGGCGAGGACCTCGTGCCGTTCGACATCCCGTGGACCTCGGGTGTGTTCCCGGCGCCCGAGACGTTCGTGGACCGCGAGCCCGCCGTCGCGATCTCGGCGATCGGGCAGCAGGACGTGGCCGCGAACCCGTTGCAGATGGCCCTCGTCGCGGCGGCGATCGCGAACGACGGCGTCGAGATGCAGCCGCGCCTGGTCACCGAGGCCCGAGACCCGAGCGGGCGCGTGATCGCGGAGTTCAAGCCGCAGGAGTTCTCGCGCCCGCTGTCGCCGGAGAACGCCGCTGCGCTCACGCAGATGATGGTCGGCGTCGTCGAGAGCGGGACCGGCACGGCGGCCCAGATCCCCGGTGTCACCGTGGCGGGCAAGACCGGCACGGCCCAGCACGGCGACGGGGAGGATCCGCACGCGTGGTTCGTATGCTTCGCGCCCGCGGAGGCTCCTCGGATCGCCGTCGCGGTTATCGTCCTGGACGGCGGTAGCCTTGGCAGCGAAGCGACGGGCGGACAGGTCGCCGCGCCGATCGCGAGGGCGGTGCTGGAGGCCGCGCTGGGCGCCTGAGTCGAGCACATCGAGCGGGAGGTTCCGGAGATCGATCTGCCGATAACCCTCGGGGGGCGGTACCGGGTCGAGCGGGAGCTCGGCCGCGGCGGCATGGCCAAGGTCTTCCTCGGCTCCGATACGGTGCTCGGCCGGACCGTGGCCGTGAAGGTCCTGGCGCCGCAGTTCGCGGACGACGGGGGTTTCGTCCAGCGGTTCCGCCGCGAGGCGCAGGCCGCGGCAAGCATCGGCCACCCGAACATCGTCTCGGTCTTCGACACCGGATCGGACGACGGCGTGCACTTCATCGTGATGGAGTACGTGGAGGGCCGAACTCTCGCCGAGATCCTCGCGGGCGGCGGACGCATCCTCCCCGACCGCGCGATCGACATCGCGATGGACGTGTGCCGTGCGCTCGAGGCCGCGCATGCGCGGGGGGTGATCCACCGCGACATCAAGCCCGGCAACATCATGCTCAACCCCCGCGGCGAGGTGAAGGTCACCGACTTCGGCATCGCACGGGTCACGACGACGGCCGACACGGTCGCGCAGACGGCGGCGATCCTCGGCACGGCGTCCTACCTGTCGCCGGAGCAGGCGCAGGGACAGCCCGTCGACGGGCGCTCGGACATCTACTCGCTGGGATGCGTGCTGTACGAGATGGTCACGGGCCGGCCGCCGTTCCTCGGCGACTCCCCCGTCGCGGTCGCGTCCAAGCAGGTGCTCGAGCAGCCGACACCGCCGTCGCGGCTGAACCCGGACGTCACCGCCGACCTCGACGCCGTGATCCTGCGGGCGCTCGCGAAGAACCCGGCGAACCGCTACCAGTCGGCCGAGGAGATGCGCGCCGACCTCGAACGCGCCAAGCGCGGGCTTCCCGTGCTTGCGACGCCGCTGCTCGCCGCCGGGACGACCCAGGTCCTGGACCGCCCTCCCGCGCAGGCGACCCAGGTGCTCCCGCCGCCCGAACGCGAGCGCGGCACGAACTGGGTGCCGATCGTCGTCACGCTCGTGTTGATCGCGCTCCTCGGGGCCCTGCTGTGGTTCCTCGCCGCCAACGTCCTGAACAACGACGACCAACAGACCGGGGTCAACGTCACCGTCCCAGACGTAGTGGGGAAGAGTCGAACGCAGGCCGAGCAGGACCTCAGCGAGGCAGGGCTCGAGGTCGGGAGCATCACACGGGTTCCCGCCGCGGACGACACCCAGCAACCCGGCACGGTGCTCGAGCAGGATCCCGCGGCGAACGCCGAGGTCGAGCGCGGGACGGCCGTCGACCTCACGATCGTCGCGACGCCCGATCAAGTCGCGATCCCGAGCCTCGAGGGCTCGTCGCTCGAAGAGGCTCAGGCGACGTTGACCGGCCTCGGGCTCGTGCCGGCGGGTCCACAGGAGGAGCCGAGCGACGCGATCGACGCCGGCCTCGTCACGCGCACCGATCCCGCCTCGGGCACGGATGTCGACCCCGGCTCCCAGGTCACGATCTTCGTCTCGGCTGGGCCCACTCAGGTTCAGGTGCCCGAGGTTCGGTGCCAGAGCTTCGGCTCGGCCCAGAACGAGCTCGACAAGGCGGGACTGAGCTCGGTCATCTCCAGCGAGACCGTGCCCATCAACCCGGCGTGCCCACTGGGGAACAAGGTCGCGGCGCAGGATCCGGCGCCCGGGACGCAGGTCGACCCAGGCAGCACGGTGACCTTGTTCCAGGGCGTCGAAGGCCCCACCGGTGGGACCGGTGGGACCGGTGGGACCGGCGAGACCGGCGGCTAGGCGTGGCCGCCTTCGTCCACGAGGAGTTCACCGACGAGGAGCGCGCCCGGCTCGCCCCGCACTTCACGAACCTCGACGGCCCGGTCTTCGCGCTCACGAACCTGCCCGAGGTGGTGAAGGGCGCGCTGTTCGCGCGCTACTCGAGGACGCCGAAGTCGCTCCGCCGCCTGTTCCTCGACGAGTTCGCCGAGCCGCTCGAGGCCGGCGCCGTCGCGGGGCTCGAGGGCGTCAAGGTGGAGAAGGCGGAGCAGCTGTTCGACCGCGTGTTCTTCGAGTTCGGCGACGACTCCGTCGCCCAGCTCGGCGGCGTGCACCTCGCGTGCGAGCAGGCCTCGCAGCTCCTCGCCAAGGCGATCGAATGGGGGCGCCTCGCGGCCTACCTCGAGCAGTCGACGCGTTACATGCGCTACGACGACCGACCCGGCGACCGATGGCGGCTCACGACGCCGCCCGAGATCGAGGGCGGCGCCGCCGGGGAGGAATACGAGGGGTACGCGACGCGTACGTTCGAGGCGTACGGGCGGATGTTCCGGCCGCTGTTCGACCTGTTCGCCGAGCGCTTCCCCAAGGACCCGGACGATTCGGACTTCCTGTACCGCTCGACGATCACCGCGAAGACCTGCGACACGCTCCGGGTGCTGCTGCCGGCCGGGACGCGTTCGAACCTCGGCGTGTTCGCGACCGGCCAGGCCTACGAGCAGATGCTGATCCGGATGCACACCCACCCACTCGCCGAGGTGCGCGAGTACGGCGACCTCATGCTCGTCGAGCTCCGCAAGGTGATCCCCGCGTTCCTCAGGCGCGTCGACCTCCCCGACCGCGGCGTTGCCTGGTCGCGGTATCTCGCGGAGACGCGCGACACGATCGCCCAGGTCACGTCGAAGTTCACCGAAGGTCTCGAGCCGGGCCACCGCGACGCCGTCACGCTCACCGACTACGACCCGCTCGGCGAGGAGAAGGTGATCGCCGCGGCGATGTACGCGGCGTCGGACCTGCCCGACGACCGGCTGCAGTCGATCGCGCACTCGATGGGCGCCGACGAGCGCGACGCGGTGCTGCGCGCCTACGTCGGCGAGCGAGGCAACCGGCGGCACAAGCCCGGCCGCGCGTTCGAACGCACCGGCTACCGGTTCGACGTGCTCTGCGACTACGGCGCGTTCCGCGACCTCCAACGCCACCGCCTGCTCACGCTCGAATGGCAACGCCTGTCGCCTCAGCACGGGTTCGACACCCCGGAGGTGATCGCCGACGCGGGCATGACCGGGGAGTGGGACCGCGTGATGGAGGACTCGGCTTCGACCTGGGGGACGCTCGCAGACCATGTGGGCCCCGACGTGGCGCAGTACGCGGTCTCGATGGCGTACCGGATCCGGTTCGTGCTGCAGATGAGCGCGCGGGAGGCGATGCACCTGATCGAGCTCCGGTCGTCGCCCCAGGGTCACCCGACCTACCGGCGGATCGCGCGGCAGATGCACGAGCTGATCGACCGGACCGCCGGCCACCGATCGATCGCTTCGACCATGACGTACCTCGACACCAGCGACGTCGACCTCGAACGCCTCGAGGCCGAGCGTCGAGCCGAGGCGAGGCGCAAGACCGCGCGGGCCGGCTGAGCCCTATCCCGAACGGCCGACGCCGAGGATCTCGGCGAGGTCGAAGCTCACCGGCTCCTCCAGCTGCTCGAACGTGCACGAGCGCGGATCGCGGTCGGGGCGCCACCGGACGAACTGGCCCGTGTGCCGGAATCGGTTCCCCTCCATGTGGTCGTACCGCACCTCCACGACCCGCTCGGGTCGGAGCGGGACGAAGGACAGGTCCTTCTTCGGGTTCCAGCGGCTGCCCTCGGCGCTCCGCGGCGTCCGAGCCTCGGCCATCTCCTGCTCCCAGTCCCAGGGGTGGCCGTCGAAGGTCGTGACCCACGGCTGCAGCTCCTGAAGGAGCCTCCGACGGTGATCCATCGGGAACGCCCCGATCACCCCGACGTTGGCGAGCACTCCCGCGTCGTCGTACAGCCCGAGCAGGAGCGACCCGACGGCATCGGGGCCGCTCTTGTGGAGCCGGTACCCGGCCACGACGCAGTCGGCGGTGCGCTCGTGCTTGATCTTGAACATCACGCGCTTGTCCTGCTGGTAGGTCCCCTCGAGCGGCTTCGCCATCACCCCGTCGAGCCCGGCCCCCTCGAACTCGGCGAACCACCGCCGCGCGACCTCCACATCGGTCGTGGCCGGCGTGACGTGGATCGGCGACCTCGCGTCCATGAGCGCGGCCTCGAGCGCCGTCCGCCGCTCGGCGAACGGTCGACCCGTGAGATCGTCATCGCCGAGCGCGAGCAGATCGAACGCGACGAGATGGGCCGGGGTGGCTTCGGCAAGCATCCGGACGCGGCTGTCGGCGGGATGGATCCGCTGCTGGAGCGTCTCGAACTCGAGCCTGGCCAGCTCGGGGTCGGGGACCACGATCTCGCCGTCGACGACGGCACGCCCCGGCAGGTTGGCCCTGATCGCCTCCACGACCTCGGGGAAGTAGCGGGTCATCGGCCGCTCGTTCCGGCTGCCGATCTCCACCTCGTCGTGGTCGCGGAAGACGATCGAGCGGAACCCGTCCCACTTGGGCTCGTAGCTGAACGGGCCGGCCGGGATCTCCTTGACCGACTTCGCGAGCATCGGGGCCACGGGCGGCATGACGGGCAGACGCATCCGCCTATCTTGCCCGACCGGCGCTCCCCCGACCCGCCGCGGGCGGCGCCGGCTCGCGAGCTCGAGTCGGACGGGCTGGCCCGGCGACGCACGGCCGAGCGTCCGCTCGTGACCCCGGTGTCGGCCTGATCGTGGCCGTCGGACTGCTCGGCCTGGCGCTCGCGATCGTCCTTCGGCGCGGGCGCCGTCTCGAGATCGCCGTCCCCGACCCGGTCGCATCCCCGAACCCCGCTCGGAACACGCGGGACCGAGCCCACAGCACCGTGGGGTAGCCTCTGGGCGATGGACCGACAGACCGCGTTCCTGCTGGCCCTCGGCCTGCTGATCCTGGCCGCGGCCACCGTGTCGGTCACCGGCTGGATCCTGTTCGTGCGTGACCGCCGGGCCAGCCGCGCACCTCGCGGGGCCGAGCTCGGTACCCCGGTCGATCGTCGTTCCAACGTCTGAGGCCTCAGGACCTTGCGCGACGCCCATCGCGTGTGGCACACTCGGCCCGATGTTTGAATCAGCGTTCAACTTCGGCGCCGCCACGCACGTACCCCCCGCCTGAGGGGGCCGACGACGGCATCCGGCCCGTACGAAAGCCCCCTTTCGACCCCCGCAGCCGCGGGGGTCATCCGTTATTCATGCAGGTAGACGGGGTAAGGAGGCACCGACATGATCGATCTCACGTACGACGAGCGGATCCAGCGAGAAGCCGAGAACCTCCGCACGCACTGGGATTCCAGCCCCCGCTGGAGCGGGATCGAGCGCACGCACTCGGCCGAGGACGTGATCGCGCTGCGGGGCTCGATCACCATCGAACACACCCTGGCGCGGCTTGGTGCTGAGCGCCTGTGGTGGCTCATGACGACCAAGGACTACGTCCACGCCCTGGGCGCGCTCTCGGGCGGGCAGGCGGTGGAGATGGTCAAGGCGGGGCTCAACGCGATCTACGTCTCGGGGTGGCAGGTGGCGGCGGATGCGAACCTCGCCGGTCACACCTACCCAGATCAGTCGCTCTACCCCGTGAACAGCGTGCCGAGCCTCGTCCGCAGGATCAACAATGCGCTGCAACGCGCGGATCAGGTCGCCTGGTCCGAGGGCGACGCAGGCACCTACTGGATGGCGCCGGTCCTCGCCGACGCCGAGGCCGGGTTCGGCGGCGCCCTCAACACGTTCGAGCTCATGAAGGCGATGATCGAGAGCGGCGCCGCGGGCGTGCACTTCGAGGACCAGCTCGCGAGCGAGAAGAAGTGCGGGCACCTCGGGGGCAAGGTGCTCGTTCCGACCTCGCAGTTCCTCAAGACCTTGAGCGCCGCCCGACTGGCCGCCGACGTCCTCGGCGTGCCGACCTTGCTCGTCGCCCGCACCGACGCCGAGTCCGCGACGCTGCTCACCAACGACGTCGACGAGGTCGACCGCCCGTTCGTCGTCGCCGGGGACCGGACCCACGAGGGGTTCTTCCGGATCCGCAACGGCATCCAGACGGCGATCGCACGCGGGCTCGCGTACGCGCCATTCGCAGACGTGATCTGGTGCGAGACCTCGACCCCAGACCTCGGCGAGGCGCGCACGTTCGCCGAGGCGATCCACGAGAGGTTCCCCGACAAGCTCCTGGCCTACAACTGCTCACCCAGCTTCAACTGGCGCCAGCACCTGGACGACGCCGAGATCGCGGGCTTCCAGCGCGAGCTCGGGGCCATGGGCTACCGGTTCCAGTTCATCACGCTGGCCGGATTCCACGCCCTGAACGCGTCGATGTTCGAGCTCGCCCATGCGTACGCCGACGAGGGCATGAGCGCGTACGTCCGGCTCCAGGAGCGCGAGTTCGAGCTCCAGTCGCTCGGGTACTCGGCCACGCGCCATCAGGCCGAGGTCGGAACCGGCTACTTCGACCGCGTCTCCGAGGTCGTGAGCCGCGGCACCGCGTCCACCCTCGCGCTCGCGGGCTCGACGGAGCGGACGCAGTTCGCGACGCCGAACGGCAAGCGCTCGGAACGGCGTTCGGAGCGCGTCCTCGACTGAGCCGAGACGTCCCGCGCCCAGGCGCGGATCGGCGGCTCCGAGTCCGGCGGTGGCTGCGGTCGCGGCGATGGCTCGGGCGTCGGGGGTTCGGGCGCCGGGACCGGTCCGGGGAGCGGTTCCGGTGTCGGGAGCGGGTGGGGTGTCGGAAGCGGTTCCGGTGCGGGGGCGGGCTGCGGCGGCTGGGGGCTCGGTGACGGCTGCGGGTCGGGGTCGGGGGTCTCGAGACGGATCATCGCTCCTCCAAGTTCCTCGGCAAGTTCCTCGGCAAGTTCCTCGGCAAGTTGCTCGTCACGTTCCTCGGCACGTAGTAGAGAGCCGTACCCACACCGCGGCGACGGGAACCACGGGTCGATAGCATCTCGCGCATGCTCAACGGGGCGATCGCGGCCGCGGTGACGCCGCTTGCCGACGGCGGTGGCGACGTCGACGAGGACGCCATCGCTCCCCTCACGCGCTTCCTCGCCGAACGAGGCATCGACGGCGTGCTCGCCTGTGGCACGACGGGCGAGGGGATCCTGCTCTCGGTGCCCGAACGCCGGCGGGTAGCCGAACGATTCGTCGACGCCCGCGCGGAGGGGTTCCAGGTGGCGATCCACGCGGGAGCCCAGTCGACGTCGGACACGGTCGAATTGGCGACGCACGCGAAGGAGGTAGGCGCCGATGCCGTTGCCGTGATCGCGCCACCGTACTTCCCGCTCGACGAACCGGCCCTGCTCGAGCACCTGCGAGCGGCGGCCGAGGCGTGCGGACCGATGCCGTTCTACGTCTACGAGTTCGCCGGCCGGTCCGGCTACGCGATCCCGGTTCCGGTGATCGAACGCCTCCGCCAAACCTCGCCGAACCTCGCGGGCCTGAAGGTGTCCGACACGCCCTGGAGCGCGATCGAACCCTACGCGCTCGAGGGGCTCGACCTGTTCGTCGGGTCCGAGCCGCTGGTGCTCGAGGCGCTCGAGCACGGCGCCGACGGCGCGGTCTCCGGTCTGGCGACGGCGTTCCCCGAGATCGTTGCGTCGCTCGTGCACGATCGCGACGCGACCGCCGGCGAACACGTGTCGACCCTCCGAACGCTCCTCGGCCCGATCCCGTTCCACGCCGCGCTCAAGGAGATCCTCGTCGCGCGGGGGGTTCCGATCCGTCCCGACGTGCGACCCCCGCTTCGGCCGCTCGCGCCCGAGGAGCGCGAGATCGCGTTCGACGCCGCTCGCCGCGTCGGCGCGCTCTAGGCTTCGAGCAGATCGGGGATCCGGCGCAGGTCGTCGATGGACGCGCCGTCCCACGCCTCGACCTCGGGGCGCAGCATCTCCGCCTCCTCCTGCGGGTCGCGGATCAGCACCGATCGCATCCCGACGGCCGCCGCGCCCGAGAGCTCGCGGTAGGAGCCGTCGCCCACGTACAGGCACGCCCGCGGGCTCACGCCGAGGTGCTCGGTCGCGAATAGGTAGACCGCGGGGTCGGGCTTGCGCAGGCCGACGTCGCACGAGAACACCTCGACGTCGACGGTGCCCGCGAGCGGCGACGCGCGCCACATCGCTGGCGCGTCGGGCGCGCACATGCTGATCAGCGCGAGGCGGTAGCCGTCGGCGCGCAGCCGAGCGAGCACCTCCTCGGCGCCGGGACGCGGGACGAACCACTTCCGGTACATCTCGGCGCGGGCGTCCAGGATCTCGGTGAGCTGGGCGTCGGTCGGCCAGGCGCCGGCGCGGGCGGCGACGGTACGCAGGTTCTCCTCGATGTCGCCGAGCCGACCGGTCTGGCGTTCGATCGCCGTGGCCTGCCACGCGGCCTTGAACGCGTCGACGTCGGCCTCCGCGATCGCGGCGCTCGTCTCGAGCCAGCCCTCCCAGTCCGCACGGGGGAACTCGTACACCAGCGTGCCGAACAGGTCGAAGACGACCGCCTCGATGCCGCTCACGACGGACGCGGCCATTCGTCCTCCAAGATCGAGTAGACGACGAGGTCATAGAACCCGTTCGAGCCGCGTTCGCCTCCGCGTTCGACCCCCTCCCGGACGAACCCGAGGCGCTCGGGGATCGCTCGGCTGCGCGTGTTCTCCACGCCCGCCCGGATCTCGATCCGGTGCAGCCCCAGGTCGCGGAACCCGACCTCGAGCAGCGCGCGAACCGCCCGCGTGACCAGCCCGCGACCCTGTTGAGTGGCCGAGACCCAGTACCCGATCTCGCCCCGCACGCCGAACGGATCCCACCGCAGGCCGACGCCCCCGACGTACCGCCCGTCGACGAAGATCCCGCACCCGTCGAGCGTTCCCTGGTCGTCCACGACGCCCTCGAGCCAGCGCCGCTGATCGTCGATCGTCCGGGCGCCGTCCACCCACGGCATCCACGGTTCGAGACGAGGCCGCTCGAGCTCGACGAGCGCCCAGATCTCCTCGAGATCCGCCATCGTGAGCCGCCGCAGGACGGCGCCCTCGCCGAGGTCGGCGGGCAGTGGGCTCACGAGGCCGGGGCCGCGGCCTTCTGACGCTCCTCCTCGATGAGCACCCGCCGCAGCACCTTGCCCACCATCGTCTCGGGGAGGCTGTCCCGGAGCTCGATCCGCTTGGGGGACCGGTACGCCGTCAGGCCGTTGGCCGGGTCGCGCGCCCACGCCACGAGCTCGTCGACGGAGGCCGACTCGCCCTCGCGCAGGACGACGAACGCCTTCACCGCCTCGCCGGTCTTGTCGTCCGGCACCCCGATCACCGCGACCTTGGAGATCTTCGGATGCCGGTACAGGGCGTCCTCGATCTCGTTGGGGTACACGTTGAACCCCGAGACCAGGATCATCTCCTTGAGCCGGTCGACGATCCGGAAGTACCCGTCGGGATCCATCACCGCGACGTCGCCGGTGTGGAACCACCCGTTGCGGATCGCGAGCGCGGTCTCCTCCGGCCGGTTCCAGTAGCCGAGCATCACCTGCGGTCCTCGGACGCACAGCTCGCCCCGCTCGCCTGGTTCGAGCTGACGGTCCGGGTCGACCAGATCGACGATCTTGCAGTCGGTGTCGGGCATCGGCATGCCGATCGACCCCGGGCGCGGCGCGTCCAACGGATTCGCGTGGGTGACCGGCGAGCACTCGGTCAGGCCGTAGCCCTCGACGAGCCTGGCGCCGCCGGTGATCTCCGCGAACCGTTCCGCGACCGCGGCCGGCAGCGGCGCCGCGCCGGAGATGCACGCCTTCACCGAACGCAGATCGAACTTGGCGGCGAGCGGCGATTCGTTCAGCGCGTTGAACAGACGCGGTACGCCCGGTACGAAGGTCGGCTTCTCCTTCGACATCTCCTCGAGCACGAGATGCAGGTCCCGCGGGTTCGGGATCGGGACCATCTTGGCCGCGATCAGCACCGCGACATTCATCGTCAGCATCCCGAACGAGTGGAAGAACGGGAGCGGGCCGAGGAGCGCCTCCTCGCCCTCCACCAGGGAGAGGTACGCGGCGGCCTGCATCGCGTTCGCCACCATGTTGCGGTGCGAGAGCATCGCGCCCTTGGAGATCCCGGTTGTGCCGCCGGTGTAGATGAACCCGGCTGGATCTTCGGGCTCGATCATCGGCGCGACCGGCACCGGCCCGGCGGCGCCGAGCCATCGTTCCCACCACATGACCGGGGCGTCCTTCGGTACGGGGGGCCAGGGCTTGCCCTGCTCGCGCTGCACCTTCTTGAACTTCAGCGCGGGCGCGAGCTGCTTCTTCGGGAACGACATGTAATCGTTCAGCCGCGCGACGACGACATGCCGCAGCCCGACGCTCTCGAACACGTCCGCGAAGTCCGAGTACAGCAGGTCGAGCACGACGACGACCGACGGCGCGCAGTCGCGGAGCTGGACCTCCATCTCGCGGGCCGTGTAGAGCGGGTTGTTGCCGACGACGACCGCGCCCAGGCGGGCCGTCGCGTAGAAGGCGATCACGTACTGGGGGCAGTTCGGCATGATGAGTGCCACCCGATCGCCCCTGCCGACCCCCAGGCCGGCGAGCGCTGCCGAGCAACGTTCGACCTCCCGCATGAGCGCCGCGTAGGAGATCCTCCGGCCGAACCACGCGAGCGCCGGCGCCTCCGGATGCGTTCGCGCCGACGCCTCGAGCATCCCGAACACGGACAGGTTCGGATACGGCTCAAGGGTGTGGGGGACCCCGGACGGGTAGGTCGCGAACCAGGGCCGGTGGTCGGTCATCGCAGGCATCATTCCAGACAGGCGAGCACCCGCTCAACCACGCCCTTTGGCACGCTCCTTGGCACGCTCCTTGGCACGCTCCTTGGCACGCTCCGCCTTGGCGCGCCCCGTTGGCGCCCTCCTCGTTGAGGTCCGGAGCCAGCCGATAGGCTCCCGCCCCGTGGCCGATCCGCTCGACGAGTTCCTGGACGCCGCACGCACGGCCCTCCCGCCGGTGGAGGGCGAGCTGGCGGTCGGGGGGCTCCGCGAACCGGTCGAGGTCCTGCGGGACGGGTGGGGGATCCCCTACCTGTCCGCCGCGTCGCCGGACGACCTGTGGTTCGCGCAGGGGTTCGTGCAGGCGTCGGAGCGGCTGTTCCAGATCGAGCTCGCGCTGCGCGCGGCGGCCGGGCGCCTCTCGGGATGGTTCTCGGACCTCACGATCGCGTCCGACCGGTTCGCGCGGACGGTCGGGTTCCACCGGATCGGGGTGCGCGAGGCGCAGCGCTGGAGCGCGGCATCGCGGTCGATGATGCGGCGGTTCGTCGACGGGGCCAGGGCCTGGATGGAGGCGATGCCGGCCCCACCGCTCGAGTACGCGATGCTCGGGGTGGCCCCGGAGCTCCCCGAGGATCTCGAGGGCTGGGCGGCGGCGTTCGCCTACCTCGCGTGGGGCCTGTCGGGCAACTGGGACGACGAGCTGCTCCGGCTCCGCCTGTCCGAGCGGTTCGGAGCCGATATCGCGGCGCCCCTCATGCCGCCGGCGGCGGTCGACCCGCCCGGGCTCGCGGCGGGCTCGCTCGCGGGGCGGTTGTTGGACGGGTTCCCCCGTTCGCGCGGCCAGGGCTCGAACAGTTGGGTCGTCTCGGGTTCGAGGACGGCGAGCGGACGCCCGCTGCTGGCCAACGATCCGCACCTGCTCGTGCAGCAACCGGCGGCGTGGTTCGAGCTCCACCTGCGGGCGCCCGGGTACGAGACTCGCGGGGCGGCCCTGCCCTTCGTCCCCGGCATCCTGGCGGGGACGACGCCGCACCACGCGTGGGGCCTGACCAACGTGAGCGGCGACGTCCAGGACCTCTACGTCGAGCGCCTGAACGACGAGGGGACCGCCGCCGAGTTCGACGGCACCTGGGAACCGCTCACCGTGCGCACGGAGACGATCGAGGTCCGCGGTGGTGCCGCGGTCACGTTCGACGTGCGGGAGACCCGGCACGGCCCGATCCTGGAGACCGCGCCGGTCGGCGTGGCCGGCAATGAGTACGCCCGCGTGGACGGCACCTTCGCGCTGCGATGGACCGCCGCCGACGGTCTCCTGGAGCCCGTCGTGCTCGCCGAGCTCGTGCGCGCGGCGTCGTTCGAGGAGTTCCGCGAGGCGTTGCGCGGCCTGTGGTGCCCCGGCCAGAACGTCGTCTACGCCGACGTCGACGGCACGATCGGCTACCAGTGCACAGGACGGTTCCCGCTGCGGCGCGCCGGCGACGGCTCCGCCCCGGTCGCGGGCTGGACCTCCGACCACGAGTGGGAGGGTTACCTCCCGTACGAGGAGCTCCCGTGGTCGAAGGACCCGGGCTCGGGGTTCGTCGTCACCGCCAACAACCGCATCCACGACGAGGACTACCCACACCTGATCGGCCTCGACTTCCATGCGGGGTTCCGCGCGCGGCGGATCGCCGACCTGCTGGAGCCGAACCACGCGCAGACCTCCGACTCCGCCGCCTCGATCCAGGCCGACACCGTCTCGCTCCCCGCACGGCGACTGCTGCCGCACCTGCTCGCGACCGAGGCACGTGCCGACTCGGCTCGACGTGCGCTCGGCCTGCTCGATGGGTGGTCCGGGGACCTGGACGCCGGCTCGGCGGCCGCGGCGGTCTACGAGGTGTGGGTCGGACGGATCGCCGTCGTCGCGTTCGGGGACGCGGGCGACGAGAGCCCGGTCGAGGACTACGTGGCCTGGCGCGAGACGTTCGTCTGCACCGCGCTCCCGGCGATGCTGGACGCGAACATCCCGCCGCCCGGCGGTGGATCGTGGGACGAGGTCCTCGCCGTCGCGCTGGGCGAGGCGGTCGCGCTGCTCGCCGAACGGTTCGGGAGCGACGAACGAGGGTGGCGGTGGGGCGCGTTGCACCGGGTCAGGTTCGCGCACCCGCTCGCCCGTCTGCCGGGGATCGGCGCCGTGTTCGTCGCGGCCGAGCACGAGCTGGGCGGGGACGAGCAGACCGTCCTGCAGGGTGGGTTCGACGCGCGCCTGGGGTTCGACGCCGTGGTGGTGCCCTCGTGGCGCGTGGTGGTGGATCTCGCCGACCTCGACGGGTCGCTCGCCGTGCTCACCACCGGACAGTCCGGCAACCCGGCGTCTCCGCACTGGAACGACCAGTCGGACCTGTGGGCCTCGGGGAAGCTTCGGGCATGCCCCTTCTCCCGACCCGCCGTCGAGGCGGCCGCCGAGCACGCCCTGCTGCTCGTCCCCCGGTAACATCGTCGGCGCGATGCCGAAATCCCGACAGCGATCGAAGAAGACCTCGCGCTCGTACGTCGCGCCGCCGACGAAGGCGAAGCCGAAGCCGAGCCCCCGCTGGTACGGCTACCTCGTCCTGGGTCTGATCCTGCTCGGCGTGCTGATCATCGTCCTGAACTACGCCGACTTCCTCCTGCCCGGCGGGACGCAGCAGCACTGGCTGTGGATCGGCCTCGGTGTGATCGGCGCAGGGTTCATCGCCGCCACGCGCTGGCGCTGACCTTCGGGACCCCTCCGCGGATCACATAGGTGTGATTCCCCCCAGCTCCGTCCACACGTGTGGAAAGCGCCGTTCGGCGGACGGATGTGGACAACGTCCAGAGATCTGTGGACAACGCCGGGAGAACCTGCGCGGAACGGGGTGGTCGCTGTGGAGAACCCGCGGGGTCACGCGCCCGCTCCGGCCGGGCGCCGGACGACCTGCATCCGCTCGCCGCAGTGCCGGGGGATCTGGAGCTCGCCGAGCCGGGTGACCCGGAACTCGGTCCCGCACTCGCGACACACGAGGTAGACCTCCAGGTCGTCGACGTCCTCGGGCTCGGGGGTCTCGAGGTCCAGGCCCACGCCCGAGGCGGCCCGGAGCGCGGTCAGCCCGAGCCAGGCGATCAGCACGGCGACCGCGATCGCGCTCAGCACGATCCACACGCTCATCGACGGGAGTCTACGCACGGCCGGCAGAAGGCCCCCCGGGGACCTGCCGATAGGCCCGACGCCTCGCTCGTCCGGCTCGGCTACGCTTCCTTATGGAACCGAGCCCTGGAGGCACTGGACCGTGAGCGCGTACGTCGATGGGCTGATGGCGGACGTCGAGGCGAAGAACCCCGGCGAGCTCGAGTTCCATCAGGCGGTCCGAGAGGTCGCCACCTCGATCGAGCTCCTCCTCGATCGAAAGCCCGTCTACCGCGACCACAAGATGCTCGAGCGCATGATCGAGCCCGAACGCGTGCTGATGTTCCGCGTTCCGTGGGCCGACGACCGCGGCGAGATCCACGTGAACCGGGGGTTCCGCGTCGAGATGAGCAGCGCGATCGGCCCGTACAAGGGCGGCCTCCGGTTCCACCCTACGGTCTACCTCGGCCTGTTGAAGTTCCTCGCGTTCGAGCAGGTCTTCAAGAACGCCCTCACCACGCTCCCGATGGGCGGCGGCAAGGGCGGCGCGGACTTCGACCCCAAGGGCAAGAGCGACGCCGAGGTGATGCGCTTCTGCCAGTCATTCATGACCGAGCTCCAGCGCCACATCGGCCCCAACACGGATGTGCCGGCCGGCGACATCGGCGTGGGCGGGCGCGAGATCGGCTACCTGTTCGGTCAGTACAAGCGGATCAAGAACGAGTTCACCGGGGTCCTGACCGGGAAGGGCCTCGAGTGGGGTGGCTCGCTGATCCGTCCCGAGGCGACGGGCTACGGCGCGGTCTACTTCGCGCACGAGATGCTCCTCACCCGCGAGGACAGCCTCGAGGCCAAGACCTGCCTGGTCTCGGGGAGCGGCAACGTGGCCCAGTACACCGTCGAGAAGCTGCTCGACATGGGCGCGAAGGCCGTCACGCTCTCGGACTCCACCGGGTTCGTGCACGATCCGGCCGGGATCGACAACGAGAAGCTCACCTGGGTCATGGAGCTGAAGAACGAGCGGCGCGGCCGGATCGCGGAGTACGCCGAGCGGTTCCCGGGAGCCACCTTCACGCCCTTCGACCCGACCGCCGATGCCAACCCTCTGTGGAGCGTGCCGGCCGACTGCGCGTTCCCGAGCGCGACGCAGAACGAGATCAACGCGAAGGACGCGGCGAACCTGCTCGCCGGGGGCGTCTACGTCGTGAGCGAGGGGGCCAACATGCCCACCTCCCCCGAGGGCGTCGACCAGTTCGTGAACGCCGGGATCCTGTACGGCCCCGGCAAGGCCGCGAACGCCGGCGGCGTGGCCGTCTCCGGGCTGGAGATGGCGCAGGACTCGCTCAGGATGGCGTGGCCCCGCGAGGAGGTCGACGCCCGGCTGAAGGACATCATGAAGTCGATCCACAAGCAGTGCCGCCAGACCGCGGAGGAGTACGGGACCCCGGGCAACTACGTCAACGGCGCGAACATCGCCGGCTTCGTCAAGGTGGCCGACGCGATGCTCGACCAGGGGCTCGTCTAGGGCGGTCGCGCTCGTCGGCCGGATCCCGCCGCGCAGGAACCCTGGACGGCACCTTCGCGTCTTCGAGATATGACGGTCTTGACGGTGGGTCGCGAGCGGCGGGCGACGAGCGAGCGGGGCATGGACACCCTCTATCGCGCGCACGCGGCCGAGGCCCTGCGCCTCGGCTACCTGCTGACCGGCGACCGCGGCCTCGCGGAGGACCTGGTGCAGGACGCGTTCGTCAAGGTCCTCGGGCGCTTCCACGACCTCCGGAACCGCGACGCGTTCTGGTGGTACCTGCGTCGCACGATCGTGAACCTTTCGACGTCCCACTTCCGCAAGCGACGCGTGGAGCGCTCCTGGCTCGCCCGGCAACGCCCGGACGAGGCGGCGAACGACGCCCACGACGTGGGCGAGCGCGACCGGCTCCGGTTTGCGCTGATGAAGCTCCGGCCCGAGCAGCGCGCCGCGATCGTCCTGCGCTTCTACGAGGACTTGAGTGAGGCCGACACGGCCGAAGCGCTCAGCATGCCGCTCGGCACGGTGAAGTCGGCCGTCTCCCGAGGGCTCGAACGCCTGCGTCACGAACTACCGGAGGAGGAGTGATGGAGACGCGGCTGCGGCACCTGCTGCACGACCTCGCGACCGAGATGCCCGTCGACGTCGAGGGGACGACGAGGCGGACGCTCCGCAGGGCGCGGGGGCGTCGCGTCCTGAACGTCGGCGCCGGGGTCGCGATCGTGGTCGCCATCGTCGTGCTGAGCGCGTCAGCGCTCCGGTTCGGGGAGGAGCCGACCGTCACGCCGGCCGTGACCGGCCCGAACCCATCGGCGACGTTCGAGGGTCTGTGGCCGGAGACCGACGCGGAAGCGCTCGCGGTGACACAAGCGGCCGTCGATGAGGGTCACTACCCCTTGCGTTCCTCCCCCGAGGGAACGGCGTCGTTGCTGGCGACCAACCTCCTGGGATGGCAACCCGGCGACGATCAGATCGAGCGCTCGGTCGTCGAGGGTGACGAGGCCATCGTCGTGATCAGCAACCGCGCCTTCGGCGACGACGTCCCGGTGATCACGATCGAGCTCCGGCAGCTGGGTAGCACCGGGCCGAACGGCGTCTGGAGCGTCGTTGGGGTCTCGACACCACTGATCGAGCTCGACGAACCCCAGGGGGCCGCGCCCGGCGTCCTCCATGTCGCCGGACGCGTCGAGGAGCTCTTCGACGGCGGGCCGGCGATCGAGGCACACGTGTTCGACGGGCCGTCGCTCGTGCCGTCGCTCGGATCCTCGCGGTACGAGCTCACCGACCTCCGGTTCGACCTCCGAGTCTCGGTGGAGCCGACGCCGGACGGCGGGGCGACCCTGCTCCTCACGGTGCCCGATGCCACGGGCGCGAGCCTCGGAGCCGTCATGGTCCGGGTCGGGATCCCGGTCGGCGACGCGGGACCACCTGGCCCGAACCTGACCGGCGTTCCACCCGACGTCGCGGCGACCGCGCAGCGGATCTACGACGCCGCGACGGCCAGGGACTTCGAAGCGCTCGGGGAGCTCATCGACCCGAACACGTTCGTCTACAACCTCGACGACGGCAGCGATCCGATCCCCGCATGGCGAGCCGACCCGTCCGAGCTCGACGTCATGGTGGCGGTCCTCGAGATGCCGCCGACCAGCCGCGACGTCGGCGAGGGCTATGGCACGTTCTCCTTCTGGCCGTACCTGGTGAACAGCGACCTCTCCGCGCTGCTGCCGCAGGAGCGCTCGGACCTCGCCGCACTCGGATACTCCGACGAGGAGATCCAGCTGATGATCGACGGCGGGGCGGGCTACCAGGGTCCCCGTCTGGCCGTCGACGAGAACGGCCGGTGGCGGAACTTCATCACCGTGGGTGAGTAGCGATCAGGGCAGACGCACACGACGCCGCAGGAACTCCAGGACCGCGCCCCACTCGCGGACCTCCTCGTCCACGAGGTAGGAGCTGTGGCCCTCGCCGTACGAGTAGAGCTCGACGTCCCCACCCGCCTTCCTGAGGGCTCGGACGTATCGGTAGACCTGGCTCGGGACGCAGCGGGTGTCGTTCTCGCCCACCAGGACGAACACCGGCGCCCGGACGTCCTTCACGTAGGTGATCGGCGACCGTTCGGAGACGAACGCTGGGATGTCGTGGACGACGCCGCCGGCGAGCGTCCGGTCGTACGCCTGGAGCGATGGCGCAGAATCGTCGTACGAGTCCAGGTAGTCACCCACCGGGACCCCGGCCACCCCGGCGGCGAACAGGTCGGGGTGGAGCCCCAACGCCAGCAGCGTGATGTAGCCGCCCCACGACCAGCCGCCGATCACGACGCGTTCGGGATCGGCGATCCCTCGCGCGACCAGGTCGTCACGACCGGCGACGACATCCTCGACCTCGGGGAGCCCGATGTTCCCGATGATGTGATCGCGCCATCGCCTGCCGAACCCGATCGAGCCGCGGTAGTTCACCATCGCGACGGCGAAGCCCTCGTCCACGAGCGACTGGACGTCCGGGAACCAGGTGTCGAGGTACAGCCAGTCCGGTCCGCCGTGCACCTTCAGATAGAGCGGGAACGGGCCATCGCCCGACGGGGTCACGAGCCATCCGTGCACCACGTCACCGAGCGGGTTGCCGAACAGCCACTCGCGATACGGCCGCCCCTCGCGGACTCCGCCGGGCGCCTTGGCCAGCACCTCCGCCCCGGTGTCGTCGAGCACGAGGGACGCGCGATGCCCTCGGGAGAGCCGGAACCACACCCGGCCGTCGGGCCGGACCCGCGCGCCGAGGATCTCACCGGTCGGATGGCCGATCTCGGTGAGCGAGCGGCGCTCCAGATCGAGCCGGTACAGACGGTCGCGTCCTCGGAACAGGTGAGCGATCAGGATCGACCGGGCGTCCGGCCACCAGTCGATCGGGACGCCATCCCCCGGCAGGTCGAGCGGGATGTCCGTCCGCTCCCCGGTGGTCGGGTCCCACACGCACGGCCGCAGCAGGTCCGCGCGCTCGTGGCCGATCAGGATCCGCTGATCGCCGGGGACGGGCGACCACGCGAACGCACGCACGCCAAGGTCCGGCCCGTCCGCGAGCTCGCCGACGGCGGCGCCGGTGCGCGGGTCGAGCACGAGCAGCTTGCGGTGGATGTTGTCACCGTCCTGCGCCACCTCGACGCACACCAACGTCTCGTCCGCCGACAGCCCCACGTGGTCGAACCCCTCCAGGTGCAGCTCGGAGTCGGAGATCCCGATCACGTCGGGGTGCCGGTGGACCTCCTTGGCCGCGCCCCCGCCCTCGGACACGTAGACCGCGAAGCCGTCGCGGTCGGCGAGCACGGCGACGGCGAGCTCGCGGCCCAGCGAGAGTCCCTCGGGCCACCCGACCGGGGCGCCCGGGAACAGCTCGACCGGATCGCCTCCCTCGAACGGCATGGCGAGCCAGCGGCCGGACTCGTCCCCGGTGGGGTCGGAGAACCAGACCACGCTCGAGCCGTCCGCGGACACCGTCGCCAGACTCACGCCGACCGGTTCGTCGGTGCGTCGGACGGGGTCGGAGCCGGGCTCCCACGCGTACGCCTGGAACGACCCCTGCTCGTCCGACCGCAGGACGAACCGATCGCGCGCGGCGGGGCCCCAGGCGGGCAGCGTTCGGGTGGGCGCGCGGAGCCGTTGTTCCCACCGGGGTTGAGCGGGCATCGGCGCGACCCTAGCAGGGCCCCGACGGCGCGGGCCCCTCGACGGGCCCTATGGAGGGAACAGCACGACGGGGACGCTCGCAAGCGCCCGTTCGCCGTCCCCGCCGATCCCGTATACCTCGACCGTCCCCGGTTGCCTGCGTTCGATGAAGAAGAAGAGCTCCGTCCCGAACTTCCCGCGGCAGCCGTCGCCGCAGCTCGCGTGCACGACGATCGCGGCGAGCTCGTTGCCGTCCTCACCGAGCACCCGGACGGTGAGAGCGGCATCGACCACCTCGGCCGTCCCCGTGACCGAGACCGGGCTGCCGACCTCGCCGTCCACGAACGGCGTCTTGATCTTGATCGCCGGATCATCGACGGCGGTCGTCACGGGACCCGACGAAAGGGCGGGCGTCGGCGGCGGGGACGTCAACGGCTCGGTGACCCGGTCCGCGTCGCCACACCCGACCAACAGGCAACCGAGCGCGGCGGCGGCGGCGAACCTCATGCGTTCGCCGCTCGCGGGCCCGAGGCGTCTGGGCGAGAGCGAAGGATCCACGTGGGGGACGCCCAGGTGCGCGATGATGGAGCCGACGAAGCGAGCCCGCAGCGCCCCCTCGTCGCGGAGATCGCCCACGGAGCGGGACCCCCTCGCGAGGGACCGGGATCCTGCACGCGAGGGACGACGCTCCCGAAGATCGCGGTGGTCATGCGGGACGAACTGTAAAGGAGCTGGCATGCGGACACGGATCGCGGTCATCATCGGGACCTGCCTCGTAGCGCAGCTCGTGCTGGCGTCCACACCGGCGTCCGCCGGGGGGCGCATCCGGGCGCGCGAGGTGGTGGGCGGCCTGAACCAGCCCGTCGCGTTCACGTTCGGGCCGGGCAGGAAGGTCTGGTACGTCGAGAAAGGGACGGGCCGGGTTCGGATCCATGATCTCGACACCGATGCCGACCGCCTGTTCGTGAAGGTCCCCGGTGTGAACGGCGACGGGGAGCGGGGGATGCTCGGCATCGCGCTGCACCCGAGCTATCCGGCCAAGCCGCTCGTGTACGTGTATGCCACGCGTTCCGCGGGCGGCCGGCTGAGCAACCAGATCCTGCGGTATCGGGACGACCACGGTTCGGGCGTCAACCGGACGGTGCTGTTCACGAGCGGCGCGGGCGGCAGCCCGTACCACAACGGCGGGCGGATCGCGTTCGGCCCCGACGGCATGCTCTACGCGATCGTCGGCGACGCCCACGACTCCTCGAACGCGCAAGACACGAACGGCGAGGACCGAGGCAAGATCATCCGCATCGACCCCGACGGCCACGTCCCGAGCGACAACCCCTTCGGCGACCGCGTGTGGGTGTTCGGGATCCGGAACTCGTTCGGCTTCGCGTTCGATCCGCAGACCGGCGACCTGTGGGAGACCGAGAACGGGCCGTCGTGCAACGACGAGATCAACCGGATCCAGGGCGGCGCGAACTACGGCTGGGGGCCGAACGAGACCTGCAACGGCGCTTCCCCCGGGAACACGAACCAGGACGGACCGAGCCCGATCCTGCCCGAGCTGTTCTACCAGAGCACGATCGGCATCACAGGCGTCGCGTTCTGCGACGGCTGCAACCTCGGCAGGCAGAGCGCCGGCGCGGCGTTCTTCGGAGCGGTGAACAACGGCGAGGTGACCCGGATCGTGTTCAACGATCAACGGACCGCGATCGCCGGCCACACGGTCGTCTTCGACCACGGCGAGAGCACCCTCTCGTACGAGGTCGGGCCCGGAGGAAGGATCTTCTTCAGCGACTTCGACGGGATCAACAAGCTGATCCGCGGCTGATCGGACGCCGCTGGCCAGCCGCAGTGCCGCGGGGGTACGCTCGGCACCAGGAACGACCTGAGGAGCCCGTCAGTGGACATCGGTCGGCCGAAGCGGATCATCGAGGTCGATCCCGTGTCGCTGCCCCTACCCGACCTGGTCCCCGACCTCGAACCGGCGACGCCCGAACCCGCGCCCGTGGAGCCCGACCGCTCCCGGCCGGCTCCGTAGCCGATGCCCACCCTGTTCGAGACCCCGGTTGCGACCCTCGCCGAACCCATCCACGCCTGGCGGACGTGGACGCTCGTGGGGTCGACGGACGGGTCGCAGGTGCGGCTCGCGCCCATCGCCGGCGACGGCAGGCCCTGGCCGCCCCGGCGCCCCGCGGAGGCCTCGTGCACGCGGCATCGATCGCACGTTCGGCCCGAGCCGGAGTGCACGTGCGGCTTGCACGCCGTCCAGCATCCCGACGACCTGCGGCGGACCCGCGACCCCGCGGTGCTCGGGACCGTCGCGTTGTGGGGTCGGATCGTCGAGCACGAGCACGGGTTCCGGGCGGCGCTCGCCTATCCGCAGCGGCTCCGGCTGCTCTGCTACCTCTGTTTCACGTTGTGGGGGCGGAACGGTCCCGGCGACTGCGAGGTGGTCGTGCGCCACCGCGGGGGAAGGATGGTGCCGTTGTGCGGGCCGCACCTCGAGCTCAGCCGGCGGTACGGGTACCGCCTCCCGAGGATCCTGCCCGCCCGGACGATCGAGGGCGAGCTCCTGGCGACCTACGCGGTCGATCCACTGCGGGAGCTCGTCCGGGCGAACTGAGGGACGGCCGAGTCGATCTCGGTTCTGCGATGAGCGACGATCAGCTCTACCCGGGCGTTCGCGAACGACTCCTGCGATTTTCGGAGCTCGACGTCGTCTTCGCGGCGGGCGCCCTCGAGCTCCGCGATCCTCGGCCCGAGCCGTTGCCCTTTGCAGATGTGGCCGATGACTCCGTCGTCGCGTGCTCCAGTTGGCCGAGCTTGGCCATGAGCTGATCGCGTTCGTCCTCGGTCCGCTTGAGCTTGGCCGCGATCCTGCGATCGGCGGAGTCGCGCCGCTTTGCCGCGTCCGAGGCTCGTTCCTCCGCCTGCGTGACGAGCTGCGCCGTCTCGGCGGCCCTCCGCTCGACGTCGGCGGCCCTCCGCTCGGCCACCACGGCACGCTGCTCGCTCGCGGCGGCTCGCTTCTCGGCCTCGGCCGCCGTTCCCGAGAGCTCGCGCGCCCGCTCCTCCGCCTGGGTGGCGCGCTCCGCTGCCTCCTTCGCCTCCTGCCGCGCCTCCAGGGCATGGCGTGCGGCCTCCCCGAACTTCCTCTCGGCCCCGGATCCCCGCTCCTCCACCGTGGCCGCGAGCTTCTGGGCATCGGCCGCTTTCTGCTCCGCCTCCTTGAGCTGGGCCTCCATCTCGAGTGCCCGGTCGGCGGTGACGGTTGCCCGTTTCGCCGCCTCCTGGGTCTTCTTCTCCGCGACGGCGGCCTTGCGTTCGGCCGTGGCGACCTTGCTCTCCGCGTCGGCGATCAGCTCGTTGATCCGCTTCGTGTCGGCCCGCGAGCCGGAGCCGTCTCGCGCGAGCGCCACGTCCGCGTCTCGCTCGGACAGGGTCGCCTGGAGCCGCCGGATGGTGGCCGCGAGCTCCTCGCGCTCGGCCTCCGAGGCGCGGAGCTTGAGGTCGAGCTCCTCGAGCGCCGCGGTGGTCGGCGCGGCCGCGAGGGCCACCTCCACCTCACGCAGACGCTCCTCGGTCTCGCGCGCCACGCGCTCGGCCCGGTCGGCTCGAGCCAGGACGTCGTGATCCTCGACGCGGCGACCGTGCCCGACCCGGCGTTCGGGTGGTCCCTGCTCGAGGTTCGCCGGCGCCCGGCGCAGCCAGCGGACGAACATCACGCCGACGCCGATGAGGAGCACGAACACGACGAGCTGCAGCGGACGCCAGATGCGGTACGCCTGGTCGTGGATCGACGAGTAGCGTTGGTCGATCTGGACGACACCGTCGACCGTGCCGTCGTCCGACAGCCTGATGGGGACGAAGGTCTGGAACAGCTCCTCATCCGGTCGTTGGAGACCGTCGTGGTACGTGCCGGCGCTCGAGAGGACGCTCACGGTCCGGCCCTCCAGCGCCTGCCCGATCCACCGATCGTCGGCGGCGATGACGCTCGTGTCGTCCCCCTGGGCGCTCGAATAGATCAAGGCCCCGTCCAGCCGCCAGATCCGGACACTCGTGAACCGGTCGTCCGACAGAGTCACGGCCCGGACCAGGACCGTCAGGTCGCGAGAGGCGGCATCGGTGATGTCCCGCACGAGCAGGTCGGGCTTGAGCTCCTCCTCGATGACCGAGCCCGAGAGGCTCTCGGCCCGTGCCTGGGCGTCGGCCTCGGCTCCTCCTACCGAGGAACCGGACAGGACGACGGACCAGAGCAGGACGAGCAGGAGCAGCAGGGCGGCTCCGCCCCACAGGAAGCGGCCGTAGCGGCGGAGGACCCCGATTATCTGATCAGTCATGTGCCGTCCCGTCGGCTGCCCGCTCACGCGTCGAGCAGCCCCCACCTTTCTGTCGGCCCTGCGGCGCCCAGGCTTGAACCTGAACGGCGGGCGGTTTCGGGCAGTTCCGGAGACAGGGCAGCGGGCCGGATGCGCTCGAGCGCGGAGGTGAGCACCTGCCGGGCGAACCGGACGAAAGGGAGGACCCAAGCCGAGCGCGTTTGTGCATGTAGAGGCGACATACGCCTTGGGACCTGCGGGAGGGTCGATTCCCAATCGCGGAGGGGGAGCGGACATTATGTGCACCATGCTCTGTTTCTTAATGCTCACAACGACCGCGACCACCCGAGGATCGTCATTCGCCGTAGGCTGATTTGTCTTGGATACACCTAGGGCCCGCAACCTCGGCGGTATCAGACGCCTCCCCGATTTCGACGTGACCGGAGTTGGGCGCGCGGTGGTACCGGTGTCTTCTCGATCGATCCAGGCGAAGCAACCAGCACCGGGGCGATCCCCTTCCGCCCGGAAAGCGTCGTCGCTCGCGTCCTGATGCCAGTCATAGGCCGGATCATCTATCACCGGGTGCTGACGACGAGGACGCCTATCGGCAGGAAGGTCCGCCCAAGGATGATCTCAACCGGCGAACCTCTGATCCGGGTCAAACCCAAAGACCTGGCGGCAGCGGGGGTGGAACGCGTTCCTCGGGTCACTGGTGTCGAGGATGGACTCCCGCAACTCGAAGACGGTCGCTCCGTGGATGCCGCCAACGTGGTCTGGTGCACGGGTTTCTACCCCGGGTTCTCTTTCGTCCACCTCCCCGTTCTCGGCCCGAAAGAGCCGATGCACGAACGAGGGATGGTGGGATCGGAGCCGGGACTCTTCTTCATCGGTCTGAAGTTCCTTCACTCAGTCTCCTCGGAGCAGATTCACGGCGTCGGTCGAGATGCCGATCACATCGCGCAGAGGATCGCCGCCCGGCGCGAGGTACGCCCGCGGATCGATCCGTCGACGATCCACAGCAGGAACGGACCGCACAACAGATCTAGCTTGCTCTTTACGGCGTTACCACCGCCCCGAACGCCTTCCGGGTCTCCTCGATCTCCGGCACGATCACGCGCCACGTCGAGCAGTTGGGGTGTCGGGGTCATGTTCCATTTCCCTGAGCCGGAACGACCTGATGAGCGCCCTCACGTTGGTGGAGGGAGCTGCTGCCAACGAGCGGACCCCGAAAAGGAGGTCTGACCTGCGGTCTTGGGTAGTTCCCCCAGGAATCGAACCTCCGACTCGCGTCCTAGGGAACCACGTACGGAGGAACTTTCCAGTGCTTTTCACGCTTCGGTAGGCCTTTCGGCTTCCCCCGCCCGAGCGGGGTGACCCCTCAGTTCCCTACCGCAAGATGGACCCTAAAGGTCGATGCGGCGGTCGGTCGGTGAGCCGAGACTACCCGAGTACGTCGGGCGACCGATGGATGGGATCGCCCGTTGAGGTCGAGGAAGGATCCCGACGTGAGGGCCCGTGGCGGCAGAGGACGGAAGCGAGGAACAGCCGCGTGGCGTCGAGCGCGCACGATCGCACCGATCCTGGGGCTCGCGATCGTGGTCGGCGCGCCGAGCACCTTGGCCGCCCCCCGGGGTTCGGCCCCGCGCGCACACGTCATCGTCATGGCGGCGCCGGGTGCGACTGCCGCAATCGAGCGCGCCGTCGAGCACGTCGGCGGCGCGGTCGAGCGGCGCCTGTCGATCATCGGCGGGTTCTCGGCTGCTGTTCCCGCCGACGGCCTCCCGACCCTTCGCGGCCTTCCCGGCGTCGTCTCGGTCAGCGCGGACTCCGAGATGCAGCCCCAGGACGCCACGTACGATCCGGCGACCGACGTCGACTCGATGAACGCCGTGACCCGGTACACGGGTGCGGTCGACTGGTGGAACACCGGCTACACGGGAGCCGGCGTCGATGTAGCGGTGATCGACACGGGCGTGTCCCCGGTCGAGGGCCTCGCAACGCCCGGCAAGGTTCTCAACGGGCCGGACCTGTCGATCGAGTCCCAGGCGCCGAACCTCAGGTACCTCGACACGTTCGGCCACGGGACGTTCATGGCCGGACTCATCGCCGGGCACGATTCGGCGCTCACCGTTCCCTACGCGGACGCTCCGGCCTCGGCCTATCGGGGCATCGCCCCGGATGCCCGGATCGTCAGCGTCAAGGTCGGTACGGCGGACGGCGGCACCGATGTCTCCCAGGTGATCGCTGCCATCGATTGGGTCGTCCAGCACGCCCAAGACCCCGGTCTGAACATCCGGGTCCTGAACCTCTCCTACGGGACCAACGGCACGCAGCTGTACACCATGGATCCACTTGCCTTCGCGGCCGAGCAGGCGTGGAAGCACGGCATCGTCGTCGTCGCGTCGGGCGGCAACAGCGGCTTTCAGCGCCACATGAACAACGCGCCGGCGCTCTCCAACCCCGCGTTCGATCCACTCCTGCTCGCCGTCGGTGCGTCGGACTCGCAGGGAACGGACACGCTCGCCGACGATCTCGTGCCGGCGTTCTCACCGTGGCCCAAGCGCGGAGCGACGAGAGGGGTCGACCTCGTCGCACCCGGTACCCATCTGCAGGGGCTGCGCGTGCCGAACTCGTACATCGACGCGAACCATCCCGAAGGGCTCCTCGGCGACCGGTACTTCCGGGGGAGCGGGACGTCGCAAGCGGCGGCGATCGTGTCGGGAGCGGCAGCGCTCGTGCTCCAGAAGTACCCGTCCGCGACCCCGGATCAGGTGAAGCAATTGATCACCACCACCGGGTATCCGATCACCGGGAAGTCTCAGGCCATCGGCGGCGGTGAGCTCCAGCTGTCGGCCGCCCTGGCCGCGCCGCTTCCGACGTTCACGCAGCTCTGGGTCCCCTCGACGGGAGTCGGCTCGCTGGAGCTCGCCCGCGGCCAGGACCACATCTCGATGGACGGGGTGGTGCTGGATGGCGAGCGGGACATCATGGGTTCGACGTTCAACGGTGCCGAGATGGCATTGCTCGAGGCACAGGCGAAGTCCTGGTCGGGCGGCGACTGGAACGCCAAGACCTGGAGCGGGGACGCTTGGAGCGGGGACTCCTGGAGCGCCAAGACCTGGAGCGGGGACTCCTGGAGTGCCAAGACCTGGTCCTCCTGCGTCTTCTCGAGCAACTCTTGGGAGGCCAAGACCTGGAGCGCCAAGACCTGGAGCGGCGACTCTTGGAGTGGTGCCTCTTGGAGCGGTGGCGTGTGGGCGACGGAATCCTGGAGCTGATCGAGCGAGATGAGCTCGTTCCGCGAGCTGCCGCGATCCGCCCGAGGGGTCATCGTGGGCTACGTTGCACTGGGCGCGTTCGGAGTCCTCCTGCGGGTCCCGGAGATGCGGACCTGGTCCTGGGAGGACGTCGCCGCGACCGCGGGGCTGGCGCTCGCGGCGGCGCTGAGCGAGCAGTTCACGGTCGCGATGCCGCACCGCACGGAGGTCGAGAACTTCTCGGTCACGGACGCGGTATGGGTTCCGGCGCTCATCCTCGTGTCGCCGAGTGTCCTCACGCTCAGCGTGCTCCTCGGGAGCCTGGCGGGACATGCCTACCGGCGCTGGGCGTGGTACAAGGTCGCCTTCAACGCGAGCCAGTTCGTCGTCGCCATCACGGTGGCGGAGTTCGTCTACCGGCGGTTCGATCTTCCGTCGTCGTTCAGCGTCATGACCTGGGTGGCGTGCGCCGTCGCCATGTCGTGCTATTTCGCCATCAATGAGATCTCGGTTGCGCTGATCATCTCGCGCGTAGAGGGGATCCCTCTCCGCGAGGTCGTGGTCCTCCCGGGGGGTCTGAACCTCCTCCATGCCGGGGGGAACCTCACGATCGGCATGCTCGCCGCCCTCGTGTGGCACGCGGGGCCGGTGGGCCTCCCCCTGCTGATCGCACCCGTCGTCCTGTCCTTCTTCGCCTACCGAGGATGGCTGCAGAACAAGCGGGAAGAGGAGCAGCGACGCGAAGGTGACCGTATGCGGACCCTCTACGAGGCCGGAAGGGCCCTCGTCGGTCCACTCGACGAAAACTTCGACTTCCAACCGTTCCTCGGGTTCGTCCAGCAACTCGTCGATGCGGCAGGGACCGAACTGGCCGTGAGGGACGAAGCGGGGCTGCGCGTCTACAACTCCGAGAGCGGTCTGTACCAGACAGTCCAGACCGAGATGCCGGCGGACCCGACGGCGTACGTGAGCGCGCGCCCAGGACTCGCCACGTACGTCACCGCCGTCCGCGACGAGGCGGACGATGTCGGGATCCTCGCCGTCCACCGCGCCACCGAGCTGTCTCCATCGGAATGCGCGCTGGTCGACTCGTTGGCTTCTCAGGTCTCCGCGAGGCAACGGAACCAGCAGCTCTTCGACGAGACCGTCGAGCAACGTGGCCACCTGGCGGACGTGGTCGGCAGCAGCTCGGACGGCATCTTCGTCGTCTCTGGAGAAGGCACGGTGCTCTCGTGGAACCCGGCGATGGAGAGGATCACCGGCTACCTCGCGGACGAGGTGGTCGGTCGTCGTTCCGGCGACGTTCTCCGGATCCCCGGCGGGCCGAGAACGGACGGGTCGCCCCCGACGGAGCTCATGCTCGGGGTCGTGGAGCCCCAAGACGCGCTGATCCTGCGGCGCGACGGATCGGATCGGTGGATCCGCTACTCGAGCAGCACGATGCCCGAGCGACAGGGAAGCGGAACGAGTCAGGTGGTGACCGCTCGCGACGTGACGGCCGAGCTCGAGGCCGAACAGATGAAACGCGACTTCGTCGCCACCGTGTCCCATGAGCTCAGGACACCGCTCACGCCCCTCAAGGGCTTGCTCCAGTCGCTGAACAAGGGGCTGGTCGAGGACTCGCCTCAGGCACGCCGCGAGTACCACGCGATCATGCTTCGCCAGACCGAACGGCTGGAGCGGCTCATTTCCGATCTCCTCGATGTCTCACGCTTCGATGCCGGGCACCTGCCGATGAACGCGGGTCCCGTGGAGCTCGGTGCGCTCTTGGAGCGCGAGATCGCGGACGCGAGCCAGTTGACGGCAGTCCGCGAGGTTCGGCTCGAGCGACCGGATCGCTCGGTCTGGGTCGTCGCCGACCAGCTCCGCCTCGGCCAGATCGTCACCAACCTGCTGTCGAATGCGTTCAAGTATTCGCCGGAGGGAACCCCAGTGATCGTGAGGCTGACGGAGCTCGCGGATTTCGCCCAGGTCTCGGTGCAGGATCGGGGCGAGGGGATCGCGATCGACGACCAGGATCGCGTGTTCGAGCGCTTCTACCGCGCGGAAAAGGGACTGACTCAGACCGCAGGCGGTTTCGGCCTGGGCCTGTTCATAGCCCGGCGTCTGGCTGAAGCGATGGGTGGGGGTCTGCTTCTGAGCTCGCGGCCGGGTGAAGGATCCACGTTCTCCGTCAGCCTGCCGCGCCTCATGGCCGCGCCGCAGGCGGACGATCTGTCCAACGCCGTTCCTTGCGGGACACCGACACCGATCAACAAGGACCAGATAAGTGAGCTAGCCGAGTCACGTTGATCCACGGTAAGGGATAAAGCTGAAGACCGATGGCATCAGCGTCTAAGGCTAGGAACTGTGGCTCCTGCGGTTCGACCGACTGGGGGATTACCTCCCGCCGCATGACATGCTGTCGTGGCAAGGATGGGTGGACAGGACCGCAATTGCCAACGCCCTAAACGCGCGGCGGCTGTAGCGACACGGACCTGGGGATCTATCCGTGGAGACGAGCGGACTCGAACCGCCGACCCCCTGCTTGCAAAGCAGGTGCTCTACCAACTGAGCTACGTCCCCAAGGCTCCCATCATAGATGCCCGCTCCTCGCTCGCCGGTGTCAGCCGGACGATACGACGGACGGTGTCGGGGACGGGGACGGGGACGGGGTTGGGGACGGGGTTGGGGACGGGGACGGGGTCGGCGACGGCGTGACTCCAGGAAGTGGTTGCTCGACCATCCCCTCGTCCGGAACGGCGTCGAGGCACGTCTGGGCGCAGAGCCCGCCCGTGAAGCTCGAGAGCACCGACCAGAAGTACGAGGTGCGGTTCGGCCCGATCGAGACATCGCGCAACGGGACCGTCACCGTCGCGGCCCTCGAGCCAGCCTTGGCGGTCGGGAGCACGGTCACCTCGAACTCGCGCCCGTCCCGCCGGAGGCGGAACAACGCCGCCGCCAGCCGCCGTCCGTCGGACCGAACGACGGCGATGTAGTCGGCGGTGGCGTCGCCCCTGGTGTCGAGCTGCACGATGAAGTTCCCGAGATCCCAGATCGAGCGCACGGTCCACGTGGGGAACGTCGACATCCGCCAGGTAGGCGCGCCCTCGTGGTCGAACCCCACCTCCGCCAGGTCCAGCTTCCCGCCCGTATCGTGCGGGTCGACCTGGTCGGTGTGGTTCGCGAGGGCGGGCAGCGCGAACGCGCCCAGCGTGACCACCGCCAGCGCTCCGAGCCCGATCGAGCGACGCCTCAACCCCCGCTCCTCCGGACTTGACTGGCGAACGCGGCGGCCCCGACCCACACCGCGAGCGCGAGACCGAGCACGACGAGGGCGACGGGGAGCAGGTCGGCGACGGCGGGCTCGCCGAGCGAGCGCACGAGCGGCGCGTCCTCCCCCGCCTTCCATGCGACGAACGCGACCGCGGCGAGCGCGAGGTTACGACCGAGCAGCAGCCGGTAGTCCCGGGTCGCCGAGCCGCCGAAGCACCCGCACTCGAGGCGCCGCCCCGCGCGAACGCGTCCCAGCACGATCGCCCCGGAGAACGCCACCAGCGCGACGATCGACAGGAGTCCCGCCGACGACCCGAGCCCGGAGAGCACGAGCGCCGCGATGCCGAGCTCGACTGTGGGAACCCCGAACCCCACGAGCCGCGACGCCCCCGACCGGAGACCGTACGACCCGAGCGTCCGCCTCCACGCAGCTCGGCGCCAGAGCTTGGCGACCGCGGCCGCCCCGAACGTCAGCGCCAGCCCGGCGGCCGCGAGCGCGCCGACCTCCGACGGACCATCGATCGTCCGGACCTCGAGGATCGTCGCCACGATCACCACCGAGAGCGCGAGTGCGTTCGCGACCCGCCGGCGGGCCTTCGACGAGAAACGGTCGAGGCGTTCGACGAGGGCCGCCGCGTGGCTCGGCGATCGCACGCCGAACGCGAGGACCGGACCCAACCCACGGGCCAGACCGAACGGCGCAAGCACCGCCGCGCCCAGGAGCGGCCGGCCGCTCGCGAACGCCGCGACGGACACCACGACGACCGTCCCGTGGCCCAGGTAGGTGAGGAACCCGGGCCCGAGGCCGAGCCCGTACAGGAACGCCGCGACGTGCGGGGGGAAGAACGTGCGCCACCAGTCCGGCACCTGCCGCCGCAGCTGCGGCACCGGCACGGGCGCCCCCAGCTCGCGCGCGACGTACAGCGCGGCCGCCGCAGCGACGAGCACGGCCCCCGGAACCCCCCACGGCGCGCCGAGCAGCGCGCCCGCCCCCGCCAGGAGCGACCCGACGATCGCGGCGGCAACGGCGGCACCGATCGCGTGCAGGGCGAGCGAGATCCCCCATCGGCTCCGGCTTCCCCCGTGGACCACGGGGGTGATGGTCTCCACCATCGACAGGCCTCAGGGGCCGAACAGGCTCGAGATCCCCGCGACGACGGACGCGACCACGAGCGCGAGACCGACCGGCTCGCTCAGCATCGGACGTTGAGCTCCCGGTACGTGATGCAGAAGACCTTGCGGCCGCGCGGGCAGTAGCCGCGTACCGAGCCGTCGCCGTTGATCCGCGTGTCGGCGGTCGAGCAGCAGTCCTGGATGTGCCGCACCCGTCCGTTGCAGCAGCGGCTCCAACCGCCTCCGTAGCGCGGGTTCCGCACGAAGGAGAACCGCTCCGGCACCACGGTCTGGCACACCTTCCGCCGCGTCTGCCGCTCCGACAGGTAGATGGCGCCCTCGTCGTCGACCGGGTAGCCGAGCCGCGGATGCACCGGGAACCCATAGACGTCCGTCCTCGAGTGCGGCGAGTACGGGTGCGGACACGAGCCGGTCGTGTACAGGTGCCCGCAGATGTGGTGGGCCTCCGCGCGGTCGGGTTCGAGCGCGACCGCCACCATCGAGCCGCCGGCGATAGCGACGACCGTCCGCCCGAGCCTGCCGAGGAACGACCGTCGGCTCGTCCTGCGCGCGAGCTCGGTCCCGGCTCGCTCGACCGCCCCCATCAGCCGGCCCGGAGCTCCTCGGCCTGCATCGTTCGGCGCCGCGCGGTGTCGACCAGCCCCTCGACCTGCTCGAGCGAGTTCACGGTCCCCTTGGATCGGACGACGCCGACCTCGTCGAGCACCACGACGAACGGCACGCCCGGGACGCGGTACGCGGTCTCGAGATCCGGATCGGACACGAGCTGGAGCTCAAGCCCGCTCGCACCGGCGGCCGCGGGCAGCGACGGGGCGACCTGCTCGCAGATCGGGCAGGTGTCCGACACGAACGCCACCAGCCGGCCCCGCCCCGGCCCGCCGATCACCCTCGAGGAGCCCTCGGGCGTTCGGACCTTCCGAGCCTCGGGCGCCTCACCGAGCGGCGGACCCTCGTCGTCGACCTCGAGCGCCCCGAGCGGCGCGAGGCGGAGCTGCAGCACGCCGATCTGGCGCGCGAGCGCGACGACGACGATCGCCAGCACGGCGACCAGGATCCACTGGACGACGAAGGCTGCGGCCCACCACCCGGACACGGCGGTCAGCCCCGCTCCCGAGCCCTCGGCCCGGAAGGCTTCGTCGTCTCGTCGGGGAGGTCGTGGGACGGCGAGAACGAGCTCGGCGCGGTCCACTCGGGTTCGCCCTTCGCGTCGAGGAATTGCATCACCGGCGTCCCGTCGGCCGTCAGCCCCATGATCGCGCGGAGCTCGCCCTCCTTGTTCAGCAGCCGCAGGATCGGCGAACCCTCCGCCGCCAGCCCGATCCGGGCGCGCACCTTGCCGTCCTCGTCCTGCAGCGAGATCGTCGGCGAACCCTGCTGCGCGAGCGAGTAGACGAAGCCGAGCTCGCCGTCCTTGTTGCGGAGCGCGAGCGTGGGCGAGCCCTCGGTGCCCAGACCGAACTTCGCACGCACCTTGCCGTTGCGGTCCACCATCGCCATGCTCGCCGACCCGTCGGAGAACAACCCGAACGTGGCACGGACCTTGCCGTCGTCGTCGGCGATCGCCAGGCCGGCCGAGCCGTCGGGCTGCACCCCGAAGCGCGCGCGCAGCTTGTCGTCCGCGCCGTAGAACGACAGGAACGGGAGATCCTCGTTCGAGACGCCGAACCGGGCGCGGACGCGGCCCTCCGAGTCCTCGATCTCGATCTCGCCCGCCCTGATCACCCGTTTGCGCATCCCGCAGCCTCTCCTCGACCGGACGTCGACCTGAGTCTAGGACGAGGAGGCGGCGCGATGTGCGTCTTGCGGCACCGAAGCGGCTGACGTGCGACCGCCGACGCGGAACGGGGGTTCTCGAGGGGTGGGGGCCGGGAAGCGAGGCCGAGATGTGAGAAACCGCCGCGACCCGAAAGTCACAGCGGTCTCTCATGCGCGACTGTACGGACGCGCGCCGGGACGGTCAACCCGGCTCGAACGGTTTTGTCACTCTTTCTCCAACCGCTCCGTCCGCCGGGTGGCGGCCTCGAGTCGCCGAGGATCGGGTTCGACGCCGATCCCGGGTCCGTCGGGGACCGGCAGGGTGCCGTCGGGCGCCAGGACGAGCGACTCGGTCAGGTCCTCGGCGAAGTACCGCGAGGTCGCGCTCGTGTCGCCCGGCAGCCGGAAGTTCGGGAGCGCGGCCAGCGCGAGGTTCGTCGAACGCCCGATCCCGGTTTCGAGCATGCCCCCGCACCACACCGGCACCCCGAGATCGGACGCGACGTCGTGCACGCGCTTGGCCTCGAGCAGCCCGCCGACGCGCCCCTGCTTGATGTTCACGATGCGGCACGCCTCGAGCTCGATCGCCGCCCGGGCGTCCTCGGCCGAGCGGATCGATTCGTCCAGACAGATGTCGGTCCGGATCTCCCGCTGAAGCAGCGAGTGCTCCCACAGGTCCTCGTGGTGCAGCGGCTGCTCGACCATCAACAGCCCGAACGCGTCGAGCCGTCGGAACACGTCGGCGTCTCCGAGCCGGTAGGCGGCGTTCGCATCCACCGAGAGCAGGATCTCGGGGTTCGCTTCCCGGACCGCGCGGACGCGTTCGACATCGGTGCCCGGCTCGATCTTGAGCTTGATGCGGCGGTAGCCCTCGGCGAGGTAGCCGGTGACCTGCTCGACCAACACGCCGGTCGAGGGGGCGATCCCCACCGAGACACCGCACTCGACCCGGTCGCGGACCGCCCCCAGGTAGGAGGCGAGCGAACGGCCCTGCGCTCGGAGCTCGGCATCGAGCACCGCGTTCTCCAGCGTGGCCTTGGCCATCGGGTGCCCGCGGACGAACGAGAGGACCGAGGCGACGAGCTCGGCCTCGACGTCCCCCGCGGCGAACAACGCGGGTGCGAGGAAGTCGCGGATCATCAGCCAGGCCCCGTCGTTCCACTCCTCGGAGAAGCTGGGCTCGACGTCGCTGACGCACTCCCCCCAGCCGATCGCGTCGTCGGTCTCCACGCGGGCGAGGATGCAGACCTTCTCGGAGGACTCGCCGAAGCTGGTCCGGAACGGCCGGACCAGCGGGATCGCGACAAGGCGAAGCTCGATCGAACGGATCCGGGTCACCGGACGTCCTCGGCCAGCGCGAACGCGTAGCTCGAGGCCACGCGGTCGAACCCCGCCGCGATCATCCCGGCGGTGAGGCAGGCCTCGATCGCCTCGGCCGACGCGTCGCGCCACGCCGACGCGCACGCGGCATCGTCGGTCCGGAGACCCGCGTAGTTGCTCGGGACCGCGACGAGAGCCCCGCGCCCGGACGGCGCACGGACCTCGCCCGGCCACCCGCCGTCGTCCTCGAGCGCGGCCCCGTGCGCGCCCACGTCCCTCGGGCCGGGTTCGCGTCCGAGGTCCCACCGGACCGTGAACCGGTCGCTCCGCTCGCCGGCGTTCACCTCGTCGACCATCGCCCCGTAGTGGTTGCGGTCGAACCGATCGGCGACCGCGCCGAGCTTGTGAAGGTTGAAGAAGCCGTTGCGGGCGACCAGGGGATCGAAGGTCCACCGCACCTCGGCGATCCCCTGGTCGAGCGCCTGCGCGCGCTGCGCGAGCTTGAGCGCGTACCCGACCCCTCGATGACGCCGACCGGGCAGGGCGGCGAGCATGTGCGAGTGCGTGTGCAGCCCGTCCTCGGGATCCACCCCGGCCCACCCCAGGACGTACCCGGTCGTCTCGTCTCCGTCGAACGCGCCGTACGGCACGTTCCCGCTGTCGGCGAGCGCGCGGAGCACCTCACGCGGGAAGCGTTCGGGGCCCGGCCACGTGGCGTCCATGACCCGCAGGATGCGATCCGCGTCCTCGAGCCCTGCGAGCGGTCGGAGCTCCACGCCGGCGGCGCGAGCCGCCTCGAACGCCAGCTCCCAGGGGTCGCGCTCCACGGCGCCGGAGTCTAGCCATCCCCCGGGAGCGACACGAGGCAGGGCACCGTCGGCCACAACGCGAAGGGCCCGCGACGAGCGCGGGCCCTTCGGCGGAACGTATCCGGCTCGGCTACCCGCCCGAGGGGGGCGGCAGCTCCTGCCACTCGTCTTCGTCCAGATCCTTGCCGCGCCGGCGCTTGAAGACGGCGACGACCGCCGCCACGATCGCCGCGATGAACGCGATCTTCATCAGCTTGCCGAAGAAGCCGCCCTTCTTCGTTTCCTCAGTTCCCTCGGACATCGCCGCCTCCTCCTTGCCGGGTGGGCCTGGTTGGACTTGAACCAACGACCTCATCCTTATCAGGGATGCGCTCTCA
Source organism: uncultured Actinomycetes bacterium (assembly GCA_963712645.1). GTDB lineage: Bacteria > Actinomycetota > UBA4738 > UBA4738 > HRBIN12 > DASSJM01. The sequence goes on along the minus strand of CAVQIQ010000004.1, from coordinate 218,492 downwards.
CCGAGCTGAGCTACAGGCCCAGGGGACGCTGCAGGGGCCTTCACCCGGCCCGACGGCAAGCGTACGCGTGGCTCCGAAAGGGTGTCAATCGTGCGCGCGAGCAGCGGGGATCCGAGCATGCTGGTCGCGTTACCGGCGTTCGGACAGCGTGACCTCGATGCCGCCGACGATGTCGGAGAGCAGGTTGTACAGGAACACGATGAAGACGTTGATCAGCGTCCACAGCACGACGAGCGCGAGCCCGATCGACAGGCCGCGGCTGAAAAGCCATCCACCGTGGATCTCGAAGGACTGGTCCGCGAACAGGTCCCGGATCAAGCGCGTGAGGGAATCGAGCGCGCCGATCACACCCAAGATCCCGTACAGGATCATCATCGCGCCGATGATCACCACCATCACGCACAGGTAGAACAGGAACGAGATCTTGAGTACCGACCAGGGGCCGACCTTGCGCACCACGACCCTTGCCTGACGCGAGCGGGCGGGCGAGGGTTCCGTGCGTCCGCGATCGGCGCGGGCGGGAGCCTCCGCGGGCGCGGGGGCGGGCGGGGCGACGGTGGCCTGGTCGGCGGGATCGCTCACGGGTTGGGGCCCTTTCTACGCGGCGGCAGGCCCGGCGGCAACCATCTGGGCTCGCCCCGGTGGTCCGAACACGAGCCGGGCGTGCACGGGCGTGAGCACGCCGAGCGCCACGACCGCGACCACCCACGACGCCGTCCCGACGTCGTCCTGCACCAGGAGGCCCCCCACGGCCAGGCCGACCCCGCACACGGCCATCACCGCGAACGCGGCCGCCGCCGGCAACCGCCGCCACAACAGGAACACGGTCAGCAGACCGAGCGCGCTCGCGCCGACGATCGTCGCGACACCGGCACCGGTCGACACGATGGGATTATCTGTCCGGGACGTCCACCGTGGATCCCACGACCCCGCTCGAGCACGACCTGCGGATCATCCTCGCGATCCAGTCCCTGCGCGCGTTCGGCTACGGGTTCGCGAGCGTGGTCCTGGGCGCGGCCCTCGCCGACGGCGGCCTCTCCGACGGCCAGGTCGGGCTCGTGTTCGCGGCGATCCTCGCCGGCAACGCCCTGGTCTCGATCGCGATCGGCCTCGCCGGAGATCGCATCGGGCGGCGTCGCGCGTACGTCGTGCTGCTGTTCGTGATGAGCGCGGCCGGCGTCGCGTACGCGCTCTCCGATTCCGTCGTGGTACTGGTGCTCGTGGCGCTCACCGGCACGCTGTCGACCGACGCGAACGAATCGGGCCCGCTCACCTCGCTCGAACAGGCGATGATGGGCGGCGCCGCGCCGGAGATCCGCGCCCGCGTCTTCGGCCGGTACAACGCGATCGCCTACCTGGCCGGAGCCGTCGGGGCGCTCGCCGGCGGCGGTCCGGCGCTGATCCGCGAACGGATCCCGAACCTCCCAACCGACCAGCGCTGGCTGCTGGTGGTCACGGTCGCGGGAGTCTTGTGCGTCGCGCTCACCCGCCGGCTCTCGCCCGCGATCGATACCCGGGCCGGACGTGTGACCGCCCCGCTGCACCGATCACGCACGGAGGTGAGCCGGCTCGCGGCGCTATTCGGTCTGGACGCGTTCGCCGGGGGGTTCGTCGTCTCGACGTTCCTGGTGTTCTGGTTCGGGCGGCGGTTCGGGGCGAGCGCGGAGCTCATGGGCCTGGTGCTGTTCTTTACGGGTCTACTCCAAGCGCTCTCCTCGATCGCGTCGGGATGGCTCGCGACCCGGATCGGCCTGCTCCCGACGATGGTGTTCACCCACCTGCCGTCGAACCTCCTGCTGATCATGATCCCGGTGATGCCGACGCTCGGCTCGGCGATCGCGATGCTGTTGCTGCGCTCGACCCTGTCGCAGATGGACGTTCCGGCTCGCCAGGCCTACGTCACGGCGCTGGTCGATCCCGAGGAACGCACCGCAGCGGCGGCGTTCACCAACACCGCGCGCTACGTGGTGCGTCCGTTCGGCGCGGCTGGCGCGGGCGTGCTCATGCAGTCGGTCGCGGCCGGTGCGCCGTTCGTGGTGGCGGGGGTCTTGAAGAGCCTGTACGACGTCCTGGTGTTCGCGCGGTTCCGGCGGGTGCCGCTCCCCGAGGAGCATCGCGGCGGCCGAACGGAGCCGGAGCCCGAGACGGAGACCTCCGCGGAACCGCGGGGCCGGTAGCTACTCGACCTCGGCGGTGGCGATGACCGGCGCGAGCGCGACGACGGTCGCACCCTCCTCGACGCGCATCGTCCGAACACCCTGCGAGGCGCGGCCGACACGACGGATGTCCGCCGCCGCGACCCTGATGACGATGCCGGAGGACGAGATCACGAACATGTCCTGGTCCTTCGACCCGACGAAAGCGCCGGCGAGCCGGCCCGTCTTCTTCGTGAGCGTGTGGCCGATCACGCCCTTGCCCCCGCGCCCCTTCACCGGGTAGTCCTTGAGGGGCGTCCGCTTGCCGTACCCCTGGTGCGTGACGCTGATCAGCTCCTCGCCCTGCGACGCGACGCCGAGGACGATCACCTCGTCGTCCGGTGCCAGGCGCATCCCGATCACACCCGCGGTCTGCCTGCCCATCGGTCGCACGAGGCTCTCCTTGAACCGGATCGCCTGGCCCATGCGGGAGACCAGGATCACGTCGTCCTTGCCGTCGGTCAGACGAACGTCGATCAGCTCGTCGCCCGGCTTCAGGTTGATCGCGGCGAGCCCGGTCCGCGGCGAGTCGTACTCGGGCAGCGTCGTCTTCTTCACCATCCCCTTGCGGGTGGCGAACAAGAGATACCGTCCCCCCGCGTACTCCTTGAGGTCGATCACGGCCTGGACCTTCTCGTCCCCAGTGATCGAGACCCCGGGCAGGTTCGCGGCGTAGGTCCCCCGCGCGGTGCGCCCGGACTCCGGCACCTCGTGGACCTTCACGCGGTAGACCTTCCCCTTGCTGGTGAAGAACAGCAGCCAGTTGTGCGTCGTCGTCGTGAAGACGTCGTTGATCACGTCCTCTTCCTTGAGGTTCGCGCCGCGGATGCCCCTGCCCCCCCGCCCCTGCCGACGGAAGTTCTCGATGGGCTGGCGCTTGACGTAGCCGGCGCGAGACACGGTGATGACCACGCCCTCCTCGGCGATCAGGTCCTGTACGTCGAGGTCGCCCTCGTCGGCCTTGAGCTGCGTACGCCGCGGGGTCGCGAACTTCTTCTTGATCTCCAGCAGTTCGTCCGTGATGACGGCGCGGATCTTCTTCGGATCCTTGAGGAGCCCCTTCAGGTAGCGGATCCGCGCGAGCAGGTCCTTGTGCTCCTGCTCGAGCTCCGCCCTGGCGAGCCGGGTGAGGCGTCGGAGCGGCATGTCCAGGATGTGGTTGGCCTGCACCTCGCTGAGCTTGAACTGCGACATCAGCTTGCCGCGCGCTTCCTCGGCGTCCTGCGAACCACGGATCACCTTGATGACCGCGTCGAGGTTGTCGAGCGCGATCAGCAGGCCCTTGACGATGTGGTCGCGTTCCTCGGCCTTCTTCAGCTCGTGGCGCGTGCGGCGGGTCACGACGTCGATCTGATGGTCGACGTAGTAGCCGATCATCTCGGCGAGGTTCAGCGTTCGGGGCACGCCGTCGACGAGCGAGAGCATGATCACGCCGAAGCTGTCCTGCAGCTGCGTGTGTTTGTAGAGCTGGTTCAGGATGACCTGGGGATTGGCCCCGCGCTTGAGCTCGACGACCAGGCGCATGCCCTCGCGGCCGCTCGAATGGTCCTTCACGTCCGCGACGTCCCTCAGCCGCCCACCGCGTACGAGGTCCGCGATCTTCTCGGCGAGCCGAGCCTTGTTGACCTGGTAGGGCAGCTCGGTCACGACGATCCGCTGGCGGCCGTTCGAGGCCTCCTCGATCGAACACACGGCCCGGACCTTGATCGAGCCCCGGCCCGTCTCGTACGCCTCCTTGATGCCGTCGCGGCCCATGACGATCGCGCCGGTCGGGAAGTCAGGACCCTTGACGAACTTCATCAGATCCTTCGGCTTGGCCTCGGGGTGCTCGATGAAGTGCACGACCGCGTCGATCACCTCGCCGAGGTTGTGCGGCGGGATGTTCGTCGCCATCCCGACCGCGATGCCGCCCGAGCCGTTCACGAGCAGGTTGGGCAAGCGCGCCGGGAGCACGACGGGCTGCTGCTCGTAGCCGTCGTAGTTGGGGACGAAGTCGACGGTCTCCGCCTCGATGTCGCGCAGCAGCTCGAGCGCGATCGGCGCGAGCCGTGCCTCGGTGTAGCGCTGCGCCGCCGGGGGGTCGCCGTCGACCGACCCGAAGTTCCCGTGGCCGTCGATCAGCGGCGCGCGCAGCGAGAAGTCCTGCGCCATCCGCACCAAGGCGTCGTAGATCGCCACGTCCCCGTGCGGGTGGTACTTCCGCATCACGTCGCCGACCGCGGCGGCCGACTTGCGGTAGGGGCGATCGGGGCGCAGCCCCGCCTCGAACATCGACCAAAGGATCCGGCGATGGACCGGCTTCAACCCGTCGCGGACGTCGGGCAGCGCGCGACCCACGATGACGGACATCGAGTAGTCCAGGTACGAGGTCTGGATCTGGTCCTCGAGCTGGACGTCCTCGACCCGCCCGCCGAGCATGGACTCCTGTGCCACCGACCCCCCCGATCGTTCGGCCTAGACGTCCAGGTTCTGCACGTCGGCCGCGTTGTCCTCGATCCACTCCTTGCGGGAGGCGACGTCCTCACCCATGAGGATGCTGAAGAGCCGGTCCGCCGTGGCCGCATCCTCGAGCGTGACCCGCAGCAGCGTGCGCTGCTCGGGATTCATCGTCGTCTCCCACAGCTGCGCCGCGTCCATCTCGCCGAGGCCCTTGAACCGCTGAGGCTCCAGCTTGCGCTGGCCGTCGACGTCCTTGCGGTACGCGTCCCACTCGCGCTCCGTATAGAAGTACAGCTCCTGCTTGCCCTCCTTCAGCAGGTACAGCGGGGGCTTGGCCAGGTACACGTAGCCGGCGTCGATCAGCTCGCGCATGTACCGGAACAGGAACGTCAGCAGCAGCGTCTGGATGTGCGCGCCGTCCACATCGGCGTCCGCCATCAGCACGATCTTGTGGTAGCGGGTCTTCGCGACGTCGAACTCCTCGTCCCCCACGCCGGTGCCGATCGCCGTGATCAGCGCCTGGATCTCGGCGTTCTCGAGGATCTTGTGGAGCCGCGACTTCTCGACGTTCAGGATCTTGCCGCGGATCGGCAGGATCGCCTGGGTCGCCGGGTCGCGGGCCTGCTTGGCCGAACCCCCCGCCGAGTCGCCCTCGACGATGAACAGCTCGGTGGCGCTCGGGTCGGTCAGCTGGCAGTCGGCGAGCTTGCCCGGCAGGCCGCCGCCCTCCAGGAACGACTTGCGACGCGTGAGGTCGCGGGCCTGTTTGGCCGCCAGACGCGCCTTGGCCGCCTGGCTCGACTTCGTGACGATGCGCTTGGCATCGCCCGGGTGCTCCTCGAGCCACGTCATCAGGTGCTCGTTCACCGTGGTCTCGACGAGCGAGCGCATCGTCGTGTTGCCGAGCTTGGTCTTGGTCTGACCCTCGAACTGCGGTTCGCGCAGGCGGACGCTCACGATCGCGATCAGCCCCTCGCGCACGTCCTCGCCGAGGAGGTTGTCCTCCTTGTCCTTCAGCAGCCCCTTGTTGCGCGCGTACCGATTGACCACATTGGTGAGCGCCTTCTTGAGGCCCTCCTCGTGCATGCCGCCCTCGTGGGTGTTGATCGTGTTCGCGAAGGAGTGGATGGACTCCGAGTAGCCGTTCGTCCATTGCAGGGCCACGTCGGCCTCCGCGTCGGACTCGCGAGCCTCCATCGAGATGATCTTGGTATGGATCGTCTCCTTCCCGGTGGCGAGGTGCTTCACGAAGTCGGCGATGCCGCCCGACGCCTTGAACACCTGCTTCTCCGGCCTGCCCTCTCGCTCGTCGATCAGCTGGATCTCGACGCCCTTGGTGAGGAAGGAGTGCTCCTGGAGACGCTCCGCGAGCATCCGGCTGTCGAACTCGACACCCTCGACGAAGATCTCCGGATCGGGCCAGAACGTGATGATCGTGCCCGTCTTGCGAGACGCCTTGCCCTTGGTCAGCTTTGTGGTCGCCTTGCCGCGCGCGTAGCTCTGCGTCCACGAGCCGCCCTCGCGCATCACCTGGACGACCAGCTTCTCCGAGAGGGCGTTGACCACGGACACCCCCACACCGTGGAGCCCGCCCGAGATCCGGTAGCCCTCGCCGCCGAACTTGCCCCCGGCGTTCAGGGTCGTGAGGACGACCTCCACGGCCGGCCGCCGGTCCTTGGCCTTGGGGATCGGCTCGATGGGGATGCCGCGCCCGTCGTCCTCGACCTCGACGCCGCCGCCCTTGAGCAGGCGCACCGTGATCCGGTCGCAGTCACCGGCCATCGCCTCGTCGATCGAGTTGTCGACCACCTCGTAGACGAGGTGGTGCAGGCCCCTGCTCGACGTGGTGCCGATGTACATCCCGGGGCGGAGCCGAACGTGCTCGATGCCCTCGAGGACCTGGATATCCGCCGATCCGTACTGTCCGGGCTTGCTCGCCGTCGCCCGCTTGGTTGCCGTACTAGCCACTTCACCTCCGTCATGGCACGTGGGCGCGCCGGACTCGAGACGACGCGTCTCGGGGGCCGACGGAACCGCGATGGTACGCCTTCATTCTACCAATCGGGGGTGACGCCGAACGCATTTCGACGCCCCATCCGAGGCGCGCCGCGTAGCCATGAACGCCTTGCGCTACAAGCCTTTTCGCGGATCGGCGCGCACGACCACCTGCACCTTGGCGACGCTCCCGGGGCCGATCGCCGTCTGGGCTCGTTCGCGGATCTGTTCGGCCAGGAAACGCACCTGCGCGCCCCAGGGTCCGGTGGTCGCGGCGACCACAAGGACGCCGCGTTCGAGGCTCACCGGGGCGGACTCCGCGGCCAACCGGGGGCCCACCACCGACGCCCAATCGGACGCGAGCTGGCCGATCGGCATGCCGCGCGCGAACGTCCGCTCGCGAAGCAGGCCGTCCACGACGTCGCCGATCCTGGTTGCCTTCAGGGTCCGATCGTCCTTGCGGTGCGCGAACCCCTTCGAGTGCGGCATCCCGATCACGCCCCTCGGGCGGCGACGCTGCCGGCCGACACGTCGAGGACGAGCGACGAAGGTTCGGGCACGTGGGCGTCGTCGGCCACGCTGACGAGGACCTGTCCGCGGTCCGCGAGCCGTTCTCCGACCAGCCGCTGCCGGCGGGGGTCGAGCGCCGAGAAGGGGTCGTCCAGGAGCAGGACCGGGCGTTCCCGGACCTCGTCGGCGACGGCGTTCGCGAGGCCGAGCCGCAGGCACAGCGCCGCCGCCCAGGCCTCCCCGTGGCTCGCGAAGCTCCGGGCGCCGAGGTCCCGGACCGCCAGCGTCAGGTCGTCGCGATGGGGGCCGACCAGGGTGGTCCGCCGGATCAGCTCGTCGCTCCGGCGTTCGGCCAGCCGGCGTTCGAACGCCTCCTCGAGCGGCTCCCCGGTCACGTTCGGAGCGTACTCGCAGGCGAGGCCGTACCCGGCGAGGTGGCGGTACTCCTCCTCCGCCGGGGGGGCGAGCCGCGCCGCGGCCTCGGCGCGGAGCCGGACCAAGGCGCTCCCGTTCGTGACCAGCTCGGCGTCCCAGGCCTCCAGCCCGGTCGGTGCCCCACGTCCCTCCCATTCCTTGAGCAACCGGTTGCGCTGTCGCAGCGTGCGCTCGTAGGCCGTCATCGCGGATTCCTTGAGCGGCCACAGCGACCGGATCGCCTCGTCGAGGAAGTCTCGTCGCTTGGACGGATCCCCGATCACGATCACGAGGTCGTCCGGACCGAAATACACCGCGCGAACCTGCCGCCGCAGGTCCCGCTTGCGCCGCACCGTCGATCGGTTCACCTGGACGCGGTTGGCGCCTCGTCCGGGGATCTCGACCTCGACCAGCACCTTGCCGGCCCCCTCGGTGACGATCTCGCCGCGCGCGTACGCGGGGCCGTCCGCATCACGCCGGACCACCGGTTCCGTGGACGACGTCCGGGGCGACTGGAGGAAGAACAGGAAGGCGATCCCCTCGAGCAGGTTGGTCTTGCCCTCGCCGTTCGGGCCCGCGACCGTGATCAGCGCGTCGGGGAGGTCGTCCAGGCGCGTCTCGATGTGGTTGCGGAAGTCCCGGAGTTCGACCCACTCGAGCCGCACCCCGCCGTCAACCGACCGGCGTCGGCAGCCTCACCGGCATCACGAGGTACGTGAACTCGTCCGACTCGCCCCGGACGATCCCCGGCTTCAGGCCGTCCCGCACCTCGAGCCGAACGGATTCGCCCGACGCCGCGGCGAGGCCGTCCGCGAGGTAGTTCGGGTTGAACGCCGCCGTGATGTCCTCGCCCTCGTACCGGGCCTCCACCGCCTCGACGGCCTGGCCGAGATCCGGCGAGGACGACGAGAGCTTCACGCCGAGCGCGTTGAACTCCAGCCGGACCGGCGACGTGTCGCGGGCGAGAAGTCCGACCCTTCGCACCGCGTCGATCAGCTGCTGCCGCGAGACCGTGAGGCGGCTCTCGTACTGCTCGGGCAGGAGCTGGCGGTAGTTCGGGAACTCCCCCTCGATCAGCCGCGACGTGAGCATCAGCGGCCCGACCTGGAACGAGACCTGGCTCTCGTCGACGAACACTTCGACCTCGCCCTTCTCGACGGCCTGTGCGGCGCGGCCGGCCTCCGACAGGGCGCGCTCGGGGACGATCACCCGCGCCTCGCCGGCGGCCGTCGCCACCAGGTCGCGGACGGCGAGCCGGTACGAGTCGGTCGCGACCAGCGTCACGCCCTCGCGGCTCACCTCGAGCAGGATCCCCGTCAGCACCGGCCTGGCCTCGTCGCGCGACGCCGCCCTGGCGACCTGTCCGACCGCCTCCGCGAACCGGGGCGCCTCGGCCACGATCCGCGTCCCCGACGGTGGCTGCAGGGCCGGGAAGTCCTCGGCCGGCAGCAGCCGAAGAGAGCCCGTCGTACGCCGCGCATCGGATCCGGGCCTGGGACTGATCGGTCTCGAACTCGACGGGGGCGTCCGACAGGCTCTTCACGGTGTCCGCGAGCAACCGCGCCGGGACCAGCGAGATCCCCGGCTCCCCCACCTTCACGTCGATCGACAGCCGGGCCGAGACCTCCAGGTCCGTCGTGGTGAGCGTCAACGCACCCTCGGACGACGCCTCGATCAGGACCCCGGTGAGGGCCGGGATCCCCGGCCTCGACGAGACGCCGCGTTGGACCGTCTGCAGGGCCTCGGACAGCGCATCGCGGTCACACCGGAACTTCACGTGTCCACCCCCTCGCTGCTTCTAGGTTCATGTCATACCTCTCTCAGTAGTAGTAGGGGCTGGGGAAAACAGGGATACCAGCCTGTTCCCCGAGCGTAACTGGGCCGTAGGACATGTGGACCGGCTGGGGGAATCGGTGGACCCGCTCGAGCTCCTCCTGGCCTGTCCCCCGCGCCTCCCGCGTTCCGCACAGGCCGTCCCCACGACCCAGATGGGCCGCTCATCCGGCCCGGGCCCGGCCGCGGATGATGCGGGACAGATCCTGGACCTGACGGTACGTGGCCGTCCGCGCCCGCATGTCCTTCTCGACCTTCAAGATCCCGTGGCGGGCCGTCGTGTGGTCACGCCCGCCGAACGTATCGCCGATCTTGACCAAGGACTGGCCGCTGCATTCGCGCATCAGGTACATCGCGACGTGGCGGGCCGTCGTGAGCGGACGGGAGCGGTTTGGCGAGATCAGGTCCTGGACCGACAGGCCGAAGTAGCGAGCGCTCTCCTCCAAGATCAGGTCCGGCGGGATCTCGGCCTCGGCCTGGGGCAGCAGGTCCTCGAGCGCCTGCTCCGCGAGCTCGCTGGTGATCGGTTGCCCGGTGAGGTCTCCCCACGCCACCACCCGCACGAGCGCGCCCTCGAGCTCGCGGATGTTCTGGTCGAACGTGTTGGCGATGAACTCGATCACGTCGTCGGGGACATGGAGCTCGTCGCGTTGGGCCTTCAGCTGCAGGATCGCGATGCGGGTCTCCAGGTCGGGTGGCTGCACGTCGACACACAGGCCGAGGCGGAACCGCGACTGGAGGCGTTCCTCCATGCCGAGCTCCTGCGGCGGGCGGTCAGAGGCGATCACGATCTGGCGGTCCTTCTGGTGCAGCGCGTTGAACGTGTGGAAGAACTCGGTCTGGGTCTCCTCGCGCTTGGCGAGGAACTGGATGTCGTCGACCAGGAGCACGTCGATGTCGCGGTACCGCGCCGCGAACTGGTAGCCCTGTCGTTCGCGCACCGCCTTGATGAACTCGGCCATGAAACTCTCGCTCGTCACGTACTTCACACGCAGACGTGGGGACAGCCCGAACATCTGATGCCCGATCGCGACGAGCAGGTGCGTCTTGCCCAGCCCCACGCCGCCGTAGATGAACAGCGGGTTGTAGGCCTTGGACGGCGGCGTGTCGGCGACCGCCATCGCCGCGGCGTGCGCGAACCGGTTCGACGGCCCCGCGACGAAGGTCTCGAAGGTGTAGTTCGGGAAGGGCAGGCCCGGGGCGCCGAACGCAGCCCGCTCCGCCATCGGCTTGTGTTCCGGCGGATCCGGCGGTTCACGTTGCGGTGCAACCTCTTCGGGCGGTGCCGAATCCAGCTCGATCGTGACGGGGAGGCCGACCGCCTCGGCCGCCGCGTCCTGGATCAACCCGACGTAGTGCTTGGCGAGCCAGTCGCGCACGTACTCGGAGGGCGCGACGACCTCGAGCACCCCGTCGTGCAGGCTCGTGGCGCGAACGCCTCCGAACCACATCGAGAACGAGCTCTCCGTGAGCTCTTCCTGGGCGCGTTCGACGACGTGCGCCCAGGTCCGTTCAGCGGCTTCCTCGAACGATGCGATCGCCATAGCTATCCACAGCGCCTTTCCACAGTTGTGGAAACTCTTGGGGGAAGAGATGGCGTCTCGTGGTGAGGATCGACGCCCCCGGGGAACGAGGCCGGACTATAGCACCGCGGTTTTCCCCACCGCCCCGTCGGAGGGGCCTCTTGTCACACTTTCTCGTGGATCGAACCCGACGAGACCCGGTCTCCGGCGATCGGGCCGGCGTCGGAAGGCCTCCGCTATACTGCGTGAACCGCCCGGACGCGCCTCGTTCGAGCGCGACGACGAGGAAGATCGCGATGTCCAAGCGAACCTATCAACCGAACAACCGCCGCCGTCACCGCAAGCACGGGTTCCGCGTACGGATGCGGACGCGGGCGGGCCGGTCGATCTTGGCGCGACGGCGCGCGAAGGGCCGGACGCGGCTGTCCGCGTAGGTACGTCGACGAGCGCGGATCGGGTCGCCCGGACCCTGTCCTCCGGCCGGGCATTTCACGGAGAACGGATGGTAGTGTTTGTCGCCCCCGGGGCCGGCTCGGCAGCGTTCGTTGCCGGCCGGCGGATCGGTGGTGCGGTGCTCCGCAACCGGGCCCGGCGGATCCTCCGGGCCGCGTGGCGCGAGCTCGCTGACGAGGTCGAGGACGGATACGACGTCGTCGTGGTCGCAAGGGCCGCGATCGTCGGAGCCCGGACGCAGGAACTGGTGGCGGAGGTTGCGGAGTTGCTCTCGCGCGCGCAGGTGATCCGGACGTGAGCCACGTGCACCGTGTCGCCTGGAAGGCGGGGGCGCCGGCGCGGCTCGCGTTGCTCGGCCTCATCCGGCTGTACCGCCTCACGTTGTCCGGATGGCTCGGCGGGCAGTGTCGTTTCTACCCCACCTGTTCGCGCTACGCCGAGGACGCGATCCGGCTACACGGCGCCCTGCGCGGCACCCTGATGGCGGCCTGGAGGATCGCGCGGTGCGGCCCGTTCACGGGCGGCGGCGTCGATCACGTCCCTCCAGAGCGCCGATCCACGGGATATGACGCCGTCATACACGCGGAGCCTGGCCGGTGATCGCACTCGCCCCGTGGCAGGCCTTGCTCGACGCGCTCGGCTGGGTGGTCGCCCAGATCTACGACTTCATCCCCAACTACGGCGTCACGATCATCCTGCTCACCGTCACGATCCGCCTGATCCTGCTCCCGCTCGGCATCAAGCAGGTTCGCTCGATGCAGCACATGCAGATCGTGCAGCCGAAGATCAAGCAGATCCAGACGAAGTACAAGGGGAACAAGCAGCGTCAGCAGGAAGAGATCATGAAACTCTACAAGGAGTACGGGGTCAACCCGTTCTCGGGGTGCTGGCCGGTGCTGCTGCAGTTCCCGATCCTGATCGCGATGTACTCGGTGCTCCGGTGGCCGCAGCATCCGATCCACGTCCCCACCGACAGCGGCCTGTACGCGGCCGTGTCGCAGCAGATCCCCGAGACGCTGCCCCCCGGCGATCCCAATGGCGAGCCGATCACCACGCAGGCGCAGATCGAGGCCCTCGACCTCCCGGGGCCGACCTCTGGCACCTCCTTCCTGGGCATGAACCTGCTCTGCTCGGCCGTCCACGCCGGTAACCCCGATGCGACGCTCGCTGCCAAGAGTCCCACGGGGCAGAACCTCGCGTACCCCGTCGACTGCGGGAGCGACGTCGTCGACCGGATCCCCTACTACGTGTTCGCGGTGCTGATGTTCGGGACCACGTTCTACCAGCAGCGCCAGATGCAGCAGGCCACCCCGCCCGGCTCCTCCTCCCAGCAGCAGGCGCTCCTCAAGGTGATGCCGGTCCTGTTCGGCGTCTTCGGCATCTTCTTCCCCGCCGGCCTCGTCCTGTACTGGACGACCTCGAACGGGTGGCAGATCGGTCAGCAGTACTTCATGCTCAAGAGCCGGCCGACGGCCGAGCAGCTGGCCGAGAACGCGAAGTCCAAGCCTCGGAAGGCCGAGAAGAAGGGGTTCATGTCCTCGATGATGGACCGCGCCGAGCAGCAGCGACAGCTCCGAGGCGGAACGACCCCGAAGCCGGGCAGCAAGAAGCCCGGGAACCCCAAACCACCTGCGCCCAAGGGGGGGACCGGCGGCTCGACCGGGTCCGGTCCCGACGAGCCGGGGTCCAACCCGAAGCGATCAGGGTCCGGAGGCAACGGCGGTGGAGGAGATCCGAAGAAGCGCCCCAAGCGTTGAAGAGGCCGTCGAGGCCGCCCTCGGCGAGCTCGGCCTCAGCGAACAGGAGGCCGACATCCAGGTCGTCCAGGAGCCTCGGTCCGGCTTGTTCGGGGTCGGCGCCCAAGAGGCCATCGTGCTCGTCCGCTCGCGGGTCAAGCCCGAAGGCGACCTGAGCGAGGACGACCTCGACGAACAGGCCGAGATCGCGACCGAGTTCCTCGAGGGCATGCTGGAACGGATGGGCATCACCGCGACCGTGGAGCCGGCGTTCGAGGACGGCACGATGTACGTGGACGTCATCGGCCCCGAACCGGACGATGAGGACATGGGCCTGTTGATCGGCCGGCACGGGCAGACGCTGGAGGCGATCCAGGAGCTCGCCCGTGTGGCCATCGGACAGCGGACCGGGCTCCCTGCTCGGGTCGTCGTCGACATCGAGGACTACCGGAAGCGCCAGATCGAGCGACTCTCCGCGCGGGTGCGGGAGATCGCCCTTCGGGTGGCCCGGACAGGTCGCCCAGAGACGCTCGAGCCGATGAACCCCTTCCTCCGTAAGATGGTCCACACGGCGGTGGCCGATGTCGACGGGGTGGGCAGCTCCAGTGAGGGCGAGGGTGCGGAACGGCGAGTCGTCATCCACCGAACGAGGTAGGCCCGCCGGCCGACGTCAAGGTGTCGTTTCACGTGAAACATCGATGAGCGACACCGAGGCCCTTCGAGCACAGGCCGGGAGCCTCGGCGTTTCGCTTGACCCGTCGCAGGCATCACGGCTGATCCGGTTCGAGGAGCTGCTCGCCAACCGGGCCATCCCGCTCGGCGTCGTCTCCCGTTCGGACGCGACCCGGATCCGGGAACGTCACATCATGGATAGCCTCCGAGCGGCCCCGGTCGTCGAGGGCGCCGACCTGGCCGCGGACCTGGGCTCGGGCGCCGGCCTGCCCGGTGTCGTGGTTGCCATCGCCCTCCCCGGACTTCAGATGCTGTTGGTCGAGCGACGTCCTCGGCGAGCGGCCTTCCTCGAGCTCGCCGTGGAGGAGTTGGACCTGTCGAACGCGACCGTCTTCGCCGGTCGCGTCGCGGAGATGCCGGGACGGGTGGACGTCGCCCTGGCGCGGGCCTTCGCGCCGTTGGAGGAGGCCTGGGCGCAGGCTCGGGGGGTCTTGCGACCTGGGGGACGGCTCGTCTACTTCGCGGGTAGTGAGACGGCGGTCCCGGTGGCACCCGAGGGCTCGGTGATCCTGGAGGTCCTGCCCACGCCCGTGCTTGAAAGCTCGGGTGCCCTGGTTATCATGACTCGTCAGTGACGAAGCCCTCTTCCTCTCGGGCAGCTCGTTCGTCCTCCAAGCCGAAGCCCGACTCCACACGAGCAACCGAGGCTTCAGGGACGCAACCGACTGCCGCGCAACGCCGTTCGAAGGCCACCGGCCGCTCATCGGCGGCCTCCAACGTGGACGCCCGGCACCCCCATCGGGCGCGGATCATCGCGGTAGCCAACCAGAAGGGCGGCGTGGGCAAGAGCACCACGGCGGTCAGTCTTGGAGCGTCCCTCGCCGAGCTCGGCTACAAGGTCCTGGTCGTGGACCTCGACCCGCAGGGCAACGCCTCGACCGGGCTGGGGATCCGTCACGAAGAGCGTGAGGTCACCGTCTACGACGTGCTTGCGGACGAGGCACCGATCGAGCGCGCGATCGTCCCGACGCCGATCGACAACCTGTTCGCGATCCCCTCCACGATCGACCTCGCCGGCGCCGAGATCGAGCTCGTGAGCCAGTTCTCGCGCGAGCTGCGTCTGAAGAAGGCCATCGAGCCCCTCAAGCGGGACGCCTACGACTTCGTCTTCCTGGACTGCCCGCCCTCGCTCGGCCTGCTGACCGTGAACGCGCTCGCCGCGGCCGAGGAGCTCATCGTGCCGATCCAATGCGAATACTACGCGCTGGAGGGGCTCGGCCAGCTCCTACGCAACGTGCGCCTGGTGCAACAGAACGTGAACACCGACCTGCGCCTCACCGGCATCGTGATGACGATGTTCGACCCGAGGACCAAGCTGTCCGAACAGGTGGTCGCCGAGGTCCGCCGTTACTTCGGGGAGCGCGTGTACCGGACGATCATCCCCAGGACGGTCAGGCTCTCCGAGGCACCGGGCTTCGGGCAACCGATCACCGTCTACGACCCGCATTCGAAGGGCGCCGAGAGCTATCGAGACCTCGCCCGGGAGGTCGCCTCCCGCCTCCCCGACGAGAGCCCCCTCCCAAACGTCGACGACGTCCCGAGCGTCGTGATCCCTCGCCCCGAGGCACAGCCCGGGAGGGCCCCGCGCCCCCTCGTCGGCCCCGACGACCGGCCCGCCCCGAGCCTGTCCGAACCGGTGGCGCCCGAACCGGTGGCGCCCGAACCGGTCGCGCCCGAACCGGTCGCGCCCGACCCGGCCGACGAGGACGTGGCTGCGATGCCCGACCCTGGAGTCGAGGCCGACGCCGACCCGACCGTCGATGTCTCCGGCGAGCGTCGGGCCGGACCGCCGGCGGACGCGGCCCAGCCCGGGGCCGACCTCGCCGGCGAGGCCGCCCAAGAGACTCGAGTCGTCGAGCCGCCTCGAGTCGTCGAGCCGCCTCGAGCCGTTGAAGCGCTCACCGACGGCGAGGGCGTCTCACACCCTCCCGCGGAGGCGAGCCCGACCGTCGACAAGGGGTCCAGGGATGCGGTCGAGGAGCTTGTGGATCTGAACGGCGGCCGAACGCAGGCTGAACCGGAGGACGAGATGCAGCTCGACCAAGGCGGGTCGACCGATCCGGGTGGCAAGAAGCGCCGGCGCGGTCTCTTCCGCAGAGGAGGAACCCGATGAAACGAGGAGGTCTCGGCCGGGGGTTGTCGGCGCTGCTCCCGGGCGCCGTCGAGGAGGGGTTCGGTCTGCTCGAGATACCGGTCGAGGCGGTCGCCCCGAACCCCCGGCAGCCCAGGACCACGTTCGAGGACGAGGCGCTGGAGGCGCTGGCGCTCTCCATCCGCGAGGTCGGCGTCCTGCAGCCGATCGTCGTGCGCAAGGCCGGAGACGGCTTCGAGCTGATCGCGGGGGAGCGGCGGCTCCGGGCGGCCAAGCTCGCCGGTCTCGCGACCGTCCCCGCCGTCATCCGGGACAGCGACGACGCGGAGTCGCTCCGCGAGGCGCTGATCGAGAACATCCACCGCGAGGACCTCAACCCGATCGAGCTCGCCGAGGCCTTCCGCGAGCTCCTGGAAGAGCTCGGCCTCAAGCAGGAGACCCTCGCCGAGCGGCTGGGCATGTCGAGATCACACATCGCGAACACGATCCGTCTCCTCCAGCTCCCGACCGAGGTGCAGCAGCTCCTGGCCGAGGGGAGGATCCAGGCCGGTCACGGCCGCGCGCTGCTCTCGCTCGGCGACGCCGAGGCGCAACGGACGCTCGCCGTCCGCATCGCCGCGGAGGACGTGTCCGTGCGGGAGGTCGAGGAGCTCGTCCGCAACTACATCGACCATCCGTCGCACGCGGAACGGCCGGCGCAGCTCGCCGCGGTGCCGGAACCGCAGGAGAACCCGCTCGCCGAGGTCGAGGAGCTGCTCTCCGAACAGCTCGCGACGCGGGTCACGATCCAGATGAGCAAGCGGCGCGGCAAGATCGTCGTCGAGTTCGGCTCGGCCGACGATCTCGAGCGCATCGTCTCGGAGATCATCGGCTCGGGTCCGGGACGAGCCCCGGAGTAGCCGGCACCACGCCGGAAGCGTTGCGCTGCAAAGGTTTTATCGCAGTCTTCGACGTCTCGCCCGGGGCTAGGTGCCGACCTTGGGCATGATCTCCTCGGCCAAGAGCTCGATCTGCTCGAGATCGTCGAACAGCTCGTGGTTCAGGACGAACCGCTGCACGCCCGCGACCGCGTACTCGTTCATCCGATCGATCGCTTGCTCGACCGTCCCGACGATGCAGTCCCGCGAGATGTCCGCGAGGTACTCCTCGAGCGATCCGGCGGTCGGATCCATCCGCCGAGCGCGATCGGCCCGGTCGCGCCACTCGTCGTCGGTCCGGCCGACGAAGACCCACGTCATGAACGACATCGCCACGCTCGCGCGGTCTCGACCCTGCCGGTCGAGCGCGTCGGTCACCCGCTCGATCGACGCGCGCAGCTCGTCCGGCGTCCCGCCGACGCGGTTGAACTCGTCGGCCCAGCGTGCCACCAGGCGTGCCACCCTCGGTCCGCCCTTGCCCCCCACCACGATCGGAGGATGGGGGCGCTGCACGGGCTTGGGGAGGAAACGGCACTCCTCCAGCGCGTAGTAGCGGCCCTCGAACGAGAACACCTCCTCGGACCACAGGCCGTGCACGATCTCGAGCTGCTCCTCGAGCATCTCGAACCGTTCCGGGGCGGGAGGGAAGGGGATCCCGTGCGACCGGTGCTCCAGGTCCCACCACCCAGCGCCCATGCCGAGCTGCACCCGACCGCCCGAGATCCGGTCCACCGTCGTCGCGGCCTTCGCGATCACCGCGGGGAGGCGGAACGTCACGGGCGACACCATCGTGCCGAGCCGGAGGTGTTCGGTGCTCGCCGCGAGGGCTCCGAGGAGGGTCCAGGCGTCGTTCGAGCCCGGATCGCCCGCGTGCGCGACCGTCAGATAGTGATCCGATGTGAGGAGACCGTCGAACCCGAGCCGCTCGCACGTGCGCGCGATCGCGAGCCACTGCGACCAGGTGACGCCCTCCTGACCTTCGAGCATCAGGCTGTAGCCGAGCGACCCCACCGCCGTACGATACCCATCTCCATGGAGGCTCCCCCCGACGCCGAGCTCCGGCGCGCCGGCAAGGCGCTCGCGCTTGGGTTCGTGCTCGGCCTCGTGCTCCTGGCGATCGCTCGTCGAGCGCGCGGCCGACGTGGCGAGGAAGCGGCGTCGGGCGAGGAAGCGGCGTCGGGCTAGGTCGAGCGGGCGAGATCCGCGGGCGCGGGTCGCGAGAAGTCGGTGACCCCGTCCGCGATGGCGCGTGCCACGTCGCCCGCGAACGCCGCCCCCGCGATGCGGGACGCGTCGAACTCGTCGAGCGCGACGGCCGGCTCGACGCGTGCCGCCGGCATGCGGGTCTCGCGCAGGATCGCGATCGAGCGCGGGTGGAGCCCACCATCGGGCAGACCGAGGCCGCGCACGAGCGCAAGCTGGATCGACGCCGCGAGCCTGCGCCCCATGGGCGAGTGCGTCCTCGGCGTCCCGTAGTGGAAGCACGCGGATCCGCGTTCCACCTGCTCGCCGGAGCCGACGGCGATCGAGATCAGGGCGGCGGCGTTGCCGGCGTTCGCGCGCCGGATGCGTTCGTCGACCGGGGTTGGCTCGGAGCCCTTGCGCAGCAAGAGCGGACGGGCACCGAGCCGCCTGAGCTCCTCCGAGAGCTCCGAGGCGATCGCCAGCGCGAGGTCGAGCTCGTCGGCGTCGATGCGGTCGGGGTCGATCGCGATGGTCGAGCCGGCGAGCGCCAGCCCGGGTCCGCGCGCCGCCTCGCCCTCGCGCACCACGGCGCGGCTCGGAGCGTCGACCGGCGGCCGGTAGCGGCTGATCGAGTGCACCGTGTCGAGGCCGACGATCCCGTCCACCGGGGACGCGACGTTGCGTTGGAACTCGCGAACGCCGCGATCGGTGCGCGGCCCGAAGATCCCGTCCTCTTTGCCGGCGTCGAAGCCGAGGGCGTTCAGCATCCGCTGGAGCTCGCGGACGTCGTCCCCGCGGAACGCGGGCGAGCGCAGGTACAGGGTGCGGTCGCTGAGCCGGTAGCCGGTCTCGACGAGCTGGCCCCAGGTGTCCGGGCCGATGATCCCGTCCGGCGGGAGCCCGCGGGCCCGCTGGAACTCACGGACGGCCGCTTCGGTTGAGTCGCCGAACGTCCCGTCGAGCTCGTCGGGCTCGATGCGCAGACCCGCGCCGAGCAACCGGTGCTGCACGTCGCGGACGTCCCCGCCTCGCGCACCCGTTCGGATGAGGTCCACGACCCGGAGTTTCCGTGGAACCGAGGCCGTCCGCAACCGGAGACGGGTGGCGCCCCGCTAGGCGGCGGGGACGTGCGGGTCGATCTCCTTGAGCAGAGCGTCCTTGCCTCGGGCGCCCACGACGCGAGCGATCTCCTCGCCGTCCTTGAACAGCATCAGCGTCGGGATGCTCATCACGCCGAAACGTCGTGTGACGTCGGGGTTGTCGTCGATGTTCAGCTTGGCAACCTGCAGCGCCTCGCCCTTGTCCCGACCGATCTCCTCGACCACCGGTGAGACCATGTGGCAGGGGACGCACCACTCGGCCCAGAAGTCCACGAGCACCACGCTCTCCGAGCCGAGCACCCGCTCCTCGAAATCGGCGTCCGTCACGTCACCCATCATCGCCACCTCGCATCCGTCCTTTCGAAACTCCGTCGTCGTCCTCGTCGTACCGTTCAACCCGTTCGGTGGGCCTGCTCTTCCAGGAACCGCTCCGCGTCGATCGCCGCCTTGCAACCCTGGCCGGCGGCCGTGACCGCCTGACGGTAGATCAGGTCGGTGACGTCACCCGCCGCGAACACACCGGGGACGCTGGTCCGTGTGGTCGGCTCCTGCACGACGACGTAGCCGGCGTCCGTGAGCTCGAGCTGTCCCTTCACGAGGTCCGTGTTCGGGGTGTGCCCGATCGCGACGAACACGCCGGCGGTCGGGAGCTCGCTCGTCTCGCCGGTCCGCGCGTTCCGCAGGCGCACGCGGGTCACCGCGCCGTCGCCGAGGATCTCCTCGACCACGTGGTCCCAGATCACGCGGATCTTCGGGTTCGACAGCACCCGCTCCTGCATGATCTTGGACGCGCGGAACTCGTCGCGACGATGCACGATCGTGACCGAGCTCGCGAACTTCGTGAGGAACGTCGCCTCCTCCATCGCTGTGTCGCCACCACCGACCACGACGAGATCGCGATCGCGGAAGAAGAACCCGTCGCACGTGGCGCAGGCGCTCACCCCGCGCCCCCGCAGGGTCTCCTCGCCGGGGACGCCGAGCCATCGCGCGCTCGCGCCGGTCGCCAGGATCAGCGTCCGGGCACGCCACTCGAGGTCGCCGGCCCACACGCCGAACGGGCGCTCGGACAGGTCCACCCGGGTGACGGTCTGCGCCACGATCTCGGTCTCGAACCGGGCCGCCTGCTTCTCGAACGCGTCCATCATCTCGGGTCCGAGTATGCCGTCGGGGAACCCGGGGTAGTTCTCGACGTCCGTGGTCAGCATCAGCTGCCCGCCGGCCTCGAGCCCCTTGACCAGCACGGGGCGAAGGTTCGCCCGGGCCGCGTAGAGCGCGGCGGTGTACCCGGCCGGCCCCGAGCCCAAGATCAGGGTGGTGCGTTCGTCGACCATGCTGACCTGCTCCTCCACCGAGGATAACCGGAGCCTATTCCCGTTCAGTCCCGCGGTAACGCAGCACGCCGAAGCTTGCCCGAGGCGGTTCTCGGGAGCCGCTCCGCAAGGGTGAGCTCGCGCGGCGCCGCGTGGCGGGGGAGCGTGCGCGCGACGAACGCCCGCAGCTCGTCGAGCGACGGGGGGTCGGAGGGATCGGCTGGGACGACCCACACGGCGACGCGCTGGCCCCACTCCGGATCCAGGCGGCCGCCCGCGGCAACGTCTCGGACCCCGGGGTGCTCGCGAAGCAGCGCCTCGACCTCGTCCGGCCAGACCTTCTCCCCTCCGGTCTTGATCAGGTCGTCGAACCGACCCACGACGTGGAGGCGACCCTCGACGTCGATCTCGCCCGCGTCGCCGGGCCGCAGCCATCCGTCCTCGGTGAACGCGGCCGCGGCGGCCGAGGGGTCGAACCGGTAGCCGCGCATCAGGGTCGGCCCTCGGAGCTCGATGCCGCCCTCGGGGTCGATCCGGATCTCGGTCCCAGGCAGCGGCACGCCGTCGTACACGACCCCCCCACACGTCTCCGTCAGGCCGTAGGTCTCGACGACGCTCGCGCCCGCGCGTTCCGCGCTCGCGCGCAGGTCGGGCGACAGGTGCGCCCCGCCGACCAGGATCGCCCGGAACGCCGACAGCTCGGCGCCGGCGGCGACGAGCCGGCCGAGCATCGTCGGGACGAGGGAGGTGAAGGCCGAACCCCGCTCGGCCGCGACCGCGGCGGCGTCGAACGCGGAGTGGATCGTCACCGGCGCGCCGAGCAGGACCGCCCGCAGGAGCACCAGCAGACCTCCGACGTGGGAGAGCGGGAGACAGCAGAGCCAGCGGTCCCCGTCCGAGGCTCCGAGCGCCGACGCCGAGGACGCGACCGCCGCGTCGATCGCTCGGCGGTCGAACTGGACGAACTTCGGCGCCCCGCCCGTCCCGCTCGTGTGGACGATCAGTGCGATCTCGGGATCGGCGGCCTCGCCGTCGATCCGCCGCGCCCCGACGGCGTCGAGCGAGACGGTCGGCCGGGCGCGCTCCAGGAGCGCGCCCGCCTCGCGGGGGGGCAGCCGGTCGTCGATGGGCAGGAGGGCAGCGCCGGCGGCCCAGGTCTCGGCGACCAGGTCGATCCACGCAGGCCCCGGCTCCAGCGACACGGCCACGACATCGCCAGGGCTCATCGAGACGTGTTCGAGGGCCGACACATCCGCTAGGCTAGCTCAGACCGTTCGAGTGTTCGCTCTAGGAGTGCGCAGTCATGACGTCGGACACCTCGCCCCCGAACTGGGTGAGCTCGGGGGAGTACACGGACATCCGGTACGAGACCGCCGACGGCATCGCCAAGGTCACGATCGACCGGCCCGAGGTGCGCAACGCGTTCCGCCCGCTCACGGTCGTCGAGCTGATCCGGGCGTTCGACGCCGCGCGCGACGATCCCGAGATCGGGGTCGTGATCCTCACCGGACAGGGACCCGAGGCGTTCTCCAGCGGCGGCGACCAGAGGATCCGGGGGGACGACGGGTACGTCGACGAGCACGGGATCGGGCGCCTGAACGTCCTGGACCTCCAGGTCCAGATCCGGCGGCTCCCCAAGCCGGTCGTCGCGATGGTCGCCGGGTACGCGATCGGCGGGGGCCACGTCCTCCACCTGTGCTGCGACCTCACGATCGCGGCGGACAACGCGAGGTTCGGCCAGACCGGACCGAGGGTGGGGTCGTTCGACGGCGGCTACGGGATCAACCTGCTCGCGCGGCAGATCGGCGAGAAGCGCGCCAAGGAGGTGTGGTTCCTCTGCCGCCAGTACGACGCGCCGACCGCGCTCGCCTGGGGGTTGGTCAACACCGTCGTGCCGCTGGAGCGGCTCGAACCCGAGACCGTGTCGTGGTGCCGCGAGATGCTGCGGATGAGCCCGCTGTCCCTGCGGCTGCTGAAGGCGGGGTCGAACGCGGGGATGGACGGCCTGGCGGGCGTGCAGCAGCTCGCCGGTGACGCGACCCTCCTCTACTACATGACGGAGGAGGCGCAGGAGGGGCGGGACGCGTTCGTGGACAGGCGCGCGCCGGACTTCACGAGGTTCCCGAAGCGGCCGTGAGCCGTCTCGGCGTTTGGGTCCAGGGCGCGCGGCCGCGGACGCTTGGGGCCGGCGTCACCCCCGTCGTCGTCGGGACCGCAGCCGCCGGTGTATTCGTGCCCTGGCGGTTCGTCGCGGCGCTCCTGGTCGCGCTCGGGCTCCAGGTGGGCGTGAATCTGGCGAACGACTTCCACGACGGCGTGCGCGGCGTCGACACGCCCGATCGGCTCGGCCCTCCACGGCTGACGTCTTCGGGGCTGGCACCGCCGCGGACGGTGCTGCTCGCGGCGCTGCTGTCCATCCTCGTCGCCGGCGTCGCCGGGCTCGCCCTGGCCGCGGCGACGACGTGGTGGCTTGTGCTGATCGGCGCGCTCGCCATGCTCGCGCTCTGGCTGTACAGCGGCGGGCCGAGACCGTACGCGGAGCTCGGCCTGGGCGAGGTCATGGTCTTCGTGTTCTTCGGCCTGATGGCGACTGCGGGCAGCGCGTTCGTCCAGGCCGAGACAGTCCCGTCCGCGGCGTGGTGGGCGGCGGTGCCGGTCGGCCTGCTCGCCGTCGCGATCCTGGTCGCGAACAACCTCCGCGATATCCCCACCGATACCGTCGCCGGCAAGCGCACGCTCGCCGTTCGGCTCGGCGACGCGCGGACGCGCGCGCTGTATCGCGTGTGCGTGGCCGCGGCGTTCGGGGCGGTCGCGCTCGGCGTGGTGGTCGAGGCACTCGACGGGGGGAGCGGGCTCCCGCCCTGGTCCCTCCTCGCGCTCGGCGCGGTCGCCGCCGCGATCCGGCCGTTCGAACGGGTGGGGCGCGCCGCCGGCCGCGAGCTCGTCCCGGTGCTGGTCGGAACGGCGCGGCTGCAGGTGGTGTTCGGGGCGCTGCTCGCGATCGGGCTGTGGATCGCTTGATGAGCCGATGAGCGAGGCCGAGCGCGCGTTCGCGGCGGCGTGGTGGGTCGTCGACGATCTCGTGCGGTTCGGCATGGAACAGGCGGCGGTCTCGCCCGGGTCGCGTTCGACACCGCTCGCGCTAGCGCTCGCGCGTCATCCGCACGTCCGACTGCACGTCCATCTCGACGAGCGGGCCGCGGGGTTCTTCGCGCTCGGCATCGCGAAGGCGACCGGGCGTCCGGTCGCCGTTGCCTGTACGAGCGGGACCGCCGCCGCCGAGCTCCTCCCGGCGGTCGTCGAGGCTTCGATGGCCCGGGCGACGTTGGTGCTCCTGACCGCCGATCGGCCGCCCGAGCTGCGCGGCGTGGGCGCGAACCAGACGATCGACCAGGTTGGGTTGTTCGGCGGGTACGTCCGTGCGTCGATCGACGCGCCCGTCCCGGGAGATGTGGCCGACGAGCAGACGTGGCACGACGTGGTCCTCGAGCTCACGCGGGCGTCGATGGGCCTACCACCCGGCCCCGTCCACCTGAATCTGCCCTTCCGCGAGCCGCTGGTGGGTGCCCCACAGGTCCTGCCCGCCTCGCCGCCCTCGGGAACCGACTCCACGTTGTCGGCGGTCCCCCAGCCCGAGGAGATCGACGCGCTCGAACGCGAGCTCACCTCCACGACGGATGGCGTGCTCGTCGCGGGCTCGATGCGGGAGTCCCCCCCGACGTTGCCCGAGCTGGCGGTCCGGGTCGGATGGCCGCTCCTGGCCGAACCCACCTCGAACCTCCGCGTCCCGGGCGCGCTCTCGGCGGGTTCGCTCCTCCTCGCCGACGCGAGGTTCGCCAACGAGCACGTCCCCGAGATCGTTGTGCAGTTCGGCGCCGCGCCGACGTCCCGGGCCGTGCTCGAGCTCGTCCTCCGGGCGGGCCGACTCGTCACCGTGGACCAGGACCATCTCGTGGCCGATCCCCACCGCAAGGCCGCCTGGACCCTTCGCGCCGAACCGGCGGGGTTCGTCCCCGACCTGCTGACGGGGTCCGAGCCCGCCGGGGACGGCCCGTGGCTCCGCGCCTGGACCGACGCGGACGAACGGGCGCGGGAGGCCGTCGATGCCACGATCGACGGGTGGGACGAGCCGTTCGAGGGCCGGGTCGCCCGCGATGTCGCGAGATCGATCCGCGACGGTGGTGTGCTCGTCGTGGGCTCGAGCATGCCGGTGCGCGACCTCGACGCGTACATGGCTCCCCGCCGTGGGATCGGGGTCCTCGCCAATCGAGGCGCGAGCGGGATCGACGGGTTCGTCTCGACGGCGCTCGGGGTCTCGGCGTCCGGGGTTCCGATGACGGCGCTGTGCGGCGACCTCACGCTGCTGCACGACATCGGCTCGCTGATCTGGAGCGCGAGCCGGAATCATAACGGCGTCTTCGTGGTACCGAACAACGACGGCGGCGTGATCTTCTCGTTCCTCCCGCAACGCGACCTGCCCGAGTTCGAGGAGCTGTTCACGACGCCGCATGGGCTCGATCTCGGCGCGATCTGCCGGGCGGGGGGCGCTGGACACGCCCGGGTCGAGCGGGCCGCCGACCTGATCCCCGCCGTCGAACGAGCGCGCGAGGCCGGCGGGCTCCAGGTCGTCGAGGTCCCGATCGACCGAGCCCGCAACGTCGAGCGGCACGCGGAGGTCCATGCGGCCGTCGCAGCCGCCCTGGAGCGGCCTAGCATGTGATCGTGGGCACGTTCGCCTGCTTCGCGAGCGCCATCGCCCTGTGCGCCCTCGGCTACATCGCGATCCTCAACGTCGGAGCGCCCGCGTTCCTCGCCGGACCGGTCGCCGCGGCGCTCGTCGCGCCGGTGCTCCACCGGGTCCTTGCTCGGCGAACGGTCGTGGCGTGATGCGGCTCCGGTCGGCCACCTCCGACGACGCGGACGAGCTCGCTCGGCTCCGCTGGGACTTCCGGGTCGAGCAGGAGACGCCGGTCGCCCGGTCGTTCGAGGACTTCGTCGAGGAGTTCCGAGCCTTCGCGGCGAGCGTGCTCGCGGACGGCACACCGTGGCAGGCCTGGGTGGCCGAGGACGAGGGGCGACTCGTCGGCTGCGCGTGGATCCAGCTCGTCGAGAAGGTCCCGCACCCGAGCCGCGGCCGCTGGGAGCGCCCGATCGCCTACGTGACGAACGTGTACGTCGAGCCGGCGCTCCGCGACGAGGGTCTCGGCGCCCGGCTGCTCGATGCCGCGATGGCGCACGCGCGCGAGCACGAGGCGGCCGAGGCCGTGGTCTGGCCCACGCCCCGTTCGGTCACGTTCTACCGGCGCGCGGGGTTCGGCTCCGAGACCGCGCCGCTCGGCATGGATCTGGCCGGCGACTGACTCAGCCCCAGCGGAGCGCATCGAGCAGCGCCCGGAACTTCCGCTCGGTCTCGTCGAGCTCGGCCTCGGGCTCCGAGTCGGCGACGATGCCGGCGCCGGCGAACAGCCGGGCCATCGAGCCCGTGATCTCCGCGCACCGCAGCGCGATCGCCCATTCGCCGTCGCCGTTCGCGTCCATCCAGCCGACCGGCCCGGCGTACCCTCCCCGCTCGATCGGCTCGAGGTCCTCGAGCGCCTCCCGCGCCGGCTCGCGCGGCGACCCGCATACGGCCGGCGTGGGGTGGAGCGCGGCGACGAGCTCGAGCGCCGTGACCGACGGGTCGTGCAGGCGCCCCCGAAACGGCGTCGACAGGTGCCACACGTTCGCCGTGCCGAGAAGCTCCGGCTCGTGCGGGTGGACGAGGTCCTCGCAGAAGGCATCGAGGATGCGGTGCACGTCTTGGACGACCACCGCGTGCTCCTCGCGATCCTTGCCCGAGCGGAACAGCCGGTCCGCGGAGGCTCGGTCGCGCTTGGCATCCCCGAAACGCTGCGACGACCCCGCGAGCGGCGTCGCCTCGACGAGCCGACCGCGGCGGCGGACCAGGAGCTCGGGCGTCGCGCCGACGAGCACCGAACCCGTCACCGCGTTCGGCTGCGGGGCAGCGAAGGCATAGCAGTCCGCGTCGACGGCGCGCAGTCGCCACAGCAGCTGTTTGGGGTCGAGCGTCCGATCAGCGTTCACGAGCATGGTTCGAGCGAGCACGACCTTGCGGAGCTCACCCGAGCGGATCCGTTCGGTCGCCCGGGCGACCGCAGCCGCGTACTCGTCGGGCTCCGGGTCCGGCCGGAGCTGGATCTCCTCGAACGCGTCGTGCGGGAGCGTCCGGCCCGTCCATCGTTCGCGCTCGCCCGCGCGCGGGGTCTCGCCGCGCGGGGCGATCTCGACCTGCCACGTCTCGCCGGCGTCCATGCGCATCGTCGCCCGTCGCGGGAGGACCGCCTCCGCGGGCTCACGGTCGTCGAACGGGATCGATGCCACCGCCGCCGGGGCGGGCGCGCCGGGTTCGGCCTCGATCGAGGCGAGCGCCTCGAGGATCGAACGCGACAGGCGCAGGATGCGCTCGGGTCCTGCCTCGGCCGCGACCCGGTCGACCTCGCCGCTCGTCGCGAGCCCGAGCCCGGAGCGTTCGAGGAAGAAGCCGCCCTCCCGGTACCCGGCGAGCAGGTCGAACGCCGGACCGAGCCGGGTCGCCCTCGCGGCGAGACCGGTCACGTCGTCGGCCTCAACGGTCGCCCCGGACGGTCATCGGCGCGTCCCGAGGAGCATCTGCGCCACGCCGCCACCGAGCTGGGTCCGCTCGACCCGCTCGAACCCCGCGTCGCCGAGCATCTCGAGGAGCCGGTCGGGCTCGGGGAGGTAGGCCGTCGACCTGGGGAGGTACCGGTAGGCATCCCTGTCCGAGAGCGCCCCGCCGATCAGCGGGACGATCCGTCGGAAATACAGGGCGTGTCCGGCGCGGAGCACGCGCCCGTCGGGCTCGCTCGTCTCGAGGAACGCGACGCGCCCGCCCGGCCGCAGCACGCGCGCGGTCTCGGCGAACAGCTCGACCAGGTCGGTCACGTTGCGGAGCGCGAACCCGCACGTCGCACCGTCCACGAGGCCGTCGGAGAGGGGGAGCCGCAGCACGTCGGCCTCGACGACCGGCGCCTCGGTCCGGGCGTTGCGGAGCATGCCGTGCGAGAAGTCGAACCCCACCGCGCGGTACCCGCTGGCCAGCAGCTCGTTGCACAGATCGCCCGTCCCGCACGCGAGGTCGGCCACGAGGGCGTCGCCGGGCAGGCGGAGCTCGCCGACCGCGCGCCGGCGCCACCCGACGTCCATCCCGAGGGTCATCACGCGGTTCACGAGGTCGTAACGGTTCGAGATCCGGTCGAACATCCCGCGGACCACCAGCGCCTTCTCGCTCCGGTCCGGGAGGCCCTTCGGGGTCGCGGGTTCGCTCACTCGAGCCGCTCCTCGGCCTCGGCGAGCAGGACACGGCGGAAGTGGTTGGCGACCAGGTTCGTCACCGCGGGGAGCAGCGCGTCGAACGCCTCCACGAGCTGCGCCGCGGCGTCCTCCGGACCGGCCGTGTCACGGATCGGCTTGCGCACGTGCTCGTCGAACAGTTCGACCGCCCGAGCTGCGAGCGCGACCATGGCCTCGTTCGTGTCCCGCGCGAGCGACAGGAGCTCGCCGAGCGGGAGCCCGTACTCGAGGAGGCGGAGGGCGCCCCGCACCATGCCGATGTCGTCGGCGGTGTATCGGACCTCGCCGTCGACCATCCGGCCGAGCTCGATCCCCTCGCGCTCGACCGCCTGGATCAGGGAGGCGGGGACGCCGCTGCGGCTCGCGAACCCGTCGAGGGTGAGGAGCTCGTCCTGAGGAGCCTCCCCCCGCGCCGCCGCGATCGCGACGGCCAGGTCGGCGTCGGCGGGGTCGAGCCCATCGCCGAGCACCCGCTCGATCGCCGCAAGCGTGAGGCCCCGGCGGCGGAGCTCACGGACCTCGCGGATCCGCTCGGCGTGGCGATCGTCGTACCAGGCGACCCGGCCCTCGCGGGTGGGCGACGGGACGAGGCCGCGAGTCTGGTAGTAGCGGACCGTGTCGACCGAGACGTCGCACGCGGCAGCGAGCTGCTCCACGCGATACCTCACGACCGGTAACTCTACGAGTGAACGCTCGAACCTTCACCCCGCGCGGGCTCAGCCGGGCGGGATCCTCTGGGAGGCGGTGCTCAGGATGCGGCAGTCGTCCTTCGCGACGACGAACACCACGATGTGGTCGGGGGCTTGCCCCGCGCCCGGCCCCTCCGAGAACACCCCGATGTACGCCGGCGTGCCCTCGAACCGCGCCTCGATCAGCCGGATCAACACGTCGTTCGGACCGCGGACACCGCTCCGGTCGACGCAGTCCTTGGCCGTGCCCGTGCGTTCCTTCGCATCCTGGACGGTGCCCGCGAGCGCCGCCGGGGGGCCCGGCGTCTCCTCGGCGGCCACCACCGCATCGGCGGCCTGGGCCGCCACCGCCCGGATCCCCGCGTCGTCGTAGTTCACGTCCTGCTGGCGTTCGATGCCCGCGAAGGGGATCACCCCGGGCGTCGCCGCTTCGGCACCACCCGCCGCGCCGGTTCCGCCGGCAACCGCCGTGGTCCTCTCCGGAGCCGCGGCGTTCTGGGCGTCCTCCCCGCCGACGTTCAGGGCCACCACCACGACGAGCGCGGCCGCCGCGGCCAGGCCGGCGGCCCACTGGAAGCGTTCCCAGGCCACGCCCCGGCGTCGCTCGAACCGCCGCCCCGCCTCCGCCAGCACGGGGCCGGTCACGCCGAACGGCACCGGGACGTCCTCGAGCTCGCTCAGCGCGGTCCTCGCGGCCTCCGCTTGCCGGACCTCTGCGCTGCAACGCGCGCACCCGGGCAGGTGCGCGTCGACGGCGGCGCGCTTGCGTTCGTCCAGCGTGCCGTCGACGTAGTCGGCGAGGAGATCTTCGGGATGGCTCACGGGGATACCGTCCCTTCTGACGGCCCGGCGGCGTCCGCCCGTTCCCCGGACCTCGGTGCCCCAGGGCCCGTGCCAGGGGACGCGCCGGGGGACCCGCCGGACGCCGGTGGACCCTCCGCGTCCTCGGAGACCCGCCCCTGCTGCTCGATCCCCATCGCCCGGGCCAGGGCGATCCGGCCGCGATGCAGTCGCGACTTCACGGTCCCGATCGGCACGCCGACGATCGCGGCCACCTCCTCCTGCCGGAGGTCGTGGACGTCGTGCAGGATCATCACCGCGCGGAAGTCC
Source organism: uncultured Actinomycetes bacterium (assembly GCA_963712645.1). Taxonomy (GTDB): domain Bacteria; phylum Actinomycetota; class UBA4738; order UBA4738; family HRBIN12; genus DASSJM01. Next base: position 188,888 of record CAVQIQ010000004.1, on the reverse strand, counting down.
TCGGGCACCTGCAGGAGCGCCTGCTGCACGTCCATCGAGAGGCTGGACGCGTCGGCGTGGTCGGGCGCCGGCGGCGGCTCGAGCGCGGGGAGATCGTCCTCGCCGCGATCGAGCAACGGCGCCCGCTGGCGCTTGCGCAACAGGTCGTAGCACGCGTTGACCGTCACGCGGTGGAGCCAGGTTGTGAACGCGGCCTCACCGCGGAACGACGAGAGCTTGCGGAGTACGGTGAGGAACGCATCCTGCGTGGCGTCGCGCGCGTCCTCCTCTCGTCCCGTCATGCGCAGGGCCAGGTTGTAAACGCGCCGCTCGTGGCGTTCGACCAATGCGGCGAAGGCGGCTCGATCTCCCGAGAGGTACCGGCGGACGAGGTCTTCGTCTCGGGCCGGCGGGTCAGGCACCGACCGCCTCGGCGTCGGTGTTCCGGACGACCACCCGCACCTCGGCCACCTCGGCGCGGATGCCGTCGTCGACCGGCACGACCGACGTGATCCAGACGAGCACGTACCGGCCCGCACCGCGAAGGGGGACGCGGGACAGGGAGGTCGAGGTGACCTCGACCCCGGCCTCGTCGACGAGCGCGTCGGGGTCGTCGCCGACCGCGAGGCGGAACCGGAACCCGGGGTGCGGCGTCCACAACCGCAGCCCCAAGACCTCGTGCCGCCCGCCGAGGTCGAGCAGGAGCCCGAACCCGGGCTTGCCGAGCTCGCCGTCGAAGTAGTTCTCCGATCGCCACGCGGTCTGCAGGTCCCCGTCGTCGGCGAGACCCGCGTTCGACGAGAGCTCGTCTCCGTCGCCGAACGGGTCGATCACGCCTACGGACACGGGTCGGATCGGCGTGGGAGGGATCTCGACCGCCGCAGGCTCGTCGGGTGCGGCACGGATCCCGAGCGGGCCGCCCACCTCGAGCTTGCCCATCCACAGCCCCAGCGCGATCGCGACGATCGCAATGCCCGCTACGACGAGCGGCACGCCGATCCAGGTGAACAGGCTCGTCGCCCGTCCCTCGTCGGACGCGTCGACGGTCTCGGTCTCCACCGAGCGGGCGAGTGCGTCGGCGAACGAACGCGCATCCGGGAACCTGCGCGCGGGATCGGGATCGAGCGCTCGAGCCAGGACGCGGTCGAGCGCGCGTGAGACGTCCGGTCGGGCGGTCCGGGCGGAGGCGCGACCGCGGGGCGGTTCGCCCGTCAGGAGCTCGAAGAGCAGCGATGCCACGGCGTAGATGTCCGTGCGCGCATCGGGTTCGGCCCCGGCGGCCTGCTCGGGGGCCAGATGCTCGTCGCCGAGCAACGTCGTCGCCTCGCCCGGCCGGCTCGACGCGACGGCCGCACCGATCCCGAAGTCGACCAGGCACACGCGGTCGTCGTCGCCGACGATCACGTCGTCGAGGTCGAGCGCGAGATGGAGCACGCCGCGATCGTGCGCCTCGGCGATCGCGTTGAGCGCGGCGACCCCGATCCGAACGGCTTCGGACGGCGTCGCCGGGCCCGCCGTGTCCAGTCGGTCGCGCAGGCTCGAGCCGGGTGCGTACTCGCGAACGAGATAGATCACGCCGTCCTGCTCGCCGGTGTCGAGGAGGCATGCGATCCCCCGCACCGACAGGCCCGCGACGCGCCGAGCCTCCCTGGCGAGCGCCTGGGCGAACCCTGGGTCCTCCGCGAGCCGAGGGTGGATCAGCTTCACGGCCACCGAGCGTCGCAGCAGCGGGTCCCGCGACCGCCACACCATCCCGGTCCGGCTCCTGCCGAGCTCCTCCTCGAGCGCGTAACGGCCGGCGAGGACGTGGACGGGCTCGATCGACGTGGTCACGGTTCGAGTCTATGCCCGGTGGGACGGCTCCCAACCGTACGAGGGCGTTCGCTCAGTCGCGTGGCGCCGGGGTCGAGCCGCTGACCGTCACCCGCTCGAGGTCGTCGAGGAAGGGGATCCGTCCCACGACGAGCGTGTCGGCCCTGACGACGAGCACCACGGTCACCTCCCGGCGCCCGACGCCGATCCGCTTGAGACGCACGGGCTCGTCGGCGTCGGCGATCGTGTCCAGGGCCGCGAGCTTGGCCTGCTCCTCGTCGCCGCCCTGCCGGAGGGCTTCGGCCGCCGAGATCGAGGCGTCCTTCGCCAGGTCGGCCGTACGCGACCGCGTCAGCAGGATCGAACCCGCGTCGATCGCGCCGACCACGATCACGGCCGCCAGCAGCAGCCACACGAGCAAGATCTTGCCGACCAGCCCCCGTTCGTCTCGGAACGGATCGGTCCGCGAGGGTCCCCGCGTCATCGCCATCGCGCGGCCACCTGCCGCCGCACCAGGCCGACCTCCTCGATCCGCAGCGCCGCCGCGGACGCGATGAACACGGCGAGCCCCGCCACCACCGCGCCGAGCACCTGCACCGCCTGTGTGGCGAGCGTCGTCGTCCCGAGCCACTGCTCGAACCCCTCGGCGACGAGCCACGCGACCGACGCGGTGGCGAGCCCCGCGACGAGGATCCTCACGAGGGAGGCGAGGATCCCTCGCCCGCCGATCGGCCCGATGCGACGGCGGATCAGCAGCAGGAGCACGCTCGAGGCGAACCAGTACGACACCGCGTGACCGAGCGCGAGCCCGGGGACCCCGAGTTTGAGCACGAAGAAGAAGAGCAGGTCGACGAGCACGTTCACGGCGACCGCGGCGACGTTCACGAGCGCGGGGGTTCGCGTGTCCTGCATCGCGTACGAGGCCCGGAGCAGGAACTGGAACGCCGAGAACGCGAACAGCCCGATCGCGAAGGCGAACAGCACCTCGGAGACGAGCTCGGCGCTCACGGCGGTGGTGACGCCGTGCTCGAGCAGGAGCCGGACGATCGGTTTCGCGAGCACCAGGTAGCCGAGCGCGGCCGGGATCAGGATCGTGGCAGTGGCCCGGATCCCCTGCGAGAGCAACGCCTTGTAGCCGTCGAGGTCCTCGGACGCCCACCGCGAGGACATCGCCGGCAGCAAGGCGGTCAGGATCGAGACGGCGAAGATCGCGTGGGGGAGCTGGAACAGGATGAACGCCGCCGCGTACGACGAGTAGCCGCCCGTCGGGCCGCCGGCGAGGATCACGATCACGAGGTAGCCGAGCTGGTTCGCGACCACGTACGCGACCACCCAGGTCGCCAGGCGCCCGATCCGGACGATCGCCTCGTCGCGGATCCCGCCGAGCCAGCGGAACCGGAACCCCGTCGCGCGGACCGAGGGCCAGAGCGCGGCTGTCATCGCGACCACGCCGAGCGTCGTCCCGATCGCGAGGACGAGCTGCTGCGCACCGGTCGCCAGCTCCTTCGTGTTCTCCGGGGCGATCGCCGCGAAGGTGAGGAACGTCGCGATGACGATCAGGTTGTTGGCGATCGGGGCGAACATCGGCGCGGCGAACCGCCGGTGGGCGTTCAGTAGGCCGGCGGCGACGGCGCCGATCCCGTAGAAGACGACCTGCGGCATGAACCAGCGCAGGAAGAACGTGGCGAGGCCGTGCACGGCCTCGCGCTGGGCGTCGGGGTACCCCACCGTGTACAGGTCCACGATCCACGGCGCCAGCACGATGCCGAGGATCGCGATCGCCGAGAGCACCACGATCGCGATCGTGAACAGGCGCCGGACCACGTCCCACGCCGCGTCGCGACCGCGCGACTGCATCCACTCGACGACGACGGGGACGACGACCGAGGTCAGGATCCCGCCGAGCGCGAGCTCGTACAGGATGTTCGGCGTGATGTTCGCGACGTTGTACGCGTCGGCCAGGCGCGTCTCGGTGATGCCGATCGCGAAGGCCATCGCCGACAGGCGGAGGAAACCGGTCAGCCGTGAGATCGCGGTGCCGGTCGACATGACGATCGTGTTGCGGACGAAGGTGGGCGTCGAGTCGTCGGGGGGCGGTTCGGCCCGGGCTGCCGGTGGGCGTGATGGCGGCTCGCCGCCCGGCGTCAGGCCCTCCGTCAGGTCGTCGGCCATCCGATCGTCAGGTCCTTTCGGGCGGCGTCCGACCCGGCAGGAACCGCCTCGCCCACACCAGCAGGAGCACGAGCGCCGCACCGATCGTGATCAACAGCGCGATGCGGTTGTAGGCCGTCGAACGCACGACGAGGGTCGCCTCGCCGATCAGCCTCCCGCCCGGCGAGACCATCAGCAGCACGCGGACCGGGAACCGCCCGGTCGATCGCAGGCGGGCCTGCAGCCGGAGCGTCTCGGATTCGCCGGGCGCGAGCTCGACGCGGGTCGCCGGTTCCTCTCGGATCCTGGTCGAAACGAGCTGCACCCAGAACTCGAGCGAGTGCGGTCCCTCGTTCGAGACCGTGACCGGGATCCCCCCGGAGTCCGACGTGAGCGTCACCGAGTCGACCGTCTCGAGCGCGAGGTCGTCCACGGTCGCCCGCACGCTCCGGCGAGCCGCGTCGATGAACGCCATTCCCTCGGTCGTCGAGGTCAGGTACTGCCTCGCCTCCGCCAACAGCAACATCGTTTCGAGGCGGGCGGGTTCGAGGCTGCTGTCGGGGAGCATCGAGCGGAGCGTGTCGATCCGCCTCCTCGCCTGCTTGAGCGAGGCGACGTACGAGATGGGGAACCGCCGGAAGGACGGTGACGCGAGGACCGTCGCGTCGGTCGGCGGGAACGTCGCGACGAACCCCCCAGCGACGGTGGGTGCGAGCCAGGGCGCCGTCGCGATGCTCCGCGCGATCGACGGGAAGAACGGACCGGGCAACGGCGCGTCCTCGCCGAAGACCAGCGCGACGCCGCGCGTCTCGCCGGGCTGCTCCTGCCAGATCGTCGTGAGCTCGCCGAGCAGGACCTGCGCGGCCCGGACCGGGTCCTCGCCGACCACCGATCCGAGGAGGGCGTCGCTCGCCGGTTCGGGGACGATCGCCGTCAGCGGACCGTCGCCGAGTGAGGTGGTGGCCGGGCCGGCGAAGCCGAGCGGCTGCTCGGGGAGGTCGACGGTCGTCGGCCCGACGATCAGGGTGCGGATCCCATCGGCGGCGAGCCCCCGCAGCGTCGCATCGTCCAGGGCGGCGCCCGGTGGCCGCAGGATGGTCTCGGGCACCGGCGCCCCGACCAACGTGGACGTCACGTCGCGCCCGTGTTGGAGCTGGACGTCCACGTCGCGTCCGAGACCACCGCCGTAGAGCGAGGGGATCTCGGGAGCCGAGAAGGGGAGGGCGGTGACCTCGACGTTCGGGGTGGCGACGATCGCTCGGAGATCCTCGAGGGCCTGCTTGGCCAGCGCTGCCCCGCCCTCGCCGGGCCGGACACGCCGGGTCTCGCCCTCATCGGAGACCTCGTAGCCGTCCACCATCCTTCCCAGCTGGGTCAGCAGCACCGGCGAGATCGCCACGTCGACCGGCGGTCCGGCCGGGTCGACCGCGAGCTCGGACAGCGCGCGGATCTCGCCGTTCAACCGGCCCCCCGCGCCCAGGGCGATCTCGAGGGACGGGTCGGTGAAGGTACCGTCGGGAGCGAACGTGATCGGGTGCGACAGGACGAACGTCCACGACAGCCCCAGCGGGATCTCGGGTTCGCGAACGAGGAAGATCGCCGGTGTTCGAAGCGCCGCGACCGACGTGAACCCGCTGCGCAGGTCGACCTTGAGCGGGTAGACACCGGACTGATCCGGGTCGATCCCTTGACCGAGCGACACCGAGACCTCGAAGTCCCGCGTTTTGCCCGGGTCGATCACGCCTTCCCTCGGAAGGGTCTGGGCCTCGATCGCGAGCGACGGGTCGGACGCGAGCGAGGCCTCGTACGCGCTCCTGGTGAGCACCCGCGAGTACAGGGTGACCCCGACCGCGAGCTCGTCGAGCGGAACCGTCGCGAGGTTGAGAGCGCGGAAGCGGACCGTCAGCTCCCGCCCGGTCGGGCAGCTCCAGGTCGCCTGGCCCGGGGCCACGTCCTCGGTCGCGGTCGGGCAGTTCCACGTCGTCTGGGACAGAAGCGTGAGGTGGACCGACGGGCTCTCCTGCCCGCTCGAGGACGGTGGGGGCAGGGCGAGCACCACCAGGAACACGAGGACGAGCGGCGGGAGCCGTCGCATGATCGGTCGCGCCATCCTACCCTCGCGCTTCGGCCAGGGCGGTGACCTCCACTGCCGCATAGGCGAGCGCCACCAAGAGCAGGAACGTGCCGACGGCGACGCGCAGGGTCCGTTCGCGAACGCCGAGTGCGATGCGCGCCCCGACCCGGGCCCCGGGGATCACCCCGAGCGTGAGCACAAGGAAGATCGCCCAGTCGATGTTGCCGAGCAGCGCGTGGACGATCGTGCCCGGGATCACCAGGATCGCGATCACCAGCAGCGAGGTCCCGAGCGCCCTGCGGAGCGGCATGCCGATCCAGATCGTGAAGGCGGGCACCATCACGATCCCGCCGCCGACCCCGAGTAGGCCCGAGACGAACCCCGCGAGGAGCCCGATCGCCGAGTACTTCCAACCGGGCGTCTCGCCGAGGACCCACGGCGTTCGTGGGGTGCGCCCCGCGATCACCTGGACGGCCGTGATCGCGATCAGGCCCGCGGTGACCAGGAGCAGCAGGTGCGCGTTCACGACCTCGGTCAGCAACGCGCCGACGATCGCGCCGCCGATCCCGGGGACGGCCGCCCATCGGGCGGCTCGGAAACTCACCTCGCCCGCCTTCGCGTACGTGTACGAGCCCACGAGCGAGGTCGGCAGGATGACGGGCAGGGGCGTCGCGATCGCCTGGATCGCGGTCCCGCCCAGGATCGTGTTCACGGCGGGGGTCGTGACGATCCCACCGCCGACACCGAACAGACCCGACAGGATTCCGGCGCCGAACCCCACGGCGACGCCGAGCCCGGCCTGCAGCGGCGTCACGCCAGCCGTTCGACGGCGCGCTCGATGACCTCGCGTTCGCCTTGGTAGGCGGCTCGCTTGACGGCCGAGGGCAGCGGGAACCACCGGACGTCCTCCATCTCGGTGTCGTGATCCTCGACGTCCCCGCCGGTCATCCGCATCAGGAAGAAGTGCACGCGCTTGCGGACGCGGACGCCCTCCCACACGTAGAAGTACCGGATGTCGCCAAGGTCGGACTCCACGTCGACCTCGAGCCCGGTCTCCTCGTGGACCTCGCGAACCGCGGCCTGCTCCTCGGTCTCGCCGGGCTCGATCGCGCCCTTCGCGAGTCCCCACGCGAGGTCACCGCGCCGCGTCCGGCGCGCGGCGAGCGCGATCTCGATCGCGTCGTCCTCGCGCCGATAGACGACCCCGCCGGCGGACACCTCGTTCCGGGATCCCATCAGAGGCAGGCCCCGGTGGGAGCGGGCCCCTTCCTATACTGGGCCGTGGTCGACCGGATCATCGAGTTCCTCCGACCGTACCTCGAGCCTCCGTGGGGATACGGCATCGTGTTCGCGGCGACGTTCCTCGAGAACTCGATCGGCGCCGGCGTCATCGTCCCGGGCGAGACCCTGGTCATCATCGGCGGATTCTATGCGCGCATCGGCGAACTCTGGTTTCCCGGCGTGGCCCTCGTCGCGATCGTCGGCGCGGTACTGGGGGACAACCTCGGGTACTGGATCGGCCGGCGCTACGGCCGGGGCTTCCTCGAACGCCACGGGCGCAAGCTGTTCGTCACGCCCGAGCGGCTCGAGGCCGCCGAGGGCTACTACCGCCGGCACGGGGGCAAGACCGTGTTCCTCGGTCGATTCATCCCGGTCGTACGCAGTGTCGGGTTCATCGTCGCCGGCGTCGCCCAGATGGAGTGGCGTCGGTTCTTCGTCTACGACGTCGCCGGGGCGACGATCTGGGGGATCGGTCACTCCCTGCTCGGCTACGCGCTGGGGGCCAGCTACCAGCGCTGGGAGCGCTCCCTCACCCCGATCGGGATCATCGTGCTCGTGCTCCTGCTTCTTCTGATCGGGGGCTCAAAGATCCTGGCCGCGCGCCGACAAGTGATTGAGGACCTCGAGGAGGCCGGGGCCGGGCCCAAGCGCGAACGGGAGCACGAGCGGGAGGCTGACTAGGCACGTGGAGATCACCGAGTTGCTCCGGCATACGGTCGAGGTGGGGGCCAGCGACCTGCATCTGAAGGCCGGCAACGTGCCGTTCGTGCGCGTCGACGGCGAGCTGAGCCCGACGGCGTTCGAGGCGATGTCGGCCGCCGACACGGAGGCCGCCGCCCTCGCGCTGATGCCCGAGCACAAGCGGCGTGCGTTCGAGGCCACCAGCGAGGCCGACTTCGGCCACACGCTGGCGGGCGTCGGTCGGTTCCGGATCAACGTCTTCCGGCAGCGGTCGATGGTCGGGCTGGCGATCCGGCGGGTGCGCTCGGAGGTCCCGACCGTCGCCGAACTGATGCTCCCCCCCGTCATCGCCGAGCTCGCGGACTCGAGCCGCGGGCTGGTGCTGGTGACGGGGCCGACCGGCACCGGCAAGACGACGACGATCGCGTCGATGATCGGCCACATCAACCGGACGCGGCGCGCGCACATCGTGACGATCGAGGACCCGATCGAGGTTGTCCACCACGACGACCGCGCGATCATCCAGCAGCGCGAGGTCGGGATCGACACGGATTCGTACGCGGCGGCCCTGCGGCACGTCGTGCGGCAGGACCCCGACGTGGTCTTCGTCGGCGAGATCCGCGACCCCGAGTCCGCCCTGTCGGCGATCCAGGCGGCGGAGACCGGTCACCTCGTGATCTCGACGATGCACACGATCGACTCGACCGAGACGATCAACCGACTGCTCGACCTGTTCCCCGCCCAGCAGCAGCGGGAGATCCGCACGTCGTTCGCGGGCGCGCTCCGCGGGATCGTGTCGCAACGCCTCGTGACGCGGTCCGACGGCAAGGGGCGCGTCCCCGCGGTCGAGGTGCTCGTCTCGACGGGCCGTGTCTACGATCGGGTCATCGACCCGGAGGCGACGATCGAGATCCGCGACATCATCGGCGAGGGCGGCTTCTACGGCATGCAGACGTTCGACCAGGCGCTCGTCGGCCTCGTCGAGGCCGGTCTGGTGACGGAGGAGGATGCGCGGTTCGCCTCGACGAGCCCGCACGACTTCGTGCTCGCGCTCCGCGGGACGCTCACCCGGAGCTGAGCGGTTCCGCGCGTTCACATCTCCTCGCCCGCCGCCCGGCGAGCCGCGCGCTCCATGGGGTGCCGGCGGTAGCCGAACGGGATCGCCAGCAGAAGGTAGACCGGGATGAAGAACGGCCCCCACGCCATGTACTGGCGGATGTGGTGGCGTTCGTGGACCAGGAGTCGTCCCTCGACCGGGACCGCCGCGACGATCACGAAGCCGACGGTCATGGCGGTGCGATTCATCGAGCGCAAGAGCCGAGTCAGGCCCCGCGGGACGCGGTCGAACACGATCGCGCCGCCGTGCGCGCGTGGCGCCTGGAACGTGAGCCCGCCGAGCAGGAGTCCGAGGAGGGTGTTCGGCAGCGTCCAGAAGAACCCGAGCCATCCGGCGGGGCGCACGCCTCGGACGGTACCCCAGGTCTCCTCGGGCTCGGAGCGCGAGCCACTCAGGTGAACCGGTGGGCCTCGGGCGCAGGGGTATCCTGAGCCCGTCATGGCCGACCGGTCGCGTCCGAACGGCGGCGCGCGCCTCGAGATCCCCCCGATCGCCACCGAGCTCGGCGAGCGCTTCCGCCTGGCGGGTCACGAGCTCTATCTCGTGGGGGGTGTGGTCCGGGACCTGCTGCTGGGGCGAGAGCTCGGGGGCGACCTCGACTTCGCGACCGATGCGCTCCCGCGGGAGACCGCGAAGATCCTGCGCGGGTGGGCCGAGCGCCTGTACCTGGTCGGCGTGAAGTTCGGGACGGTCGGCGCACGCAAGGGAGATCAGATCCTCGAGATCACCACGTTCCGCGAGGAGGTGTACGCGGAGGAGCACCGCAAGCCGGCGGTCACGTTCGGCAAGGACCTGCGGACCGATCTGTCGCGACGCGACTTCACCGTGAACGCGATGGCGATCCGTCTGCCCGACGGCGAGTTCGTCGATCCGTTCGGCGGCGTGAAGGATCTCGCGGCCAAACGCCTCGACACGCCGCTCGAACCCGAGATCGCGTTCTCCGACGACCCGCTTCGCATGCTCCGCGCCGCGAGGTTCTCGGCGCAGCTCGGGCTCGTCCCCGCCCCGCGCGTGGTGCGGGCGATCGAGCAGATGCACGACCGCCTCGAGATCGTGTCCGCGGAGCGGATCAAGGAGGAGCTCACGAAGCTGCTCCTGGCCGAGGCGCCCTCGCGTGGGCTCGAGCTCGTGGTCGCAACCGGTCTGGCCGGGGAGTTCCTGCCGGAGCTGGCGGCCTTGCGGCTCGAGCAGGACCCCGTGCACAAGCACAAAGATGTGCTGCATCACACGTTGGCGGTCGTCGAGAAGACCGAGGCGACCGCGGATCCGACGCTCCGGCTCGCGGCGCTGCTCCACGACATCGGCAAGCCGAAGACCCGTGCGATCACTCCCGACGGTGTCTCCTTCCACCATCACGAGGTCGTCGGGGCCCGCATGGCCCGCGAACGACTCCAGGCTCTGCGGTACCCGGCGCACGTCGTGGACGACGTCGCCCGGCTCGTCGAGATGCACCTGCGCTTCCACGGCTACACCGAGTGGAGCGACAGCGCGGTGCGGCGGTACGTCCGTGACGCGGGGCCCCTGCTCGACGAGCTGAACCAGCTCACCCGCGCGGACTGCACGACGCAGAACCGGTTCAAGGCGAAGAAGCTCGAAGCGCTCCAGGACGACCTCGAGGAGCGGATCGCGCGCCTGGCCGAGGAGGAGAACCTCGACGCGATGCGTCCGCCGCTGGACGGTACGCAGGTGATGGAGCACCTCGGGATACCACCCGGGCCCGCGGTCGGCCGGGCGCTCGACAACCTGATGGAGCTGCGTCTCGAGCGCGGGCCGATCGACGAGGACGAGGCCTACCGCCTTCTCGATGATTGGTGGGCGATCGAGCGAGACACCCCGGACGACCGGTAGCGCCGATCGTGCCCGACGCCCAGGGCCTGACCGCGCAGGAGGTCGCCGAGCGCGTCGCTCGCGGCCAGGTCAACGACGTGCCGGCCGTCCCCTCGCGCACGGTAGGGCAGATCGTCCGAGCCAACGTCTTCACGCGGTTCAACGCGCTGCTCGGCTCGCTCCTGGTGGTGATCCTGATCGTCGGCCCGATCCAGGACGCGCTGTTTGGGTTCGTGCTGGTCGCGAACGCCGGCGTCGGGATCTACCAGGAGCTGCGCGCCAAGCGGACGCTGGACTCGCTGGCGGTGCTGACGTCGCCGCAGGCGCGGGTCGTCCGCGACGGCGACGTTCGCGAGGCGCCGCTCACCGAGGTCGTCCTCGACGACGTGCTCGAGCTGCAACCGGGCGATCAGGTCGTCGTCGACGGCGAGGTGCTCGAGGCCTCCGCGCTCGAGGTCGACGAGTCGCTGCTGACCGGCGAGGCGGAGCCCGTGATCAAGTCGCCGGGCCACGAGGTGCTCTCGGGGTCGTTCGTCGCGGCGGGGAGCGGACGGTTCCGGGCCACGCGCGTCGGCGCGCAGGCGTACGCGGCGCAGCTCGCCGAGCAGGGGCGACGGTTCAGCCTGACGCGTTCGGAGCTGCGGAGCGGGATCGACCAGATCCTGCGGATCGTGACGTGGCTGCTGATCCCGACCGCGGCGCTGGTCGTCGTGAGCCAGCTCCGCTCGAACGCGAGCCCGCGCGGCGCGGTGCTGGGCTCGGTCGCCGCCACCGTCGCGATGGTGCCCGAGGGTCTCGTGCTCCTGACCAGCGTCGCGTTCGCGGTCGGCGTCGTCCGGCTGGCCAAGCGTCGCGTCCTGGTGCAGGAGCTGCCGGCGGTCGAAGTGCTCGCGCGCGTCGACGTCTTGTGCATCGACAAGACGGGCACGCTCACCGAGGGCCGCCTCGTCGTCGACGAGGTCGAGCTGCTCGGTGAGGACGGGTCGCACCGCGACGCGCTCGCCGCGCTCGCCGCCGCCGAACCCCACCCGAACGCGACCCTGCTCGCGATCCGCGAGAGCTTCCCCGACCCGCGCGAAGGCTGGCTCGCGGGGAGGACCGTACCGTTCTCGTCCGCCCGCAAGTGGAGCGGCGCCGACTTCGGGACCAGGGGGACGTGGGTGCTCGGCGCGCCGGACGTGCTGCTCGGCTCGCGGCCGGGCGACGACCCCCAGCTCACGAAGGCGCGTACGCACGCCGAGGCCGGACGGCGCGTGGTGCTCCTCGGCCGCACCGAGTCGCCGATCGAGGCCGGCCGCCCGCCGGAGCGGCTCGCGCCGGTGGCCTTCGTGGTCCTCACCGACCGGGTCCGCGAGACGGCCTCGACGACGCTCGCGTACTTCGCCCAACAGGGGGTGGACGTCAAGGTCATCAGCGGCGACCATCCCCAGACCGTTGCCGCGGTCGCCCGGCGAGTCGGTCTGAAGGGCGCCGAGGCCCCGTTCGACGCGAAGGCGCTCCCCGAGGGCGGTCGGGAGCTCGCCGACGCGCTTGAGACGCACGAGATCTTCGGAAGGGTCACCCCGCAGCAGAAGCGGGCGATGGTCGAGGCGCTCCGGTCGCGCGGGCACGTGGTCGCGATGACCGGCGACGGTGTGAACGACGTGCTCGCGCTGAAGGATGCCGACATCGGGGTCGCGATGGGGTCGGGGAGCTCCGCGACGCGCGCGGTCGCGCAGCTCGTGTTGCTGGACTCGACGTTCGATGCCCTTCCCTCGGTGGTGGGCGAGGGTCGTCGCGTGCTCGGCAACATCGAACGCACCTCGAACCTGTACGTGACCAAGACCGTCTACGCGATGCTGATCGCGCTGGGGGTCGGCGTGGTGGGCCTCGAGTTCCCGTTCCTGCCGCGACAGCTGACGCTGATCGGCGCCCTCACGATCGGGATCCCGTCGTTCTTCCTCGCGCTCGCGCCGAACGACGAGCGCGCGCGTCCGGGGTTCCTCTCGCGCGTCCTGCGGTTCACGATCCCGGCGGGCTCGCTCGCGGCGATCGCCACGTTCCTCGGCTACGTGCTGGCGAAGCAGGAGCCGGGCGTCACGCTCGCCGAGGCTCGGACGGCCGCGACGATGGTGCTGCTCTACATCGGGTTCCTGGTGCTCACGATCATCGCCGTGCCGCTCACGACCTGGCGGCTCGCGCTGGTGTGGGCGATGCCCGCGCTGTTCGCGCTCGCGATGGCGATCCCGGCGGCCCGGGAGTTCTTCGCGCTGTACCCACCGCCGCTGATCGTGTGGCTGGCGTCGTTCGGCATCGCCGCGTTGGTGTGGTCGTTCGCCCGGTTGTTCCTACCGGCGGAGCGGCCCGTGGGTCCCGGCGCGCCGCCGGCGACCGTCTGAGCGTTCGCGCCGCGGTCGGTGGGGCTAGCCGAGCCCGCCCATGTGCGAGGGGGGCCAGATCACCACGAACGCCTTGCCGACCACCTTCTCGAACGGAACGAATCCGAGACCGTACCGGCTGTCGGCCGAGTTGGCGCGGTTGTCGCCCATCACGAACAGCGCATCGTTCGGAACGGTGCGCGGCGCGAGGTCGCCGGTGCTGTCCCTCGCCGCCTGGGTCAGGTACGGCTCGTCGAGCGGCTTCCCGTTGATGTAGACGACGTTATGGCGGATCTCGATCGTCTCGCCGGGCAGTGCGATCACGCGCTTGATGAAGTCCTCGTTCTCCGGCTGCGCGAGGCCGACCCCCTCCCCGAGCCAGTGCAGGACGCTGCTGATGCCGCTGCGATCGGGGAGCTCGGCCGCGTTCGGGTTCTCGAACACGATCACGTCGCCGCGCGCGATGTCCCCGCCGTCGAACATGAACTTGCTCACGAACACCCGATCGCCGACCTCGAGCGTGGGAACCATCGACTCGGACGGGATGTAGAACGCCTGGATCACGAAGGTCTTCACGAGGATCGCGACGGCGAGCGCGACCAAGATCAGGAACGGCGTCGAGCCGAGGAACCGGTGCCAGGCCGAGCCCCTGTCCGCTTCGTCCCTGGGCTCGTCCCGGGTCGGGCCATCGGGGTGGCCGTCTCGATCGCGCAGGTCGGCGTGCGGCTCCGGATCGGTCTCGTCTGGCGCGACCAGCGACTGGGCCGGCTCCGTCGTGCGGAGCGCGACACCGTCGGGCTGGTCGGGGGCGTCGTCGTTCGCGTGCTCGATCTCGGGCATGGGCACTCCAGGATACGTGTTCGGTTCCCCTACGGAGGGAGCAGCTCGACCTCGACGGCCTTGAAGGACGCCCAGACCTCGACTCCGGAGCGCAGGCGCAGGCGTTCGACCGAGCCCGGGGTCACCTCCGCGACGAGCGGCGGGGCCGTCGCGAGCCGAACGCGCGCGCGGTCCGCTTCGATCGCGACCGAGGTGACGCGACCGGACAGGACGTTGCGCGCCGATCCTTCGGGGCGATCCGGCCACAGCGTCACGTCGATCGGCCGGACGATGCCGACGACCTCGCCCCCCACGTACCACTCCGGCCAGGGGACGATGAGCGTGCCCTCGCTCGAGATCAGCCGGCCGGTCCCCCCGCCGATCGGCTCGAGGACGCCCCTGACCGCGTTCACCCCGACGAGGTCCGCCGCGTAGCGCGACCGCGGTGCCGAACGGATCTCTTCGGGCGTCCCGATCTGCGTCACGCGTCCCTCCTCGAGCAGCACCAGGTGCTCGGCCAGCACCGATGCCTCGACGGGATCGTGCGTCACGATCACCCGGACGCCCGGGAAGCTCGCCAGCTCCTCACGGATGAGCTCCCGAACGCGCATGCGTGCGCCGATGTCGAGCGCCGAGAGCGGTTCGTCCAGGAGTAGCAGCCCGGGTTCGACGACGAGTGCCCGGGCGAGCGCGACGCGCTGCGCCTCGCCGCCCGAGAGATCACGAGGACGGGCGGCGATGCGGTTCGCGAGACCGAGACGTGTGAGGAGCTCGGACGCGCGTTCGCGCGCTTCCGGCTTCGGCATGCCGCGCGCTCGGAGCGGGAAGGCGACGTTCTCGGTCGCGGACAGATGGGGGAAGAGCAACAGGTCCTGGAAGACGACGCCGATCGGCCGCCGCTCGGGCGGGACGTAGACCTCCTTCGCGGGGTCGTCGAGCAGCACGCCGTCGAGCGCGATCGTCCCCTCGATCGGAGGCACGAGGCCGGCGATCGTCGAGACGAGCGTGGACTTGCCCGAGCCGTTCGGGCCGAGGAGCGCGATCGTCCGACCGGCCTCGGCCTCGAACGCCGCCCGGACCTCGAACGCCCCGCGTGCGGCGGTCACGTCCACCGCGAGCGTCATCGGAGGAACCGCCCCCGGAGCCCCACGATCACGGCGAACGCCAGGACGATCAAGAGCATCGACACCGCGAACGCGGCGTCGGTGTCCGTCTGCAGTTGCTCGAACACCGCGAGCGGCAGCGTCTGGGTCCGACCCTGCAGGTTCCCGGCGAACGTGATCGTCGCCCCGAACTCGCCGAGTGCCCTCGCCCATGACAGGACGAGCGCTGCCGCGATCTGCGGACCCATCATGGGGACCGTCACCCGTCGCAGCGCGTACCACCGCGACGCGCCGAGCGTGGAGGCCGCGCCCTCCAGGCGCTCGTCCAGACCCCTTAGGCCGGCCTCGAGGGCGAGCACGGCCAGGGGGAACGAGACGAACGTCGCCGCCAGGATCGCCGCCGCGGTCGTGAACGTGAGCTGGACGCCGAACCATTCGTAGAGCCACGACCCCACCAGCCCGTTCCGCCGGCCGAACGCCGCGAGCAGGCCGACCCCGGCGACCACCGGCGGCATGACCAGCGGGAGGACGACGATCGCGCGGACGAGCGTCTTCCCGGGGAACGTGGTCCGCACGAGGACCCACGCGAGCGGGAACCCGAGCACGAACGAGATCGCCGCCGCGGTGGTCGCGACGATCAGCGACAGGCGCAGGGCCGTGAGTGCCGTGTCGCTCGTCAGGATCTCGGCGATGCGGGACCAGGGAGTTCGGATCAGCAGGCCGAGCAGCGGCAGCGCGACGAGGGCGACGCCGAGCGCCGCCAGGACGACGAAGCCGGCCGGGATCCGCCCCCTACGGAGGGGGGAGGAAGCCGTAGTCGGCGAGCGTCTGCTGTCCGTCGCCAAGGACGTACTCGACGAAGCTCTGCGCGAGGTCGGCCTCCTGGGATCCGTTCACGACCGCGATCGGATAGGTCGCGACGACGTTCACCTCATCGGGGATCGGGATGAGCGTCACCTGATCCGAGACATCGGGTCTCACATCCGTGACGTAACTGATGCCGGCGTCGGCCTCACCCGACATCACCTTGGT
Organism: uncultured Actinomycetes bacterium; assembly: GCA_963712645.1. Lineage (GTDB taxonomy): Bacteria > Actinomycetota > UBA4738 > UBA4738 > HRBIN12 > DASSJM01. Next base: position 172,655 of record CAVQIQ010000004.1, on the reverse strand, counting down.
GATCACGGCCTTCACGTCTTCTTCGTTGGAGACGACGTTCGCGAGCACCGCCCTGGAGATCCCCGCGTTCTGGAAGATCTCGCGCGCGTAGTCGCCCGCGGGAACGCCCTCGGCGGCCAGGACCAGCTGCACGTGGTCCTCGGTGAGGTCGTCGAGGTTCTCGATGCCGGCCGGGTTGTCCGCCGGCACGATGATCGCGAGCCGGTTCTGCGCGAAGTCCGCCCGGTCGGTCACGCCCGGCCCGTCGTCCTGCACCGAGTCCATCCAGGTCGGGCTCGCCGAGGCGAAGACGTCGACGGGCGCGCCCTCGTCGATCTGCCCCGCGAGCCCGTCCGAGGGCCCGAAGTTGAAGGTCACCGTGGTCCCGGGGTTCGCCGTCTCGAACGCGTCGCCGATCTCGGTGAAGGCCTCGGTGAGCGAGGATGCGGCCGACACGGTGAGCTCCGCTTCGGCGCCCCCGCTCCCGCCGCTCGCCTCGGTCGTTGCGGTCGTGTCAACGTCGTCGTTCGAGTCGCCGCACGCCGCCAGGATCAGCACCACCGACGTCGCGAGGACCAGGACCTTCTTCACCCGTCAACCTCCAGCATCACGTTGGTGGCCTTCACGGTGGCAACGGCCTTCATCCCGGGTTGGAGGCCCATCTCGTCGACGGCCTCCCTCGTGACGAACGCGAGGATCCGGTGGGGGCCCGCGAGGATCTCGACCGTCGCCGCGAGCTTGTCGCGCTTGATCTCGGTCACCGTTCCGGGGAACCGGTTCCGGACGCTGGCGGAGGTGATCTTCGGGCGCTCGCGACCCTCGGCGAGCAGACGGGCCACCTCGGCGGCCGCGACCGTGCGCTGGCCACCCGCCGTACGGGTCGTGCTGAGCTTCCCTTCCCGCTCCCAGCGTCGCAGCGTCTCCACGCGGACGCCGAGCATCGAGGCCGCCGCACCGATCCGGTAGGACTCCTCGGGCACGGCGGTGAGTCTAGCGGGTACCGGGTGGTTGTCGCCAGAGATAGCTGGCGCCATTCTGCTGGAAGCTGGAGGGCCGGCGGGGGCCGAACTCAGACGGCGAAGCGGACGTGGAGGATGTCGCCCTCGCGGACCTCGTAGTCCTTGCCCTCGACCCGGACCTTGCCCGACTGCTTGGCGGCATCCATCGAGCCGGCCGCGACCAGCTCGTCGTACGCGATGACCTCGGCGCGGATGAACCCGCGTTCGAGATCGGTGTGGATCACGCCCGCGGCCTCCGGCGCCTTGGCCCCGCTGCGCACCTCCCATGCGCGGGTCTCGTCGTCCCCGGTCGTGAGGAAGGTGATCAGGTCGATCGCCCGGTAGCCCGCCCGGATCACGGTCTCGAGCCCGGGTTCGTGCACCCCGAACTCGTCCAACAGCGCGCGGGCCTCCGCGGGATCCATCTCCGCCGTCTCGGCCTCGATCGAGGCATAGACCCCGACCGTCCTCTCCGGCAGACCCTCCGGCACGTCGGTGCCTTCCTCGAGGTTCGCGACGACGATCGACGGCTTGATCGTGAGCGCTGCGATCGGCTTGAGCTCGTGCCGGTGCTCCTCGGAGAGCCCGGCGTCCGAGAGCGGGATCTCCGCCTGGAGGGCCGCGTTCGCGGCGGCGAGCGCGTCGACCTCGGGCGTCCGCTTGCCCCGCGCCCGCTTCTCCGCCTTCTCGAGCGCCGGCTCGATCACGGCCTGATCCGCGAGGAGCAGGTCGGCGCGGACCTCCGCCACCTCGGACGCGGGCACCGCATCGGGCCCGAAGCACCGGACGACGATCGCGAGGGCGTCGGCCTCGCGCAGCGTCGCGATCCCCTGCGCGGACGCGGTCCCGCCCGGGACGTCGACGAACCCGACCTGGGCGTGGACCGTCTTGCGCGAGCGCTCCATCTCGGTCAAGACCTCGACGCGGGGATCGGGAACGGGCACCACGGCGTGGTTCGCCTGGCCCCCGTGCCCGCCGGTCCGCGTGAGCGCGGTGAACAGCGTCGACTTCCCGCTGAACGGGAGGCCTACCAGACCGATGTCCTTCACGTGGTGAGTCTAGGGAGCCGACCGTTGGCGGATCCGGTCCGGGACGCGACGAAGGGCGGAGCCCGAACCCGCCTCGGTGGTCGGGACCGCGCTGCTTACGCCTTGGTCTCCCAGAAGATCTTGCCGATCTCGTCGATCGCGTCCAGCAGCTTCTGGCCCTGCGCCGGGTCCTGCGCCTTCTTGGCCAGGCCCGCCTCCTTGGTCGCGTTCCAGAACAGCTCGTGGAGCTGCGGGTACTTCTCGACGTGCTCCGGCTTGAAGTAGTCGGTCCACAGCACCCACAGGTGCTCCTTGACGAGGTCGGCGCGCGCCTCCTTGATCGCGAGCGCGCGGATCCGGTAGTCCTCCACGCTCTCGCCGGCGGTCTTGAACTTCTCCGCGTCCTGGTAGCGGGTCTGGATCGCCTTCACCGACTCGGCCTCCACGCGAGCCTGCGCCGGGTCGTAGATCCCGCAGGGCAGGTCGCAGTGCGCATGGACGACGCGGCGTGGTCTGAGCAAAGCTTCCAGCATGCGTTCCCTCCTTCGGACGATCGGGGTTCCGTGACCCGAACCTACCACCGAGGTGTGGAACGGCGGAAGGTGGCGTTCGCGGCGGCCGTCCTCGCCGGCATCGCTGCGGCGTACGGGTTCCGGCGCTGGCGTCCATCGCGGATCGAGGTGGAGGGCGCGTCGATGCGTCCCACGCTCGAACCTGGGGACTGGGCGATCGCGTTCCGCGCCCGGCGGTTGCATCGCGGCGATGTCCTGGTGGTTGAGCACCCGGATCGCGTCGGGTTCGAGCTCGTCAAGCGCGTCACGCACCTGCCGGGCGACGTAGCGCCAGACGGGCTCGGACTGGTCGACCGGGTGTGGGTGGAGGGGGACGATCCCGAAGGCTCGAGCGACAGCCGGTCGTTCGGGCCCCTGCCGATGAGACTCGTGCGGGGGAGGGTCTGGTTCGTGTGGTGGCCGCCGGGTCGGATCCGGGCGCTGGGACCCAGGTGAGCACGGTTGCGCCATTTCCAATCGCCCCGGTAGCATTTGCAGTTGCAATGATCCGGACACGCTGCCGAGGTCTCGTGGGGGCCATGATCCCCGACCGATGCTGCTGTCCCCGGGTGCCCAGCGGTCGCCGCTAGGCGTCGCACCCGGCACCGAGCCCGCGAACCCCCGCACTTCCGCACCGAAGAGCCACCACCATGTTCCGCTCGAAAGGAGTCTGCGCCGATGGACGTCATCACCGCCACCGTGGACGCTCGAGGCCAGTCCTGCCCCGGGCCGCTCGTCGAGTTGCACAAGGCGCTGCTGGACGCCCGCCCCGGCGACCTGCTTGAGCTCCTGGCGACCGATCCCGGCTCGAAGTCGGACGTTCCGTCGTGGTCGAAGCTGTCGGGCCACGAGCTCCTGGTCGCGAGCGAGACGTCGGGCGTCTACCGCTACGTGATCCGGAAGGTGTGATCGGGATGGTCCAGACCTCGCGCGATGCTACGAACGACGGAGCCGCCGACGCCGACACCCAGGCGATCCGCGAGCTGATCGACCAGGCGCTCGCCGAGCGCGACGCCGCCGAGGGGATCAATCGGAAGAACAAGATCACGATCGTCGCCTGGGACGGGCACCTCGACCGGGTGTGGCCCACGTTGATCCTGTCGACCACCGCCGCCGCCTCCGGGATGGAGGTGAGCGTGTTCTTCACCTTCTGGGGGTTGTTCGCGCTGGTGAAGCCGGAGCGGCGCCGCAAGACCGGGAGGGACTGGATGACCAAGGCGCTCGGCCAGATGAACCCGGGCTCGACCGCGAAGGCGAAGCTTTCGCGGTACAACCTCGGCGGGATGGGGCCGTGGATGCTCGGCAAGGTGGCCGAGGACTACAAGACCCCGCACCCCACCGAGCTGCTCGAGCTCGCCCGCGACATGGGGGTCCGGCTGATCCCGTGCCAGATGACGATGGACCTGATGGGGATCGGCACCGGGGACCTGATCGACGGGCTGGAGGAACCGATCGGCGCCGCGACCGCGCTGCTCGAGATGAAGGAGAGCGCGATCCAGCTGTTCATCTAGCAGCCCCCCGAGCCCGGCGGTCCTGTGGAGCGGCGCACCGCCATATCCTTCGCGACGCTAATTAGCGTTGCGAAGTATCATGTGGGGCGTGACCACGATCGCTCCCGTCGACCCCACAGCGCTCGCCGCCCGGCTCCGCCTCGGCGTGACCCGGCTCGCCCGGCGTCTCCGGCAGGAGGCCGAGGCGGGCGTGACCCCCTCGATGCTCTCGGCGCTCTCATCGGCCGAACGCCAGGGATCGCTGACGATGCGCGACCTCTGCCAGATCGAACAGGTCCAGCCGCCGACGATGACGCGGATCGTCGCGGCCCTCGTCGAGGCCGGGCTCGTCGTCCGCGAACCCGACCCGACCGACGGGCGCGTGGCATGGGTGAGGGTGACGCCGGACGGACGTCGCCTGCTCGAGCGGAGCCGGCGCCGCAAGGAGGCCTACCTGGCCAGGGCGCTCCGCTCGCTCGATCCGGAGGAGCTCGGGACCCTCGAAGCGGCCGCCGAGATCCTCGAGCGACTCACCGACGTACCGTCCACCCCGCAGTCCGGGGCACGCACTTGACCCCCGTCCGCCTGACCGTCCATCGGACGTTCCACTCGCTCGGGCACTCCCCGAACTTCCGCCGGTTCTTCATCGGCCAGGCGGTCTCGGTCACCGGGACGTGGATGCAGATGGTGGCGGCCGCGTGGCTCGTGCTCCAGCTGACCGGCAGCGGGGTGGCGCTCGGGATCGACACCGCGCTCGCCTTCGGGCCGATCCTGTTCTTCGGACCGCTCGGCGGCTCGCTCGCGGACCGGTACGACAAGCGACGGATCCTGCTCGCCACGCAGGTGACGTTCGGCGTGCTCGCGCTCGGGCTGTGGGCCATCGTGGCGACCGGGGTCGTCCAGCTCTGGATGGTCTACGCGCTCTCGTTCCTGCAGGGTGTCACCACCTCGATCGACCAGCCCACTCGTCAGAGCTTCTTCTCCGAGATGGTCCGGGACCGTGATCTTCCGAACGCAGTCAGCTTGAACAGCGCGGTCATGACCGGGACCAGGATCGTCGGCCCGGCGCTGGCCGGCGCGCTGATCGCCGGCATCGGTCTGTCGTGGTGCTTCTTCCTCAACGCCGTCTCGTACCTCGCGGTCATCGCCGCGCTCCTGTCGATGCGCACCGAGGAGCTCCGCCGCCAGCGCGCCTCGCGCCAGGCGGGCGCGATCCGCGAGGGGTTCCGCTACGCGTGGCGGACGGACGAGCTCCGCCGACCGCTCGTGCTGATGTCGGTGCTCTACCTGTTCAGCTTCAACTACTCCGTGCTGATCCCGCTGTTCGCCGAGCGCACGTTCGGTGGTGACGCCGGGACGCTCGCCCTGCTGTTCTCGGTCGCCGGTGTGGGCTCGCTCGCGGGCGCGCTGGTCATGGCGAGCCGCCCCCGGCCAGGGGAACACATGCTCGCCCTCGCGGCCGTGGGCGTCGGGGTCGTGACGACGCTCGTCGCGTTCGCGCCGAGCCTGGACGTCGCGGTGCTCTCGATGCTGCCGCTCGGCGTGGCGTCGATCGTGTTCTTCGTGACCGCGAACTCGACGCTCCAGCTGACCTCGCGACCCGACATGCGCGGACGCGTCATGGCGCTGTACGGGATCGTCTTCCTCGGGACCACGCCGATCGGTGCCCCGATCGCCGGCTGGGTCGGCGAACACCTCGGGCCGCGGGTCGCGTTCGTGGGCGGCGGCCTGGTCGCGCTCGCGGCCGGGCTCGTCGGGCTGTGGCTCCTGTCCCGGCGCTCGGCCGCCGATGAGTTCGCTCTCGAGCCGGCGCCACAGACCGGCGGCGCCTGAGACGCGCACGGTCCGACCGGAGCGGGATCACACCGCTCCGGCCGGAACCGGCCTGCCGCTGAGCGTCCTCAGATCCCGAGCTCGGCGCGCACCTTCCCGGCGCGCTCCAGCTGGGCGGGGATGCCTTCGCCGACCGTGAGCAGGTCGACCTGGAAGTGCTCGACGAGTACGAAGGCCTTCTGGACGAGGTGCAGGTAGGGCTCCTCCTCCATCAGCTTGAAGATCTCGGGGGCCGGGCCCTTCAGGATGAAGAACCCCGTCTCCGCCTCGTAGTCGCTCGTCATCAGGAAGTACGGCTCGAAGTACGTCAGGACCTTCTTCGCGTACAGGTCGCGGAAGTACCTCGTGCCCTCCTCGAACAGCTCGATGGCCTGACGTTCCCGACCAGGCACGAGCTTGCCGAACCGGATCCACAATCCGATCTCCATGGCGCCTCCCCTCGTGTGCTGTCCCGACCCGTCAGATGTCCCGGTCACCTTCCCGGATCGGGGCGCCATCGGACGCATCCTCGCGTTGTCAACCCACCGGCTCCAGGGCCGAACGTCCCGTCGTCGGCGGGACCCCGCGTCAGGAGCGGCGAGCGTCGATGTTGAGGCGCACGTAGTCGAGCTCGAGCCGCGGCAATCGGGTCGCGACGGCGTGCGCGAACGCCTCGGCCTCCCCGTCGGTCATCGACCGGATGTGGTCGCGGAGGACGACGGTGCGCAGGAACGCCTCGAGCGCCTCGAGGGTCTCGAACGGTGTGGGCTCGGCGTGCAGCCAGCACTCGGCCTCCGCGAACCCGGCTGTCCGCAGACGCTCCTCGGTGCGCTCCGGCGTCGCGAAGACCTTGCCGGTGAACGGTGCGGCGCCGAGCTCCTCGAGCGCGCGCGCCACGGTGGCGAGGTTCCTCGCACCGCCGCACTGCGCGACGAGCGGCCCACCGGGTCGTAGGACCTCCGCCAGGTGCGCGAACAGGGCGTCGTGGTCGGGGACCCAATGGAAGGTCGCGGTCGACAGCACGGCATCGACGGGTTCGGCGAGCGGCAGCGGGTCCAGCAGATCGGCGTGCACGAACGTGACCCGTTGGGCGAACGGCGCGAGGCGTCGACGCGCCGTCTCGAGCATCGCCGCCGAGCCGTCCAGCGCCACGACCCGGCCGCGTGGAAGCCGTCGGGCGAGGAGCTCGGTCACGCGTCCCGAACCGCACCCGGCGTCCAGGACGGTCGCGTCGCCGTCGAGCTCGAGCCGGTCGACCACCGCCGCACCCCATCGGTACTGCGGATCGGCCACCCGATCGTAGGTCTCGGCGTCCCACTCGCTCGCCACGGTCCGACGCTACCGCCCGAGGAGCGAGTCGTGCATGGTCTCACCAATAGCGGCATTGCCTGCCAAACGACACGCGGCGCTTCGTGCATCTGGCGAACGAGGCCGCGTTAAGGATCAATCCGGGGGAGCGCACCCAGAGGACAATCGCGCGACTTCCGGACGCCTCGCGGATACAGATCAGATTTCTTCGCACCCCTTTCTCGACATAAACCCCATCCCACCGGAGGTGACGCCCAGGACTCCGAGCAACGCCGAGATGCGGCGGTTGTGGACGATCTGTCACATTCGCGTCCGGGATAGGATTCCCGCTCAACTTCTTTGGGTGGTCAAGGCAATGGAGGCTGGCATGTCGGATTCAACGACCCGGGCGAACGCACTCGATCATGTCGTGGTGGTGCTGTTCGAGAACCGATCCCTGGACAACATGCTGGGGCACCTCTATGGCCCTGAGGATGGCAACACGTTCGAGGGCGTCATCGGCAAGGACCTCAGCAATCCGATCCCGGAGTGGGCCGAGCACGGGGCCGATCGCAAGGTGGTGCCGTACACGGTCGCCACCGACATGGATTCGCCCAACCCGGACTCGGGCGAGGAGTGGTACCACACCAACACCCAGCTCTTCAACACGCTGGACGAACACAACAGGTTCAAGATCGGTGAGGGCGTGACGGCGCCATGGAACGCACCTCCACCGGGTGCGACACCGGGTATGGACGGGTTCGTCACGGACTACATCAGTACGTTCATCGGAGAGGTCGGGCGTCAGCCCACCTATGACGAGTACGCCCACATCATGACCGGGTTCACCCCCGAGCAGGTGCCGGTGCTGAGCGGGATCGCACGCGAGTTCGGGGTGTTCGACCATTGGTTCAGCGAGGTGCCGTCTCAGACCTTCATGAACCGCTCGTTCTGGACGGCGGCGACCTCATCAGGCTTGGTGGTGAACAGTCCGACGATGAAGTGGTTCACGAAGAACAACGCAGAGACGGTCTTCGAGCGGCTCGAAGAACACGGGCGAACCTGGAAGGTCTACGTCATGGAGCCGATGCCGCTGTCGTTCACCGGCATCATCCACTACCCGAGGTTGAAGGATCGCCTCGCCACGCACTTCGTGCCGTTCAGCGAGTTCGAGAAGGATGCCGCCGCGGGGACACTGCCGGACCTCTCGCTGATCGAGCCGAACATGACGGGAGGGCATGGGGACTATCACCCCGCGTTCGGGCGGTCGTTCCGCCAAGCCGTCGATATCGCGATGGACCCGCCGTCTTCGATCCTCCTGGGTGAGGTCTTCTTGGAGCGTGTGTTCAGCGCCTACCGATCCGCCACCTCGGCATCGGGCACCAACGTGTGGAACACCGCCCTGCTGATCGGGTGGGATGAGCCGGGCGGCACGTACGACCACGTGGCTCCGGGACCGGTTCCGCCGCCCGATCCGGCGGCGCCCGAGGGCGAGTTCGGCTTCACGTTCGACCGCTCCGGCTACCGAGTCCCCGCGATCCTCGTCTCGCCGTGGGTCGAGCCGGGCTCGATCTACAACGAGGAGTACCGTCACACGTCCCTCATCGCGACGTTGCGGAAGGCGTGGGATCTCGGCGGACCGTTCACGCAACGCGACGCCGCGGCTCGCACCTTCGATCACGTGTTCACCCGCGACGTGGCACGCGATCCCAACGAGTGGACCACCTTCGCTGCCCAGCCCGTCCCTGAATGGACGATGGACCCGCAGGTCGTGGGCAAAGCCCTCAGCGGCCTCGGCAAGGCCGCGGGACCCGGCCTGATCGAGAAGGCTAGGGAGTTGGGCGTCAAACTCCCGCCGCAACTCGACGATCCCAACGCGGAACTCACGGGAGAACTCATCGTCGAGGTCCTCAGGGATGTCTGCTGGCACTTCTTCCCGGGGTTGGCTCCGGCCGGCGAGGCACACTGATCCTCGAGGAATACGAGTAAGGCATCGCGTCATAGTCCCTTCTCGCAGCGGCTCGCGGGTGCACGCGATCAAGTCGCCTCTTTCGCTCTGCGGTCCCGTCCTGAACGTGCGGAAGTCCTCGTCGATACCCCTCGCTCGGGTGGGCCGGTACCCGAACCTGAATCATGGTGTTCCTCGTCTTCCCGGCGTTCCTCCTCCTAAGGTGGTCCCTCGCTGGCAGAGTGGGCACATGGTGTGCCCATTCCGGATGGAAATACGGCCTCTGACCTGCTACGTTCCCGATTGGCTGAAGTGCATGTTCTGTCCAAGTAATGGCCACTCGGCTCCACGACTTGGGCGAATGAAGAGCACGGCCGTCTGCCGGTGGGTGTCGCCCGAGTTCACCTTGCCCCGCAGCCCACACGAATGAGCTGGCTCGCGACTGAGCCGGTGGTGACGCTTCTTCTTCGTGATGATGTCGCTTTGGAGCGGAACCGACACCCCTCAGCGCCGGGGATGTACGGGTCGTCCTCGGGCCGCCTCCCGCACGGATCAGGCCGAGGTGGGCACAAGCTCGTCCAGGAGAGCGTGCACTCGCTTGCCGATCTCGTCCCGGATTCCTCGAACCTCCTCGACGCTCTTGCCCGCCGGGTCTGGCAGCTCCCAGTCGAGGTAGCGCTTGCCTGGGAAGATGGGACACGCGTCGCCGCAACCCATCGTGACAACGACGTCCGCCGCCTGTACCACCTCGGTCGTAAGCGGCTTCGGGAACTCCTTCGAGAGATCGACGCCGACCTCGTCCATCGCGGCGATCACCGCCGGGTTGATCTCGTCGGCTGGCGTGCTCCCTGCGGAGCGGACATGGACCCGGCCCTTGGCCTGGTGGTCGAGGAGCGCCGCCGCCATCTGGCTCCGCCCGGCGTTGTGAACGCAGACGAACAGAACCTCCGGAACATCCTTCACGAGCTTTCCTCCTGCTTGAGCTACCGCCTGAAGGCGCTGTCGAGCGAACCGCTCTGCAAGGACCGGGACGTGCGCCTGGATCGGCGCGTCTGCCCATCGGGCAGCGGAGTCCTGGACGGTCTCGGCGACGGTCTCTGGCGAGAACACTCCCTCGAACTCGACCACGAGCCGCTGCTGAGCGCCCGTAAGTTCCATGCAAGCCACCCCCTTTGGTCCCTCGGGAACGGTAGCCATGCAACGTGACGAGAGTATGAACAGCGTAGAGATTCCTCCATTTCCGTACTTGAACGGGGCGGTGGGACTTGCACCGTGGCGCGTGGCCTTCCGTGAGGCACTGAAGGGAGAGGTAGTCTCGTGTGCACGAGGCTCCGAGCGCGACGACTCTCGAAGAGCTGGAGCGCGTTCCCGACGTTGCGAACGGGCTCTGAGCAAGCGTTCGATCGGGGAAGGGGTGGTGAGTTAGGTGGCGAAGACCGGCCGCCCAACAACGGATCGAGCAGCTCCCGGTGATTCAGGCGGGGCCGACGAGGGTGGCGTGGTCACCCGCCTCTCGACCCTGGATCGGTTCCTCCCGCTCTGGATCGCGCTCGCGATGGCAGCCGGGTTGGTGCTCGGGACGCTCGTGCCGTCCCTCAACGACGGCCTCGACCGCCTCCGGGTCGGCACGGTCTCACTGCCGATCGCTATCGGCTTGCTGCTCATGATGTATCCCGTCCTGGCGAAGGTCCGCTACGAGGATCTCGGTCGGGCCTCCCAGGACGGTGTGAACGACCGCTCGTTCTTCGGGGTCTCGCTGTTCCTTTCGTGGATCGTTGGCCCTGCTCTCATGTTCGCGCTCGCGTGGGTGTTCTTGGCCGATGAGCCCGCCTACCGGACCGGGGTCATCATCGTCGGCCTGGCTCGCTGCATCGCGATGGTTCTGATCTGGAACGACATCGCGCTCGGCGACCGCGAACGGACTGCGATCCTGGTGGTGTTCAACGCGATCTTCCAGGTCGCCGCGTACTCCCTGCTCGGCTACTTCTACCTGACCCTCCTGCCCGGATGGCTGGGCCTCGACACGCAGGGGTTCGAGGTTGGGATCTGGGAGGTTGCCCGCACGGTGCTGATCTTCCTCGGCATCCCCCTCATGGCTGGCTACCTCACCCGACGCGTCCTGGTGAAGCGTCGCGGGCGCGAGTGGTACGAGAGCCAGTTCGTCCCACGCATCAGCCCGATCACCCTTTACGGATTACTGTTCACGATCGTCCTGCTGTTCGCGATCCAGGGGGAGGAGATCACCTCCCAGCCTCTTGACGTGGCACGGATCGCCCTGCCGTTGCTCGCCTACTTCGCCCTGATGTGGGCAGCAGGGTTCGCTGCCGGACGCGTGATGCGGCTGCCGTATCCGCAGACCGCCAGCATGGCGTTCACCGTTGCGAGCAACGACTTCGAGCTTGCAATCGCGGTGTCCGTCGGGGTATTCGGTGCCGCGTCCGGACAGGCGCTGGCAGGCGTCGTCGGTCCGTTGATCGAGGTCCCGGTGCTCGTTGGGCTCGTCTACGTCGCCCTGTGGCTGCGGAGAAGGCTCCGATGGCCGCCCGACCGCATCGGCCTGCTGAGTGAGGGTCGCGCCGCCGTGGCCCGAGATAGGGCCTCTACGGCCCGGTAGATTCCACCCCCGAGCCGGGCGCGTAACAGGGGCTTCCCGCCGGAACCGACATCCGGTGAGCCTATCGGCGCGGAGTCCGCGCCAGTGCTTGTGGCTTCGGGCATCGCTCGTATTCCTCGTCTTCCCGGCGTTCCTTCTCCTGACGGTGGTCCCTCTCTGGCAGAGTGGGCACATGGTGTGCCCATTCCGGATGGAAATACGGCCTCTGAGCTGCTACGTTCCCGATTGGCTGAAGTGCATGTAGTCCTTGTCGCCGCTCCAGTCCCCGCCCCACGACCAGCCGATCGCGGCGAACGAACGGACCACGACGTCGCCCTCATGGACCATGCCCTCGAGATGGCGGCCGCGGTCGGTGTACGGCTCGGCCGCCCGGTTGCGGACGAACCCGCCGCTGGTGACGTACGGGTTCTGGAGCGGGTTGAGATCGATCGCGAGCCCGTAGGCGTGCTGAGAGAACTCGCCGCCGGGTCCGAGCGCGGTCACGACCGGCCGGCAGTTGAACGACGCGGTCACGCTGCGGTTGCTGTCGATCCGCCGGTGCTGCGCGAACGCCTTGGGGTGGAAGGGGGTCGAGAGCGAGACGCGCTTGATCGGGAAGTGCGCGTCGTAGAGCTGGTGGAAGACCCACAGGACGTCCTCGCCGACGGTGGCGTTCACCACCATGGGGCCGCGCAGCAGGTTGCCACCGAACCCCCAGTAGTTGAAGTGCAGGAGCCGGAGTCCGCCCAGGGGTACCGGGCAGCCGGAATGCCACGTGGTGCCGCGCATCTCGGCCGCGCGGCCGGCGGGGAGTTCGTCGATCTTTCCGTGGAAGCCCGAGCGTTCGACCGGCTCCGCGGGGTCGTCGCCCGCCGGTCCGGTGCTGAGGCTGGGCGCCGTCTCGGTGGGTCCGGTTGGAGAAGCTTGCGCAGGCTTCGGGCTCGCCTGCGGAGGTTCGGTGTCGCCGGACGTTGCGCAGGCGCCGAGCATCGTCGCCAGCACCGTGGCGAGGAGGACGCCTCGCGACCTCGACAGGGCCGAGCTCACGGCCGAACGCGTGGCCGAGATGTCACGGAAGGAACTGCTCCTCGATGCGGATCACGACCACGCTCCTGTAACGAGGGAACCGTTCTACCACCGGACCGGTTCCACGGGACTCGCGGACGCTCAGCCGAGCTCCCGCTCGAGCGTCCAGGCGCCGTCGGGCTCGATCTTCGAGACCTCGATCGTGGTCCCGTCGAGCATCCGGAGGCGGTAGCGCGTCCGGCGCACGCCGTCGGTCTCCTCGAGCGAGCGCCGCTCGACCTCGACGGTCTCCTCGACGCCGCCCCACACGACGGCCCGAGGCTCCTCCTCGGCGCGGGCACCCTCGTAGAAGCGGAGCGAGAGCTCGGGGATGCGCCCGATCCACCGCGGGAGCACCGGGGTCCACAGGATGAACACCACGCCGACGATCGCGACGGCCCACGCCTCGCCGAACGCGTTGAGCAAGGGGATCGCGAGGAAGGCGGCGGCCACGCGCGAGAGGTTGTACGCGACGTCGTACACCGCGAACACCCGGCCCCGATACCCGTCGGGGATCGCCTCCTGCACCATGGTGTCGACCGGGATCTTCTTCCACGCGAACGTGAGCCCGACCGCGAAGCTCGCGATCAGGACGCTCCAGCCCGTGATGTAGGTGGAGACCGCGATCAGCACCACGCCGCCGGCGAAGAACGCGCGCGCCACGATCCGCTCCTTCGAGAACCGCTCCTCGAGCTTGCCGACCGTGAGGATGCCGAGGAGCACGCCGAGACCACCCGCCCCGATCAGGTTCGCGAACGACCCGACGCCCTCCCCGAAGCGGTCGCGGAACACGAACAGCGAGAGCACCAGGACGATGCCCTGCCCCACCTGGTCGAGCGTGATCGACGTGATCGGCCCGAGCGCCCGCGGAGTTCGCGCGAGCCGGGCGATGCCGTCGGCGAACTCTCGGGCCACGCGTCGGAGCTCGTCCCGCACCGGCGCCTCGGGCACGTGGTGGGGGATCAGCGGGCTGCGGATCCTCGTCGCGACGAGCGACGCGACGAGCCACTCCACGCCGGCGAACACGATCACCGGCGCGTCGCCGATGAGGTCGGCCATCCACCCTCCGACGAAGACGCCGAGGAGTAGGGCCACGGTGCCGCCGACGGTGGCCATCGAGTTGGCGATCAGCAGGTCCTCGGTGGGGACGAGCCGGGGGACGACGACGACGGCCGTCGCTAGGTAGAAGCGGTTCACCGAGAGCACCCACAGCGCCCCGGCGAAGAACAACACCGGCGCGGCCTTGGGGTCGAACAGGACCAACCACATCACCGCGACCCGAAGGAGCGGGGCGACGACGAGGATCTTCCTGCGCGACCACCGGTCGATGAACACGCCGGTGAACGGACCGAGGATCGAGAACGGCAGCGAGACCACGAGCGTCGCGATCGCGAAGCTGAAGATCGTGTTCTGCTCCTCGGGGTTGAACACGATCGAGGAGATGAGCACGGCCTGGAACAGCCCGTCACCCGACTGCGTGATCAGCCGGATCGTGAACAGCCGACGGAAGTCGTCGCTCCGCAGGGCCTCGCGCGCGCGCTGACGGGTCGTCTTCACGCCGAGGATGGTAGGCGCACGCCCTGCGCCCGGTGGCTAGCCGTTCTCCTGCTGGCGCAGGAATGGGACGACCGCGCCGAAGTCCTCGTCGCCGAGCCCCGCTTCGATCGCTTCGTCGCACCGGGCCGCGGCCGCCTCGGCGACGGTCAGCTCGGTGCCCTTGCGATCGGCCTCGTCGAACGTGATCGCGAGGTCCTTGCGCGCGAGCGCGAGACGGAAGTACGACGACTGATCCTCGCCCTTGAGGCGCGGCCGCCACCGTTCGATGAGCGAGGCAAGTGGGCCGACCTCGAGGCCCCGGAGCACGGCGTCCATCTCAAGGCCCGCGCGGTCGGTCAAGGCAAGGAGCTCGCCGAGGGCCACCAGCGTCGCGGTGGACGCCGCGTTGTTGACGAGCTTCAGCCACGCGCCCGAACCCGACGGCCCGACGTAGACCGGCGTCCCCAGGATCGATAGGAGCTCGACGTGCCGGTCGAACACGTCCCGGTCCCCTCCGGTCAGGATTACCAACTTGCCGCTCTCGACCGACGGGACGCTGCCGAGCACCGGGGCGTCGAGCACCGGGACCGGCGCGAGCCGTTCTGCGACCGAGGCGATCTCGCTGGGGCCAACCGTCGACATCTCGATGAGCGTGGCCGTCTCGGGAATCACCGGCTCTGCACCGCCGGCTCCGAACAGGACCTCCTCTAGCGCCGGCGGGTCGGTCACCATCGTGATGACGACCTCGGCGTCTTTCCCTGCCTGTGCTGCCGTCAGCGCTCGACGAGCGCCGGCCGCGACGAGCTCCTCGTCCCGGCCGGGCGTGCGGTTCCAGACCCGGACGTCGTGCTTCGCGCCGAGCAGGCGGGCCGCGATCGCGCGCCCCATCGCGCCGAGACCGAGGACCGCGACCGCGGTCACGCCGGCACCACCGCGACCAGGTCGATCTCGATCAGCGCCTCGGGGACGACGAGCGCCACGACCTGCACGGCGGTGCTCGCCGGAGGCTCGGCCGTCAGGTACTCGCTGCGGACCTCGCGCATGCCGGCGACGTCGTCGAGCGTGGTGAGGTAGGTCCCGATCTTCACGGCGTCGGCGAACGTCGCGCCGTGCGCCTCCAGGATCGCCTTCAGGTTCTCGAACACCTGCCGGGTCTGGACTCGCACGTCGCCGGGCCCGACGAGAGTGCCCTCGAGGTCGATCGCGATCTGCCCGGAGACGTGGATCCAGACCGCGTCCCCGGTCTCGACCCGGACGGCCTGGGAGTAGGTCCCCATCGGTGCCGCGACGGTATCGGGGTTCGAACGGGTCGCTCGCATGTTCTCCTCCTCCGTGCTCGTGCTCGAAGGAGAGCGTACGAGGTGATGCGGCGCGCTACGCCTCCGCGGGCTCGATGTCGAAGAACGCGGTCCAGTCGGCGTCCTTCGAGGCCCCGTTGCCGAGGATGAACTGCTCAACCATGTCTCGAGCCGCCTCGTCGCTGAACTGGACGGGGGGCGATTTCATGAAGTACGCGCTCGGGCCGATCAGCGGGCCCGCCACGCCGCGGTCCAACGCGAGCTTCGCGCACCGGAGCGCGTCGATCACGATCCCGGCCGAGTTCGGGCTGTCCCACACCTCGAGCTTGAGCTCCACGTTCAGCGGCACGTCCCCGAACGCCTGCCCCTCGAGCCGGATCTGCGCCCACTTGCGGTCCTCGAGCCACGGGACGTGATCGCTCGGCCCGATGTGGATGTTCTGCTTGTCGAGCTTCTTGCGCATCTGCGACTGGACCGACTGCGTCTTGGAGACCTTCTTGGACGTCAGCCGCTCGCGCTCGAGCATGTTCATGAAGTCCATGTTGCCGCCGAAGTTCAGCTGGTAGGTCCGGTTGAGCTTCACCCCGCGATCCTCGAACAGCTTCGTGAGCACCCGGTGGATGATCGTCGCGCCGACCTGGCTCTTGATGTCGTCTCCGACGATCGGCACCCCTGCCTCGACGAACTTCTGCCCCCAGGCCTTGTCGCTGGCGATGAACACCGGCAGGCAGTTGACGAACGCGACGTGGGCGTCCAGCGCGGCCTGCGCATAGTGCTTGGCGGCCTGCTCGGAGCCCACCGGCAGGTACGAGACGACCACGTCGGCCTGCGCGTCGCGGAGCGCCTTTGCGACGTCCACGGGTGGCAGCTCGGACTCGGAGATCGTCTCGCGGTAGTACCGGCCGAGGCCGTCGAACGTCGGGCCCCGCTGCACGGTGACGCCGGTCGGCGGGACCTCGGCGAAGCGGATCGTGTTGTTGGGTTCGGAGACGATGGCCTCCGCGAGGTCGGTCCCGACCTTCTTCGCGTCCACGTCGAACGCCGCGACGAGCTCGACGTCTCGGATGTGGTAGCCGCCGAGGTCGACGTGCATCAGCCCGGGGACGGTGTCGTTCGGGTCCGCGTCCTTGTAGTACTCGAGCCCCTGGACGAGCGAAGACGCGCAGTTGCCGGCGCCGACGATCGCGAGTCGAACCTTGCTCATGTTGCGCGCTCCTTTCTGCGAAGCGCGCGGCCGGTGCTCCGGCGCTTCGAGCCCCCTGGCGTCGTCTCGGTGGTGCGGCGCTCGGCGGTGATGAGGCCGTTCAGCCACGCGATGTCCTGCTCCGTGCTCTCGCGACCGTGCTGCATCAGCGACTTCGTGTACATGTCGCCACCGGTGGTCGCGAGCGAGCTCTGGATCGTCGACAGCCGCTCCTCGAGGAAGGCCCGACGGCGTTCGAGCAGGCGGATCCGCGTCTCGGGCGACACGTACTTGAAGAACGCCATCCGGACGCGGAAGCGGTTGTCCTCCCCCGAGGACTCCGGTCCGGACTCCTCGAGCAGCTCCTTGAACAGCGCCTCACCCGTCTCGGTGATGCGGTACACGTTCTTGCGGCGGCCGACCTCCTGCTTGTCGAAGATCTGCTCCACCGCGCCTTGGCGCTCCAGGCGCTTCAGCGAGGGATACAGCGAGCCGTACGAGACGCGCCAGAACCCCCCGAGCGAGTCGGTGAGGCGCTTCGACAGCTGGTAGCCGTGCATGGACCGCTCCTTGAGCAGTCCGAGGATCGCGAGCTCCAGCATTCGGTTCCTTTCCTTTCCTTGGCCCTTTCCTTGGCCCTTCAGGTTGCGGGTCGATATATCGATTGAGTATATCGTTTCGATATATCTACCCGCTACGTCCTGGAAGTGTCAACCTCCAGGATCGGGGCCGGATGGCGGCCGGCGGCCAGGGCGAGGGCGGCGGCGAGCACGCCCGCGACCCCGCAGCCGATCCACAGGAGGTCGGGGCTGAACTCGTAGGTGAGGGTCCCGATGGTGGGTCCGACCACCGCCCCGAGCGCGAACATCACGCCGAGGGAGGCCTGGTAGCGCCCTCGGGTGTGCTCGGGGGAGCGGTCCGCCACGAACGCGCTCGACACCGGTGAGGCGATGATCTCGCCGAGCGTCCACACGAGCACCATCGCGGCGAGCGCGGGGATCGATCGGGCGACGATCAGGGACGCGAAGGACAGGCCGATCAGCACGGTGCCGAGCGCGATCATGCGCGTTCGCGATCGCCGTCCGGTCCACGAGGTGATCGGCAGCTCGAGCAGGACGACGATCACGCCGTTCAACGCCTGGAGCGCGCCGTACACGGACGTGGAGAAGCCAGCGGCCTGGACGTGGAGCGGGAAGGTGGACACGTTCTGCATGTAGATGGCGGCACCGATCAGGACCGAGCCGAGGAAGAGCAGGAACCCACGATCGGCGAGGATCGCTCGTGTCGCGCCCTGGAGATGGCGCTCCTCGTGCCGTGAGGTCCGCATCCCGTGCGGAAGCGCGATCAGCGAGATCACGCCGAACGCGGCCGAAGTCGCGGCGTCGCCGATGAACAGGTAGCTGAACGACCGATCGGCGAGGATGCCGCCAAGCGTGAGCCCGCAGGCCCACCCGACGTTGATCGCCAGGCGGAACAGGGCGAACGCGCTGACGCGTTGCTCGCTGGGCACCAAGTCGGCGATCAGCGCCGACGCCGCCGGGCGGTGCATCTCCGCCACGAGCGCGAGCAGCAGCATCAGCGCGTAGATCACGAGCAAGCTGGACGCCTGCCACAGCAACAGGGTGATCACCGATGCGCCGAGCATCGAGAGCCCGATCGCGTTCTTGCGCCCGATCCGGTCCGTCAGCCAGCCGCCCAGGAACTGGGCGGCCACCCCGCCGATCCCGTACATCGCGAGCGCCAATCCCGCCTGCGGCACCGAGAACCCCTGATGCGTGAGGTACAGCGTCATGAACGGCATCACGAAGGTCCCGAGCCGGTTCACGAACGTCCCGCCGAACAGCACCCAGGCCGCGGGGGGGAGCGACCGGAGGTTCTGGCGGAGGCTCGGGCGTGCGGGTTCCATCGCTCTCAGCCTAGGGTGGGCGGCGACGTCCGACTAACGGCGGTAGTCGGTCACGTACGAAGGCAGATCGATCCCGGCGGGCAGGAGCGGGTCGGGCTCGGGCTCGCCGGGGACCGTCGTGAACGGGAGGACGCCGGCCCACACCGGGAGCTCCAGGTCCTCGTCCTCGTCCTTCGGTGGGCCGGTGCGCACCTTCGCCGATGCCTCGTCCATCGGGATCGCGAGGATCGTCGTCTGATTGAGCTCGCGATCGTTCGGCAGGCGCGCCTCCGCCGAGCGGCCCCGGACGACGTGCTCGACGAGCGCGCGCTGCGCCTCGAACTTCTCCGTCGGGTCGGTGACCTCGCGCGCGCGTCCGTAGACCACGACCGAGCGGTAGTTCATCGAGTGGTGGAACGCGCTCCTTGCCAGGACGAGCCCGTCGATCAGCGTCACCTCCGCGGCGACCGGCGCGCCGCCCTTCGTCGAACGGAGCGTCCGGCTCGCGTTCGAGCCATGGACGTAGAGGGTGTCGCCGACCCGGGCGTGGATCGTCGGGATCACCCGCGGCTCGCCGTCCTGCACGTACGCGAGGTGGCAGATCAGGGCCTCGTCCAGGATCGCGTCGATCGCGTCGCGCTCGTACACGCCGCGCTCGGGCAGCCGGCGGACCCGGGTGCGCTCGGAGGGGGGCGCCGCGCGCGCGTTCGCGGTGGTCGTGCGCCGTGCGGGCTCGCGTTCCCGGTCGATCTCCGGTTCGATCTCCGATTCGATCTCTGGTTCGATCTTTGGGGTCCGCTCCGCCATGGTCCGGATGGTACCGGCCGCGTCCACCGGTGTCCGACCTGACGGTGGTTACGTCATCGGTCCGCTGGTACCCCCGTCGCCCCGTTGCTGCAGGAAGCGCTCGATCTCGCCCACGAGCTCGTCGCCGGTCGGCAGCTCCTGGTTGTCCACGACCGACTCCAGGCGCTCGACGTAGGTCCGCGAGTCGTCGTCGGCCTGGACGATCTGGTCCAGCCGCTGTCGCTGCGCCATCGCCTCGTCGGGCAGTCCGTCCAGCGGCGGCTCGACGCCGAGGTGCCGCCCGAGGTGTTCGAGGATCGCGATCGCCGCGGCCGCGTAGGGGCCGCCCACGTAGTGCGGCACCTGCGCGTAGAAGCCGACCGTCGGCATCCCGTCGTCCGCCACGGCCTTCTCGATCGCCGACAACGCGGCGGAGGGCACTCGGAGCAGGCCGGCGGGCCCGACCTGCTCGTCCTCGTGCAGCAGCCCCTCGTCCGACGCGGTGGCCAGCACGGGGACCGGGCGCGTGTGGGGCACCGCCGTCGGGATCGCGCCGAGGCTCACCCACTGCGTCACCCCGAGCCGCCGCGCGACCGAGAGCACGTCCCGTCCGAGCTCCTGCCACCGGAAGTCGGGCTCGGCGCCGGTGAGCACCAGGACGTCCCGACTCCCGAGCCGCCGGTGACGCAGGGTCAGCTCCGGCCACGTGAGCTCGCTCAGCCGGCCGTCGACCACGTCGAGCACCGGCCTGCGCGAACGGAAGTCGAACAGCAGGTCACCGTCGAACGTCGCGAGCGGCTCCGCGCCGTCGGCGAGCCGCTCCGCCGCCGCCGTCGAGGCGCCCGCCGCGTCGATCCAGCCGTCGAGGGCCGCGACGATCGCGGGGGCGACGAGCGGCTCGGTCGGTTCGCTCAGCAGGTACAGCGGCATGGATCGAGGATAGTCCCCGGTCGGTTCAGCGACGGACCAGCAGCCCCTGGAGGCCGCGGATCACGTAGTTCGGCTTCCAGCGAGGCTCCTCGACGAGCTCGAGATTCGGGAACCGGTCCATCAGCGTCGTGAACGAGACCTGGAGCTCCTGACGGCCGAGCGGGGCCCCGAGGCAGAAGTGGATGCCGGCCCCGAACGACAGGTGTGGGTTCGGCTCGCGGGTCAGGTCGAGCTCGTCGGGCCGGTCGAAGACCGAGGGGTCGCGGTTCGCCGACCCGAACAACAGCCCGAGCTCCGCGCCGCGGTGGATCTGGACGCCGTGGATCTCGAAGGGTTCGAGCACCCACCGTTCGAACATCTGCAACGGCGTGTCGAACCGCAGGAGCTCCTCGATCGCGTTCGGCAGCAGCGAGCGGTCGGCGCGGAGCTCGCGCAGGCGATCGGGGTTGCGGAACAGCGACCACCAACCGAGCAGCGTGGAGTTGACGGTCGCCTCGTGCCCGGCGTTCAGCAGGAGCACGCACGTCCCCACCAGCTCGTCCTCGGTCAGCTGCTCGCCCTCGTCGACCGCGAGCGCGAGCTGCGAGATGAGGTCCTCGCCCGGGTCCCGCTTGCGTTCGCGCGCGAGCTCGCGAAGGTACGCCGAGAACTCGTTGCTCGCTCGGACCGCCTCGTGCTGCATCTCGGTCGACGGGTTCAGCTCGTACATCTTGCAGATGTCGGCGGACCACGGCCGCAGGTGATGGCGGTCCGTCTCGGGGACCCCGAGCATCTCGGCGATCACCGTGACCGGCAGCGGCTCGGCGACCCGGAGCAGGTCGAATTCGCTCGCGCCGTCGAGCCCGTCGACGAGGCCGGCCATGATCGCCTGCACGCGCGGTCGCAGCCCCTCGACGAACCGCGGGGTGAACGCCTTGGAGACGAGCCGGCGCACCCTGGTGTGGTTCGGCGGCTCCATGTCCAGGATCCCCGCGTTGATCAGGTCCCAGAACGGCGAGTGCCACTCGGGCGGGTCCGGGTGGCCCATCTCGGCGTGCGAGGCCAGGTGCCGGTAGGTGCGCCCGAACCGCCGATCGCGCAGCAAGGCGTTCACGTCCTCGTACCGCGAGATCAGCCAATGATCGGTCGCCTCGTCGTAGCGGACCGGTTCCCGCTCCCGCAGCCGGGCGTAGGCCGGGTACGGATCGGCGATGAAGTCGAGGTCGGTGGGGGCGAAGTCCATCGTTCCGACTGTAGCGCCGAGCGCCGCAGCCGCGACACGGACGAACGATGGAGGTCGCGCCGGGTCAGGCGGTCGCGCTCGAGCCCGTGTCCCAGGTCGTCGCGTCGTCGCGCATCCGGCGGATGAGCGCGTAGGCACCGCCGCCGAGCGCGAGCACGAAGAGCATCCATCGGCCCTTGTGCGAGTGCTCCTTCTCGTCTTCGTGCTCCATGCGCTCCTCGAGCAGGTCGAGGATCCGCTGATGCTCGGTCCTGGATTCCTCCACCTCGTCGCGCAGCAGCTGGTTCTCGAGCCGGAGTCGCTCCGCCTCCTGGCTGGAGCGGTCCAGGCGCTTCTCGAGCATCCGATCCTTCATGCGGTGGCCGGCGGCCTCGGCCTTGAAGCGTGCCGCGGAGCCGTAACCCCTCATCGTCCCGGTCATACCCATCGTGCGTGCCCTCCTCGTGTCGGGGACACCGGGTCGATACCCATCTGGGCCGAGCACGAACCTGCCCTCAGCCTGCCGGCGCGATGTTCTGGTTCGAGCGGAACAGGTTGGTCGGGTCCCATCGTGCCTTGAGCTCGGCCAGGCGTTCGTACTTCTCGGCGCCGTACGCCGTCCGGACGCGGTCGGCGCCCTCGTCGCCGAGGAAGTTCACGTAGACGCCGCGCGCCATCGGCTCGAGCTCCCCGAACAACGACCGGGTCCACGCCACGTGGTCGGCGGCGCCCTCGGCCTCCTCCGGGAGCCACACGCCGTTGATGTTCACGTCGAACGCCGGCGATCGCCCCGCGTACGCGGTATCCATCTCCCCGACCCGCGACATCGCGCCACCGAGTTGGAACGCGACCGCGTACGAGCGCGGCGAGGTGATCCGCTCGGTGTGGTCGACGATCGCATCGACCGCAAGCTCGGTCACCTCGTCGAGCTCGACGGACTTCCAGTAGTAGTGCCATCCCGGCGTGACCGCGCCGTCGAACATCGACTGATGCTCGACGAAGGGCTTCGGCGTGCAGAGGTCGAGGATCGGCCCGAGGGCCCTGATCGGCGCGATCTCGGCCTCCCCGGCCTCGATCGGACCGCACCAGCAGGCGACCACCATCCAGATCGGCACGCCGTGCAGCGATTCGGGAATCCACGGCGCCGCCGGCGCTCGGCGGACGTTCAGGACCGTCGTGAGCTCCTCGGGCGCCTCCGCGGCCCACGTTCGGTAGGTGTCCATGACCTCGGGGCCGCGTTC
This sequence comes from uncultured Actinomycetes bacterium, assembly GCA_963712645.1. Lineage (GTDB taxonomy): Bacteria > Actinomycetota > UBA4738 > UBA4738 > HRBIN12 > DASSJM01. The sequence goes on along the minus strand of CAVQIQ010000004.1, from coordinate 149,844 downwards.
GAGCGGGAAGAGCATCGGCCCCGCGAGCACCGTGGGCCCGATGGGATGCGCGCGGAAACGGAACGACGTCACGACGCCGAAGTTGCCGCCGCCGCCTCGCAGCCCCCAGAACAGGTCGGCGTGGTCGTCCTGGCTCGCGGCGACGAGCTCGCCGTCGGCGGTGACGACGTCCGCCCCCACGAGGTTGTCGATCGTCAGGCCGTGCTTGCGGGTCAACCACCCGATCCCGCCGCCGAGCGTGAGACCGGCGACCCCGGTATGGGTCACGATGCCCGCCGGGACCGCGAGCCCGAACGCCTGCGTGGCTCGGTCGAGCTCGCCGAGCGTGACGCCGGCCTCGACCTCCACGAACCCACCGTCCGCGTCGACTCGGACGCCCTTCATCGATGACAGGTCGACGACCAGTCCGTCGTCGCAGAGTGCGAGACCGCCCACGCCGTGACCGCCGCTCCGCACCGACATCCGCAGGTCGTGCTCGCGCGCGAACCGCACGGCGCTGGCGGTGTCGCCCGAGTCCGAACAGCACGCGACGAGCCCGGGCCGCCGGTCGATCGCGCCGTTCCAGATCGTCCGCGCCTCGTCGTACCCGTCGTCCCTCGGTCCGAACAGCCGGCCGCGGAAGCGCTCGCCGAAGGCTCGCAGCGCCGGCGCCGGCACCGAGCTCACGGGCGCGTCGTGGGCCGTCATCGCTTCCGATGGTCCGACACGGAGCCATGGACGTCCAGTCCGGTCAGAGCATCGGGCTTGGTGACCATGAGGAACACGATCGCGATCACGTCGACCGCGAGAACGATTCCGACCGTCGTTCCCGCGCTTCGCGAGTGTCTGGTACTCGGGCGACGTCGGCGACCGGATGACTCCAGCGCCGCGATCTGGGATCGGAGGGTCGGCGTGTAGACGAAGCAGGCCGAGCCCGACGGCGACCGCGTACAGCACCAGTGCCGTCAGGAGCCAGAACTGCGTCAGGTCCAGGTCGCCGACCCACACCATCAACAGCCCGGTGACGAGCAGGAGGCCGTACGCGGGGTTCGCGAACCGGTCATCGAGGAACTTCACACCGTGCAGGACGAACGCCTCGTGCTGGGGTTCCCTCGAGGCCCGAGCGAGCCAGATCGCGTAGGACGCGTTGAACCCGACGGCGACGATCGCCAGGAGTACGTGGAAGAACTTGAGGACCTCGTACGTCTGGATCGCGACCATCGACACCTCTCCGTCTCGCGTCCCGCCATCGTCCGGCTCCGCCGATCCCCCCGCAACCGACGTGCGAGACTCCCCCGCGTGGACGAGGACCTCTCGGTCGGCGAACCCGTGGACGACAGCCCGGCTCGTTCGCCCCAAGGCCGTGCGCTCGAGGGACGGTTCGTGCGGGTCCGTCCGCTCGACCCCGGGGCGGACGCAGAGGCGCTGTGGGACGTCTCGCACGGGGGGAGCGCGCGGGCGGATCGCCTGTGGACCTACATGTACGAGCCATTCCCCGACCGAGCCGCCATGCGCGCGTGGCTCGACGGGTGCGCCGCTTCGAGCGACCCGCTGTTCATGACCGTCGAGTCCCGCGGAGCCGGCCCCGTCGGCATGGCGGCGTTCATGAACATCGTGCCGGAGCATCGGCGGCTCGAGATCGGTCACATCTGGTATGCCCCGTCGGCGCAGCGGACCGAGGCGAATACCGAGGCGGCGTACCTGATGATGCGGGAGGCGTTCGACGAGCTCGGCTACAGGCGGGTTGAGTGGAAATGCGACGCGCTCAACGAGCGATCGCGCACCGCGGCGCTCCGGCTCGGTTTCACGTTCGAGGGCGTGTTCCGCAAGCACATGGTCGTTCGCGGTCGCAACCGCGACAGCGCGTACTTTTCGCTCCTCGACGTTGAATGGCCCGCGGCTCGAGGCGCCTTCGAGCGCTGGTTGGACGCGGATCCGGGGCGACGGCCACCGTTGGCCTCGCTCCGCGCCGAGGACAGCTGAGGCCGAGTCGGCCCGATCAGGCGTACGCGGGCTCGTTGCCCGCGCGCCACTTGATGCCGCAGCCGATGCTCGCGCGCTGGTCCTGCGAGACCGGTCCGCCCGAAAGGACCGCGTCGATCGCGGCACGGAGGTCTGCGCCCGTGACCGGGAGCCCGTTGCTGGGGCGGCTGTCGTCGAGCTGCCCCCGGTAGACGAGCGCCCGGTCGGCGTCGAACAGGAAGAGATCCGGCGTGCACGCCGCCGTGTACGCCTTCGCGACCTCCTGGGTCTCGTCGAACAGGTACGGGAAGGCGTAGCCGGCCTCTCGGGCGTCCTCCGCGAGTCCCTCGGGCGCGTCCTCGGGGTACTCGTCGGGGTCGTTCGCGCTGATCGCGACGATCGCGAGCTCGGACTCGGCGAAGTCGCGTCCCAGCCGCGCGAGCTCCGCGCGGACGTGCTTCACGTATGGGCAGTGTCGGCAGATGAACATCACGAGCAGCGCCCGCTTCGCGTCGAAGTCCCGGATAGAGACCGTCCGGCCGGTCACGACGTCCGGGAGCTCGAAGTCCGGCGCCTCGGTCCCGAGGGCGAGCATCGTGGAGGGAACGGCCACGACGTCATCCTCCCACGAGCTCGGCGATCCGACCCCGAACCCGATCGACCGCCGGAACGACCCCCTTGCGTTCCATGCCCGCCAGCGCCAGCTCGTAGGAAGAGCGCGCTTCCTCGATGCGTCCCGCCGCGGCGAGCACCCGCCCGCGGACCTCGTGGTTGCGCGCGATCGTCCCGACGTAGTCGGTCGGTGCCAACAGGGCGAGGGCCTCGTCGAGCAACGCGAGGGCCGTCTCGTGCTCGCCCCGGCTCGACAGGACGAGGGCCTTGGCCGATCGCCATTCCACGTGGGAGGCGAAGTCGTCGTCCGATGAGAGGTCGATGCTCCGCTCGGCCTGCTCCTCCGCCTCGTCGTACCGCCCCTGGTCGCACAGGACGGAGGCGAGCTCGGCACTGATCGTGGAGTTGTACCCCTTCTCCCCCAGCTCGTCGAAGAAGGCCATGTTCTCTCTGAGGATGCGCTCTGCCTCATCGAGCCTGCCGAGGAGCCACTCCGTCTCGGCCAAGACCTGCGAAGTGGTCAGTCGTGCCGCTGGGTTCCCGAGTTCCTCCCAGACGCGGAGGACCCGTTGCGCCTCGGTTCGCGCTTCCTCGGCGCGACCTCGCATGCCGAGGAGGCCAACCCGGAACGTTCCGAGAAACGCGTCGCCCGAAAGGCTGCCGGCAAGCAGATCCGCCACGCGGTCCATGAGCTCGAACCCCTCGTCGACGGTCCCCGGCCCGAAGTACGCGTACACCATGAGATTCGCGCACACCTGCTGTCGGTTGCCGTAGGACAACGTCCTGGCGCGCTCGAAGAGGCGTTCCGCGATCTCGCGGCACTCGGCACATCGCCCCTGCCAGAACGCGATCTCGGCGACCGCGAGGAGCGCTCGAGCGACACCTTCTTCGTCCCCGATCGCCTCGAGCTGCCGCAGGACCGACTCGGCGTCGTTCAGGGATCTGCCGATCGTGTACGTCGGGTCGACGTGTCCGAGTGCCTCGATCCGCACCAGTTCCGCCCGAAGGGCCTCCGATCGGTCTCCGGCTTCTTCGGCGTCCGCGACCGCCATCGCGGCCGTGTCCAGCGCGCCCGGGAAGTCGTTCAGCTCCGCCAACACCTCGGCGAGCGTCGTGAGGGCGTGGGAGCGCTCGCCTCCTCCCGAGATATCGACACAGCGCCCCAGCAGCAGCCGAGCCGTAGCGAAGTCCCCCCGTTCGTCGGCCCGTTCCGCGGACGAGAGGAGGCGCGCGGCCGCGTCCCGAGCAAGCGAGCGTGTTCGTTCGTCCGGGGGCCCGAGTTCGATCCGGTACCGATACGCCTGCTCGAGGTGGTACGCGAGGATCTCCTCGTACTCGGCAACCCGCCCGCCTGCTGCGCGCTCGAGCCAGGCCGCGAAACGCTGGTGGAGATCGGCGCGCTGCTCCTTCGGCATAGCCTGGTAGGCGGCATCTCTGATGAGCAGATGACGGAACCGGAAGGCGTCTTCGCCCACGAACTCCGCCCGATCCGGCCGGATCAGCTCCTTGCGCGCGAGGGCGAGCAACCGTGGCCGGACGCTCGGCCGCATCGCCTCGGGGGCGAGCGTCGTGACCGCACCCGCGTGGAACACCTTCCCTTCGACGGCGCCGCGCTCGATCACCGCACGCTCCTCCGCATCGAGACGGTCCAGACGCGCCGCGAGCAGCAAGTGGATCGTCGGCGGGACCGTGATGTTGGCCAGGTCCTCGACCGCGCGCCAGCCGCCGTCCTCGAACCGCAACAGGCCATCGTCGATCAGCATGCCGAGCATCTCCTCGACGAAGAGCGGGTTTCCCTCGGCGGCTTCGAGGATCCGCGTCCGCGCGACCTCGGGGATGTCCGCCCGGCCGAGCAGGTTGTCAACGAGACGGGACACCTCGTCGCTCGGCAGAGGTTCGAGCAGGATCGTGGTGGCGTTCAGCTTGCCTCCCGCCCAGTCCCGCCGGAGCTCCAGGAGCTCGGGTCGGGCCACGCACAGGAGCAGGAGCGGCGCATCTCGGGTCCAGTTCGCGAGGTGCTCGATCAGCTCCAGGAACGCGGGTTCCGCCCAGTGGATGTCGTCGAACACGACGACGAGCGGTCGTTCGCCTGCCAGGTGCTCGAGCAGCTTCCGGACGCCCCAGTACGCCTCGTCGGCCGCCACCGGTTCGCTCCACGAGAGGAGCCCGGCGACGAGCGAGACGATCCGGTCGCCGTCTTCGGAGCCCTCGGCGAGGGTCGCGAGCTTGCCGAGCGCGGTGGCGAGGTCGTCGGCCCGCTCGACCCCCGCAGCCTCCTGCACGACTTGGACGAGTGGGAAGTACGTGATGCCCTCTCCGTAGGAGAGGCATCGGCCTCGCAGAACCCTCGCACTCGTCGCAGGTCCGGCGATGAACTCCTGGACGAGCCTGGACTTGCCGACGCCGGCCGGACCGAGCAGCGTGAACAGGTGCGAGGAGCGCTCGGTCAGCACCCGATCGAGGGCTCGTTCGAGCATCTCGAGTTCCTTCGCGCGCCCCACCATCGCGGAGTCGAGATGACGGACGTGTCCGGCGGTGTCTTCCAGTACCTCGGTGAGGCGGAAGGCGTCCACGGGCTCGGCCTTGCCCTTGAGCTCGAGCGATTCGACCGGCCCGACCTCGACCGCGTCCCTGACGAGCCGATACGTCGTCTCTCCGAGCAGGATCTCGCCGGGCGCCGCGGCCTGCTCGAGCCTCGCGGCGATGTTGACCGCGTCACCGGTGACTAGGCGTTGTCCATCGGTGGGTTCCCCTGCAACGATCTCACCCGTATTCACACCGATGCGCGCAGCGAGGCCAATCCCGTGATCGCGTTCGAGGTCGTGGTTCAGCGCGTTGAGCGCGTGCCGCATGTCGTATGCGGCTCGAACCGCTCGGAGCGCGTCGTCCTCGTGGAGCTGCGGGATCCCGAACACCGCCATCACGGCGTCGCCGATGAACTTCTCGACCGTCCCGCCGTGCCGTCCGATCACGGCGGACATCTCGTCGAAATAGCGGCCCATGACTCGGCGGAGTGCCTCCGGATCAAGGCGCTCGCCGAGCGCGGTCGACCCCGTGACGTCGGCGAAGACGATCGTGACGACCTTGCGGACCTCCGAAGGGGGTTCGGTCTCGGTCAGGGGCGTGGCGCAGTTCTGACAGAAGCGAGCTCGGTCCGAGTTCTCCTCGCCGCAGGATGGGCAGATGCGCACGGCCGGAATCCTAGGCCGACGTGGTTCGGTCGACGCGCACCTCGAACGTGGGGACCGGCGCGGGCTTGCCCTTGAGGTCGAGGTCGCCGAACGGCTCGGCAGCCACCTCGTTCCGAACGGCCTTGTACGTCGCCTGACCGATCAGGATCCCGCCGGGGGGAGCCGCCGCCTGCAGGCGCGCCGCGACGTTCGTCGTGTCGCCGACCGCCGTGAAGCTCCGATGCGCGCCGGCGCCGACGTTGCCGAGCGCCGCCGGCCCGGAGTTGATGCCGATCCGGAACCTCGGCCAGTCCGGATGGTCGGCGGAGGTCTCGGTCACGGCTCGCTGCATCGCCGTCGCGGCGCGCACGGCGCGCAGCGCGTGATCGGGCTGGTCCTCCAGCGCGTTGAACACGACGAGGATCGCGTCGCCGGCGAAGCGCTCGATCAGCCCGCCCTCGCGGTCGGTGACGATCGGGACCGCGCTCGCCCAATACGCGTTGAGCATCTGGACGACGTCCATGGGTGATCTCCTGTCCGAGAAGCTCGTGAAGCCCGCGAGATCGGCGAACAGGACCGTCACCTCGGCCTCGTGAGCACCGAGCTCGGCGATCGATGGCTCGAGCTCGAGCCGGTCCGCGAGCGCGGGGCCGACGTACGGACGGAACAGCTCGTCGACACGGGCCATCTCGCGCGCGGCGCCCTCGAGGAGGACGATCTCGTCGGATCCGAACCCCTCACGCCGGAGCTGCTCGAGGATGGGAGCGAGCGACTCGCGGGATCGGACCGCCGGCATCAGTTGCTCGATCGCGCCGGACGAGCGCCGGTCGATGCGTTCGAGCGTCTGCTCCAGGTAGAGCCCCCCGAAGGCGGCGGTGACCGAACCCTCGCGCCGGTACTCGTTGCGGACCGAGATGGTCACGGTCGCGAAGGCGACGGCCATAAGGACGTGCCATTCCCACCACGACGCGTGCCAGCTCCGCGCGAAGGCGACCGCGATCAGGGCCTCGGCGAGCAGGAGGAAGGCGACCGCGACCGACAGGGGCAGCATCCGCCGCCGCGTCCGGAAGATCCGCAGATACCGCCACGCCGCGAACGCGTACAACCCGATCCCGACCGGCGCGAGCAGCCGGAACGCGAGCGGCGCCTCCTCCTCGAGAGGTCGATCGAGGAACGGCACGCCGGTGAGCGACCCGATCGCCCAAGCGATCAACAGGAGCGCGAGTGCGCCGCGGATCAGCGTTCGGCGCCGAAGGATCCGTGCCGCGTCCGCGCGGCTGAGCTCGACGGCGGACCCGGCGGCGAACCCGGAGGCGAGGAGCAGGCCGATCGGGGTGGCGATGGCGAACCCGGAGTTCGGATGATCGAGCAGGACGTCGGGTGTCGCGAGCGCGTGGAGGGCGAGGAACCCGGAGCTGGTGATCAGCGCGAGCGAGACCAAGAACAGGCGCGCGTCGGCACGCTGGTGCGCGGCTTCGCTGGCGATCAGAGCGAGCGCGACGTTGATCAGCGCGACCGCGAGGACGAGCAGGAAGTGCGACGGGTGGTGCTCCCACATGACGTCGATGCTCGGGACGGCGAGGAGCAGGACGAGCCCGGCGAGGGGCAGCGCGAGGAACACGCCGAAGAGCCAGACCCGCGGGCGATCCTGCACGTCCCCTCCATGGGTCGAAGCGGTGCGACCCCGCGCCACCGTGCGGTGGGCCAAGACGCGCAACCGGACGCGGAACCCTCCGGAGCGCAGGTCAGCCTCCGGATAGTAGGCTATTGGTCTCGGGCGCCGCCCGGGGATCCTCGACGAGCGATCGAACGGGCCTTGCCTGCGGACCGACTCGCCTCTCGCCTACGGATCGCTGGTTCGACGGACACGGAGGCGAGATGGCGCGCGGAAGCAGTGACGTCCTGTTGGGAACCCCCGAGCGCGGGAAGCGTTCCGTCGCGCGCGAGGAGAAGGGGCGGCGTTGCGCCGCGCTCGGGTGTGAAACGGTGCTGTCGACGTACAACCGCTCGGCGACGTGCTTCGTGCATACGTCTCCCACCCGGCGGCCACCGCTCGAGGGGTCGTAGCAGCTCGGGGCCGTGAACGCACCGCCGGTGAGAGCGCCACCGGAGGAGCATCGAGAACGGATCAGGAGGGACAGATGCCCGACAGCATGGGCAAGCGGAAGCGCCGGGACGTGACCGCGCGCAAGCACGCAGCTCGCGAAGAGCGCCGGGTTGCCCGCGCGGGCAGGAAGAAAGATCGCGAGGCGGGACTCATCGAGCCTGGTCCGCCGATCGGCCCCGCCGAGCAGAGCGAGTTTCTCGTCGGCGAGCCCGAGGGGGACGGCGAGGCTGCCGAGGCCCAGGATGCCTCGGGGTCGAAGGCCTCGGAGCCGAGGGCGCCCGAGCCGGCGGGATCGGACGCGAGGGGCGAGGCCGAGGCGTGAGCTTCGGCCCGGCGTCCTCGCGAACTTGCGAGGGCCGGAAAGGCAGAGGACCCGACGCGGTGCGCCGGGTCCTCATCGCGTTTCGGTCCGAACTAGACGGCGCGAACGTTCGCGGCCTGCGGGCCCTTCTGGCCCTGGGTCACGTCGTACTCCACCTTCTGGTTCTCCTCCAGGTTACGGAAACCCTCACCGGCGATCGCGCTGAAATGCACGAACACGTCGGGGGTGCCGTCGTCCGGAGTGATGAATCCGAAGCCCTTCTCGGGGCTGAACCACTTCACGGTTCCGATTGCCACGTGCGATCCCTCCTTCCTTTCGCCGTCCGGGCCTGGTTGCTGCCCTTCACGGCGCCGGCCGTAGCAGCCGGGTGAGGGAACTGCTCGTAGCTGTAAACCGCGATCGTTGCCCTCGGGACAACGGTACCATTTCGCCCACCGCCGGCGACAGCCGGCTCCGTGAGTGGGCGTGCAGCGTGCCTGATCGTATGCGACGTCGCATCGGATGGGCGCACGCGGGGTAAGGTCCCCTTCGATACTCGGACGTTGGGAGGTCCCGGGCATGCGCGAGGACCGAGCACGATCGGCCCACTGGACGTTGCTCGCCGTGGCGCTCGTCGCGTGTGTCCTTGGGATCGCGTCCGCGCACTCGGCCTTCGCGCAGGACGAGGGCACGACACCCGGCGAAGATGATCAGGTCGTGCTGACTGGCGAGTTGCTCGTTCCCGAGGGAGCCACGGTCGGAACCGCCGTTATCTTCAACGGCGACGCGACGATCGACGGCACGGCCACCGAGAGCGTGGTGGTCTTCAACGGCGACGTCGAGATCACCGGGACGGTGGGTGACGACGTCGTTGCCTTCAACGGCCGCGTGATCGTCCGTTCCGGCGCCGAGGTGGACGGCGACATCGCCAGCCGACAACACCCCCGGATCGAGGAGGGCGCGACGGTCCGCGGGCAGATCAAGGGAATCTCGGGCCGGTTCGACCTCGAGGGGCTCGGCTGGGTCGGACGCTACGTGTGGTGGCTCGGCTACACGATCTCCACCCTCATCCTCGGGCTCGTGCTCCTGCTGTTCCTCCCCGGCGTCGACGCTCCGCTCGCCGACGCGTTCCGCAGGCGGACGGGCGCCTCGTTCGGGTTCGGCGCTGCGATCTTCTTCCTGCTCCCGATCGCCGCCGTGCTGCTGTTGGTCGTGGTGGTCGCGATCCCGCTGGGCCTGTTCCTGCTGCTTGCGCTCGCCCTGCTGTACACGCTCGGCTACGTCGCGGGCGCGCACGTGCTGGGAAGGCGGCTTGTGAAGCAACCGGGCTCGCGGTTCGTGGCCTTCCTCGTGGGGTGGATGATCCTTCGCGGGATCGGGTTGATCCCGTTCCTCGGCGGCCTGGTCTGGGTGCTTGCCTCGATCGCCGGTCTCGGTGCGCTCGTGATCGCCGCTCGCCGATCGACGTCCGTCCCAGTGCCGCCGCCCCCCGTGGCTCCGATCCCCGAACCGCCCCCCGCCGTCTGAGCCGCGGTCAGGCGTTCGACCCGGGCGACGGGCCGGCCGGCCGCGCCTCCGCGAGCCGCTGTGCGAGCACCCGCATGACGCCGATCCCGATGTCGGGGCGGTCGTGGATCATGCTCTCGAACTCGCGGCGCCCGATGCGGATCGCGCGGACGTCTCCGTCGGCGACGAGCGAGGCCATCCGGGGACCGCGCGTGATCAGGGACATCTCGCCGACGACCTCGCCCGCGCCTCGCCGAGCGATCTCGGAACCGCCGGCCTCGACGCGGACGGTGCCGCTCGCGACGATCAGGAGCTCGTCGCCCAGCTCGCCCTCGGACGCGAGGAGCTCCCCGTCCGCGAATGATCGCTCCTGCGCTACCTCCGCGATCGCCCCCAGATCGGCCGGTGCGAGCTCGTCGAACAGCGGGACGCGCCGAAGGAACAGCACGCGTTCGATGACCGGCATCGTCGCGTTCGTCCGAGCCATCCCGTCCCCTCCGCCTCCTTGCGCGATCAGCGTCCCGGCGCACGCCGCGACGAACACATCATCGTCCGCCGACGCCCGTTCGAGCCAATCGTCCGGCAGGTCGTAGCGGGGTCCCGCGCGCGGCTCCCACAGCGCGAGGATCGGGGCGGCGACGGCGGCGTCGGTCGTAGCCTCGAGCGTCTCGAGCGCGTTCGCGACCTGCCCGGGGTCGCTCGCGTCGAGGCTCTCGACCGCGGAGCGGACCGCGGCCCCGTCGGTCGAGATCAACGACAGTGCCCGCAGCGCCGAGCGCCCGGTCGCCCGTGCGCGTTCGAGCAGCGCTTCCCTCAGCAGGCCGGCCGCCTCCCCGTCCGACGGGACGGCCGCGGCGAGCGCGTCGTCGCCGGTCGCCTCGCTCGAACGCGCGACGACGAAGGTACGGACGCGATCGTCTCGTCCGCCGAGATCCATGCGCGCGAGGGACCGCAGGGCGGCGTCCCGGGCCGCCGGTCGATCCAGCGCGTCGAGCACCTCGTCCACCGAACGATCGCCGAGCCCCGCCGCGGCGGCCACCGCGGCCTCGCGAACCCTCGGGCTCGGGTCCTCGAACATGCGGATCGCCGCCCCGAGCGCATCCACCGGCCGCACCTCGGCCAGGGTCGCCAGCGCGGTCGACCGAACGGCCGGATCTTCGTCGTCGAGCGCCGGTGTCGCCAGTCCGGCGGCGGCGTCGGCCGGCGCCGCCGCGAGGTGGCGAAGGGCGGTCGACCGCACGGTGGGGTCGGCGTCGGCGGCCAGCCTCAGCAGCACGCGTGCGGCAGACGCTGTGTTCGGAGGCGTCGCGGTCGCCGCCGCGGCCGAGGCGGCCACCGCAGCATCGGGATCATCGAGCAGCGGCAGGAACGTGTCCGCCTCGACCCGGTCCGGGGCCGACGCGAGGGCGTCGATGGCCTGCGCCCGAACGGACGGATCGTCGTCGCCCAGCGCTCGTTCGAGCGCCGCGGTGGCCCGGGGATCGTCGACGTCCGCGAGCAGCTGGGCCGAAAGCCGTCGCACCGATGGATGAGCGTCGTCGATCGCCACCAGCAGGCCGCCGATCGCCTGCGCGTCGGGCGCGAACGCGAACGGGACCCCGGCCACCGCGACGTCGGGGAACACCTCCGGTCGCCCCTCGCGCAACGCCTCGACGAGCGCGGAGGCGTACGACGCGCGTACGCGCCACGTGACGAACACCGCGATCGCGGCGGTCGCGAGCCCGATCGCGGCGAACTGCCGCGGGGTCAGCACGTCTTGGCCGACGAGCGCGATGATCCCCGCGATCGCGGTCCCGGCCTGCGCCGGTCCTCCGTTCAGGAACGTCCGAACCTGATCGCGTCGCGCGTCGGGCACGACGTTCGTGAGGGTCTCCCACGCGGGGGAGGCGACGCCCTGCAGCCAGACCCCATCGACGAACCGCAGGATCACGAGCGTCACGAACCCCGCGCTGACGAGCAGGATGCCGAACGACCCGACGTACAGCAGCGGGAGCACGAGCATCGTCGACGCGATGCCGTACCGGCCGAAGAGCCGGTTGGTTAAGAGCACCGACACGAGGAACGCGGCGCCGGTCATCGCGGCCCAGAACAGTCCGAAGAACCCCGCCAGGTCGCCCGCGTCCGGGAACCGCTCGGTCGCGGCGGTCGCCCACGGCAGGTAGAGCGAGTAGAACAGGACCGAGAACAGCACGGCGGCCAGCGTCATCCACACGAGCAGGCGCGAACGCCGCACGTACCCGAACGCAACCGTCAGGTCCCGCCACGGCGACACCTCCCGGCGCCTGGCCTTGCGGACCCGCGGTTGCGCGGGTGTCCCCGCGGCGGACAGCACCACCCGGCACAGCGCGAACGAGACCGCGAGGGCGGCCGCCCAGACGAGGAGCAGGTTCTCGGTGCCGATCAGGCGGACGAGCGGGTCCGTGAGCAGGCCGCCGGCCACCGACCCCAGGATCTCGCCGGCCGCGAACAGGGGGAACAGTCGTTTCGCGCGACGCGTGTCGGTGACGACCCCGGCGGTACCCCAGACGAACACGTTCTGCAGCAGGATCGCGAGCGCGACGGTCAGCCACAGGACGGGGAAGATCCACCGTCCGACGGTGAGCAGCGCGATCCGTTCGGCGAGGACGACGGCGCCCAGCCCCGCCGGGATCGCCAGGTAGGCGCGCCGCCGGTCGACCCGCCCGAGCAGCGCGGCCAGGCCCATCATGAACACGAACGCCGTCGCGCCCTGCGCGAGGTACATCAGCGGGAGCGCGTCGGTGCCGATCCGATCGAAGAAGAGCGCGTTCGCGCCGCTCTGCCCGATCGCCAGGCCCGCCATGCCGACGAACGACAGGGCGCTCAGCGACAGGACGAGCCGCGTCTCGTCCGGCCGGATCTTCAGCGTTCGCCGGATCGTGCTCACGTGCGTGCCGACCCCCGATGTGGACGGCTGCGGACTCTACACTTCGACCATGCTTCCCGAGACGCGCTACGTGAAGGCGTCCGACGGCGTGTCGATCGCGTTCCAGGTCCTGGGGAACGCGTCGCGGGATCTGGTCTGGGTCCCGGGGTGGGTCTCGCACCTGGAGGTCGCCTGGGAAGAGCCGACGCTGGCACGCTTCTTCGAGCGACTCGCGTCGTTCTCCCGTCTGATCCTGTTCGACAAGCGGGGGACGGGCCTGTCCGACCGAGTCGCCGAATCCGATCTGCCGACGCTCGAGACCCGGATGGAGGACGTGCTGGCGGTGTGCGGTGCAGTCGGGTCGGCGCGGACCGCCCTGTTGGGGGTGTCCGAGGGTGCCCCGATGTGCGCCCTGTTCGCGGCGACCTACCCCGAGCGGACGACGGCGCTCGTGCTGTGCGGCGGCTTCGCCCGCCGGTTGCGGAGCGCCGACTACGAGGAGGGCACCCCGGCCGAGGTCTACGAGGACATCCTCCGAGAGATCTCCGACGGATGGGGCGGCCCGGTGGGCATCGACTTCCGAGCGCCGAGCCGGGTGAACGACGCGCGATTCCGAGACACATGGGCTCGATACCTGCGAGCCGGCGCGAGCCCCGGAGCCGCGATCGCGCTGACGCAGATGAACCGCGAGATCGACGTCCGGGCCGTCCTCGCGTCGATCCGGGTCCCGACCCTCGTCGTGCATCGGACGGGCGATCGGGCGATCTCGGTCGGGGCGGGTCGGTCGATGGCCGAGGCGATCCCCGGTGCCCGGTTCGTCGAACTCCCGGGCGACGATCACCTGCCATGGGTCGGTGACAGCGAACGGGTCCTCTCGGAGATCGAGGGATTCCTGACTGGCGTTCAGGGGAGCACGGGGTCCAACCGTGTGCTCGGGACGGTCCTGTTCACCGACATCGTAGGCTCGACGGAGCTGGCGGCCGAGATGGGCGATGTCGAGTGGCGGGACCTGCTCGAGGCCCACAACGGACGCGTTCGCCGCGAGTTCGAACGGTTCGACGGCCGTGAGGCCAAGACGACCGGTGACGGGTTCCTCGCGACCTTCGACGGACCCGCTCGTGCGGTGCGGTGTGCGAACGCCATCACCCAGACGGTTCGCGAGATCGGTCTGGAGGTCAGGACCGGCCTGCACACGGGCGAGATCGAGTTCGTGAACGGGGAGGTGCACGGGATCGCCGTGCACATCGGCGCGCGGGTGGCCTCGATGGCCGGGGCCGGTGAGGTGCTCGTCTCCTCCACCGTGAAGGATCTGATCGCCGGATCCGGGCTGAGGTTCGCCGATCGAGGCGGCCAGGTGCTCAAGGGCGTGCCCGGCACGTGGCGCATCTTCGCGCTCGTCGAGGGGTGAGCCGGAGCTGGGACGAGGCGACGTGTCCGAGGGCTAGCCGGCCGATCCGTCCGCGGCGGGCTGCCCGACGTGCAGCACGAGCGTGTCGACCGGATGACCCTTGAGGGAAACGTGCCGCCGCTCCAGGCCGTCCTGCGTCATCGCGGCGGCCTCGGCGGTCGCGTCGGTCACAAGGATCTCGCCGGCTGCCGCCTGCGACGCGAGGTGCGCCGCGATGTTGACGGGGTCGCCGAGCGCCGTGAACTCGCTCGATCCCTTCGTCCCGACGACGCCGACGAAGGCGACCCCCGTGTGCACGCCCGCACCCAGCGGCACCCAGGGCTGTTCGTGATCGCCGTGTCCCGTCGCGCGCAGGAGCGCCTCGGCTGTCTCGACCGCCCGCCGGGCGTGGCCGGGACCGGTCATGAGGGGGAGGAAGAGCGCCACGACCTCGTCGCCGACGAACTTCTCGATGATCGCGTCGGCCTCGACCAGGACGTCCTTCGACACCTTGTAGAAGCGGTTCATGAGCCGGGTGAAGTCCCAGGTGGGCATCTGCCGAGCCAGCTTGCTCGAGCCGCGGACGTCCGCGAACAGCATCGAGAGCTCCACCTCGGCGCCGTTGATCTCCCGGTCCTCCGTCGCGGTGGGGCACATCTTCGCGACGGTCTCGATCCCCTTGAAGCACCGGCCGCAGATCTTGGGGTTCTTCTCCCAAGGTGTGTAGCCGAAGCGACGGAGCACGAACGCCCCCGGACGGCCGAAGGGCGCTGAGCAGAGCCTGCACCTGGGTGACGACGGGATGAAGCGGAGCGGGCTCTTGTCCTGTAGGTGCGGATGGGTCCCGCTCAGGAACGCGGCCCATTCCTCCTGCGGCGTCGGCTCCGTGGCCATCTGAGCGTGCAGCCTAGGCAATCGGGCCGCGCACGTCCCGGTCGATGACGCGGAAGGAGGGGGGCATGGGCGGAGCCCCCGATGGGTACAGACCCCTCACTGAAGACGGGAGGTGACCGATGGGCATCGCGCTCATCCTGCTCGGGCTCGCGGCGGCCGGACTGGTCGTCGACTTCGCCGTCGAGAACTGGTCCGCTGCGGCGAACGACGTGACCTTCTCGTTGTTCGGCGGCTCGTTCACGGCTACCCAGGTCGAGGTGGCGATCGCCGCGGCCGTGCTCGGCGCGGCTGCGATCGCCCTGTGTGCCGCCGGCGCCGGGCTCCTGCGCGGGAGCCGGGGTCGCCGGCGGACCACGAAGCGACGGATCTCGGAGCTCGAGCGCGAGAACGCCGAGCTCAGAGAGCGGCGTACCGACGAGGACGACCGTGTCGTCGTCGACGATCGCGAGCCCGTCGAGTCCCAGCGCTGATCTCGATCACCACGCGCCGCCGGCGGAACCGAGTCGGTCGGGTTCGCCGGCGGCGTTCCTTTTCTCCTCTCCTCGTTAGCTCGACGGCCCGAGGGAACCCACCTCGGGTCCGGTCGGTCGTGTCAGGGGAACGATCGAGAGGAGGGTCCACGTGTGCGCACGAGGCAGACGAGCGGAGGTGGCCGCGGCCATCGGGATCCTGCTCCTGGGGACGCTGGTCCTGGTGCCCGGCGTGGCGTCGGCGAGCGGTGGGGGCGGCTGCGGCCAGCCGGTGACCGACGCGAAGGGGACCGGGGTCGACATCCAGGACTTCTGCTTCTCGCCGACGATCCTGCGGGTCGGGGTCGGTGACGCCGTGACGTTCACGAACGTCGACCCGTTCCCGCACTCCGTCCTGGGCGCGAACGCGACCTGGGGCGACTACGCGGGGTTCAAGAGGAAGTCGGTGACGTACCGGTTCTCCGAGCCCGGCGTCTACCCGTACGTCTGTACGTACCACGTCGGGATGGTCGGCGCGGTGGTCGTGGGCAAGGGCGCCGGCGGCGCGATCGACACGCCGACCGGGGACGGTCCGGTCACGAGGGTCGACGCATCCGCCCTCGCGCTCGAGAACACGTCGGCCGTCAGCGGGCAGCCGTCGGAGGCGAACGGCGGCTGGCCCGTGGCCGTGGCCGTGGCGTTCGCGATCGCGGTCGGGTCGTTCGCCGTGATCGTCGTACGGCGTCGGCGTGCGCCGGCCTCGCGGGCGGTGGAGGGTCGGTAGGCTCCACCGCGTGATCCGCCCTCGGGCATCGGTGGCCGAACCCGCCGTCGTTCGGCTACCGGCCGTCGCGCGGGGCCGGATGCTCGTCGTCATCCTGGCCGCGCTCGTCGCGTCATGTTCGTCGGGGGACGCGGCCCCGGCGGCGAGCGGACCGACCTCGCCCGCGAGCGGGAGCCCCACCCCATCGCCGGACGCCGGTCGGACCCCGAACGAGCCCCGTCTCGCGGATGCTCGGATCCGGCTGGTGCCGGTGGCGGAGCTCGAGCAGCCGGTCGCGATGGCCGTGCGGCCCGGCGACCGCGCGCTGTACGTCGCCGAGAAGGTCGGGCGCGTCGTGGCGCTCTCGGCGGGTTCGGATCCGAGGGTCGTCCTCGACCTGACGTACCGCGTGTCCCTCGGGAGCGAACAGGGTCTCCTCGGCCTCGCGTTCGCGCCGAGCGGCCGCTACCTGTACGTCGACTTCACGGACACCTCCGGCGACACGCATGTCTCGGAGTTCGCGTTCGACGACGAGGGCGCCGACCTCGCGAGCGAACGCCAGGTGCTGTTCGTCGAGCAGCCGTTCTCGAACCACAACGGCGGCGCGCTCGCGTTCGGACCGGACGGGCACCTGTATGTGGCGCTCGGCGACGGCGGGAGCGGGGGCGATCCGATGGGGAACGCGCAGTCGCTCTCGACGCTGCTCGGCAAGCTGCTGCGGATCTCCCCCCGGCCGTCGAAGGGGGAGCCGTACTCGATCCCGCCCGACAACCCGTTCGTCGGACAGGCGGGCGCACGCCCGGAGATCTGGGACTACGGCCTGCGGAACCCGTGGCGGTTCTCGTTCGACACGGCGACCGGCGACCTGTGGATCGGCGACGTCGGACAGAGCGCGTGGGAGGAGATCGATCTCGAGCCCGCGGGCTCGCCCGGCGGGTTGAACTTCGGTTGGGATCGGCTCGAGGGGACCCACCCGTTCGAGGGGACCGCGGTGCCTGGGTCGATCCCACCGATCTACGAATACGCGCACGGCGACGGGTCGTGCGCCGTCACCGGTGGGTACGTGTACCGCGGCGAACGGATCCCGGACCTCGCGGGCGCCTACGTCTTCGGCGACTACTGCCGGGGCGTCCTGGAGGCGTTCGTCCCGCGCGACGGCCGGGCGACGCAGGCCCGAGCGCTCGGCCCGCGGGTCGATGCCCTCGCGTCGTTCGGACAGGATGCGCGGGGCGAGCTCTATGTGCTGTCCTTGGCGGGAACGGTCTTCCAGATCGCGACCTGACCGCGGTGCGCGGGCATACCCGGCGTCGACGCGGGGTTTTGGATGACGCCGATGGATCGGAGGGCGATATGGCGGAGACGGATCAACGACCGGGCGGCGTGCCAGGAGGCGTGCAAGGAGGTGTGAAGGAGCTCGGACACCTCGTGCTGTACGTACGGGATCTCGAGGGATCGGTCCGCTTCTACCGGGACGTGCTCGGCTGGCGACAGGTGGGTCCCGGCGACGGGCTCCCGTTCCCGGCGGCGATGTTCTCGGGCGGTCGAACGCATCACGAGCTGCTCCTGATCGAGGTCGGTCCGGACGCGGCGCCGATCCCGGCCGGGCGTCGGGTGGGCCTGTATCACTTCGGACTCAAGGTGGGGGACACGGACGACGAGCTCCGAGCCGCGCTCGCGCGGCTGCAGGAGGCGGGGGTGCCGCTGATGGGCACCGCCGATCACGGCATGACGCACAGCCTCTACCTGGCCGATCCCGATGGGAACGAGATCGAGCTCTACATCGACGTCGAAGGGGTCGACTGGGACGACCCCGACGTGCTGATGTCGAGGCCGCAGGCCCTGCGGCTGTAGGCGCTGATCGAACGCGGGGGGACCGCCCACCCGATCCGAACTCCGGGATGATGGGTCGATGGCGCTCGATCTGGACGCTTACCTCGAACGGATCGGGTATGAGGGGCCGGTCGAGCCGACGCTCGAGGTCCTGGACGCGCTCCACCTCGCGCACGCGACGACGATCCCGTTCGAGAACCTCGACATCCTGCTGGGGCGGCCGATCCGTCTCGACCTCCCGAACCTGCAGGGCAAGCTCGTCCGGGACCGTCGCGGCGGCTATTGCTTCGAGCACAACACGCTGTTCGCCGCCGCGCTCGAGGCCGTCGGGTTCGGCGTCACGCGCCTCGGTGCGCGCGTCCGCTTCGGCGCTCGAGGCGTGACCGCGCGAACGCACATGGTGCTGCTGGTTCAGGCGAACGGCGAGGTGAGGCTCGCCGACGTCGGGTTCGGCGGCGGCTCGATCCTCCGCTCGTTGCCGATGGGACTCGGTCCCGTGGTCGACCAGTTCGGCTGGAGGTTCCGGCTGGTCGACGACGACGGCGCTCGTGTGGTGCAGACCCGCCGGCCACGCGGGTGGATCGATCTGTACGCCTTCACGTTCGAACCGCAGTACCAGGTGGACTACGAGATGGCGAACCACTTCACCTCAACCCACCCGAGCTCGCCGTTCACCCGAACGCTCACCGCGCAGCTCTGCGCGCCGGAGCGCTCGCTGATCCTGCGGGGCCGCAAGCTGATCGAGGAGACCCCTACCGGCGAGACCGCGAGCGAGGTGCGCGACGACGAGCTGCTCGACGTGCTCTCGGAACGCTTCACGCTGTCGTTCCCGCCGGGAACGCGCTTCGAGGCACCGACCCCGTAGCGGGGGCTTCCTCCCGGCGATCACCCGAGCCGCATCAGGAGCTCGCCCGCGTGCTCCCCGGCGCTCGCCTCGGCCGCCGCGAAGCCGCATTTCTCCAGCACTCGGATCGAGGCGACGTTGGTCTCCGCGACCCCCGCGTAGATGGGCCGTTCCGCGACCTCGTGCAGGAACGCCGAGAGCGCGCGCGTGGCGACGCCCCGGCCCCAGAACTCGCGCCCGATCCAATAGCCCACCTCGCGCCGCCCCTCGAACCCGAAGAGGACGACGTTCCCCGCCACGACGCCGTCCAGCTCGATCGTCCGGACGACGACGCTCGCGTCGCGCACGATCGAGCCCCAGTGCGTCATGAACGCGTCGCGCTCCCTCGGCGGGAACGCCGCCATCCGGTTGGCTTCGGGGTCCCGCTGGTGGTCGTAGAAGATCGGGAGATCGTCCTCGGTCACTGCCCGGAGCCGGACCTCGGCGGCCGGCGGCGGAGACCCCCTCGGTGCGTCGCGGTCGCCGGCGTCTACGGTCGCCCGACCTTCCCGAGCAGGTCGTCGAGCAGTGCGGGGGCGTCGGGGTCGATCAGCTCGTCGAGGTGCGGGTTCTCCACGCCGACCGAGAGGACCTTGGCCGCGTCGATCGCCGACGCGTCCCCCAGGTCGCGGCGGTGCAGGTACGCGCGGACCGAGAGCTCGCGCATCCCCGAGCGGCCGGTGAGCGACGCGAGGTCGGTCACCCAGCGCCCGGCCGTTGGGTGGCGCGCCGCGACGGCCACCGCGCACAGCGCGTCGAGCACGTACGCGCGGACCCACAGGTGCGTGTCCCGCTGGCGGGCGCACGTGGTGAGCGAGAGCTCCATCGCCTCGATCGCGGCCGCGAGGTCGCCTCGGGCGGCGTGCAGGAGGCCGAACCCCCGTACCGCGTACGCCTCCCAGCAGACGTCGCCGACCTGGGAGCCCAGGGCGAAGGCGTGCTCGTACGCCTCGGAGGCGCGGGCGACGTCGCCGCGCCGGACCCACACCTCCGCGAGCAAGGCCTCCGGATAGGCGAGGAACGCGGTCCAGCGCTCGTTCCGGCTCAGGGCGCGGCCGCGCTCGAGCGACGCCTCCGCCAGCTCGAGCTCGTTGCGCATCAGCTGCGTCCGACCGAGCACCGACTGCGGCCAGGCCTCCTGCTTGACCTGACCGATCGACGCCGCGAGCTCGATCGCCTCGTGGAAGGCGATCTCCGCCCGTGCGTGGGCCCCGACGTCGGCGAGGCCGGCGCCGGTCACCGCGCGGATGTTCGCGAGCTCGAGGGCGTCGGAGTCGGCGAGCTCCTCGGCCGTCCCCAGCAGCGTCCATGCCCGGAGGTAGTCGCCGCGGAGGACCTCGACGTAGCCGAGCTCCCGGTACGCCGCCCCGGCGAGCGCGCGCTGCCCGGTGATCTCGGCGGCAGCGATGCATCGGTGGAGCGCGGCGGCGCCCTCCTCGTCCTTGCCGCGCGTCGAGTGCACGAGCGCCGACCCGAGCGCGAGCTGTGCCGCGGCTTCGACCTCGGTCTCCCCCGTTTCGCGGCTGCCTGCCACGGCGTCGCGGAGGTTCTGGACGCCGGCCTCGATCGCCCCCGCGTTCACCGCGGCCGCTCCGGACTCGATCAAGGCCAGCAGGGCCGGTCGCCCGCCCCCGACGGACGGCGACGCGGCCTCTGGCTCGATCACCGCGGCCTCGGCGAGCTCGGGGCCGGGCTCGACGCCGAGCTCGCGTCGGAACAGGTCGGTCGAGGCAGCGAGCTGGCGCTCGGCCGCGGTCCGGTCGCCGGTGCCGGCGAACGCGCGGATCAGGAGGACGTGCGCGTCCTCGTTCAGCGCGTCGGACGCCACCATGCGCGTCGCGAGCTCGACGGCCTTGCGAGCGTTCCCGGACGCGAGCGCGCGCAGGGCGCCCTCGCGCAGCACGGCCTCGCCGAGCGCCTGGAGCCGCCGCCGCTCGCCGAGCAGCCAGGCGGTGAACCCCGCGCTCGCGTCGACGTCCACGCCTTCGAGGAGCTCCCGGCCCAGGCCCGGGAGCTCGACGGCCTCGAGCGACGTCCCGGCCTTCAGCACGTCGACGTCGATCACCGATCCCTCGGGCAGCCGGAGCTGGACCGCGTTCCCGCTCCCCACGGTGTCCGGACCGCCCAGCAGGCGCCGGAGCTCGGACAGGTTCCACCGCAGCGCCCCCGCCGGGTCCTCGGCGTCGGGGAACAGGAGGTCGACCAGCTGTGAGCGGGTCGGCTGGCGTTCGGAGAGCGCGAGGTAGGCGAACAGCGCCCAGACCTTCTTGCCCTTCGGCGGGGCGTAGACCACCCCGTCGCGGACCATCAGGGGAGGCCCGAGCAGGTGGGCGGCGATCGGCATGCCGATCATCCTGCGCGCACCACCCCCCTCCGACAAGGCGGCCGCATCTCACTCCCCCTCACACGCACGCGTCCTACGTTCCGCCCAACCGACCAGTCGGAGGTGGCTCCATGCGGACGCTCCCGATCGACGAACTGCGAGGACAGGCACGAGGCGACGTGATCTCGTCCGAGGACGAGCGCTACGAGGACGCGCGGCGCGTCTACAACGCGATGATCGATCGGCGTCCCGCGGTGATCGTTCGGGTCGCGAACGTCGGCGACGTGATGGCCGCCGTCGACTTCGCACGCGAGCACGGGCTCGATCTCGCGGTGCGGGGTGGTGGTCACAGCGTGCCGGGGTTCGGCACGTGCGACGACGGCGTGGTGATCGACCTGTCCGGCATGCGAGCCGTCCGGGTGGATCCGTCGTCCTCGACCGCGCGGGCCGAGGGTGGGGCGACCTGGGGCGACTTCAACGCCGCCACCCATCCGTTCGGTCTGGCGACGACGGGCGGCATCATCTCGACCACCGGGGTCGCCGGGCTCACGCTCGGCGGCGGGATCGGGTACCTCGCACGGGGGTTTGGCCTGTCCATCGACAACCTTGTCTCCGCGGACGTCGTGACCGCTGACGGGCGCCTGGTCCAGGCCGGCGAGCGCGAGCACGACAGCCTGTTCTGGGCGCTGCGCGGTGGTGGCGGGAACTTCGGCGTGGTCACCTCGCTCGAGTTCCGGCTCCATCCCGTGCGCGAGATCTACGGCGGCCCGATGTTCTACGAGCTGAGCGAGGTCGAGAACGTGCTGCGGTTCTACCGCGATTACATCGCCGACGCCCCCGAGCAGATGGGCGCGTTCCCCGCGTTCCAGATCGCGCCGCCGCTGCCGTTCATCCCGGAAGACCGGCACGGGGACACGTTCGTCGCGATCGTGGCCTGCTGGACGGGCCCGATCGACGAGGGCAGAGAAGGCGTTCGAGCCGTTCCACGACGTCGCACCGGTCGTGGCCGAGTTCGTCGGCCCGATGCCGTACCCGGCGTTGAACGCCGCCTTCGACGGGCTGCTGCCGCCGGGTCTGCAGCACTACTGGAAGGCCAGCTTCGTCAAGGAGCTCACGGACGAGGCGATCTCGGCCCACGCGTTGCACGGGCCCGACGTCCCCGCCGTGAACTCGACGATGCACATCTACCCGATCAACGGCGCGGTGCACCGGACGGCCTCCGGCGACACGGCGTTCGCGTACCGCGACGCGAACTTCGCCACGGTGATCGCGGGGGCTTGGCCGGATCCCGTTCAGAACGACGCGAACGTCGCGTGGGTGCGCCGCTACTACGACGCGATCGCCCCGCACTCGGAGGAGGGCGGGTACGTCAACTTCATGGCGGGGGACGACCAGGATCGGATCAAGGCGAACTACAGGGGCAACTACGATCGGCTCGTCGCCGTCAAGCGGGCGTACGACCCGGACAACCTGTTCCACCTGAATCAGAACATCGCTCCCTAGGGCCGAACCACGCACCGTCGTGAACCGCCCGACCGAAGGGGCGTAGCATCGCCCCGGGGGGTGATTTCGTAGATGACGGCTCAGGACTCGGAGGTGAGGGCCGCCGTGGCGGCGGCCAAGGCTCGGGAAGTGATCGCGAACAGGATCGCGAAGCTCGTACCGGCGACCGAGAACGAAGAGCTGGCCTCGGTGGTCGTGCATCTCGCCGAGGCGTACGCGAACCTCGCGGTCGAACCCCCTCGGAGCCGGGCGGGCTAGGCCCGGGATCCGGCCGAGTGTCTCCGGGACGCGCCGCCACTCGAGCGCAGCGCGAGCACCCTGCCGAGCGGCGTCCCGAACCGCGGCCGGATCCGAACGTCCCCGAGCCAAGCCGCGAGACGCCGGCGTTCGGCGTTCAGGCGCGCGCGGGTAGCGGCGTCGAGCCGAGCGAAGAGCTCAACCGCGATCTCACCCTCCTCGGCCTGCGCCCACGCGCCGACGGCCCGGCCGTGCGCCCACACCGTCGGGCCCGCGTTCCCGTTGCTGTCGAACATGTCGGAGGCGTGGTCGCCGAGGTACCACCCGCGGTCCTTCCACCCCATGGCGGTCGGGTCCAACCCGGGAAGCAGCGCGACCCACGGGTCGTCGCCGCCGACCCGGTCGAGATCGTCGGGGAGCAGGTAGCCGATGCCGTCGTCCACTCGGACCTCGGCCGCGTCGATGGCTCCGAGGGTCGTCCTCGCGAGCGCCGCCGTCCACCCCGTCCACCACCGGATGTCGGTCATCGTCGCCGGCCCGAACGAACGGAGCCAGCGACCGAGGAGCTCCGAGCACGCCTCGGCGTGGTCGATCTCTCGAAGGGGAGCGCCGAGCCAGTGCTCGGTCGTCGCCCAGCGGTACTGACCCGACGTCCACGCACCGAGCGGGCGCGTGCGGAGGATCAGGCCCTCCGTGGCGAGCAGGAACAGCACCCGGGTCGACACGCCCATCGTGCCGGCCCAGGTCTTGCCCTCCCCGAACGTGAGCTTCGCGCTGAGCTCCGGGACGTCGGCGGTCAGCTCTCGCGCGGTGGCCTCGCCTCGAGCGGCGAGCGCGGCGAGCGTGTGGGCGGCGACCTTCGCGAGCCACGCCTCCCCGCGGCCCGGCGGGGCCACCCGCTGCTGCTCGAGCATCCGGACGAGGCGGGCGCGTTGGCCGGGGATCAGTGCCTTGGTGCAGGCCTCGTGCATCACGGGCGCGAACCCGACCGGCACGACGAACACCGTCCGCCGCATCCCGAGCATCCGGACCAGCGAGCGGCGGCGATACAGTGCGTCCTCGAGATCGGCGGGCCCGAGGCCGTCGACCCGTGCCCACGACGAGAGGAAGACCGCAGCGGGGTCGCTCGAGTGCAGCCCGACGAGCGCCCCGGCGGCCTCCTCCACCGAGGCGGCGGGCGACGCCAGGTGGTGACGCACGCCGAGTCGCGCCCGGCGCTCCCGCACGCCGACGCGTCTCATCGCGACGAGGCCGGCGCTTCGAAGGTCCGGAACCGCACCCCTCGCGGGTCGGCATCCGGCGCGAGGAATGCGAGGAGCCGTTCGCCCTCCTCGGAGATCTCTGCGCGGTCGGTCCGAGCGATCTTCGAGAACGGCTCGACCCATAGGGTCGCCCGATCCCCGTCGAGCTCCGCCCTCCAGCGCGCCGCGCCGAACCCGTCGACCAGGACCGACCCCCAACCGACCTCGGTCCATCCCTTCAGGTCGGGCGAAACGATGCGGCTCCGGTCGTCGTGGCCGAGCTGCACGTTGTCGTACTCGGGAAGGAAACGGACCGGTGCCGGGGTCTCCGGATCGGGGAGCGGCGCGCCCGGGACGTCGAACAGCTCGCGTCCCCGCTCGTCGCGGAACGTGCGCAGCCGCGGGCGGAGGCGTTCGAGCACCTCGCGCATGCCGCTCAGCCCCGACCACGAGCGCGCGTCGGCGGGCGTCGCCGGCCCGAACGCGGCGAGGTACCGCAACACCAGCTCGTCCGGCGTGGTCTCGGTCTCCAACGGCCGGCCGAGCCACTGCTCCACGGTCGTGAAGGCCGAGCGTCCCGACCGGCCCCAGATCCCGCGCGGGGTCACCTGCACCAGCGGCAGCAGGTACATCGCTGCGTACGAGAGCTGCGCGGGATCGTGGTCGGGCCATCGTTCGGCCAGGAACGGGATGAGCTCGGCTCGGGTCCTCGGCCGCTCCTCGAGCAACCTCGTGGCGAACGCCTTCAGCTCGTCGACGTCGAGCCCGTCCAGCGCGCGCCCGAACGGGCTCTGGCCGTAGAGGGTGCGCATCATCACGGGCTCGAGGATCGGCCGCAGCGCCAGCGCGTCCCGGTCGGTGACCAGATGCAAGGTCGCACGCAGCAACCCCATCCTCACCGCGCGGCGTTCGGCGATCGGCTCGGCCAGGGCCTGCGGCCGGAAGCGATCGAGCCGCGACCAGAGCGCGACGTAGGGATCGCGCGGCACCTGCGCCTGGAGGCCGACCAGGCGCTCGACGGCTCGAGGCACGGCGACCCTGCGCCGTCGGAGCAGCAGCTGGCGTTCGAGCAACGCGCGGTTGAGCGCGCGGCGCCCGAGCACGCGCGGTGCGGACGGTGTCAGCTGACCTGCGTCCCTTCGCTGGTCCAATTGGTGCGCCAGGTCACACCGTCATCGTAGGAGAACGACTGCTCCCAGCGGTTGACCGTTGGAGACAGGACGCGCCAGTCGTAGCGGACCTTCACCGGCTCGCCACCGATCACGTCGTCGCACAGGAACACGCCACGGTCGCCGTCGAAGCGGCCCTCCACCGGCTGGTCGAGCACCCCCGGGAACCGGATCGAGGCCCACCAGATCCGCCAGATCCGGGTCTCCGGGTCGAACAGCCGGAGGGTGAACCCCTCGAAGGGGTCACCGCTCGGCGGCATCGCCGGCGCCGTGAACGTGTCGACGTTGCCGAGCCCGCCCAGGATCGGCCCCGCCTCCCCGAACGCCTGGAACTCCACCCACTCCGTCGAGTCCGGATCCAGCGTGTCGACGAGCTTGCGGTTGTGGATCCGCCGTCGCCCGAACAGGAAGTCGAAGTCATGCCGGCCGTCGTCGTCGGTCTGCGCCTGTGCCATGTCGAGGCCTCCCATCCCTGCGACGCTTCGTCAGATCCTGCGGCGGTACCGGAGGATCGCGAGCGGCGCGAACACCGCGGTGATCACGATCATCCAGATCACCGAGTCGATCACGGGTTCGGCCACCGGCCCACCGAGCATCAGTCCGCGCGCCGCATCGATCACCGCCGTCACGGGGTTCACCTTCACGAACGCCTGCAGCCACCCCGGCATCGTGTCCACGGGTGCGAACGCCGAGCTCGCGAACGTGAGCGGCAGGATGATCATGAAGCCCCAGGTGTTCACGGACTCGGTGGTGCGGGCCGTGATGCCGATGAACGCCATCGGCCAGCACATCACGAGCCCGAACGCGAGCACGAGCAGGAGGGCCCCGAAGGCCCCCGCCGTGCCGCCCTCGAACCGGAACCCCAGCAGCATCGCGAAGGCCGTGATGATGAGGATGCTCCAGGCGATCCGCGCCCCGTCCGCCAGGATCCGCCCGCCGATGACCGCCGAGCGCGCGATCGGCAACGAACGGAACCGGTCGATCACGCCCCGTTGGAAGTCGACGTTGAGCGCGATCGCGGTCGTGAACGGGAGGAAGCAGACGCTCTGCACCAGGATCCCCGGCAGTGCGAACTCCAGGTACTCGGCGCTCGATCCGGCGATCGCCCCCCCGAACACGTAGACGAACAGGACCAGGAACATGATCGGCTGGATCGACATCTCGACCAGCTGCTCGGGAGTTGCCTTGATGTGGAGCAGGTTCCGGCGCGCGATCGTGAGCGTGTTCGCGACGACGTTCGGCCGGCCGACCGGCGCGAGAGTCACCGAACTCATGCCGTCCTCCTTTCGTCGGCTCGACCTGCGTCCCCGTCGCCGAGCTCGGCCTCCTCCTCGGCGGCGTGCCCGGTGATGGCGAGGAACACCTCGTCCAGGCTCGGCCGGCGCAACGACAGGTCGTCCACGGGGATGCCCTCCTCGTCGAGTCGACGGACCGCCCGACCGAGCGCCGACCGGTCCCGGATCGTGACCGAGACCAGCTGCCCGTCGTTGTAGGTGCCGTCGTCACCGTCCGCGAGGGCGGCCAGGATCTTCTCGGTCTCCGGGAGGTCGGCCGGATCCGCCGGCTGGGCCTGGAGCACCTGACCCCCGATCCTGGTCTTGAGCTGTTGGGGGGTGCCCGCCGCGATCACGCTTCCGTGGTCGATCACGACGATCTCGTCCGCGAGGCGATCGGCCTCGTCCAGGTACTGGGTCGTGAGCAGGACCGTCGTCCCCTCGGCGACGAGCGTGCGGATCATCTCCCAAAGCTCGAGCCGGCTCCGCGGGTCCAGGCCGGTCGTCGGCTCGTCCAGGTAGAGGAACCGAGGACGTCCCGCGAGGCTCGCGGCGAGGTCCAGCCGCCGACGCATCCCACCCGAGTACGTCTTCACGTACTTCGTCGCCGCTTCCGAGAGATCGAAGGCATCGAGGAGCTGCGCGGCGCGCGCGCGGGCAGCCGATGCCGACAGGCCCAACAGCCGACCGAGCATGAACAGGTTGTCCAGTCCGGAGAGCAGCTCGTCGACCGCGGCGTACTGGCCGGTCAGCCCGATCAGGCCCCGCACCTTGGCGGGCTCCCGCTCCACGTCGAAGCCACCGACGGTGGCGCGGCCCGCGTCCGGCCGCAGGAGGGTCGAGAGGATCCGGATCGCGGTGGTCTTGCCGGCGCCGTTCGGCCCGAGAAGGCCGAAGACCGTGCCCTCTCGGGCCACCATGTCGATGCCGTCGAGCGCACGGACCTTCCCGAACGTCTTGACGAGGCCCTCGGCCTCGATCGCTGAGGTCGGCATGGCGTCTCCTCCTGTCGTCGGCTGTGTCGACCGAACGACGAGCCAGCACTCATCGGTTCCAGGCCATCATCCGGGTCGAAGTGGCCATCCTCTGGCCAGTTTCTGTGAGAGCCTCAGAAGGTGCGAGCCGACCGTCTCGTCGCCGTCCTGCTGATCCTGCAGGCCAGGGGGCGGGTCACGGCGGCCGAGCTCGCCGACGAGCTCGAGATCTCCGAGCGCACGGCTCGCCGTGACCTCGAGGCGCTCTCGATGGCCGGGATCCCGGTCTACTCGCAGGCCGGACGGGGGGGTGGGTGGTCGCTGCTCGGTGGTTCGCGAACCGACCTGAGCGGGCTGACCGCCGCCGAGGCTCGCACGCTGTTCCTGGTGGCCGGGCCGTCGGCGTCGGCGACGCCGCAGATCAAGGCGGCGCTGCGCAAGCTCGTCCGCGCCCTGCCCGAACCGTTCCGCGCGGAGGCACGGGCAGCCGCGTCCGCGGTCGTGATCGACCCGACGAGCTGGGACCGTACGCACGTTCCGACACCCGCGCACCTGGACGAGCTGCAGCGAGCGGTCGTCGAAGGTGTCCAGGTCCGGATCGTCTATGCGGCCCCGGACCGCCCCGAGACCGAGCGGACCGTGCACCCGCTCGGCCTCGTGGCGAAGGCGTCGGTCTGGTACCTGATCGCGGCCACCGACGCGGGGATGCGCACCTTCCGCCTCAGCCGCGTGCGCGCGGTGACGCTCATGAAGGATCCCGTGGAACGACCGGAGGGCTTCGACCTCGAGACGCACTGGCGATCGGTCGTCGCCGAGCTCGACGAGCGGCGGGTGACGCTCCGCGCCACGGCCCGCGCCGAGGCCGAGGCGATCCCGTGGCTGAGGTCATCCTTCGGGACCCGCCTGGCGATCCGCGAGCAGAACGCCGGCGACCACGTCCAGATCGAGATCCGGAGCTGGTCGGCGCGGAGTCTGGCGGCCGAGCTCGCGGGGTTCGGCCGATGGGTGGAGGTGCTGCACCCGGTCGAGGTCCGGGAGGAGCTCGCGCGCATCGGCGACGAGCTCAGGGAGCGGTACGCCGTTCGAACGCCCTGAGCCACGAGATCGCGTGATCGGTCGCCCTGGGCGACGCCTTGACGACCCCCGAACCCGTGACCGCCGAGGCCGGCGGCCGGCTGGGCGCGAACAACCATACGTCGAACAGGTCGCTCAGGTCCCGACCGGAGACCTGTTCGGCCAGCGTGACGAACCCGTCGGTCGTGCCCGTGCCGAACGCGTGCTGCTCGGTCCACTCGTGCAATGTCGTCCAGAACACGTCGTCGCCGACCTCGTTGCGGAGCGCCTGCAGGGTCATCGCACCGCGGACGTACACCGCCCCGTCGAACAGATCGTCGACCCCGGGGTCCCCGATCACGACCCGCCAGAAGGGGGAGTCGCCCGGGATCGCCCTCCAGATCGCCTCGAGCGTCCGCCGCGGGGTCCCGAACCCCTCGTGCTCGCTCCAGAGCCACTCCGCGTAGGTGGCGAAGCCCTCGTTGAGCCAGATGTGCTGCCAGCGGCCGACGGCCACCAGGTCGCCGAACCACTGGTGGGCCAGCTCGTGCACGATGACCGAGTCACCGTTCGGGAAGAAGTACCTCGCGTAGACGGGTCTCGTCTGCGTCTCGAGCGCGAACACGAGTCGGCGGGTATCGGGGAAGATCCCACCCGCCGACTCGAACGGGTAGGGGCCGAACCGGGTCTCGAGGAAGTCGAGGATCTCGGGTTCGCGCCGAACGGAGGCTCGCACGCGCGGCAGGACGTCGGGGTCGATCGCGTCGATCACGGGCACACCGGACGCCGTCTGGCGGAACCGCATCCTCCACGCGCCGACGTCGAACGTCGCGAGGTAGCTCGCCATCGGGTCGTGCGCCTGCCAGACGTGGGTCGTCCAGTCCCCCTGGGTGTCCATCGACTCGCGCACCCCGTTGGCGACCACCTGGTAGCCGGTCGGCACGGTGATCCGGAAGGTGTACGACGCGCGGTCGGTCGGATGGTCGTTGACGGGGAACCACGCGGTCGCCGCTTCCGGCTCCCCCGCCACGATCGCCCCGTCGGCCGTGCGGATGAACCCGGACACGGCGTCGATGCTCGGGATGACGAAGCCCTTCGGGAACCCGTCGTAGGTCACCACCACGGTGAGTTCCGCGCCGGAGCCGAGCGGCGCGGCCGGCGTGATCATCAGCTCGTGATGGGTCCGCGACCACGTGGCCGGGTCGCCGTTCACGGTGATCGCGTGCACGTCCAGACCCACCAGGTCCAGGCTGAAGCAGCTCAGGTCCTGCGTCGTCTGGGCCGTGATCGTCGCGGCCCCGCGGAGGTGGTTCGTCCGCGGCCCGTACCGGATCGCGAGGTCGTAGTGCCCCACGTCGTAGCCGCCGTTGCCGAACCGCGGGTAGTAGGGGTCACCGATGCCCAGCGTGCCGGCGGACGCCTCGGGACCGCACCTGGCGAGACCGGCCGGCGCGCTTCCGGCCGCGGGCGCGACGAGCACCGCCGATGCCACGATCGCGAGGGTGCCCAGGATGCGTTCGGCGCGCATCGCCGTTACGGCCCCGCCGGCCGGGCGCGGCGAGCGGCCTTCGCGCGCTCTTGCTGCGGGAGCGACGCCTTGCGCAGGCGGACGTGGTTCGGCGTCACCTCGACGCACTCGTCCTCGCGGATGAACTCGAGCGCCTGCTCGAGCACGAGCGTCCGCTTGGGGATCAGGCGCGTGAACTCCTCCGAGTTCGCCTGGCGCATGTTGGTGAGCTTCTTCTCCTTCGTCGGGTTCACGTCGATGTCCTCGGCGCGGGCGTTCTCCCCTACGACCATGCCCTCGTACACTTCCTCGCCCGGCCCGACGAACATCGACCCGCGCTCCTGGAGCGTGAGCAGCGTGAACGTGGTGCTCACGCCCTCACGGTCGGCGACGAGCGAGCCGGTCGGGCGCGTCCGGAGCTCGCCGTGCCACGGCTCGTAGCCCTCGAACACGTGGTGGAGCTGCCCGGTGCCGCGCGTCTCGGTCAGGAACTCGGTCCGGAACCCGATCAGGCCGCGGGCCGGGACCAGGTGCTCCATGCGGATCCACCCGGTGCCGTGATTCACCATGTTCTCCATCCGACCTTTGCGGAGCGCGAGCAGCTGCGTGATCACGCCGAGGTACTCCTCGGGCGCGTCGATCGCCACGCGCTCCATCGGCTCGTACAGCTTCCCGTCGATCTCGCGCGTGACGACCTGCGGCTTGCCGACCGTGAGCTCGAACCCCTCGCGCCGCATCACCTCGACCAGGACCGCGAGCTGCAGCTCGCCGCGGCCCTGCACCTCCCACCGGTCGGGGCGGTCGCCGTCGAAGACCCGGATCGACACGTTGCCGATCACCTCCTGGTCCAGGCGCGCCTTCACCTGAGGCGCTGTGAGCTTGGTGCCGTCCCGGCCCGCGAGCGGCGACGTGTTGATGCCGATCGTCATCGAGAGCGAGGGCTCGTCGACGCGCGTGACCGGGAGCGGCCGCGGGTCGTCGGGATCGGCCAGCGTCTCGCCGATCGTGATCTGCTCGATGCCGGCCACCGCGACGATCTCGCCGGGTCCGGCCTCGTCGGCCTCGACGCGGTCGAGCGCCTCGGTGACGTAGAGCTCGGAGACCTTGGCGGGCTCGATCGAGCCGTCGGCTCGGCACCACGCGACCTCCTGTCCGCGGCGGATCGTGCCGTTGCGGACGCGGCAGAGCGCGAGCCGTCCGACGTACGGCGACGCGTCCAGGTTGGTCACGAGCGCCTGCAGCGGATGGTCCTTCTCGAACGACGGCGCCGGGATGTGCTCGCGCAGCGCGTCGAACAAAGGCTCGAGGTCCTCGGGCAACGCGGAGGGGTTGGGGCCGCAGCGACCCTCGCGCGCGTCCGCGTACAGGATCGGGAACTCGATCTGGTGCTCGTCCGCGTCCAGGTCCAGGAACAGCTGATAGACCTCGTCGACGACCTCCATCGTTCTGGCGTCGGGCCGGTCGATCTTGTTCACGACCAAGACGACCGGCAGCCGGGCTTCGAGCGACTTGCGCAGCACGAACCGCGTCTGCGGCAGTGGCCCCTCGGAGGCATCGACCAGGAGCAGGACGCCGTCGACCATCGTGAGCCCGCGCTCGACCTCGCCGCCGAAGTCCGCGTGCCCGGGCGTGTCGACGATGTTGATCTTGAGGTCGCCGTGGCGGACGGCGGTGTTCTTGGCCAGGATCGTGATGCCCTTCTCCCGCTCGAGGTCGGTCGAGTCCATCACGCGTTCGGCCACGTCCTGGTTCTCGCGGAACGCGCCGGACTGCCAGAGCATCGCGTCGACCAGGGTGGTCTTGCCGTGATCCACGTGGGCGACGATGGCGACGTTTCGGATGTCGGAGCGGACGGGCATGCACACCATGGTAGGGGGCGGAGGTGCGGACCAGCCCGCCCGGCGCGTCGGCCCGAATGCCGGTAGGGTCGATGTGTGCTCGCACCGACCGCGTACGAGGCGCGTCTGGCCGATCTGCTCGCGCGCGTGTCTTCGGGCGATGTGTCGCCCGGCGACGCGACGCGCGAGCTGCGGGACCTGCCGTTCAGCGACCTCGGGTTCGCGAAGGTCGACCATCACCGCGAGCTCCGCCAGGGGGCCTGCGAGATCGTCTACGCCGAGGGCAAGACGCCGGAGGAGGTCCGCGCGATCGTCGAACGGCTCCTGTCGGGCAACGAGGGGCCGATCCTCGTGTCGCGGACCTCGCCCGAGCACGTCGACGCGGTGCGCGCGGCCGCCGTCGGCGAGCCCGTCGAGATCGTCGAACGCCCGAGGGCTCGGTGCGTCGCGCTCCGACGGAACGTACCGACGGCGGCGGGCACCGTGCTCATCGTGACCGCCGGGACCTCGGATCTCGGGGTCGCCGAGGAGGCCGAGCTCACCGCCTCGATGCTCGGCGCCGAGACCGAGATCGCCGCGGACGTCGGCGTCGCGGGCCTGCATCGCCTCGCCGCCGTGCAACCGATGCTCGCCACCGCCGACGCGGTCGTGGTGGTCGCGGGGATGGAGGGCGCACTCGCGAGCGTCGTCGGCGGCATCGCGGCATGCCCGGTGATCGCCTGCCCGACCAGCGTCGGCTACGGCGCCTCGCTCGGCGGCCTGGCCGCGCTCCTGTCGATGCTGTCGTCGTGCGCGCCGGGCGTCGCCTGTGTGAACGTGGACGACGGCGTCGGCGCCGGAACGATCGCCGCGATGATCGCTCGGCAGTCGACTCCGCGATGAGGGGGCCGAGATGAACGTCCTCTACGTCGACGTCGTCGGCGGCGCCGCGGGCGACATGCTCCTGGCCGCCCTGTTCGACGCCGGCGCATCGCGCGACGAGGTCTCCGACGCGGTGTCCGCTGTTCTGGGCCGCCGCGTCGAATGCGCGACCGCGGAGGTCCGTCGGCGCGGCCTGCGGGCGCTCGCGCTCTCGCCTCCGGGCGACCTGTCGGCCGAGCGGCGCCGTCCGCGGGAGCTGCAGGACGCGGTCGAACGCGCGGAGCTCGAGGACGGGGTTCGGGCGCGGGCCACCGCGGTCCTGCAGCGGCTGTTCGACGCCGAGGCGAAGGTCCACGGGCGCGAGATCGCTCAGCTCGAGCTCGAGGAGCTCGGGGAGGACGACACGCTGTTCGATGTCGTCGGCGTGGCGGCGGCGCTCGCATGGCTCGGCGTCGAACGCGTCGACGTCTCGGCGATCCCGATGCCGCCACCCTCGGACGACGGGATGCACGGGTCACCCGCGCCGGTGACGCTCGAGCTGTTGTCGGGGTTCGCGCTGCGGCCCTCGGTGGCCGGGACGGACCTGCCCGAGACCGTCACGCCGACCGCGGCCGCGATCCTGTCTGTGCTCGGCCGGCCCGCCCCGGAGATGCCCGAGCTCGTGCTCGAACGCGTGGGCGTCGGCGCGGGCACGCTCGACCCGACATCGGTCGCGAACGTCGTCCGGGTGCTGCTCGGCTCGACATCGCCGTCCGCGGACGGCGCCCGCCGGCTGCTCGTGCTCGAGGGCAACGTCGACGATCTGGAGCCCGAGCTCGTGCCGGACGCGATCGAGGCGCTCCTTGCGGCCGGCGCGCTCGACGCGTGGACCGCGCCGATCGTGATGAAGCGGGGGCGGCCCGCGGTGGCGATCTCGGCGCTGTGCGAACGCGACATGCTGGACGAGGTACGGCGTGCGTTCTTCGAGACGACGACGACGCTCGGGGTTCGCGTGCACGAGGTTTCGCGGCCCGAGCTCGATCGCCGGATCGTCGAGATCGATCTGGCCGAGGGCGGTCCGCGGATCCGCGTGAAGCTCGGTGTCCTCGACGGACGGACCCTGAACGCGAAGCCCGAGCACGCCGACGTCGTCGAGGCCGCTCGCAAGCTCGGACGGCCGGTGCGTTCGGTGCACGCGCAGGCTTCGGCGCTCGCGTACCGGCTGCTCGAGGAGGAGCGATGAGCGCGGTCGCCGAGCGCGCCCGCGTCGCCGTGATCCGCGATCTCGAGGATCGGATCCGCGGGTACGGCGATCGGGCCCTCGTGGCGTTCTCCGGCGGGGTCGACTCGTCGGTGGTGCTGGCGCTCGCGGCTCGCGCGCTCGGGCCCGGCCGGGTCGAGGCGGTGACCGCGATCTCGCCGAGCTACCCCGCGGGCGAGTTGCAGGTGGCGGCGCAGACCGCGTCCGATCTCGGGGTCGCGCACCGGTCGGTGCGGACCCACGAGGTCGAGCGCGAGGCGTACGCGCGCAACGACGAGCTCCGGTGCTACCACTGCAAGGCGGAGCTGTACGGCGTCCTCGGACGGCTCGTCCGGACGGCGATCCCAGGTACCACGGTGCTGGCCGGCGCGAACGCCGACGACCTCGACGAGTTCCGGCCGGGGATCTGGGCGGGGGAGCGTGCCGGGATCCGCAACCCGCTGCTCGAGGGATCGGTCGGCAAGGCGACGGTGCGCTCGATCGCCCGGACGCTCGGCCTCCGCGTCTCGGACAAGCCCGCGCTCGCGTGCCTGTCCTCGCGGGTCGAGTTCGGTATCCGCATCTCGCCCGGGCTGCTGGCTCGGATCGACGAGGCCGAGGCGATCGTCCGCGCGCTCGGGTTCGAGGTGGTCCGCGTGCGGCACCGCGGCGCGTCCGCGACGGTCGAGGTGCCGGCCGGCGAGGTCGAGCGGCTCCTCCGCCATCCCGAGCGTGACGCCGCACTGCGTGCGCTCGCGGCGCTCGGCTGGGCCGAGGTCGTGGTCGACCCGAACGGCTACCGGCCGGGCGGCGCTACGCCTCCGCCTGCCGGTACGTGAGCGAGACCACGCCGTTGCCGAACGTCTTCGAGTCCGTGAGCTCCAGCGGCATCTCCCCGGCCCAGCCCTCGGCCCAAACCCATCGTCGCGGCCCGATCAGTTCCGGGCACCGGATCGGTCTCACGGGAGATGACTGCGAACGAACGGCCGTCCTCGCCCGACGCCCGGGCGTCGTCGGCGATCCAACCGGTTGGGCGGCGGTGGCGCCCCGGGCCGGGAGGAACCGTCCTGATCATGATCGGCCCGGTCACGCGCGAGGCCATCCCCGGGCTGTGCGAACGCGCGCGGAGGCTAAGGGATCTCGCGCGCACCCCGGTTCCCGCCCCCGGATCGGGGGAACCGACCCGTCGCGAGGAGAGGGAGGAGAATGAAGGCGTTCGGGCTGGCAGACGAGGGAGCTCCGGCTGCGGCGATCGAGGTCCCGACCCCCGAGCCGGGGGCGAGCGAGGTTCGGGTCAAGGTGCGCGCGTCCTCGGTCAACGGGTTCGACGTGTTCGTGGCCAAGGGGATGGCCAGAGGCATGATGGAGCACCGGTACCCCGTCGTGATCGGCAAGGACTACGCGGGCGAGATCGACGCGGTCGGTGAGGGGGCGGCCGGGTTCGCCGTCGGCGACGAGGTCACGGGCATCGTCCCGACCGAGCCGCATCTGTGGCGCGGCGCGTACGCCGAGTTCGTGGCCGTCCCGCTGGACGGTTTCGTCGTGCACAAGCCGGGCAACCTCGACTTCGAGCAGGCGGCGTGCATCGGGCTCGCGGCCATCACGGCGCTCCATTGCGTGGAGACGATCGAGGCGGCCGACGGCCACGTCGTGCTGATCGTGGGCGCGACGGGCGGCGTCGGTGCGTACTCGGTGCAGCTCGCCGCTGCCCGCGGCGCCAGGGTCGTCGCGTCGGCGCTGCATCAGGACGAGGCCTGGATCCGCGGGCTCGGCGCGAGCGAGATCGTGGACTACTCGGGCGACGTCGTGGTGCCGATGCTCGAACGGTATCCCGAGGGCGTCGACGGGCTGATCGTCGCGGCGCACGTCGGTGACGGGTTCGGCCCGCTGACCGACCTCGTGAAGGAGGGCGGAAGGATCGCCTCTACGGTGGGCGGCGCCGACGTGGACGCGCTCGCCGGACGTGGGGTCGCAGCGGCGAACGTGACCGGCCACACCGACCCAGAGGCGTTCGGCCGTGTCGTGCAGATGGCGGCGGACGGGGCGCTCAGCGTCCCGATCACGCGGAGGCACACGTTCGACGAGCTGCCGCAGGCGCTACGGCTCGTCGGCGAGGAGCGCTCGCGCGGCAAGTTCGCGATCACGATCTGACGGCGCGCGCCGGTCCGGCGCCGAACGCTACGTGGCCCGGGCAGCCCGCTCGAGCTCGGCGATATCGAGCTTGCGCATCTCGAGCATCGCGCGCATCACGCGCTGGGTGCGTTCGGGATCGGGATCGGCGAGCAGCTCTCCAAGAGCCGTCGGGACGATCTGCCACGACACGCCGAACCTGTCCTCCAGCCAGCCGCACTCGCCCTGGGTGCCACCCTGGGACAGGGTCTCCCAGAGGCCGTCGACCTCGTCCTGCGTCTCGCAGTTCACGATGAACGAGATCGCGGGCGTGAAGTTGAACTCGGGACCGCCGTTCAGCGCGACGAACTCCTGCCCCTCGAGCAGGAAGTCCACGGTCATCACCGTACCCGCGGGTCCGGGTCCGGCCTCGCCGTACCGGGAGATGCCCAGGATCTTGGACTCGCCGCCGTCGCCGGCCGTGGCCCGCCGGGCGGAGAACACCGTGACGTAGAAGTCCGCGGCCTGCTCGGCCTGGTCGTCGAACCACAGGCACGGGGAGATCTTCGATGCATGCTCGATCCTCATGGCGCTCCTCCTTCTCCCGGGCCCACTCGAGCCCGAGGTCGCCCCATCGCAGGCCGAGATCGTCGGCCCTTAGACCGGATGCTTTCCCCGATCGGTCGGGACTCGAACCCGAGCGGGCGGGATCGGTTCGTCAAGATCGAGGGAGCACGTGGAACCCGTAGGTGGAGGGCGCTCGAGCCCCCAGGACCTCGACGGACTCGAGCGGGACGGCCCCGCCCCCCCGTCGCTAGTCCGCGCGTGTGCCGCTGATGTCGTACGCCACGTTGCCGGGACCTTCCTTCCCGGGGTCCGGCCTCCATCCACCCGACATCGTCGATCCGTCCTCGGCCCAGCTGCCCGTGAAGGTCGCGCCGCCCGCCAGCTCCGTTCGGATCGTCACCTGATCGCCCTGCACGTCGTACTCGTAGGGGATCGGGACTCCGAACATGCTCGCGAACACGGTCGAAGGGAACTTCCCGGTCGCCGGGTCGTAGCCGATCACCTCGAGCGCCGCGATGTCGTACCCCATGAAGCTCAGCTCGACGCGCTGCTGGAGGAAGAACCCTCCGGGCAGCCACTCGAACGTGAGCCGGCCCGACACGTTGTCCTCTTCGGCGTCCAATGTGCGGCCCCGGACCTCCCACGTCCCGACGAACCGATCCAGGCGTCGCAGCGCGGGGTCGGGTCCCGTTGGCTGTGCGTTGGCGTCGTACTCGTCCGCTGCCATCTCGTCTGCTCCTTCCTGCGGTGTCGACCGGAGGTCCGGTCACGGCGGTGAGGTGTGCTTCCACCCCACGGTCGGAGCCGAGGATCCGATGTCGACATCGCCTCGGGGGGAATCTCAGGCGCCGACCCCGGATCCGTCGCGCTCGAGAACGTGGTCATCGCCCTACCTCCCGTATGGTCGTGTCTCGGCGCACCCACGTATCGAACGAGCGATCCCGGGAGGGCGACCATGCCTGACGACGACGATCTGGCGAACACCCCGATCCTCATCGACGAAACCGCGCGTCGGCTCGAGCGGCCCTTCGAACCGATGGATCTCGTCACGGTGAACGATGCCGTGGTTCGCATCGCGGCGATCCACGGGGAGTTCCCGTGGCATCACCACGATGAGGACGAGCTCTTCCTGTGCTGGGAGGGCGTGTTCCGGATCGACCTCGGGGCCCGCGCCCCCGTCGAGCTCACGGCTGGGCAGCTGTTCGTCGTGCCGCGGGGTCTCGAGCACCGGCCGGTCGCCGAGCGGCGGGCCGTCGTCCTGCTCCTCGAACGTCCCGAGACGCTCCAGTACGGGAACGCGTAGCGCCTCCCGGTGGAGCCGGAGCAGGGAGGGGTTGCAAGCGCGCGGCGCGGCGTGGACCCGTTCGAGCTCGCTGGCGGTTACATTCGATCCATGACGGAGCCGTCCACGTTCCGACGTCTCTGGCAGCCGCCGGGTCGGTACGAGGACCGGGCGACCGACCGGCGGGTGACCTTCCTCGAGCTGTTCTTCGACCTGGTCTTCGTCGTCATCATCTCGCAGCTCGCCCGCCGCCTCGCCGCGCATCCGTCGTGGTCCGGGGTCGGCTGGTTCGTCTTCCTCTTCTACGCGGTCTGGTCCTCGTGGCTGAACGGCACCCTGTACCACGACCTCCATACGACCAACGACGTGAGCGTCCGCATCTTCACGTTCGCCCAGATGCTCGCCGTCGCGGTCATGGCCGTGTTCATCGGGGACATCCCGGGGGACGGGTCGACCGGGTTCGCGCTCGCGTACGCGGCGAACACCCTCATCCTGGTGATCCTGTGGTTCCGCACGGGACTGCATGACCCCCACCACCGGCCCGGGTCGGTCCCGTACTCGGCGGGCTATCTCGTCGCGGCCGTCTTGTTCGTGGTCAGCGTCGCATTCGACGGACCGCTGCGCTACTGGCTGTGGGCGGTGGCACTGGCCGCCGAGGTGGCGGGATGGGTCATCGGCATGTTCCGGTGGAAGCCACCCGCCACCCAGGGGGGCGATGCGCGCATCACGACGACGCCGTCGCTGATCGAGCGGATGGGGCTGTTCGTCATCATCGTCCTCGGCGAGGTCATCGTGGGGGCGGTGACCGGCATGGCCGACGTCGATCCGCTCGAGGCCGAGGGCATCGTGATCGGCCTGCTGGGGGTTGTGGTCGCCATCGGTCTGTGGTGGATCTACTTCGACCTCGTCTCGTACCGCGCTCCGGTCCCGCGAAGCACCCAGGTCTGGCTCAACCTGCACTTCCCGCTGGTGGTCGCGATCGCCGCGGGCGGCGCGGCGGTCCTCAACACCGTCGAGCATGCGGGTCGGCCTCTGCCGGATGCGGTGCGCTGGCTCCTGGTGGGTTCGCTCGCGGCGGCGATGCTCGCGAACGCGCTCATCGCCTGGACCCTCGAGATCCGACGCACCCAGCCCGAGCTCTACCGGACGGCCGAGATCGCCCTGCCCGTGTGCGCACTCCTGTGCTTGGCGGTCGGCCTCACCGACTGGGGCGCCAAGGCGAGCCTCTCCTCGATGGTGGTGCTGCTCCTCGCCCCGGTTGCGGCGGGCACGGCCGTGTGGCTCAAGCACCCCGAACCCGACACCTTCGATCTCGACTGAGCGACGTTCTCCAGGCGATACGTCGGTGACGTGTTACGATACATCGCGATACGTCTGGACCCGAGGAGGTTGAGCATGGGACATGCGTCGCATCGATCGCGGCATCCGCATCACCACGACACCTGGGGTCGCCAGGGTCATTGGGAGAAGGCCTGGTTCGGAGGTCCGCCCTGGGCAGGCGGTCGCCGAGCCCGGCGGGGTGACGTTCGAACCGGTCTCCTTTCGTTGCTGTCGAACGCGCCGATGCACGGATACGACCTGATCCGCGAGCTCGAAGCCCGGAGCGGGGGAGCCTGGAGGCCGAGCCCGGGCTCGATCTACCCCACCCTGCAACTGCTCGAGGATGAGGGGCTCGTGACGGCGGAGGAGCGGGACGGCAAGCGCGTCTACACGATCACGGACGCGGGTCGTGCCGAGCTCGAGGAGCGCCGGGCGGCGCGCGGCGGCACTCAGGAGCCGTGGGAGTTCGGACCGATGGGCGAGGGGCTCGGACAGCTGCGCGAGGCCGGGTTCCAGCTCGCGGCCGCGGCGATGCAGGTCGCGCGGACCGGCTCGGAGGCGCAGCGGACGCAGGCATCAGAGGTCCTGGCGGAGGCCAGGAAGAAGCTCTACGCCCTCCTCGCGGCGGACTGACCTGAGGTTCAACGGCCCCGAGCGTTCCCGCACGCTCGGGGGTGGGGCTAGGCTGTTCCGGGCTTGGGCGCAACGGCGTTCGACTCGGAGGAGGCGGCGTGGCCGAGCGCATCGCGGACATCGACCGCGCGCGAGCCGCGGTGGACCAGGGATCGTGGTCCGAGGCGTACGATCGCTACCGCGCGCTCGAGCCGCTCGAACGTCCCGAGGACCACGAGCGGTTCGCCGACGCGGCCTGGTGGACCGGTCGGATCGAGGAGTCGATCGCCGCCCGCCAGAAGGCGTACACCGGATACGAGGAGGCGCGCGACGACCGCCGCGCCGGGTGGATGGCCGCCCGGCTCTGTATGGAGCATTTCCTGCGCGACGAGCCGGCGATCGGCGCCGGATGGTTCGCCCGCGCGCAGCGGCACGCGAGGGAGCTGCCCGATTGCGTCGAGCTCGGGTTCGGCGCGCTCCTCGAGGCGACTGTCCTGCGGTTCAGCGGCGATCCGGACGCGGCTCTGCCGTTGACCGAGCGCGCCACCGAGATCGCGCAGCGCTTCGGGGACCGCGACCTCCTCGGTATGGCGATCCACTCGCAGGGCCTCATCCTGATCGACCAGGGC
This sequence comes from uncultured Actinomycetes bacterium, assembly GCA_963712645.1. Taxonomy (GTDB): domain Bacteria; phylum Actinomycetota; class UBA4738; order UBA4738; family HRBIN12; genus DASSJM01. The sequence continues at coordinate 109,399 of CAVQIQ010000004.1, read as the reverse complement.
CGCGTCGCCGAGGGCGTGGCTCTGCTCGACGAGGCGATGACCTCGGTGGTCGCAGGCGAGCTGAGTGACTACTTCACCGGCGCCGTCTACTGCAGCGTCATCGGGGCGTGCCTCGAGCTCGCCGACGTCCGGCGTGCGGGTGACTGGGGCGAGGCCGCGCGGGCGTGGGCCGAGTCGATCCCACCCGAGTCCCCGTATCCCGGCATGTGCAGGATCAACCGCGCCCAGCTCGCGAGCCTCCGGGGCGACTGGCCGCAGGCCGAGGCCGAGGCGGGCAGGGCCACCGAGGAACTGCTGAGCTTCAATTCGGCGCTCGCCGGTGAGGCGCTGTACGAGACCGGCGACGTGCGCCGGCGCCTCGGCGACCTCGCAGGCGCCGAGGCGGCGTTCGAGCGGGCGCACGAGCTCGGGTTCGAGCCGCAGCCCGGCCTCGCGCAGCTGCGGCTCGCGCAGGGCAAGGTGGAGGCCGCGGTCGCTGCGCTGCGCGTCGCGATCACGGGGACCTCGGGCGGCCGGCTGCATCGAACGCGCCTGTTGTGGGCGTTCGCCGACGCCGCGCTCGCGGCCGGGGACCCGGACGCCGCGAGGACCGCCGCCGACGAGCTCGACGCGATCGCCGGCGAGTCCGACGCTCCGGTGTTGGCGGCGTCCGCGGCCACCGTGCGCGGGTCGCTCCAGCTCGCCGAGGGCGACGTGCCCTCGGCCCTGACCAACCTGCGCCGCGCGAACACCCTCTGGCAGGAGCTCCGGCTGCCGTACGAGGGGGCTCGCGCCCGGACGGCGTTCGGGCTCGCGCTGCGCGCCGCGGGGGACGAGGACGACGCTGCGCTCGAGCTGCGGGCGGCCCTGGCCGCATTCGAGCGCCTGGGCGCGGCCGGCGACGCCGCCCGGGCCTCGGATCTGCTCGGCGGCCCGAAGGCGCTGCCGCGAGGGCTCACCGCCCGCGAGGCCGAGGTGCTCCGACTCGTCGCCTCGGGCAAGACGAACCGGGACATCGCCGTCGAGCTCGTGATCAGCGAGCACACCGTCGCGCGCCACCTCCAGAACATGTTCGTGAAGCTCGGCGTCACCTCACGCTCGGCCGCTACGGCGTTCGCCTACGAGCACGGCCTGGCCTGAGCGGCGCCTCGTGGTGATTCCTCACCACGAGGTCGCCGTCCGAGGTTGGCTGGTTCGAGCGATGAGCCGCATCCCCTCGCCCGCCTACGGTTCGCGCGATGGCGAGCAGCAGGAGGCGAGCGATGGACGGCAACGGTTCGGAGCGGTTCGACACGGTGATCGTGGGGGCCGGGCAGGCGGGCCTGTCCGCCGGCTACCACCTGAGGGAGGCGGGCCGGTCGTTCGTGATCGTGGACGCGAACGACCGGATCGGGGGTTCGTGGCGGACACGCTACGACTCGCTCCAGCTCTTCACGCCTTCCTGGGCCGTCAAGCTGCCGGGCTGGCGCTTCCCGAAGAGGAGCGCGCCGTACCCCTCGAGGGAGCAGATGGCCGACTACCTCGAGGCCTACGCCGGCAGGTTCGACCTGCCCGTGCGGACCGGTGTCCACGTGGAGCGGATCTCCCGGGAGGGGGATCGCTACGTCGTCTCCCTCGGCGACGCTCGGCTCGAGGCCGACCACGTGATCGTCGCCTCGGGGGCCGACCGGGACCCGCGGATCCCAGCGTTCTCGCGCGAGCTCGACCCGGCGATCGTGCAGATGCATTCGAGTGGGTACCGCAACCCGTCGCAGCTTCGCGAGGGCGGCGTCCTGGTGGTGGGCGCCGGCAACTCCGGCGCCGACATCTCGCTCGACGTGGTCGGCGCGCACCCGACGTGGCTCTCCGGCCCCGATCGCGGGCACGTCCCGGTGAGCATCGACACGTGGGTCGCGCAGCACATGGTGTTCCGGATCATCCGTTTCGTCGGGCTCCACGTGCAGACGCTCAAGACACCGATCGGGCGCAAGGCGAAGATCAAGCAGGCGTCCCGGGGTGACATGCTGATCCGCGTCAAGCCGAAGCAGATCCTGGCCGCCGGCATCGAACGCGTGCCGAGGACGACGGGCGTGCTCGACGGCAGGCCGATGCTCGAGGACGGGCGCGTCCTGGACGTCGCGAACGTGATCTGGTGCACCGGGTTCGGGCACGACCTGTCGTGGATCGACCTTCCGATCTTCGGCGAGGACGGCGAGCTCGTGCATGAGCGCGGTGTCGTGGAGACCGAGCCCGGCCTGTACTTCGTTGGTCTGTTCTTCCAGTACTCCTCCGCCTCCGATGTCATCCCCGGCGTTCCGCGAGACGCCAGGTACGTGGTCGAGCGGCTCCTCGAACGGGATCGCAGCGAGGCGGCATCGGACATCTCCCTGGCTGCCTGACGGCCCGTCTCGACGTGCGGCGGCGCGGACGACGTCTGCGAGGAGATCGTGCGGAACGATCGGAAACGGTCAGCCTTCTCCGAGGAGGACGAGGACGCCCTGCGGAGAGCGCGGCGTCGGGTCACAGACGGCGACGCAGCGGTGCGGGCACGTCGTTGACCTCGACGATCCTCACGAGGTGGCGGAAGCCCTCCACCTCGATCGGGTCCAGCGTGGTGGCGTCGACGCGCTCCGGGATCGAAGACGAGGCGAGCGTCTTCTCCGAGACGAGGATCTGATCCGGGCCAGCCATCTGCGCGAGGTACGACGCGAGCTTCACGTGGTTGCCGATCACCGTGTACTCGGTGCGAGTGTCCGAACCGATGTTGCCAACCGTCACGTACCCGGTGGTGACCCCGATCCCGACGTCCAATCCGCCCTCGCGCTCCGACGACCACCGCGTGCGCAGGCCGCGGAGGCGCTGGCGCATCTCGAGCGCGGTCACGACGGCTCGTTCGGCGTGATCCTCGAACGGGATCGGATCGCCGAAGAAGGCGAGGATCCCGTCGCCGATGTACTTGTCTAGCGTCCCGCCGTGGCGGAACACCACGTCGGTCATGACCGCGAAGTGCTGGTTCAAGCCGTCGATGACCTCCTCCGGTTCCATGTTCTCGGACATCGACGTGAACCCGCGGATGGTGGCGACCAGGATGCTGAGGTTGCGTCGCGTCGAGGTCAGCGAGACGGGCGCGCCGCCGTTGAGCACCGCGTCGGCGACCTGCGGCGCCAGGTAACGGCGGAGCTGCTCCGCCCGCCGGAGCTGTCCGAGCTGATCCTCGACGGTCTTCTCCAGGTTCTGGTTCAGCTCCTCGAGGTCGTGGTACAGCGTCGCGAGCTGTCCGCTGGTCCGGTTGAGGTTCGTGGTCAGCCGGCCGAACTCGTCACGGTTCGGCACGTCGATCTTCTGGGCGAAGTCGCCGTCGGCGATCCGCGCCAGTGCGAGATCCATCTTGCGGACCGGGCGGATCACCGACCAAGACAGGGCCGCCCCGAGACCGAGCGCGATCAGCAGGCTCACGCCCGAGAAGATCCCGACCGCGATCAGCAGGAAGCGGTGCAGTGAGGCGAGCGAGTCCGACGCCACGCCGATCTGAGTCTCGGTCGAGTCGATCAGCTGGTTCAGCTCGTCCTCGAGCTCGTGGGAGATCGAGTGCTCGGCGGAGATGTGGAGATCGAGCGCGCGGTCGAAGTGACCGGCGTTGTAGAGCGCGAGCACCTCGTCGCCGCCGGCGGCGTAGCGCTCGTTGATCGAACGCATCTCGTCGATCGTTCGATCTACGCTCGGTCCGCCCATCGAGGCCAGGGCGTCCAGGTCGGCCAGGAAGTCCTGCTTCGCGGCTGCGATCTTGTCGTTGTAGGTGTCGTCCTTGGTGATGAGTGCCATGGCCCGGAAGTGGCTCTGCGAGGTGACGGCGTAGATCGCCTGCCTCGCGATGTCGGTCTGCTCCTGCAGGCTGATGAGCTGGTGGGCCTCCTGGTTCATCTCTCGGATCACCAGGATGCTCGTGATCCCCATCCCGACCAGGAGCACGGCGATCACCAGGAAGCCGGCCAGGAGCTTCGTGTGCACGGTCGCACGGATCCTGGCGACGAAATCGGCCGCGGGGCGGACGAACGGCGGCAGCCGCTCGGGGTCGGCCCCCCCGCCGTTCATCGACGGACCGTCGACATCACCCTGGGTGGTGGTCACGTCGGTTCTGAGCTCGGGCTGCTCGTCTGCCACTGCCGGCCCCCTCGTCGTGCCGAGCCGATGACCTGCGGAAACATGCATTCTTGTGCAGCCCGGCGTGCAGGTCAATCGAGGCGTCGGGCCGAGCGCCCCCTAGGTCAGCCCGTGGACGAGGGTCGCCAGTCGATCGAGAGGACCTCGACCGGCTCGACGATCCCTTTCAGCTGGACGCTCCGCCGCTCCGAGGCTCGAGTGTCTGTGAGGCCGCTCAGCGTCTCGAGGCTCGCGAGGATCTCCCCGGCCCCCGCGAGCGAGCCGATCCGCGATGCCGTGTGCACGCCGAGCCCGGTGTACCCGCTCTCATCCCGTGTGGCCGTCGTGGCGTGCAGGCCCATGCGCACCTGCGGCGCGAACCCGTGGGAGCGACGATGCTCCGCGAGCCGGCGCTGGATCTGCACCGCACAGGCGACGCCGCGTTCGGCGTCGGGGAAGGCGACGAAGAACCCGTCGCCGGCGTGGTCGATCTCCTCGCCGTCATGATCGTCGAACGACGAGCGGAGCGCCTCGTTGTGCCACCGGCGGAGGTCGTTCCACGCCTCGTCGCCGATCACCTCGATCAACGCGGTCGAGCCGACGATGTCCGTGAACAGGAAGGTCCGCGCTGCGCGCGCCGAGGTACCGGCGTTGCCCGTGGTCCGCGCTCGGAGCTCCTCCGTCCGTCGCGCGTCTCGGTGCGCTCCCAGCCGTTCGAACGCATCCCTCGCGCCATCGAGCTCGGCCGCGGCGGCCGCGTCGTTCCCGCCGGCGAGCTGCGCCTCGGCGAGCGCGAGCGCGACGGTCGCAGATTCGTAGGGGGCGCCCGCCTCGTTCCATCGCATCCGTGCCTCCGCGAGGTGAGCGATCGCGCGGCCCTGGTCGTCCTCGAGCAGCGCGGTGATGCCGGCGGTCCACTCGCTGGCCGCCCTGATCGCCGGCGACGCGATCTGATAGGCGATCTCCGTCAGCTCGTCGCGCGCGGCCCGGGCCGTCTGCACGTCGCCCGCGGCCCTGGCGATCTCGGCCTGCGCCGGCAGCATCCGGGCGCGGGCGAAGCGGTCGAATGCGGCCAGCTCCAGGCTCCGGCGGATCGACGACGTCGCAACGTCCAACTCGCCTTGCGCGAGCTGGAGGAGCGCGAGACCGGGCTGCGGATCCTCACCCAGCTCACGGGCATGGCGGAAGGCTTCCTCCGCCGCGCCGAGGTCGCCGAGCCGCAGGTGGGCCTCGCCCACCTCGTGCTGTGCGGCCGCGGCGTGCGCCGGGCTGAAGTCCACCAGCTCCCGCCAGGCCTCGCGCGCCTCCTCCTCTGCCGGGCGGAGCTGGCCGAGCATGCGCAGGATCGCGCTCCGGCTGACGCGGGCGATGCCCGGGAAGCCGGTGAGGCGCTGACGTTCGGCCCAACGCATCGCGGTGTCGGACCACGCTCCGCCGCGACGGTAGTCGCCGAGATCGCGGTACATGCTCACGACGTTGGTCAGGACGGCCCCCGTCGTGAACGTCCCGAGCTCGCCCCCCGCCGCCGCCGCGGCGACCTCCTCCATCAGCGGCCGGCCCTCGTCCACCCGCCCCCAGTCCACGAGGAACATGCCGCGCCGCATCCGGGCCCAGGCGGGCAGGTTGCGGTCGTTCGACCGGTCGGCGAGGTCGCGGGCGCGTTCGACCTGCGCGAGCGCCGCGGCGACGTCGCCGCGTGCTCGCGCCGAATCCGCGTGCGCGATCGCGAGGTAGCCGTGCGCCGCTGATTCCGGCGTTCCGACGAGAAGCCACTCGGCCTGCGTCAGCCAGGCCGCCGCCACCGAGTCCTGAAGCATCGCGGCGTGCTGGCGTTGCAGGGTGAGCGCGGACAGCGCGGCTCGCGCGTTGTCGCCGCGCGCGAGGAACGCCTCGTAGGCGGACTCGCGGATCGAGATCGCTCCGTCCGCGGCGCCGATCCAGAACGCGGCCTTCGCGAAGCGCTCGAGGTCCTCCGCCTCAAGCGGACGCTCGGCGGCCACGGCCGCGAACAGCTCGTGCGCACGCTCCCACGCCCGTTCGGCGACGGCCGCCCTTGCCTCGTCGAGGGTCGCCGACGGCGTCTCGGTCTCATCCATGCGGTCGATGGTGCCACGGACGGAGCCCCGGAAGGAAGGCGCCATCCGGCGAGCCGTTCCGGGCCTTCGATCGGTCGTCCTTCGCACCGCCGTCGCGGTCGTTTGCGCGCCCCGCGACGCGTCTCGGCAACTTCGACCGGTCGGTGGAGGAGGCGGCGCAGAACCTCGGCGCGAGCCGGTAGGCCACCTTCCATCGGGTGACGCTGCCGCTGATCGCCCCGGCATCGTGGCCGAGGCGATCTTCCTCGCGATCGATCGCCGCGTGTGGCACTACAACCTGGTGGCCGAGACGTATCGCCTCATCGATCTCGGCGTCATGGTCGCGCTCTTGGTCGGCGGCGTGGTGCTCCCCGTGGTGTTCGAGAAGGATCGGCGCCGGCGGCGCCTCGTCCACCTGATCAGCGCCCTGGCCGGTGTGGGGCGGGGCGGTCGGATTCCTGCTGCTGCGGGAGCTCATCGTGGGGCTCGTGTAGGGACCGCCGAACGCCCGGGTGTGCAGCGGGCGCGACCCGCGGTACGGTCGGCGACATGAGCACACCGCAGGGCGGGATCTTCGCACTCGGTACGTCGTCCCACGCGTACCTCGAGTTCGATGCGCTTGCGGGGCAACGTGGCCGGGACCTCGTGGATGCGATCTCGGCCCTGCGCGAGCCGTGGACCACGATGGGCGGCGTGAACCTGGTGGCCGGCTTCCGGCCCGAGCTCTGGCGGGAGGTTGCGCCCGATGATGGCCCCCCGGACGTCGAAGGGTTCAACGCGGACGTCGTCGGCGTCGACGGCTTCGTGATGCCGGCCACGCAGCACGACGCCGTCCTGTGGCTGTCGGGGAGCGCCTACGATGTGATCTTCGACACGGCTCGCGAAGCGATCGCCGCGCTCCGAGATCGAGCGTCGGTCGCGGAGGAGACCTCGAGCTGGCCGTATCGGCACGACCTGGACCTCACCGGCTTCATCGACGGGACCGAGAACCCCACGTTGATCGATGCGCCGCAGGTCGCCCTGATCCCCGAAGGCACCCCCGGAGCCGGCGGCACGATCCTGCTCCTGCAGAAGTGGGAGCACGACGCCACGGCCTGGGAGTCCCTCTCGGTCGGGGAGCAGGAACGCGTGATCGGTCGCACGAAGTCCGACAGCGTCGAGCTCGAGGACCGGCCCGACGACTCCCACGTCGGGAGCACCGACCAGGAGCGCTTCGGCGAGATCTTCCGTCGCAACATGCCGTACGGGACGGTCACCGATCACGGGACGATGTTCGTCGGCTTCGCCGGGGAGCAGCGGCGGCTCTCGGCGATGCTCGAGAGCATGGCCGGTCTCATCTCCGGCACCCGCGACGCGCTCACGCGCTTCACGCGTCCGCTCACCGGCGCCTACTACTTCGTCCCATCGACCGAGAGCGTGCGAGCGAGGATCGGGGGCTCTTCGGGCTCGAACCCTTAGCCCGAACCCGAGCCGATCGGCCGTGTGAGATCTCGCGCGAGGGGGTCGTCAATCAAGGTTGACATGAATGATGATGTCAACGTATATTGACAGCCATGAGCGAGGCCACGAAGCTCGCGGGAGCCGCCGGAGATCAGGATCCGAGGATCGGGCTTCGATCCGTGGCCGCGCTCAGGAAGCTCGTCGAGCAACTGGAGGCACTCCAGGTGCGGAACGCGCGCGGCATCGGATGGTCGTGGCAGGAGATCGCGGACGAGCTCGGCGTCAGCCGCCAAGCCGTGCACAAGAAGCACGCGCGGGGTCGCATCCTCGCGCGGAGGAGGTAGCGGTGTTCGAGCGCTTCACCACGCAGGCGAGATCGGTCGTCACGCTCGCACAAACGGAGGCACACGAGGTCGGCCGTCCGAACATCGGGACGCAGCACGTCCTGCTGGGCCTCCTGGGAACACCGGACACGGTGGGCGCTCGGGCGCTCGACGCGCTCGGGATCCGCGAGCGCGACGTGCGTGAGGATGTCCGGAGACTCGATCGAGACCGATCGGCCTTCTCCGACGAGGACGCGGACGCCCTCCGGAGCGTCGGCATCGATCTGGACGAGGTGAGGCGGACGGTCGAGCAGACCTTCGGCTCGGGCGCGCTCGAGCGAGGGGCCACGGCCGGGACCCGCTCGTGGGCGGGGCACGTCCCCCTCACACCGGGGTCGAAGAAGGCGCTCGAGCTCGCGCTCCGCGAGGCGATCCACCTCGGGCACCGGTCCATCGGGACCGAGCACCTCCTGCTCGGCCTGGTGAGGAACGACCGGTGTTCGGCGGCGAGGATCCTGGCGGCACGCGGCGCGGATCGCGAGCGCGTTCGAACGGCCGTGCTGCGCGGGATCGCGGCCGGAGGCGATCGACCCGGCCGCACCGCCTGATCGGCGGCCTCAGGACCTCAACGAGTCGCGAACCATCGGGATCCGTTCGTCGCCGCCGAGCACGACGCTCGCGAGGCGCTTTCCCGATGGGCTAGGTTGGGCTCCTTCTCGCGTGAAGAGGCCCGCCATGAACTTCGAGGAGTGGATGCGATGGACCTCGGTGTGCATCTTCCGCTGCTCACCTGGGACGAGACCCCGTCCGTACCTGTCTCGCTGATCGAGTACGTGCGCACCGCCAAGCGGCTCGGCTTCACGGCCGTGTCGGTGAATGACCACGTGCAATATCGCCGGCCGTGGCTTGACGGGCCTACCGCGCTCGCGTCGGTGGTTTCGGCGACGGGGGAGATGACGCTCGCCACGACGATCGCCCTCGCCGTCGTCCGTGGGCCGTTCGCGCTCGCGAAGTCGCTCGGCGCGATCGATCTCCTCTCAGACGGCCGCCTGATCGTCGGGGTGGGTCCTGGCTCGTACCCGCCGGACTACGAGGCCGAGGGTCTGTCGTGGGACGAGCGCTGGCCGCGGTTCGAGGAGGCCATCCGGGCGCTTCGAGCGCTCTGGCGCCCCACGGGCGACCCGTTCGAGGGGACGTTCTACTCCACCCGCGGCATCCGCCTCGAGCCCGCGCCGGCGCAGGAAGGAGGACCTCCGATCTGGGTCGGGAGCTGGGGATCGGACGCCGGGCTCCGCCGTGTTGCTCGGCTCGGCGACGGATGGATCGCCTCCGCCTACAACACCAGCCCGCAGGGGTTCGTCGGTTCGTGGGCCCGGCTCCGCGAGCAGCTCCCCCTCCACGGCAAGGACCCGGAGACCTTCTCGAACGCACTCGCCACGATGATGTTCCGTGTTGAGGAGGATCCGGTTCGCGCCCGCCGCGTCCTGGAGGAATGGGTGTCCCCGACGCTCGGGCGGGCGCCCGAGGAGATCGGTGACCGGCTGCTCGTCGCTCCGGCGGAGGAGTGCGCGGAGCGGCTCGCCGGCTACGCAGATGCGGGCGTCCAGCGCGTGTTCCTGTGGCCCGTCGGCGAGCCGATCGAGCAGCTCGAGCTCTTCGGCGAGCGCGTGGCTCCGCTCCTCGATCTCCGACGACCATGATGTGATGCTCGAGAGGTCGGTGAGCGGCTTCAGGTCAGGAACTCGTCGAGCGCCGACGCCGTCGCGTCGAGGTTCTTCTTGCCCATCCTCGCCATCAACGGCGAGAAGACCTTGAAGATCCCCTTAGGGACCATCTCGAGCTCGTGATCGACGCGGGTCCGGCCGCCGAGATCCGTGAACGTGAAGCGGTGACCACCGGAGAGCGATCGGTGGTGCGGCACGATCCGCACGCGCCGGTTGGGTTCGAACTCCTGCAGCTCCTGCTCGACGTTCCCGAAGCCGCGGAGCTTCCACTCGAAGCAGGTGCCCTCGCCGATCGGGTCGGGGGTGAGCTGACGCGAGGCCGAGATCGTCGGGTTCCAGGTCGCGAACCTCCCACCGTCGATGACCGTCCCGAACACGTTCTCGACGCACGGTCGATCTCCTGGGTATGGCGCAGGATGGCCACGTGGGTTCTCCCGGTTGGATGGGCTAGGGCCCCGAGCCGCCGATCGCGGCGAGCGCCGCGTCCCGATCCGCATGGTCCTCGAGCCGCTTGATCAAGCCCTCGTCGACCGTGAGGATCTGGTACCAGTCGGCGTCCTCCCCCCACGCGGGCTGGCGGAGCCGCGCGAGGATGCTCGAGCCGAGCGGTTCCCACGCGACGACCTCGACGTCGGGCAGCTTGCCCTTCCACGAGCGCATGAGCGCCACGATCTGATCGGCGTTCGTACAGGAGATCGGCTCGTCGCCTTGCAGCTCGTAGGTGGCGTCGTCCGCGAGGGTCGCCCGAGCCGCCTCCCAATCGCCTGCGCGAAGGCTCGCGTCCCAGGCCTCGGCGACGCTCATGGCGTCCGTGGACTCTCGTTCCATGGTCCGACCCTACTCTCGGCGCCGAGCTGAGGAGATCACGGCCCGCTCCCTCGGGAACGTCCCCAGGGTCGGGAGTGCCGACCGGCGGCCGATTCGAGTACGAGGGTTGCCGGCACGCGGAAGACCCGGAGATCGATGAAGCCCGATGTCGCGGAAACGCGGCATCGTCTCGGGGGCTGAACCGCTTCTATCATCGGCGGATGGCGGAGCGACGCGGCCGGACCGAGCTCGGCTCGGAACGAGTGGAGGCGTTCTCCGATGCCGTGTTCGCGGTCATCATCACGATCATGGCGCTCGAGCTGAGGGCGCCGAACGGGCACACGCTGGCCGACGTGCGGGCCGACCTGCTGCCGGGACTCATCGTCTACGCGCTCAGCTTCACCCTCGTCGGGATCTACTGGAACAACCATCACCACCTTCTCCGCGCAGCCGAACGGGTCAACGGCGCCGTGATGTGGACGAACCTGTTCCTTCTGTTCTGGCTCTCGCTGATCCCCGTGTTGACGGAGTGGCTGCGAGATGAATACGAGCATCCGCTGCCTGCCGCCGCCTATGGGGTGGTGCTGCTTGCGTCCGGTTTCGCCTACTCACTGCTCGTGCGGAGCCTGATCCGGGCGAACGGGCGGGATTCGGCCGTCGCTCGGGCGATCGGCTCGGACGTCAAGGGGAACATCTCCCTCGCGGTCTACGCGGCGGCCATCCCGCTCGCGTTCGTGAGCCCCTGGATCTCCTACGCGCTCTACGTCGCCGTGGCGCTGCTGTGGTTCGTGCCTGACCGCCGGTTCGCACGCTGATCCGCAAACGCCGCCTCTGAGACCCCCAGGGCGGCCTCGTCGACCGACACCTGACGACGTCCCCGAGCCTTACGAGGAGAAGAACTCCTTCAATGCCGGGGCCAGGACCGCGGGGTCGACGTCGTGCCCCTGACCGTCGAGGAACCGGACCTGCCCGTCGGGGATCGCGTCGGCCAGCGCCTGGGCAGACTCGCGCATGAACGGCATGTCGGCCCCGCCGGCCAGCACGAGCGTGGGGGCCTTGATCGACTCCGCAGTCTCAGTGGGGATCGAGTAGTCGCCCATGATGCGGGCGTCGTACGCGAGCGTATGGGCGATCGCCTCCTGCCCGGCCCACCACGGCTGTTTCCGCGCGTCGGCGACGAACTCCGGGGGCATCCCGACGACCTTCGACATGAAGTACTCGGCCGCGTCGCCACGACGGCCTTCCGCGATCATCCGCTCGTACTGCTCGACCTGATCCGCGGGCGGGCGGGCGTTCTCGTCGAGGATGAACGGGGGTTCCCAGAGCGCCAGCCTGTCGACCGGGGCCCCGCTCGCCGTTGCGATCATCGCGAGCACCGCTCCCGACGACGACCCCCAGAGGTGGGCCGATCCACCCGCCGCGTCGATCACCGCCTCGATGTCCTCGACCTCGCGCTCGATCGCGTACGGGAGCGTGTCCTCGCTGTCCCCGCGGCCGCGGCGGTCGTAGTTCAGGACCGTGAAGTCGGAGGAGAGCTGCTGCGCGATGGCCGCGTCGGCCATGCGGTCGACCGAACCGCCGCACACCAGCACCACCGGCGGTCCTTGGCCGAGCCGATCGAACGCGAGCGTCGTGCCGTCCCTGGATGTGACCGTCTCCATCGCTCGACCTCCCGTCTCGTCGTTCCCGGTCTGGTTGATCTCACGCGTCAACCGCCGCCTTCTCATATACAGGACGGTGGAGCCGGACGATTCCCAGGGCGCGCCCGACGGGCCGTCGTTCATCGAAGCATCCTCCCTTCGCGAAGGCTCGTCACGTGGGGCGTTCTCCAGGGGCGACGAGGAGAGGGTTTAGGGGTCGCGATCCTCGAGGTAGCGGAGCACTGCGAGGACCCGTCGATGGTCGGTCTCGGCGAACTCCAGGCCGAGCTTGGCGAAGATGCTCGTCACGTGCTTCTCGACGGCGCCCTGAGTGATCACGAGCCGCTGCGCGATCCCGGCGTTCGACAGCCCCTCCGCCATGAGCGCCAGGACCTCGCGTTCGCGCGGGGTGAGCTCGTCATGCGGGTGCCGGCGCGCGCGGGCCAGGAGCTGGGCCACCACCTCCGGGTCGAGCGCCGTTCCACCGTCCGCGACGCGCTCGAGCGCATCCAGGAAGTCGCGCACGTCGGCGACCCGCTGCTTCAGCAGGTAGCCGACGCCGCTCGTCTCGCTCGAGAGCAGCTCGACCGCGTACCGCTCCTCCACGTACTGCGAGAGCACGAGGACGGGGGTGTCGGGCCGGCGCGACCGGATCTCGATCGCCGCCCGCAGGCCCTCGTCGGTGAACGTCGGTGGCATCCGGACGTCGATGATGCAGACGTCGGGCCGCTCGCGCTCGACGACCTCGACAAGCTCGAGCGCGTCGCCCACCGAGGCCGCGACCTCGTGCCCCTCGTCGGCCAGCAGGTGCGCGAGCCCCTCGCGCAGGAGCACGCCGTCCTCGGCGATCACGATGCGCACGGTACCTCCACCATCAGGACCGTGGGTCCGCCCTTGGGCGAGAGCAGGTGCAGCTCGCCGTCGACCGCGCCCACGCGATCGCGGAGGCCGGCCAGGCCCGAGCCCTCCACGAGGGACGCGCCGCCGACGCCGTCGTCCTCGACCTTGACGGTCAGGCGGTCGCCGCTTCGACGGACGGTCACGTCCGCGCGCGTCGCGTTGGCGTGCTTGGCGACGTTGGCGAGCGCCTCGCTGACGACGAAGTAGGCGGCCGCCTCGACCGAGGCCGGTGGACGTTCGTCGATGTCGACGCGCACCTCCACCGGGACCGGGGAACGCGCCGCGAGGGCCGACAGGGCGGCGTCGAGCCCCCGGTCGGTGAGCACGGCCGGGTGGATCCCGCGGGCCAGGTCGCGGACCTCGGTGATCGCGCGCTTGGCCTCCTCGTGCGCCTCGCCGACGAGCTCCTTGGCGCCCTCGGGGTCGGCGTCGGTGTCGAGCTTGTCCTTCGCGCGCCCGAGGTCCATCGCCAGCGAGACGAGTCGCTGCTGCACCCCGTCGTGAAGGTCGCGCTCGATCCGGCGGCGATCCTCGGCGGCGAGGTCGACGGCGGCGGCTCGCGAGTCCGTCAACGTCTGCACGCGCTCGAACACGTCGCTGCCGAGCAGGCCTCGGACGAGGTAGCGGTTCGCCGTCGCGAGACCGCGGACGACCCACGGGGTGAGGAGGAGGACCGCGGCGCCGATCAGGACCAACGCCGTGTACTCGATGGGCGTGTCGACCACCCAACCGTGTCCGCCGCCGACGAATTGGATGTTCGGTTGGGCGTCGAGCGTGACCTTGACCCAGGAGTCGAACGCGTGCACGGGCCCCGGCAGCGCCCACGCGTAGACGGGGAGGAACAGGAGCGAGGCCCCGAGCACCCAGAACGTGAACGCGACCGTGAACGTGAGGACGCCGATCGGCAGCAGCAGGAGGTGGTAGACGATCTCGGTCCAGGTGGCCGGGTCGGTCAGGCGGGAGACCGGCACGCGCCACCAGTGGTCGCTCGGCGGGTCGGCTCGGTACGGCCGGGGCACATCGAGGTCGAGCAGCAGCTTCGCCCGGGCTCGCTCGAACCAGCCCATGCCGCGCGAGACGTACAGCATGGCGATCAGGATCGGGATGCCGAGCAGCGTGATCAGCAGGCCGAACCCCAGGGCGAACCCGGTCACGACGATCGTGAACGTCGCGATGCCGATCGGCATGTTGAGCAGGAGGTGGATCGTCTCCTTCCAGGTCCGCGCCTCGAATGGCGCCCGCAGCGCGCGGACAAGCGGGTTCGCGGTCCGGACCTGGACGGGAGGGGGTGGGAGGATCATCGAGGTATCCATGCTTGCAGCGTAGGTCCCGGTCCGCGGCGGCCCAATCCCGCCACCCGGCGTGTTCGGCGTCGGGTTATCCCCCGGCGGTCGGCCGTCGTTGCACGTGGATGAGGCCCGCCGGCCGGCTGTGCGTCACTAGGCCGTGCGTCACTACTGGAGCTCACGGCACGGGAAGGTCGCATCCGCGATCGCGAGCTCGGTGCACGCGAGCGCCGCGACCTCGTCCGCGCTGAGCGCCAGATCGAACAGCCGGATCTGCGATACCGCACCGCTCGAATACTCCCCGTCCGTCCGGGCGTCGTCGACGAAGAACCGAAGGCCGTCCGATCCGCCGACCTCCGCGAGGCCGCCGCGATCGTGGAAGGCGAACTGCCGGACGCCGTCGACGTACCCGACGACCCTGTCGGCGGCATCCCGCGTGAGGACGATCTGCACGTACGTGTCCGAACCGATCTGGGTGAGGGCCTCCTGCTCCTTCGGAAAGAAGGTCAGGCATCCGTCCAGCAGGTACAGGCCGGCGTCGGCGGCGCCGTCCCTGAAGTCGATGATCTTCCGGTACCCCGCGACGAGATCGAAGCGGAACAGGATCTCGATCGTGTAGCCCGAGCTCCCGAGGACCCGCTTCGTCGGAGCCAGCGCCAACCCTCTGCCTCCGGCGAAGCGGAGCACCGTGGTCCCGGTCCTGTCATCGACGGTGAAGACGCTGCTGCCCCTGTCGACCTCGACGAGATCGGGGGCGGCGCCCAGGCTGCTTCCGAGCGAGTTCTGGAAGAGGTAGTCGGCCGTCGGGCCCGGCACGGTCTCGGTGCGCTCGAGAGTGGCCGGCGGCGTGGCGCCGCCGGAGCACTGAGGTGGCGGGCCCGGCGACGGGTTGGTCGGCACGATGGGAAGGGCGGGATCCGCTTGTGTCCCGTGCTCTGCGCCGGCTTGGTCCTGACCCAGGTCTGGCTCGCCACCGCGCGTCAGCGCGAAGGCGACGAGCGCCGTGAGTGTGAGGGCGAGAGTGATGACTCGCCAGCGCCCGCGCTCGGCGGTGCCGACGGATGGAGGGAAAGCCTCGCCCCGGTCGCCCTCGCTTCCAGAACCCTCGGGGGGCGCGCCGCGGCTGCTCCGGACCTCGGCCGGCGGCTCGGGGCGGGCCGCGCGGACGTCGGGAAGAGGCGGCGTCCGCTCCGAACGCTCCATCCGGTACAGGGGAGAGCCGCACCGAGGGCATCCAGGCTCCTCCGTCTCGCCTGCCCAGTCGCAGCGCAGGCAGAATCGCTCCGCCATGAGCGGAGCCTATGACGAGCCTCCTCGCTCGGTCTTGCTCACGGAGCTCGGCTTGCGGCGCATCCCTGCGGAGGGTCAGCCCTCGCGGACGATGCGGTATCGCAGGTGCGTGGCGTACGGGCTCTCGCCGACCCCGACGAACTCGAGCGTGACGTGCTCGTCCACGCCCTGCCCGAACATCGGCGTGCCGCTTCCGAACAGCACGGGCACGACGTGCACCGAGATCTCGTCGATCACGCCGGCGTCGATGCACTGGCGTCCGGTATCGGCGCCCATCACGCTGATGTTCTTGTCGCCCGCAGTCTCGCCAGCCCGCGCCAACGCCGTCTCGAGATCGTCGACGAACGTGTAGACGCCGCCCTCGGGGACGGCGTCCGGCACGCCGTGCGAGAGCACGAACACCGGGACGCGAGCCTCGGAGGTCGGGCCGTCGTCACCCCAGTGGGTGACCGACATGTCGAACGTGCGTCGGCCGCAGATCACCGCGCCGAGGTCGTCGACCTCGCGCCGGATCAGCTGCATGCCGGCGGGGTCCTTGAAGGCCCAGTCGTGCAGGCGCTCCCCGTCGTCCCCGAGCCCCGCCTCGACCCGCATGTTCGCACCCGCGATGAAGCCGTCGAGGGACATGCTCTTGTCGTAGATGACGATGCCCACCTTGTGCCTCCTCAGGTCCGGGTTCGTCCCCACGGGCTCCCTCCGCGGGTAAACGCCGACGGCCGTTCGCGCAAGAGACCGTATGGAGCGACGATCTATGGCCTTCTTGGAAGGGAGTCGGCTGGTGGCGCCCCTAGCGCGAGCGCATCCGGTTGTTGCGCGCGTTGTGCTCGAGCTCGGCCAGCCCGAGCGCCTCGAGCAGGGGAGGCACGTACATACCGAACCGCCCGCGGTAGCCCTTGCGCAGCCCGTACCAACCGCCGACCGGGTTGTCCTTCGACCGGCCCCAGGCTTCGACGGTCCCCTCCGCCGCGGGCTTGTTCTCGTCGGCCGCGCCGAGCGGCACCCAGTCGCCGTTCGCCTTCAGCATCGTGTGAAGGTCCTCGATGCACCGAAGGTGGTACCTCAGCTGCGTGGAGCCCACCTGACATACGAGGGCAGGCGGATCTGCATCTTCGTCTCGCCACATCGTGTACTCGGAGCTTCCTGGGGGCGTCTTCAGCACCCACGGGTCGTCCTTCGTCCCTTTGGCCTTGGTCGCAGCCATGTGCCCCCCTCCAGAAGGATGATGCGATCGCGTTTCACCCCGACGGTCTCCGGAAGGCGATCGCGTTGCCCTCGGAGCCCTCATAGGTGCTCGGATCTCCAATCTACGTCGGGCCGGCGATCGCCGCGAGGGCGGCCTCTCGGTCAGGATGGCCCTCGAGGCGTCGGGATCTGGCCTTCGATGGTCGTGCCTTCGCCCTTGCGGGAGACCACCTGGAGGGCGCCGCCGATCGCGTCCAGGCGGTCGGCCATCCCCTGCACCCCCGTCCCGTAGCTCGTCTCGGCCGTGTCGAACCCCGTCCCGTCGTCGACGACGGCGAAACGGAGATGCCCGTCGTCCTGCGCCAGGCTCACCTCGGCCCTCGTCGCCTCGGCGTACTTGGCCACGTTGTTCAGGGCCTCGAGGACGCAGAAGTACACGGCCGCCTCGATGTCCTGCGGGTAACGACCGATTCCGTCGGATCGAACCTCGGTCGGGACTGATGCCTTGCGCGCCTGCGCCTCGAGCGCCGCCACGAGCCCCTGGTCCGCGAGCAACGGCGGATAGATGCCGCGCGCCAGGTCTCGGAGCTGCTCCAGCGCGTCGGTCGCATCGGCCTGGAGATCCGACGCCATCGACTTGGCCTTCTCGACGTCGCGATCCATCAGCTGGCCGAGCAGTCGCAGCTTCACCGTGAGCGCGACGATCTGCTGCTGCGCGCCGTCGTGCAGGTTGCGTTCGAGCTGCTTGGCGCGCTCGTCCTGCGCGGTCACGAGGCGCTGCCGAGACGCGCGGAGCTCCTCGATGGTGTCCATCAGCTGCTCCGCGAGGGCGACGTTGCGCATCACCAGACCCGCCTGGGCGGCCAGATCGCGGACGAGCTTCTCCTCGGTCGCGGTGATCGACTCGCCCGGCTTCTTGGTGATCGAGAGCGCTCCGAGGAGCTCGCCCCGATGGCGGACGGGTTCGCGCATCGAGGACGAGGTGAGTGTCCCTTCGGCGTTCGCCGAGGCGACGAGGGGTTCGGGCCGGTCGGCGTCGTGCGGCCACACGGCCTCCGCTCGGAGCTCGTCGCCGACGCGGACCCATACGTCGGCGCGGGACGCGCCCGTTCCCTCGGCCAGCGCCCGGGCCATCCTCGGCAAGAGCTCCTCGTTCGCGTACGCGTTCCCGAGCCGATCGGAGAACTGCGAGAGCACCTCGTAGGGCGTCGCTCGCTTCCCGTACACGAGGCGGTCGGCGAACCGCTGCGCCCGTCTCCGCGCCGGCTGGAACGCCAGGGCGACGACCGCGGCGGCGACCGCGGACAGGACGGGGGTCGACTGACTCCCGACGAGGGCCCCGACGCCGACGACGATCGCCACGTACACGAGCGTGATGAAGACCACCATCGTCGCGAGCAGCAACGCGCGGTTGATCACGAGGTCGATGTCGAACAGGTGGTACCGGAGCACGGAGACCCCGATCGCGATCGGGATCAGGCCGAAGGACGCGATGGCGAGTGTCTGGATGACCCCGAGCCATCCGGGGATGGCGTCGGTCCCCCAGGCGCTGTTGAACGAGAGGACGAGCGCGGAGGCGTAGAGGATCGCCACGGTGGCCGCCGCGGTCACGAGCCACCGCAGCTGCAGCCGCTCGATCCCCGTGGACCGCCGGAACCGCAGGACCAGGCTCACGAGCGAGCCGATCACGCCGATCGGGAGCATGACGATGGAGGCCGTGGCGACCGCCAGCACCGACCGCAGGGCCTCTGAGCCGAGCGGGTTCGTCACGTTCGGGAAGGCGCTCTCCTCGAACCGTCCCGGGCCGAACAGGATCGCCAGGAAGGTGATCACCATGCTGGCGCCCAGGACCCAGGCGAACCACCGCCAGCGCGGCGACGGCAGGTGCCCATCGGGGAAGAGCAGGATCAGGAACGTCGCCGGCAGACCGACGATCGGCACCCACATCGGCTGGTCGAACGCGAGGGCGATCGCGCCCAGGCGGTACCCGCCGACCCCACCGTGGATCGCGTAGCCCGCGTAGGACCCCACGAACGCGCTCAGGCCGAAGGCGGCACCGATGCCCAGCATGAGCCAGCTGATCGCGTTGTCCGGCCGGCGGATCGCCAGGATGTACCCGACGATCGGGAAGAGACAGAAGCTGAGGAGGAAGGCGAGGTCGGTCTCGACCTTCCCGGTATCGAGGAACGAGAGCCAGATGCCGGCCGCGATGCCCAGGATCGTCAGACCGAAGATGAGACGCGCGAGCAGCCGCTGGCGAGGCGAGCTCACCGGCGCCGCGCGATCGACGGTCGAGCTCGGCAGGGCGGCATGGTCACAGCGTAGAGGTAATGGCGGAGCTTGCTATCCGCTCTCTTCTGACTCTCTTGGTAGTGAGCTCTCGCGTTCGCGAAGAAATCATGTCTCGCACGTACTCGTTCACGATCCAATCGATGAAGGTCGCTGTATTGGGGGATCCGAAGCGCGGCTCGTGGAAGAACAGAGGGTTCGAGTCCGTTCTATGTGTGCGCCAACCGAGAGGATGTCGTGGGAATTGATCCTCACACCCTTGGGCAGTCTTCGGTTCACCTCCTTCACCACCTCCGTCTGCCGATGGGGGGTGGCTGGTGTCAGGGTCGAGGCGACCGTAGACAGCAGCGTTTGGATCCGACGTGAGTTGAATCCGCTGAGGCTCGTCGGCAGAGTCGTCGCTAATAGGACGAAAGACGGCGAACGTATGGGACACCCTGGCTGAATACCCGAGCCTGGCCTCCACTCGGAGACGCGTACGTCCTGGCTTGATGAAGACCAGCGGGCTGTCGGACTCTTCCACCGAAAAAGACGGCGATCGACCGACCACCTCGCGTTGTCTTCTGAATGTTCACCCCGTCGAGATTCTCACCCGTGTACTTCACGAACTTATCGGTGATTGTGGCTGGATCGAGGTCCAGGACAGCATTGACCGGTTTACCCGAGTGCTGTCCCTTGTCATTCGGGCCGACGACGACGATCCCCCGCCATTGTTGGCCATCGCGACGAGGTCCTTCAGAAGCTCGCACCACTCTCCCTTCTCTGCTGGGTCAAAGCTCTCCTTGAAGTCGACGTACTTGGACTCGCGTCTCGCCTGCCTGGCGGCGGTTGCTGGGTCGCGTATGGGACGAGGTCGACCTGCATCCTCGCTGCACTTCGAACGGACCAGGAGGCGCCTCCCAGGTACACTGGCGCACGTTATCTAGGTCGATACCAGGGTGGCTTCTGCATGCCTCGAGTACTACTGATCGGATGGGATGGCGCCGACTGGCGCATCCTCGAACCCCTGCTCGAGCGGGGTGCCCTGCCGAACCTGCAGGCCCTGATCGATCGGGGGCAGAAGGGCGTCCTGCGCTCGACCGTGCCGACCCACTCGTGGGCAGCTTGGCCGTCGTTCCTGACGGGGGTCGACCCGGCCGATCACGGGGTCTACGACATCCTCGAGACCGTGCCGGGGACCCACAAGCAGTACCCGGTCACGTACAAGTCGATCAAGGAGCGGACGTTCGTCGAGGACCTCTCGGCGGCCGGCAAGGTCGGGGTGTATGCCGACGTGCCGCTGCTGTTCCCGCCGCCGGACATCAACGGGAAGATCGCCGCCGGTGGTGTGCTGCCGAAGGGGCGCACCTACACGCAGCCGGCCGACCTGGCCGAGCAGCTCGAGAAGGCCGGCGTGCCGTGGGTGATCAACGGCATGTCCTGGACCACCTACCGCAACCGGCCCGAGCAGTACCTGGACGAGGCGCTCGAGATCACCGGCAAGCGGATCCGCGCGACCGAGTGGCTGATGGACAACTCGGACTGGGACCTGATGGCCTCGGTGTGGGTCTCGGTCGACCGGACGCAGCATGCGCTCTCGAACTACGTCGCGCCCGATCACCCCGACACGGAGAAGAACCGCGAGACGCCGATCGGCTGGAAGGTTCGCGACGTCTACGCGCAGCTCGACGAGGCGATCGGATCGTTCGTCTCACGCACGCGGCCCGACGACCTCGTCCTGTTCATCTCGGACCACGGGTTCCAGTCGGTCACGCGCACGATCCACATGGACCACCTGCTGAAGAAGTTCGGCTTCCTCGAGTTCAGTGCTTCGAACGTGGTCTTCGGGCCGATGCAGTGGGGGCCGGTGCGCAAGTTCGCGCGCAAGGCCTACGACAGGCTCGGCCTGCACGGGAAGGTCTCGCTGCCGCAGTCGGTGAACTGGTCCAAGACCAAGGCGTTCACGACGATCCGCTCGACGGGCGAGGGCGTCTCGATCAACCTGGCCGGGCGCGACCCCGACGGGATCGTCGACCCGGCCGATTTCGAGAAGGTGCGCGACCAGGTGATGGATGCGCTCTCGGGCTTCGTCGACCCCAAGACCGGCCGCAAGCCCGTCAAGGCGATCTACCGGCGCGAGGAGATCTTCAAGGGCAAGCACGCCGACGCCGCGCCCGACATCCTGATGGAGCCGGCCGAGCAGTACTCGCTCACCCACGCGAAGTCCGCCATCGAGGACGCCGACTGGATCAGCGGCGATCACCGGCTCGACGGCGTGATCGTGGCGGCCGGGCCGAACGTGAAGGCGTTCGAGCAGCCGCCGCTGCTGGTCGACATGGCCCCGACGATCCTGGCCGCCCTCGACGCGCCCGCCTCGATCGAGCACACCGGCCGCGTGCTGCACGAGGTCGTGGGTTCGGACGCGAGGGTGTCGCAGACCGAGCCGCAGAAGCCGGCAGTGCAGATCCCCGGCATGCCGAGCGGCGACGACGCTTCGGCGGTCAGCGACACCGAGGCCGACGAGATGGAGGAGCACCTCCGCGGCCTCGGATACATCGAGTAGCCGCGGGCTACCGAACTTCTCGCGGCCGCCCGATAACGATTTCGATATCGGCCCCCGCTCGGCCAGCGGCCCTCGGGTAGGGTCGTGCCGTGAGCGAGCCATCGACGCCGGCGGTGCGGGTCGGCTCGGTCGTCATCGACTGCAACGACTTCGAGCGGATGTCCGCGTTCTGGCGGGAGGCGCTCGGCTACGTCCCCCGTGACGAGCCGGAGACGGACTGGGTCGTCCTCCGCGATCCATCGGGCGGAGGTGTGAACGTCTCGCTGCAGGTCGTGCCCGAGCCGAGGGTCGGGAAGAACCGGCTCCACCTCGATCTTTACACGAACGATCGGGACGCCGAGGTCGACCGGATCCTCGGACTGGGAGCGAGCCGGCATCCGAGGACCCCAGAGCCCGACGAGGACTTCATCGTGCTCGCCGATCCCGAGGGCAACCTGTTCTGCGTCATCCAGAAGGACGGCTGAACCGCGCCGCGCACGCCTCCCGCCGTTCGGCCTACAGTCCTCCGTCGAGGGAGGGACCGTGGCCGAGCAGCGATACGCGGGCCGATGGCTGGCCTGGATCACCATCGGGCTGATCGTCGGCGCCGTCGAGGCGATCTTCGCGATCGCGTTCGCAGCCCTCGTGTTCGGCGGCCGCATCGCCGACTTCATCGCCGAGGGCATCAGCCTGTACCTGGGGGCGGCGGCGCTGACGCTCGGGATCCTCGCCTGGCTCGCGGGCTCGCGGGGGGTGGTCGGGGGACTGCAGCCGGCCACGGCGGTCGTGATCGCGACCGTCTCGGCGACGGTCGCGGTCACCGCGTTCGGGAGCATCGAGCGGGCCTTCGTCACGGTCGTCGCCGCCAGCCTGGTCGTGACGGTCCTGTGCGGGATCGCCTTCGTGGTGCTCGGGACCTCCCGGCGCGCGAACCTCATCCGGTTCGTCCCCTACCCGGTCGTCGGCGGCTTCATCGCCGGCGTCGGGTGGCTGCTCGTGAAAAGCGCCATCTATGTATCCGCGGACGTGTTGCCGTCCCTCACGCCGATCGGCGACCTCTTCCAGGCCTCCGTGCTGCAGCTCTGGGGCCCGGCGTTCGCGTTCGGGGTGGTCCTGCTCGTCGCGACGCGCCTGGTGAAGCGGCCGATCGTGATCCCCTTCGTGCTCGGGATCGGCCTGGTGCTGTTCGCGATCGGGATGCTCGTCACCGGGTCCTCGATCGCGAGCGCCCGATCGGGCCACTGGCTGCTGCTCGGACCCTTCGACTCGTTCCAGTCGTGGCAGCCGTGGACCCTGCGCTCGATCACCGGCGCCGACTGGTCGGCGGTGGCCGGCCAGTGGGCCGGGATCCTGGCGGCCGTGTTGGTGGCAATGATCGTGATCCTGTTCAACATCTCGGGGAGCGAGATCGTCCTGCACCGGGACCTGGACACCAACCGGGAGCTGCGCGACGCCGGGTTCCTCAACGTGGTCTCCGGCGCGCTGGGCGGGATCCCCGGCTACCACGCCCTCAGCCTGACCGCGCTCGCCGAACGGATGAGGGTGGACGCACGGGCGGCCGGCCTGATCGCCGCGACGGTGCCCCTTGCCGGGGTGATCTTCGGCGCCTCGGTGATCGAACTGATCCCGCGGATGATCGTGGGCGGGGTGCTGGTGTTCCTGGGCCTTGCCTTCCTGGTCGAGTGGGTCTGGGACAAACGCAAGGTCCTGCCGCCGCTGGAGTACGGGGTGGTCGTGGTGATCCTGGCAGCGATCATCGCCCGCGGATTCCTGCCGGGGGTGGTGCTCGGTCTGGTGCTCGCGGTCGTGCTGTTCGCGATCAACTATGGCCGGGTCGAGCTGGTGCGCGAGGTCGCCTTCGGCGAGACCTACCACTCCAACGTGGACCGGCCGCCGGCCGAGCGCGCGGCGCTCCGCACAATGAGCGAGCGCGTGCAGATCCTACGCGTGCACGGATTCGTGTTCTTCGGCTCGGCCAACGGCGTGCTCGAGCGGATCCGAAAGCGCGTGGAGGCCGCCCCACTGCGCTTCTTGGTGATCGACCTGCGCCGGGTCACCGGCGTGGACTCCTCGGCGGTGGTGGCCTTCGTCAAGGTGTTGCATCTCGCCGAGGCGGCGGGGTTCGAGCTGGTGTTCACCGGCACCTCCGAGGCCGTGCGCAGCCAGCTGGCGCGCGGGGGCCTGGTCGCCTCCGAGGTCGTGCGGTTCGAGCCGGACCTGGACCGTGGCCTGCAGCGCTGCGAGGAGGGGCTGCTGCGGGACGAGGCGCCGGCCGTTCCCGGCGCGACCGACGGGCACGACGGCCCGTGGGGAGCGGCCGGGATGCCGCCGGGTCTGGAGCGGTACACCGAACGCGAATCGCTTTCCGACGGCGCCGTGCTGATCCGCCAGGGCGAGTCGCCCGACGACGTATTCGTGCTGGAGTCCGGGCGGCTCCGCGTGGAGATGCAGACCCCCGACGGCATGCTCATGCGGGTGCGTTCGATCAACCCCGGCGTGGTCGTCGGCGAGGTAGCGATGTACTCGGGGGAGCCGCGCACCGCCGACGTGGTGGCCGAGGGACCGACCGTGGTCCTGCGGCTCGACCGCGCCTCGATCGATCGTCTCGAGGCGCAGGATCCCGAGTTGGCCGCGGCGCTGCACCGGTGGCTCGCGGGTGTGCTCTCGGAACGGCTGAGCGACACCTTGCGGGAGTTCGACGCCTTGCTCGATTAGACGGGAGGGACGGTGTCCGAGGAGCAACGGTCGCAGGGCTGGTTGGTGCGGCTCGTCGCCGGGCTGATTATCGGCGCTGTCGAGGTGGTCCTGGCGGTCGCGTTCGCCGCTCTCGTGTTCGGCGGCGACCTCGTCCGCAACCTGGGCGACGGCATCGGCCTCTATCTCGTCGCGGCCGCACTGACGCTCGGCTTCCTGGCTTGGAGGGCGGGCAGCCGAGGAGTCGTCGGTAGCGTGCAGGACGCGGCGACGGCGGTGCTGGCGGGCGTCGCTGTGACCATGGGGGACAGGGTCTCCGCGCTCGCGATCGAGGCCCAGCGTGGCGGGGCGACCGATTACGAGCGACCCGACATCTTCCTGACGGTGATCGGCGCCACGCTGCTGGTGACGGTGCTGTGCGGCGTGGTCTTCTCCACCCTGGGGAGGTTCAGGGCGGGCAACCTGGTTCGCTTGGTCCCCTACCCCGTCGTCGGAGGGTTCCTGGCCGGCACCGGATGGCTGCTCTTCAAGGGTGGCATCTTCGTCGCCGGGGGTGTGGATCTGCACTTCCGCACGGTCGATCTCCTGGTGAGCACGGTCGATCTCCTGGTGAGCCCGGTGACGCTCAAGCGCTGGGTGCCTGCGCTCGCCTTCGGCGTGATCCTGTACGTCGCCGTGCGGCTGGTGAAGAAGCCGCTCGTCATCCCCATCGTGCTCGGGATCGGACTCGTGGTGTTCGCGGTGGGGATGCTGGTGACGGGCTCCTCGATCGAGGCCGCCAAGCACGGGCGATGGCTGCTCGGGCCGTTCGAGTCGACCCGGCTGTGGCAGCCGTGGACCTTGCGAGCGCTCACCGGGGCTGACTGGTCGGCGGTGCTGGGGCAGTGGGCGGGGATCGCCACGGCGGTCTTCGTGGCCACGATCGCGATCCTGTTTAACGTCTCTGGCACCGAGGTCGTGCTGCACCGGGACTTGGAGACCAACCGGGAGCTCCGCGACGCCGGTGTGTTGAACGTGATCTCTGGCGCGTTGGGCGGGATCCCCGGCTACCACGCCCTCAGCCTGACCGCGCTCGCCGAGCGCATGAGCGTGAGCGCCAGGGTCGCCGGGCTGATCGCGGCGGCCGTGCCCCTTGCCGCGGTCGTCTTCGGCGCCTCGGCGATCGAGCTGATCCCGCGCATGATCGTGGGCGGGGTGCTCGTGTTCCTGGGCCTGGCGTTCCTGGTCGATTGGGTTTGGGACAAGCGCAAGGCGCTGCCACCGCTCGAGTACGGGGTCGTGCTGGTGATCTTGGCGGTGATCATCGGCAGGGGGTACCTGCCCGGCGTGGTGGTCGGCCTGGTGCTCGCCGTCGTGCTGTTCGCGATCGACTACGGCCGGATCGAGCTGGTGCGTGAGGTCGCCTTTGGGGAGACCTACCACTCCAACGTGGACCGCCCGCCGGCCGAGCGGGCGCTGCTGCGCACGATGGGCGAGCGGGTCCAGATCCTGCGGGTCAACGGATTCCTGTTCTTCGGCTCGGCCAACGGGCTGCTCGAGCGAATCCGGAAGCGAGCGGAAACGGACCCGCCGCGCTTCCTGGTGATCGATCTTCGCCGGGTCACCGGCGTGGACTCCTCGGCGGTGGTGGCCTTCGTCAAGGTGATGCACCTGGCCGAGGCTCTCGGGTTCGAGCTGGTGTTCACCGGGACCTCCGACGCGGTTCGCAGCCAGATGGCGCGCGGGGGCCTGGTCGCCTCAGAGATCGTGCGGTTCGAGCCGGACCTGGACCGCGGCCTCCAGCGGTGCGAGGAGGGGCTGCTACGGGACGAGGCGGTCGCGCTGCCCGAGGCAGACGGGGACGCGCTCGCCGGTATGCCGTCCGGGCTGCGGGCCTACCTCGAACGCATGGAGCTCCCCGACGGCACCGTGTTGCTCCGCCAGGGCGAGTCGCCTGACGACGTGTACGTGCTGGAGACCGGCCGCCTCCGAGTGGAGACCGTGACGGAACGAGGAACGCAGATGCGCCTTCGCACGCTGCGACCCGGCGTGGTCGTGGGCGAGGTCGCGATGTACTCGGGGGACCCGCGCACCGCCGACGTGATCGCCGAGGGACCGAGCGTGGTCCTTCGGCTCGGAAATGAGTCGATCGAACGGATGGAGGCCGACGATCCGGAGCTGGCCGCCGCGCTGCACCGATGGCTCGCGATGACGCTGGCGGGGCGGTTGGGTGACTCGCTCAAGGCGTTCGACGCGCTGCTCGACTAGCCCGGCGCGGTCCAGCGTTGGCGCGACCCGATGAGGTGTCGTGGGGGAGGTGAGGCGGTCGCGGGACCGAGCCCCGCGACCGCCTCGATCCTGCTACATGACGTCGAAGGCCTCGTACACGGTCACGCTGCCCCCGCCCTGCAGGACGGGCGAGTTCTTCGCCAGCCCGGTCGCCGCGTCCAGCGAGTCCGCCTGGAGGATCGTGTAGCCGGTGAAGGGCGCGCCGGACGCGTCGCCTACCTTGCCGTCGCTCCCGATGACCTTGGCCGCAGGCGCGAACGGGTTGCCGCCGTCCTTGATGGCCCCACCGAGCTCCGAGTACCAGCCGTCCCATGCCTTCATGACGCGAGCCTTCTCCTCGTCCGTCTCGGGCATGCTCCCGCCGCTGTAGAGCAGCACGAAGTCCGCCATCGATACCTCCTTCCGGCCTCTCGGCCTGTCCGTCCGTCATCCCTACGACGAACGGGGGCCGCCGCTTTCGACAGCCGGGTGCGCGACGTATCGTGTCGCCATGGTGGTTCGGCGGGTCGTCGTCGACCACGTGCTGTTCGTGGTCGGGGATCTGGAGGCCAGCCGGCTGCCCGGCGTGCTCCACGCCTTGGCTGCCCCGCTCGTGCGGGAGCCGTTCGGGCTCGCGGACAGCCACGCTGCGTGATCGGCTCCTGACGATCGGCCCGGCGTTGACCCCGTCTCGGTGACGTGGGACGACGATCTCAAGAGCTATCAGGTCGTCGCCCACCGATGACCCCTCCGGGTTCGGCTCGGATGAGAGATCTCCGATCCGACGTGCGCCGTTTCCTGTAGCCCTCGCGCCCCTGTGCAGCGTCTGCGTCCACGGGTACGGTTCATGCCCTACCCCGTATGGAGGCACTGCGTTCGAACACCGCAACGTCGCGATGATCCGTCGCGCGCTCCAGGTCTACAACTCGGGAGATCACGACGCGATGCGTCCGTTCCTCGCCGACGACGTCCTCTGGCACGTCGGCGGCAACAACACGATGAGCGGCGACTACGTCGGTGTGGATGCGGTGATCGACTACTTCCACCGGGTCCGCAAGGAGACGGCCGGCACGTTGCAGGTCACGCCGGCCGAGATCCTCGCCGACGACCGGCACGCCTCGATCTTCATGCGCGTCTCGGCGTACCGCGACGTGCGATGGATGGACGTGCTGATCGCCGAGGCCCTCACCCTGGATCCCAACGGCAGCTGGACGGAGTGCTGGGCGCTCGCCAACGATCAGGACGCGGTCGACGCGTTCTGGTCCTGAGGGTCCTCCGATGGGGCACGCCAACGCGACGAAGATGCGCCAGACGATCGGGGCGTTCATGGCGGGCGACCTTCCGCTCCTCCTCGAGGGGTTCGCGCCCGATGTCGTCTGGTACGCGCCCGGACACACGCCGGCGAGCGGTACGTTCCGGGGTCGCGACGGCGTCCGGCGGTTCTTCACGTTGCTGGACGACGCCTCCGCCGGGTCGATCCGGGTAGAGGTCGACGACGTCCTCGCCGGCGATCGCTTCGTGACGATGTCCCTCAGGATCACCGCGCGGCGTCAGGACGAGCGCATGAGTGTGGTGGTCGCACAGTTCGCCGAGGCCGACGAGCACGGCCGGTGGTCGCGGGGCTGGTTCCTCCCGGACAAGCTCGACGAATGGGATCACTTCTTCGCAGCGGCGAACTCGGGCCGTCACTAGCCGGCCTCGGCCTCTCATCCGGCTCTCATCGTTCCGGCCTACGCTGTGCCCGATGCGGGTGCTCGTAGTGGAGGACGAGGTCAAGATGGCCGGCCTGCTCAAGCGCGCCCTCGAGGAGGAGGGGTACGCGGTCGACGTGGCCGGGCGGGGGGAAGACGCGCTCTGGCTCGGGACCGAGAACCCGTACGACGCGATCGTCCTCGACCTGATGCTCCCCGACGTCGACGGCTTCGAGGTCAGCCGCAGGCTGCGCGAGGCCGGCCGATGGAGCCCAGTCCTCATGCTCACGGCCCGCGACGCGGTGGCCGACCGGGTCTCGGGGCTGGACGCCGGCGCCGACGACTACCTGACCAAGCCTTTCTCGTTCGCCGAGCTGCTGGCGCGCCTCCGCGCGCTCATGCGGCGGGGGGCCGCCGAGCGACCCCCGGTCCTTCGGGTCGGCGATCTGGAGCTCGACCCCGCGGCCAGGAGCGTGGCGCGCGACGGGAGCTCGATCGACCTGACCGCGCGCGAGTTCGCCCTGCTCGAGTACCTGATGCGCCATCCCGGCGAGGTCCTGACCCGGACCCAGCTGATCGAGCACGTCTGGGACTTCGCGTACGAAGGTGACTCCAACGTCGTCGACGTGTACATCCGCTACCTGCGGAACAAGGTCGATCGTCCGTTCGGACGCGATCAGATCGAGACCGTGCGCGGTGCCGGCTACCGGCTCCGCGCGGATTCGGGCTGATGCGCCTGCGGACGCGGGTGACGCTGGTCTCGGCGGCTCTGATGGCCGTCGTCCTGGCTGCGACCGGCGTCTTCGTCTACCTGCGGTTGCAGACCGAGCTCTGGCGGACCGTCGACGAGAACCTGCGCTCGAGGGCGGATGGCGGGCTCCTGGTCGTGGAGGAGACGGGTTCGCTCCCGCTCGGTCAGCCCGACGACGCGTTCGCGCAGCTGATCGGTCCAGACGGCTCGGCGGTCGAGTCCTCGAGCAGCATCGCGGGCGCCTCCGCGCTCGTGCCCGGCGACCTCCGCGGTCCGACCTTCTCCGAACGGGAGGCGGTCGGGATCGAGGGCGAGGTCGTGCCGGCGAGGATCCTCGCCGTCCCGGTTCCGGACGGGGGCGTGCTCGTGGTGGGCGCGTCGCTCGACGACCAGCGGACGACGCTCGGCCGGCTCGCGGCGGCGCTCGCGATCGGCGGGCCGTTGGCGCTGATCCTGGCCGTCGGCGTGACGTGGCTGCTGGTCGGATGGACGCTCCGGCCGGTCGAGTCGATGCGCGCGGAGGCGGACGCGATCTCGGCCGGCGATCCGGGGCGCAGGCTCCCGGTCCCGGGTACCGGCGACGAACTCGCGCGATTGGCCGAGACGCTGAACGCGATGCTGGGCCGTCTCGAGGAGGCGATCGAACGCGAGCGACGGTTCGTGGACGACGCGAGCCACGAACTCCGGACGCCACTGTCGAATCTGAAGGCCGAGCTCGACCTCGCCCTCCGCCGTTCGCGCACGTCGGACGAGCTGGAGCTCGCGCTCCGAAGCGCGTCGGAGGAGGCCGATCGGTTGGCGCGGCTCGCCGACGACCTGCTCGTGCTCGCGCGCTCGGACCGGGGTCGTCTGCCGATACGGCGCGAGCCGGTCGACGTCGCGGAGATGGTGGGTGGTACCGTCGAGTCGTTCGCCGCGCGCGCCTCCGAACGAGGCGTCGGCATCGACATCCACATCCCCGGCGAGCTCCGGGCCGATCTGGACGAGCTGCGGATGCGTCAGGCCCTCGGGAACCTGATCGACAACGGCCTGCGGTACGTCCCGGCCGGCGGCAGGGTCAGCGTCGCCGCCGTGCGGGACGACGGGTCCCTGCGGCTCGAGGTGCGGGACAACGGTCCCGGCTTCCCGGCCGAGTTCCTCCCCGTCGCGTTCGAGGCCTTCGCGCGCCCGGACGCGTCGAGGTCCCGGCCGGAGGGCGGCACGGGTCTCGGCCTCGCGCTCGTGGCCGCGGTGGCGCAGGCGCACGGCGGGACGGCCGAGGCCGCGAATCTTCCGGGCGGCGGCGCGGTCGTGGTGCTGTCGATACCTACATGAAGGCGCTCACCTTCGGTTCCTCACGGTGCTCTCATCGGTCCCGGGGCACCCTTTGGAGCGATGCCGCGAAAGGAGTGATCCGATGACCGCACGACGCGAACGAACGACGGTCGTCCTCGCGGGCCTCATGCTGGTGGCGGGCGCGTGCGGGGGAACAGAGGCCTCCTCGAACCCGCCCTCGCCGCAGCCCGTCGCCTCGAGCCCCTCTCCGGTCCCGAGCCCGTCGGCAGAGGCCGTAGCGAATCCCGCTCCGATCGTGGAGGGCCAGCCGTATCGGCCCGACCTGCCGCCCCCCGAGGATTTCGTCGCGGTGATCGACAACCCGTACATGCCCTTCATGCCCGGGACCAGGACGGTGTTCGAGGGCGTGTCGGACGGGCAGCGCGAGCGCAACGTCGTCGTCGTCACCGATCGCACGAAGGTGATCCTCGGCGTGACGACCACCGTGGTGCACGACCAGGTCTTCTCGGCGAACGGCGACCTGGCCGAGGACACGTTCGACTGGTACGCCCAGGATCGGTTCGGGAACGTGTGGTACTTCGGCGAGGACACGGCCGAGTACGCCAACGGCAAGGTCTCCTCGACGAAGGGATCGTGGCAGGCCGGCGTCGGCGGTGCGCAGCCCGGCGTCGTCATGCTCGCGCAGCCGACGGTGGGCGAGAGCTACCACCAGGAGTACCTCAAGGGCGAGGCGGAAGACGTCGGAACCGTCGTGGCGCTCGACGAGACCGTCAGCGTGCCGTACGGATCGCTGGATCAGATCTTGGTGACCGAGGACACGACCCCGCTCGAGCCGCAGATCCTCGAGCACAAGTTCTTCGCGCCGGGGATCGGCGTGGTGCTCGAGCGTGTGCTCCGCGGCGGCCAGGAGGTGTCCCGGCTGGTCTCGTACACGCCGCCGTCGTAGCGCTCAGAAGTCGAACCGTCCGGCGAAGTGTTCCGCTGCCTCGGGTCGCGTGAGCTCGTACAGCGCGATCCGGTGGCCGCCCGGGGTTCGGAACGAGCAGCATGGCCCGTGCGGGATCTCGAACGTGCTCTCCCGCTCCCACCCGCGAGCCGCGAGGTCCTCGAGCGCCGTCGCGAGGCTGCCCACACGGTAGACGAGGATGGGGCGTTCGCCCTCGACGTGGTCGGTCAGGAGCACGAGCGGCGCCCCGTCGGTCAGCTCGACCGCCGCGACCTTGGTGCCCATCGCATCGATCGCGAAGACCGCCCGGCCGCCGAGCACCTCGGTGAAGTACTTCAGGTCGCGGGGAACGTCGGTCGACGGCGTGTAGAGGAAGTCGAGCCGTTCGAACGGTGGCGCGGGCGCGTCACCCACGCGTGGTCGCGGCCGCGGGCACGGTTCCGAGGATAGCCTGTGGGCCGTTCGGACCGAGGGGTGTGCCGATGGACCGAGGAGAGGCGATCGCGCGGCTGCGTTCGGCCCGGGTCGGGCGGCTCGCGACCGTCACGGCCGACGCGCGTCCGCACGTCGTCCCCTTCGTCTTCGCGATCGTCGAACGCGACCCGGACGTTCTCGCGTACTGGGCCGTGGATCGCAAGCCCAAGCGCACCGAGCGGCTGCAACGGCTCCGGAACCTCGAGCGTAACCCCGCCGCCGAGTTCGTCGTGGATGGCTACGACGAAGACTGGCGCACGCTGTGGTGGGTGCGAGCCTCCGGGACCGGGCGCGTGGTCGACGACGCCTCGCGAGAACGGGCCGCCGCCCTCGACGTGCTGGCTTCGAAATATCCGCGCTACGCGAGCGAGCCCCCGCCGGGTCCGGTCGTCGCCATCGACATCGATCGCATCTCGGGATGGCGGGCGGAGCCGAGCCAACGAGCGTGATCCTCTACGGCGCGTTCGTGCCGTTCTGGGTGGTCGAGAACTCGGTCTTCGGGAGAACCCGGATGCGATCGTGTTCCGCTCGCTACATCACCGCGAACGTCTCGTACACCGTGATGCTGGCGCCGCCCTGGAGCACCGGGCAGCCCTTGGCCTTGTTGACAGCCTCGTCCAGCGAGTCCGCCGTCAGGATCGAGTAGCCGCTCGCGGTTCCGCCGCCCTCGCTCACCGAGCCGTCGGATCCGATTGTCTTGGCCGCCGGCGTGAACGGGTTGCCGCCGTCCTTCAGCCCATCCCCGAGCTCGCCGAACCACGCGTTCCACGCGGCCATGACCGCGTCCTGTTCCTCCTTGGTCTCCGGCATCTTGCCGCCGCTGTACAGGAGCACGTAGTCGGCCATCGTGGCCCTCCTTCCGTCCGAGCTCGCCCTCCGTGGGCGCTCCACCGAGCATGACACGTCGTTCGCGACCGGGTGAACGCGGCCGGCCCAGGCCGGCCTAGGTGGAGCCGGTGCCGGGGATCGGCGTCGGCTGGCTCTCGGACTGGGGCGGGTTGAGGTTCGGGGCGGCCCCGACCCACGGCTGGATGTCCCCGCAGGCGATCTGCGTCAAGGGATCGTCGAGCACGAGCTGCCAGTCCGTGTAGAGCCCGACGTACGTCGCCCCGATGGCCCACGAGCCGTCCTCGTGCGTGAGCTCGTACGTTCCCAGGAATCGATCGGCGGGCAGCGTGCTCGTCGGGTCGCCGAGCCCGACGAGGTACACCAGGTGATAGGACGTGTCCGCGCCCTTGCCGCATGTCGAAACGCCGAGGATCTGCATCTGCGCGCCGCCGAACTCGTCCGAGTACTCCTCGTCTACGGCCTCGACGAAGAAGCGGAGGGTCCGCCGGTAGTCGGCGGGCTCGTTCACGAAGAGGTGACCCTGATGGTCGCCCACCACGTAGCCCTTGAGCGTGCCCCGGTCCTCGCACTGGGGGAAGACGTCGCGCTCGAGATCTGCGCAGTCCATCGACACGCGGCGGCTGAGTTCGAAGACGGCGTCGGCGTCGGACAGCACCAGGGCGTTGGCGAGGAACGCCGCCTGTTCGCAGAACGCCGAGTCTCCGACGGGACATCCGTCCGTGGTGAAAGTGGGTGCCGTCGAGATCGGTCCGGTGGCCGCGACCGGCGGCGGCGCCGACGAGCCGCCCGTGGCAGCGCCGGGCCGTTCGATCTCGGGCTGGTACCCGCAGGCCGCGAGGCCGGCCGCGAGCATGGCCACGAGCGGGACGAGGATCGGTCGACGCACCGCTGGAAGATACGGGTTCGGCCGTGCGGGAGGCTCGGGTCGGCCCCCACGCTCGGGTGCGGGCAACGCCGTCAGGGCCGGACGGGGTCCCAGCCCTCGTAGGGGTCGACCCGGTCGGGGGCGAGGTTCCAGTAGTCGCGCTCGGCCGCCACACGGCCATCGGTCCCGAATCGCAGCAGTGCGACCCCCGCGATCGTCTCGACCGTGCCGTCGCGACCGGTGCTGACGGCCCAGTACTCGACGGCGGCGCCGTCGTGGCCCGACACGGCGGGATCGGCGAACCGGCACTCGGCCTCGGCCTCCTCGTCGAACGCCCACCGCGCGTAGCCGGCCGGGTCGTCGAGCTCGCGGAACGGCTGAGAACGGAACGAGGCACCGTCGGCGTACAGCGATCCCACGAGCTCGGCGTCGTGCGTTCGCCAGGCACGGGCCCATGCATCTGCCCAGCGCCGAGCGGCCTGGAGGGCGTCCATCAGCCCTCGGTCTCCGCGACGATCGTCTTC
Organism: uncultured Actinomycetes bacterium; assembly: GCA_963712645.1. Classification (GTDB taxonomy): domain Bacteria; phylum Actinomycetota; class UBA4738; order UBA4738; family HRBIN12; genus DASSJM01. Next base: position 75,508 of record CAVQIQ010000004.1, on the reverse strand, counting down.
AGCGTCGACCAGGCGTTCATCGCGGGCGGGAAGCCCGCGATCGTGGCCGTCTGGATGATCACCTCCTGGAGCTCCTCGGGTGTGAGCCCGGCCTTCAGAGACGAGCGCAGGTGCACCGGCAGCTGCGAGGACCGGCCGGTCGCGACGAGCGCCGCGACCGAGGTGATCTGGCGCTCACGGAGCGAGAGCCCGGGTCGGGAGTAGACGTCGCCGTACGCCACCTCGACGATCAGCCGCCCGAGATCTCCGAGCGACTCGACGGTGGCCAGGGCTCGTTCTCCGTGGACCTCGCTGAGCTTGTCTCGGCCGCGCTCCAGCCGGGCCGGGTCGGTCATGGCTCGCCTCCTTCGTTCGGATCGTTCGACCCGCCGACGCTACCGTCACGCGACCCCAGGCGCTCGAGAGGAGGATCGCGGCACCGCGCGGTCAGCCGGCGGTGACCGGTCCGGGTGGGGTCGGCGTGCGGCCGAGCAGCCTGCGGATCAGGGCGAGCGCGGTCGCCCGCTCGCCGGGCTTGAGGCCGATCCAGAGCAGGACCACGCCGTACGCGAGCGTGCCGGCCGAGATCGAGAGCGTCAGGTCGATCAACCACTTCGGTCCCACGAGGACCGCGTGCACCGCCCACATGACGACGGCGCCGGCCAACGCCGGCGGGATCAACCGCAGGAACCAGCGGTCGAACGGCCAGATGTCGACGAACCGCTTGACCAGCAGCAGCCGCGCGAACGCGGACAGCGTCAGGGTGACCGCCTCGGCGATCGCGGCCCCCTTCATGCCGTACGTGGGCGCGAGCCAGACGGCGATCCCTACCGCGACGACGAACGAGGCGACGTAGACGAGCAGGTCCCAGCCGGTACGACCGACCATGATCAGGATGAACCCGACGGTGCCGACGATGACCGGAACGATCAGGCCGATGATCAGGATCTCGAGCGCGGAGGCGCCGACGACGAACCGCGGGCCGTACACGCGCATGATCGTCCCCGGCAGGATCGCGAGCGCGAGCAGGATCGGCAGCGTCGTCGCGAGGCCCCACCTCGTCACGTTCTTGTACAGGGCATCGAGCTTGTCCTTCTCTCCGCGGTAGTGCAGGTCGGCGACGAACGGACTGAACACGAGCGAGAGCGAGGTGAGGAACAACAGCAGCGACTGCCCCGTCCGCACGGTGGCGCCGTAGACCCCGACCTCCGCCGAGCTCCGGTACGCGGCCAGCACGAACGTGTCGATCCAGAACAGCAGCTGGGCGAACAGCGTCGCTGGGGCGCGGAGCATCCCGAACTTCATCAGCGCCCCCGTGCGCTCCTCGGGGATGCCGGCACCCTCGGTCCGAGCATCGAACCCCCGGGTCTCGCGTTCCCATGCCCACCACGCGAACGCGCACGCGATCGCCCAGGACGCCGCGTACGCGAACGCGGTCACGCCGGCGGTCTTGGCGAAGAACCAGCCCACGACGGCGATGGCGATCCACCCGAGCGGCTGGCCGATCCAGAAGATGTACAGGGTGTGGCGCATGATCTTGAGGCCGCGCGTCGCGCCCAGGTAGACCCAGGTGAGCGCCGCGAACGGGATCGCGACGCCGGCCGCAGCGAACGCCACGACGCCTTGGTCGTGGAACCTCGGGGAGACGAACGCGGTCGAGAGCCGATCCGCGAGCAGGATGACCGCCACGCCCACCAGGACCGAGATGACGCCCGCGATGATCGCGCTCGTCCGTACGAGCGGGCGCGTCCGCCCGGACTCGCCGCGACCGACCAGGATCGCCACCAGACGGACGTTCGCCACGTCCATGCCGAACCGCGTGGCGGTGCTCGCGATGAACGCGAACTGCGTGGTGAGCGTCACGACCCCGAAGAGCGCGGGGCCCAGGCCGCGCGTCATGATCACCTGGGTGGCGAACGTCGTGAGCACGCCGGCCGCCAGGCCGATCACGTTCTGCCCGGCGCCGCCGAGGATGTCCCGCTGGTCGCCGAAGCGTCCCCTCGGCAGGACGGCATCGATCGCCCCCTGGAGCCGGCCGCCGGCGCGCGGGGTCGTGCGGAGCGCCGCGTCGGTCGAGACCGGCAGGCCCTCGACCTCGGCCTCCGCGATCGCGTCGAGCTCGGCGTCGGAGCGCGGGTCCGTCGCCGGGGCGGGCGCGATCTCTTGGTGCTCCTCGTGGTCGGTCATGCTTCCCCTGTCTCCGACGGACGAACCCGGACCGCACGCGGAGGAAGGATGGTCCGCCGCCGGGCGAAGGTGATCTCGAGGAGTCTAGAGGGGCGCGGCCAACCGGAGCGCCTGGGACACGGCGTCCTTGGCGTCGGCCGCCCGGACGATCGCCTCGACCGGTTCGCCGTCCTTGCCGAGCTCCCAGGTCCCGATGCCGACGACCGGCTTGCCCATCTTCAGGGCCAGGGCGATCTCCGAGAGCGTCCCGAACTCGCCGTGCACCGCGATCACGACGTCGGCGGTCCGCACGACGATCGCGTTGCGCGCCTCACCCATCCCCGTCGCGACCGTGATCGTCAGATACGGGTTGGCGTCCAGCCGCGAGTCGCTCGGGAGGATCCCCACCGAACGCCCGCCCGCGTCGGCGCAGCCGCCCGCCGCCGCCTCCATGACGCCGCCCATGCCGCCGCAGACCAGGACACCGCCCGCCTCGGCGACGCCTCGCCCTACGGCCTCGCCGATCGCGAGCTCGGCCGGCGTCCCCGCCGACGGTCCCACCACGGCGATGTAGACCTCTCGCGTCATCTCGCTCCCTCACGCTTCCGGCGGTCCTCAACCCAGCATCGCCGCGAGCAGCGACACGGCGCCCGCCTTGTCCAGCGGCTCGTTCCCGTTCCCGCACTTGGGCGACTGCACGCACGAGGGGCACCCGTGCGCACACGGACACCTCGACACCGTCTCGAGCGTCGCCTCCAGCCATCGCCGGGCGGAGGAGAACCCCCGTTCGGCGATGCCGGCACCACCCTCGTACCCGTCGTACACGAAGATCGCAGACGACCCGGTGTCGGGATGGTACGCGGTCGACACGCCGCCGACGTCCCATCGGTCGCACGTGGCGACCAGCGGGAGCAGCCCGATCGCCGCGTGTTCGGCCGCGTGGGCCGCCCCCGGGATCGCCGACGGTCGGAGCCCGGCCCGATCGAGCACCGTCTGCGGGATGCCCCACCACACGGCGCGCGTCTCGAGCGGCACGGGCGGGAGGTCGAGCGGCACGATCTCGAGCACCTCGCCGGTGGCGACGTGCTTGCGGGCGAACGCCACGACCTGGTTCGTGACCCGTACCGTCCCGTAGCACGTCTCGGTGTCGGCGGAGAGCCGTCGCTGCTCCTGCTCGATCACGACCTCGATGTCGGTGGTGTCGCGCGACTGCGTGTAGTAGTCGGGGTCGGACCGGGTCACGATCGCGACGTTCGCGTCCAGATCCAGCACCCGTACCTCGAACTGCTCCCCCTGATGCAGGTACACGGCGCCCGGATGGACCTGCCAGTACGCGCGCGAGCCGTCGACCGTGCCGAGCAGCTCCCCGGTCTCCTCGATCACGATCTGGAACCGGCGCCCACCGGTGCTTCGGATGTCCACCTTCCGGTGGGGCGCCTCGTGACCCGCGTGGTGCAGGAGGGAGCCGCGGCGCCGGAGCTCGCCGGTCGCCTCGAGACCCAGGACGGTCTCCGAGGCCTCCGGCCAGTAGGTCGCGACCTCCTCGTCGGACAGGGGCTGCTCCCGGGCCGCGCACAGCAGATGGGGGATGAGGACGTACGGGTTCGTCGGATCGATCACCGCAGCCTCCGAGGGTTTGTCGAACAGATCCGCGGGGTGGGTGACCAGGTACTGGTCGAGCGGTTCGTCCTGCGCCACCAGCACCGCGAGCGAGCCGTCCGAACGCCGGCCCGCGCGCCCGGCCTGCTGCCACATCGACGCACGCGTCCCGGGGTAGCCCACCAGCAGCGCCGCGTCCAACGACCCGATGTCGATCCCGAGCTCGAGCGCGTTCGTCGAGGCGACGGCGATCAGCTCGTCGTTCGCGAGCCGCCGTTCGAGCTCGCGTCGATCCTCCGCCAGGTAGCCGGCGCGATACGCCTTGACCCGCGGACGGAGCTCGGCGTCCAGCTCGCGCCGTGTGAACTCGGCCAGCAGCTCCGCCGCCCGCCGGGACCGCGTGAACCCGATCGACTTCACGCCCTCCTCGGCGAGCCGGGCCATCAGGAACGAGGTGTCGGTGAGCGCGCTCCTGCGAGCGCCCGACTCGTCGTCCACGATCGGCGGGTTCCACAGCGCGAAGGTCTTGCCCCCGCTCGGCGAGCGGTCGTCCACGACGGCCTCGAACGGCTCCCCGACGAGCCGTTCGGCGAGCTCGACCGGATTGCCGACGGTCGCGGACGCGAGCACGAACGCGGGGTCGCCGCCGTAGTGCGCCACCAGCCGACGGAGCCGCCGCAGGACGTGTGCGACGTGCGACCCGAACACGCCTCGGAACACGTGGGTCTCGTCGACGACGACGTGCGACAGGCGCAGGAAGAAGTCCGCCCAGCGCGGATGGTCCGGCAGGATCCCGGCGTGGAGCATGTCCGGGTTCGTCATGACCAGGTTCGCGTTCTTGCGGATCAGGGGCCGGTCGGCCCGTGGCGTGTCGCCGTCGTAGACCCCCGCTCGGAGCTGGGGCAGCCTGAGCTCGCGGACCTGACGGAGCTGGTCGCGCGCCAGCGCCTTGGTGGGGAACAGGTACAGCGCCGTTCGCTTTGGGTCCGGCACCGCCGCCGCCGCGAACGCGAGGTTGTAGACGAGCGTCTTGCCCGACGCGGTGCCGGTCGCGACGATCACGTTCCCGCCCGAGCGCGCGAGGTCGAACGCCGCCCGCTGATGCTCGTAGAGGCCGGTCACGCCGACCAGGGCGAGCCGCTGGCGGATCAGGTCGGGGACCTCGGCCGGGAAGGGACGGGGCTCGGTCGTGCGGGCCGGCAGGTCCCGGACGTGGACGAGCTCGTCCTCGGCGCTCAGCCGCTCGAGGAAGGCGCGCGGGTCCACCCGGCGATGGTAGCCGTGCGCGCCGGGACCGCCCGGGTCACTCGCCGACGATCTCGCGCCCGTTGAGCTCGCGGTACGACGTCTTGAAGCCGTCCCGGATCAGGGGGCGGATCAGGCTCCGCTGACGTGTGAAGATCACGAGCCCGAGCACGAGGTACACGGTCCCCACCAGGACGCGCTCGATACCCATGAACGACTCGGGGACGATCGCGCCCACGATGAACTGCGCCCAGAACAGGCCGAACAGCAACCAGGCCTCGCGCACGCTGATCGAGAGCGTGACCAGGACGGCGAGCGCGAAGAACGACTGCGCGGCGGTGAGGAACAGCTCCTCGCGCTGGTGCGCGTCGACGGGGAGGCCGTGCAGACCGCCGGCCGCGATGGCGAACACGATCGGCAGGGTGCCGACCAGCAGGGTCCACTGGTTCACCTTCGAGGACACGAGGGTGCCCAGACCCGCGTTGGTGTTCAGGCGCCACGCGTAGAGGCCGGCGACGAGCAGCTCGGGTGCCTCGGACGCGAGCGGCGCGAGCCATTGGATCAGGAGGAACTCGTTGATGTTGAACTGCTCGCCCGTCGCGACGAGCGACTCGGCGAAGTGCTCGGCGGAGAGCAGGATCACCACCGCGGCGAACACGAACATCCCGATCACACTCGCCCGCCGTCGGGGGATCCGGAACGTCCCGATCCAGCGGGCGGGGCCGACCAGGTGTGGCTCCTCGGCCGGAGCCTTCGAGATCCGCCAGGTGTACGCGACGAAGATCGACACCAGCACCAGCGAGTCGACCAGCGTGATCTGCGACTTCAGGGGCAGGGTGAGCGAGTACACGGTCGCGAGCCCGAGGAACGCCACCTCCACCGAATGCGGACGGTCGAGCCGCACCTCGTGCAGAACCGGTGGGCTCTTGCGCGAGCGGTACGCCGCGATGAATACGACCATCGACCAGCCGATGCCGATCAGCAGGCGGTTCGCGCCCGTCATGTTGGCGAGGGCGAGCGAGCACGCGCTCTCCCCCGTGTCGTTCGCTGCCTTGCACGCCTCTCCGAACTGCTCGAACGCGTTCCCGCCCTTCCACGCGAGCACCATGTCGACGGCGTACTCGGGCAGGACCGCGATGAACGCGAGGACGGCGATCGCCAGCCCCGCCGAGATGTCGAGCTGCGCCACCTCGGCCGCCCACGACAGGATGAAGGCCGCGCCGACGATCGCGAGGCCGAACAGCAGCGCCTCCACGGCGTTCGCGAGGGACGCGTCCGAGAAACGGAGCACGATCGCCGGGATCGTGAGGGCCACCGCGATGAGCAGCGAGGTGAGGGATCGTCCGGCCGGTGCGTCGAGATGAGTGACGGTCTGCGACTCGCGGTCGGAACCCACGGCCCCTTCCCTCTCGGCCGAAGGTCTCGTCCTCGCCGCGCGAGGGATCCGCCGGGCCGCGACGCGCGACCGTCATGACGGCGGATCCGCTTGTGGACTACTCCCCTTCGCGCGGGAGCCTAACAGCCCGTCGCGACACCTCCGGCGGCGGCCGGCGGGTGTGGCACGATGCACGCCCGATGGAGTGGGCCCTGCTCGGCTCGTCTTTGCTCGTGATCCTCGGCGGCGCCGAGCTGTTCACCAACGGGGTCGAGTGGATCGGCGAGGGATTCGGCCTGTCCGAGGGCGTGGTCGGCAGCGTGCTCGCGGCGGTCGGCACAGCGCTCCCCGAGACGATCCTGCCGCTGGTGGCGATCATGTCCGGTCACGTGGGCGGCGAGGAGATCGGCATCGGCGCGATCTTGGGAGCGCCGTTCATGCTGACGACGCTCGCGATGTTCGTCGTGGGCACCGCGGTGCTGGTCTTCGCGCGAGGCGGGCGGCGACCGACCGACCTGGACGCCGACCGGGGGGTGCTGCGCCAGGACCTCGGCTACTTCCTCTGCATGTACGCGCTCGCGGCCGGCGCCGGGCTCGTGCACGTCAAAGCCCTGCACTATGCCCTCGCGGTCGTGTTGGTCGTCGGCTACGTCTTCTACGTCCGGCGCCACCTGCAGGCGCCGGGGGAGCACGAGCTCGAGGACGAGGCGCGCAGCGAGATCCATCCGCTGTACCTCTGGAGATGGCTCCGGCGGCTGCGACGGTCGCTCGCCCCGTGGTCGAGCGCATCGCCCGACTGGCCGATGTTCGTGCAGACGGGCATCTCGCTCCTGCTGATCGTGGGCGGCGCGAGGATGTTCGTGGCGGGGGTCAATACGATCGCCGAGAACTTCGGGGTCTCCCATCTCGTGTTCGCGCTGCTGGTCGCGCCCGTCGCCACCGAGCTCCCCGAGAAGTTCAACAGCGTGCTCTGGGTCCGGCGCGGCAAGGACACCCTGGCGCTCGGCAACATGACCGGGGCGATGGTCTTCCAGTCCTCGTTCCCGGTCACGGTCGGCCTGCTGCTCACGCCCTGGTACCTCGCGCACGAGGCGCTCGTGGCCGCGGTGATCGCGCTCGTCGCCGGCGGGGTGCTCTGGCTGACGATCCGGTTCCGGGGGCGGTTCTCGGCGCCGCTGCTGTTGCTGCAGGGGGCGTTCTTCGCAGGCTACGTCGTGTACGTCGTGACGCGGTGATCCGAGCGGCTGGGTGTTAGCCGCCGAGCAGCGACTCGTTCGGAGACGGCGGCACGTTCGCCTTCTTCAGCAGGCCGTCGTCGGCGAGGTCCTTCGAGATCGTGTCGAGCGACTCCTGGTTGAGCGTGACGACCGACAGTCCGCCGATCATGCCTTCGCCGCCGGGGAGGACGATGTTCTCGACCTTGTTCGCGTTGATCGCTGTGCCCGTGAAGGCCAGGTCGAGCACCTCGTCCAGCGAAAGCGTGGTCGTGCCGTTCCGCACGAACGACGCTACCCAGGCCAGCAGCCGCGCCGGGTCCTGGTTGAACTCCTTCTTGAGCTGGGCGAGCGCGGCAACCATCAGTCGGCCCTGATTCTCCGAGCGGCCGAAGTCGCCCGCCGGCAGGTCGTGCCGGTCCCTCGCGAAGGCCAGGGCGTCGTCGCCGTCCAGCCGCTGGACGCCGGGGTCGAAGAACGCCCTCGAGTCCTCGTCGTTCATCGCGAACGGCACGTCGACCACCAGCCCGTCGACGTCGTCCACCATCTGCTCGAAGCTCGCGAACCCCGTCATCGCCCAGTAGTCCATCTTCAGGCCGGTGAGCTGCTCGACCGTCTGCACCACGAGGTCGGGGCCGCCGTAGAACAGCGCGGCGTTGATCTTGTTCTGGCCGTGGCCCGGGATCTCGACGTAGGAGTCGCGCGGGATCCCCACGAGCGACGCCCGGTGCTCGGCGGGGTTGATGGACAGGATGTGGAGCGAGTCGGCCCGCTGGCTGTCGATCGCCTGATCGGGCCGGGCATCCGAGCCGATCACCAGGACGTAGATCGGCTTGCTGCCGTCGAGCACCGGCACGTACTCGGCGTGGGCGGGCTCGAGCTGGAACAGCGGGGCGGCCGACGCGTGCCTCGCCGGTGGGGTGGCGCCCAGGGCGGAGCCGGCGACCCAAGCCCCCACGAGGGCGACCAGGAGCGCGGCTCGGCGGCGGGCGGGATGTGTGCTCATGCGGAGGGGGAGGCCGAGGGTGACGGCGGCTGGGCCTCGTGGTCGTCGCGCGTCACGTCGAACGCGGTGATCTTCCACCCGTCGACCTGGCGGAGGAAGAACTCGCCCTCGCTCACGATCGCGAGGTACGTGCCGTCCTTGCGTTCCGCGGTCGCCCGGAAGATCACGGACACAACGGCGGTCTCCGGCGCGCCGTCGGGGTCGAACAGCACCTGGTACGAGAGCTTGCTCTTGCCCGGGTCGACGGTGTCGAAGACATCGCCGGCGGTGGCGCCCAGCGTGAGGGTCTCCACGCTCTGCTCGGCCGTCGCGGCCGCATCGGGCGCGAACGTCGCGAAGACCTCCTCGTAGTCATCGTGGCGCCAGTTGCTCGGGTCCAGGTAGGCGTTCGTGTACAGGTCGTCGATCATCGGCGTGATCTCCCGGGCCACCTCGTCGGCGCTCGCCGAGAGCGCGGCCTCGTCCGCGTCGGGTGCGGTCGAGATCGCCGTGGCGGGCTTGACGATGAAGTCGAAGGGCGGCGCCGGCTCGTCGCCCCCGCCGATGATCGGCACGGTCCCGCCCCGCAGCGCGAGCAGGATCGCCACACCGATCGCGACGAGCACGATCGGCACGATCAGCAACGCCAACGACACGCGGCGCTTCTTCGTCGCGCCGCGCTGCACCCGGTTGGGGGTCACGGAGGGGGGTTCGGTACTGGTGGCCAAAACGCGTGAAGGCTACCCGTGCTCGGGGCCTCTCGCAACACAAGTAAGATGGAGAAGTTCTGAAGGTGCGCCGGGAAGACTGGTCGGCAGAGGGTTCCGCATGACCGACCGGACCGAACGCGACGACGATCCCACGCTCTCCGGACGGTCTTGCGACCGACGTGGTCGCGCTCGAGTCGACCGCTTCCCTCGCAACGTCGTGCAGCCGCTGCAGGCCTTCCTCGCAGACGGAGACCTCCTCGCCGATCCTCCTGCTGGCCGCGACGGCGTCGCCCTCGTCTGGGCGAACTCGCCGTTCGGCGACTCCTACCACCGCGTCTGGAGGACGAACTGACGATCCGCCTGGGTGACTCGGTCGCTGACCACGACCTCCGCGGTTGGGTGTCGGACGGGCTGATGACCTTGTTCTTCCTGGTCGTCGGTCTGGAGATCAAGCGCGAGCTGCTGACCGGGCGAACTGCGCCATCGGCGAGCGGCCTCCTGCCCGTCGCTCGCCGCCCTGGGCGGGCATGATCGTCCCCGCGGTCGTCTACTCGCGTTCACGGGGGGAAGCGATGCGGCCGCACGGGTTCGGGATCGCGATGCCGACCGATATCGTCTTCGTGCTGGCCGTCGTGGCGTTGGTCGCCGGCCGCTGCCGGCGGGGTTGAAGACGCTCCTGCTCACCCTCGCGATCGTCGATGACCTCGGGAGCATCGTCGATCGTCGCGTTCGTTCTACGCCACGGCGTCGACCTCGTTCCGCTCGTCGCGGCGCGTGGTCATGCTTATGGTCTACGGGCTCCTGTGGCGCATCGAGTTCGGGCCGTCCTCGGTGTACGTGGCGCTCGGGATCGCGCCTGGGTGGCGCTGGACGCATCCGGGTGTCTCGCCGACGATCGCGGGCGTCGCGCTCGCGTTCCTCACGCCCGCGGTCGCGTTCCAGCGGCCGCGGCCCGTGAGCGACGAGGCGCACCGGATCGCCGATCGAACCGTCGACGACCCGGACCCGCCGGACGCCGACGCCGCGCAGATGGCTCGATCTCGCCCGCCTATCGCGAGAGACCGTATCACCGCTCGCTCGCGCCGAGGCGCTCCTATTTCCCTGGTCGAGCTACGTCGTCGTCCCGCTCTTCGCGTTCGCGAACGCGGGGGTCCGTCTGTCGGGCCACGCGGTCGCGGAGGCGACGAGCGGCCGTCTCGGGCTCGGCATCGTCGCGTCGAGGATCGTCGGCAAGCCGCTCGGGATCGCGGTGGCCGTCCTCCTCGCGCTCCGCCTGGGGCTCGGCGTGCTGCCGGAGGGCGTCCGCCGACGACACGTCGTCGCGGCGGGAGCCGCCGCGGGCATCCCGTTCACGGTCTCGCTCTTCGTCGCCGAGCTCGCGCTGCCGCCTCGGCTCATCCAGCCGGCGATCGTCGCGATCATGTTCTCGGCCGTGGTGGCGGGACTGTTCGGCTTCCTCCTGCTCAGACGTGGCGCCCGACGAACGAGGGGAACCGAGCCCGTTCCGCCCCAGGTCAGCTGACCGACGACTCCCTATACTTGCCGGGTTCCGGCCTCGCCGGTCCGGCGTGCGTCCGAAGCCAAGGAGGTCCGAAGTTGTTGCACGGTGTCCTCGCCCAAGAGGGCGGCCCGATCAAGGCCGTCTTCGGATCCTTCGAGAACAACGCCCTGTGGGTGATCCTCGTCATCTCGCTCGTTGCGCTCGCCTTCGCCTACTACTTGGTCCGGGAAGTCTTGGCCGCGCCCGAGGGCTCCGAGAAGATGAAGGAGATCGCGCGGTCCATCCAGATAGGCGCGAAGGCGTACCTGAACCGCCAGTTCCGCACCGTGGCCGTCTTCATGGCGATCTTGACGGTCGTCTTGTTCTTCGCTCTGCCGGTTCCCGAGTTCGCGAGCCACAGTGACTTCTCGATCAGGTTCGGCCGGTCGATCGCGTTCATCCTGGGCGCCGTGTTCAGCGCGATCACGGGCTACACGGGGATGTGGCTCGCCGTTCGCGCGAATGTCCGGACGGCGAACGCCGCCAAGGAGTCGGGCCTGCGGCGAGCGCTCCGGATCGCGTTCCGCGCCGGTGGCGTGGCCGGCATGTTCACGGTTGGGCTCGGGCTGTTCGGCGCGACGATGATCCTGCTGATCTACAAGCAGGACGCGACGAGCGTGTTGATAGGGTTCGGGTTCGGCGGCGCGCTCCTCGCGATGTTCATGCGGGTGGGCGGCGGGATCTTCACCAAGGCGGCCGACGTCGGGGCTGACCTCGTGGGCAAGGTCGAGAAGGGGATCCCCGAGGACGATCCCCGGAACGCTGCCACGATCGCTGACAACGTGGGCGACAACGTCGGCGACTGCGCCGGTATGGCGGCGGACCTGTTCGAGTCGTACGAGGTGACGCTGGTGGCGTCGCTGATCCTGGGCGCGGCCGCGTTCGCCGGGTCCGAGGTGGGGGCGATCGCCGGCGTGATGTTCCCGCTGTTCGTCCGGGCGGTGGGCGTGATCACGTCGATCATCGGGATCTTGGCCGTGACGCCCCGGAGCGAGGACGAGCACGGGATGCGCGCGATCAACCGCGGGTTCTTCATCTCTGCCGCGATCTCGGCCGCCGCGGTGTTCGTGATCAGCGGTCTGTACATGGACGACCTCCGTCCGGCGGTCGCCGTGCTGTTCGGCCTGATCCTCGCGAGCGTGATCCAGGTCCTCACGCAGTACTTCACCGATACGAAGTTCAAGCCGGTGCAGGAGATCGCGGAGTCCACGCAGACGGGCCCCGCGACCACGATCCTGTCTGGGTTCTCGATCGGGATGGAGTCGACCGTCTGGTCGCTCCTCGTCATCGCGGCAGTGATCGGCGCCGCGTTCGTCCTCGGTGACAACACGCGCGAAGCCCTGTACTTCATCTCGCTCACCGGGATGGGGATGCTCACCACCGTCGGTGTCATCGTGTCGATGGACACCTATGGACCGGTCTCGGACAACGCGCAGGGCATCGCGGAGATGTCGGGGGAGTTCGAGGGCCGTCCCGCGGAGGTACTCACCGGCCTCGACGCCATCGGCAACTCGACGAAGGCGATCACCAAGGGGATGGCGATCGCGACGGCCGTGATCGCCGCGACCTCGCTCTTCGGGTCCTTCGAGGAGGCCCTCCGTCTCGCGGGGTTCGACTTCACCGGGATCAAGGTCGACGAACCCAACGTGCTCGTCGGGCTGCTGATCGGCGGCTCGGTCGCCTTCCTGTTCTGCTCGCTCGCGATCCGGGCGGTCGGTCGAGCAGCGTCGCAGGTCGTCGTGGAGGTCCGGAACCAGTTCCGCGACCACCCGGGGATCATGGACTACTCGGAGAAGCCGGACTACGCGCGCGTGGTCGACATCTGCACCAAGACCTCGCTCCGCGAGCTGATGACGCCGGGTCTTCTTGCGGTCCTGTCACCGATCATCGTCGGGTTCGCCTTCGAGGCCGAGGCGCTCGGCGCGTTCCTCGCCGGCGCGATCCTGACGGGCCAGCTGCTGGCCGTCATGCTCTCGAACTCAGGAGGCGCCTGGGACAACGCCAAGAAGTACATCGAGGCGGGCCACTACGGCGGCAAGGGCAGTGACGCCCACAAGGCCGCCGTGATCGGCGACACGGTCGGGGACCCGTTCAAGGACACGGCCGGCCCCGCCCTGAACCCGCTCATCAAGGTGATGAACCTGGTCGCGCTGCTGTTCGCGCCGGTCATCGTCGAGCAGGCCGACAACGACATGATCCGCGTCGTGGTCGTCGCGATCGCCGTGGCGATCGTGGTTGCGGCGATCTGGGTCTCGAAGGCTCGGAAGTCCGAGCTCATCATCGAGGCATCGGGACCATCGGCTCCAGCGCGCGAACCAACGTCGGTCACCTAGGCGCTCCAGACTCGCGATGGGCGCCCTCGATCCGTTCCGGCGGTTCTTCCGCCGGATGGCGGAGAGCGACGAGCAGCGCTACGCGGAGGAGACACGGACGTGGGCGGAGAGCGTCCCGGGCAGCGTTCGCATCGCCGAGGCGTCCGTGCGCTCGCGGGCCAAGGTCGCCGGCGTGGTCCGACGGATCACGGTCAGGCCGCTCGAGGGCCACGAGTCGCTCGAGGCGATCCTGTCCGACGGGACCGGAGAGGTCACGGTGACCTGGATGGGCCGTCGGACGATCCGCGGGCTGAGCCTCGGCACGCGTCTCGTGGTCGAGGGCCTGCTCGCCGACCAACGGGGCGAGAAGCGGATGGTGAACCCGAGCTTCGAGTTCCGTACGTAGGCGGCCTGGGGGACACCAGCGGCCGGGCAAGTTCCACGAGCCCGCCTGTCGATACCTTCCACATCCAACGGGGCCAGCCGCAGCATGCGTGGAAGGCCCTGGCGGGACACGATCATCGTGGTGGTCGCGGTGATCGCGATCGGTTCGCTCGCGTCGGCCAACCCGTCCCTGCGAGCGCCGCCGGGGCCCGCATGACTCCCCCCTCATCGTCCCCACGGGGGCCACGGGGGCGAGCGGCCCCGCGGGACTGAGTGGTCCCACTGGGACGACCGCCCCCGAGATTGAGCCCGCCGAGGATGGCAGGCGCCCTCGAACGGGGCCGACTTCACGGCCTGCCAGGGCCTGACCGGGCTCGACAACGCGATCTGCCGGCACGGGGCGCTCCTCGTCGTCCACCCACACAACCAGGGCCTGCAGAACTCCCTCGAGTACCTCCAGGAGAACGAGGCCAAGCACGAGGCCAAAGCCAGCGCGAACGACGGTGACCATGTCCCGCCCGAGAAGGGTTCCACGCCCTCGTCCAACGACCACTCACGGCCAAAGCGGCGAGTCGCACGGCAACGCCGGCGGAAACGGCAAGGGCGCCATCCCGGCGGCAACGGAAACGGCCACTAGCCCCCTCCCGAGCGATCCCGAGCGCCAGACCGGACCAAGCCATGCGATGCCGCCTCGCGTCAGGCATCATCTCCGTATGGCTGAGGAACAGCGGGGCCTCGCGGTCGAGAGCGAATCCGTGGAGGCTCTGGTCGGCCGGGACGTCATCGAGCCCGCCTTCGCGACCACCTGGACGCAGGAGGAGGCGCACCGTCGGAAGGCCGCCCCGCTCCGGATGTACCTGGGCGCGGCCCCGGGCGTGGGAAAGACCTACGCGATGCTCTCCGAGGGGCACCGTCGGCTCGACCGGGGGACCGACGTCGTCGTCGGGTTCGTGGCGACCTACGGTCGCAGGCAGACCATCGCGATGCTCGAGGGACTCGAGGTCATCCCGATGCGGATCCTCGAGTACCGGGGTCGCAGGTTCGAGGAGATGGACGTCGATGCGCTGATCGAACGCAAGCCGCAGGTCGCGCTGGTCGACGAGCTGGCGCACACGAACATCCCGGGAGCGAAGCACGCCAAGCGCTGGGAAGACGTGATCGACACCCTCGCGGCCGGCATCGAGGTCATCACCACCATCAACATCCAACACCTCGAGAGCCTGAACGACGTCATCGCGAACGTGACGGGGATCCGGCAACGGGAGACGATCCCCGACTGGCTGTTCGAGCTCGCCGACCAGGTGGAGCTCGTCGACATGTCGCCCCACGCGCTCCGACGGCGGATCGCGCACGGGAACGTCTACCCGGATGCTCGGAAGGCCGAGCTCGCCCTCCAAAGGTTCTTCACGTCGGAGAACCTGACGGCGCTGCGCGAGCTCGCGCTTCTGAAGGTCGCGAACCAGGTCGACGACACCCTGCTCGACCGCTGGACGGGCCAGGGAGCGGCGGCCGACGTCCGCGAACGGGTCCTCGTGTGCGTCTCACGACCCGGCGACCTGTCGGAGGCGCTGATCCGTCGGGCATCGCGCATCGCGTATCGCGCCAGGGGCGAGTTCCTCGTCCTCCACGTTCGAGAGGGCGAGGGGGCGACCGACCCGGAGTGGCTCAAGAGGGTCGAGTCGCTCACCCGTGACCTGGGCGGCACGTTCGACGTGATCGACTCTGAGACGCCCGTTGACGCGGTGCTGGGCTACGCCTACCGGCACTCCGTCACGCAGATCGTCGTGGGCGAATCCCGCCGCTCGCGCTGGAAGGAGCTGACCCAGGGATCGTTCCTCGCCCGTCTCATCCGGGCGGCCTCGAACCTGGACATCCACGTCATCTCACGTCGTCAGGGGTGACCGCGTCCCCCCTGGGCGAGGTCCCATCGACGACGCTCGGCCCGACCGGCGAGGACGCGAACGGTCGACGCCTCGCGCAGTTGGTCGTGCAGCTCCGACGAGTCCGAGACCAGCTCTACGGTCAGCGTGAATCGGCACTTGGCGGCGAGCGCGAGCACGTCCTCGGTCAGCCGCTGCTGGCCCGGAGTGGGATGCAGTCCCAGGACGTAGACCACCGCCTCCCCTCCGGCCGGCACGTCGACCAGGGCGTCGATCGCGCTCGATCGGGGACGTGCTCCGATCACGACGAACGTCTTCGTGTCCGCCACGGTCTTCATGCCGCTTGCGCAAGCGCGAGGTTGAGCTCCAGGACGTTCACGTGCTCCTTGCCGAGGAACCCGAGCGCGGGCCCCTCCGTGTTCTCGTCGATCAGGGATCGGACCTCCTCGAGCGAGAGGCCCCGCACGTCGGCGATCCGGGGCGCCTGGAGTTCGGCGGCCGCGACGGAGATGTGCGGGTCTAGGCCGCTCGCGGACGCAGTGAGGAGGTCGGCCGGGACGTCGGCGACCGTCAGACCCTCGTTGTACGGCAACTCGAGCGAGAGGATCGCGTCCGCCCGCTCGGTGATCAGATCGGAGAGCTCCTGTGAGTTCGGACCCAGGTTCGAGCCCGAGGACGTCGACGCGTCATAGTCGACCGCCGACGGCCGGCCGTGGAACCACTCCTCGCCCTCCCA
Source organism: uncultured Actinomycetes bacterium (assembly GCA_963712645.1). Classification (GTDB taxonomy): domain Bacteria; phylum Actinomycetota; class UBA4738; order UBA4738; family HRBIN12; genus DASSJM01. The sequence goes on along the minus strand of CAVQIQ010000004.1, from coordinate 59,383 downwards.
GAGCTGGCCGATCGAAGAGCTCCCGACGACCCTTCCGTCCACCGTGATCAGTGATCCATCGGCCTTCTCCGACATCGTCAGCTGGGCGATGCCGGTCATGACGAGCGGGTACACGAGACCCGTGAGCAGGGCCAGGACGACGACCGCACGCAAGGCTCGAACGGCAGTTGAGATCACGTGAAGTTCACCACCTCGAGGAGCATGTCGATGAGCTTGATACCGATGAACGGCACGATGATCCCTCCCAGTCCGTAAATCAGCATGTTGCGGCGGAGTAGGCCGTTCGCGCCGATCGGCCGGTAGCGCACGCCACGCAGCGCGAGCGGGACCAGCGCGACGATGATGAGCGCGTTGAAGATGACGGCCGACAGGATCGCCGACTCGGGCGTCGCGAGGTTCATGATGTTCAGCTGGTCCAGCGCCGGAAGGATCCCGGCGAACATCGCGGGGATGATCGCGAAGTACTTCGCGACGTCGTTCGCGATCGAGAACGTCGTGAGCGAGCCGCGCGTGATGAGCAGCTGCTTGCCGATCTCGACGATGTCCATGAGCTTCGTCGGGTTCGAATCCAGGTCGACCATGTTGCCGGCCTCCTTGGCCGCGGTCGTCCCGGTGTTCATCGCCACACCGACGTCGGCCTGCGCGAGCGCGGGGGCGTCGTTGGTGCCGTCGCCGGTCATCGCCACGAGCTTGCCGCCCGTCTGCTCGGTCTTGATCAGGTCCATCTTGGCTTCCGGCGTCGCCTCGGCGAGGAAGTCGTCCACGCCGGACTCCTGGGCGATCGCCGCGGCCGTGAGCACGTTGTCGCCCGTGATCATTACCGTCCGGATGCCCATCTTGCGGAGCTGGTCGAACCGCTCGGTGAGGCCCTCCTTGATGATGTCCTTCAGTTCGATCACGCCGAGCGCGATCCGGTCCTTGGCGACGGCGAGGGGCGTGCCGCCGGCCCGGGCGATCCGCTCGACCTCGTCGGCGAGCTCCGGCGGGAGCTCGCGGCCGGACCAGCCGACGACCGCGTCGACCGCGCCCTTACGGATCTCGCTTCCGTCGACGTCGATGCCACTCATCCGGGTCTGCGCCGTGAACGGGATGAACGTGTGCCGGGTCTCCATCAACTCGCGCTGGCGGATCCCGAACCGCTCCTTGGCGAGCACGACGATCGAGCGGCCCTCGGGGGTCTCGTCGGCGAGCGAGGCGAGCTGCGCGACCTCGGCGAGCTCGCGCTCGTCCACGCCCGGAGCGGCGATGAAGGCCACCGCCTGCCGGTTGCCGAGCGTGATCGTGCCGGTCTTGTCGAGCAGCAGGGTGGAGACGTCGCCCGCGGCCTCGACCGCACGGCCGCTCATCGCGAGGACGTTTCGCTGCACGAGGCGGTCCATCCCGGCGATGCCGATCGCCGAGAGCAGCCCGCCGATCGTCGTCGGGATGAGGCAGACGAACAGCGCGATCAGCACGGCGTCGGACAGGCGTCCGCCCGAGTAGATGCCGAACGGCTGGAGCGTGACGCACACGATCAGGAAGATGATCGTGAACTTCGCGAGCAGGATCGACAGGGCGATCTCATTGGGTGTCTTCTGTCGCTCGGCGCCCTCGACCAGCGCGATCATCCGATCCAGGAACGACTCGCCCGGATCGGCCGTGATCCGCACCTTGATCCAGTCGGACAGGACCCGGGTGCCGGCCGTGACCGCCGAGCGGTCACCCCCGGACTCCCGGATCACCGGGGCGGACTCGCCCGTGATCGCGGACTCGTCCACCGACGCGATCCCCTCCTCGATCTCGCCGTCGCCCGGGATCATCTCGCCGGCCGTGACCATCACGAAGTCGCCCGCTCGGAGCTGGGATGCGGGGATGGTCTCCTGCGTGCCGTCGGCCGACAGGCGTTGGGCGACCAGGTCCGCCCGGGTCTTGCGCAGCGCATCCGCCTGCGCCTTGCCCCGGCCCTCGGCCATCGCCTCCGCGAAGTTCGCGAACAGCACCGTGAACCACAGGCCGACCGCGATCGCGGTGTCGAAGGCGATCGGGCCGCCGCTGACGATGTCCGTGACGATCCGGATCGTGACGACGAGCGAGACGACCTCGACCACGAAGATCACCGGGTTCTTCATCAAGGTGATCGGGTTCAGCTTGCGGAAGCTGTCGACGACGGCGCGCTTGACGATCGGCGGGTCGAACAGGGGGCGTGCTCGTAGCGTTCCGTGCTCGGTCTTGTCGGATCCGGGTGTGGTGGTGACGGACATCAGAAAAGGCTCCCGTTGCTGAGGTGCTCGACGATCGGCCCGACGGCGAGGCCGGGCAGGAAAGTCAGGGCACCGATGATGAGGATGACGAAGACGAGCAGCACGCCGAACAGGGTCGTGTCCGTGTGCAGGGTCCCGGAGGTCTCGGGCACGGTTCCGGCCCGGCCGAGGCTACCGGCGAGCGCGAGCCCGCAGATCAGCGGCACGAACCGCACGGCGATCATCAGGAGGCCGCCGGCGATCGCCGGGTAGGGTCCGCTCGCCGTGTAGCCGGCGAACGCCGAGCCGTTGTTGTTCCCCTGCGAGATGAATGCGTAGAAGATCTCGCTGAACCCGTGTGGTCCGGCGTTGAGCCTGCCGTCCAGGCCGCCGGGGATCAACACGCCCACGGCGGTGACCGCGAGGGCCAGGAGGAACGGCACCAGGACGGCGATCGCCGAGAGCTTCACCTCGCGCGCGCCGATCTTCTTGCCCAGGTACTCGGGGGTTCGGCCGACCATCAGGCCGCCGATGAACACCGCGATGATGACGTAGAAGATCATGCCGTACAGGCCGCTGCCGACGCCGCCCCAGATCACCTCGCCGAGCGCCATGTTGAACATCGGGGTGACCCCGCTGAGCGGCCGGTAGGAGTCGTGCATCGAGTTCACGCTGCCGTTGGAGGCATCGGTGGTGGCCGTCTCCCACAGTGCCGACTCGTCCACCCCGATCCGCAGCTCCTTGCCCTCCAGGTTCTGGGCGCTGGTCGGCACGCCCGCGGCCGCCATGGCCGCGGACGCGCTGTGCTCCTGCGGGACGGTGATGGCCAGCCCGCCGATCATCAGGGCGAGCATGACCGCGAAGATCATCCATCCCTGACGGGCGTTGCCCACCCACTTGCCGAAGGTGTACGTGAGTGCCGCCGGGATCAGCAGGATCGAGAACATCCCGATGAAGTTGCCGAACCCGCCGATGCCGCCCTCGAACGGGTGCGCCGAGTTGACGTTGAAGAATCCGCCGCCGTTGGTCCCGAGCTGCTTGATCGCGATCTGTCCCGCGACCGGGCCGCGGGCGAGCGTCTGCTCGAACCCCTGGATGCCCGTAGCGGACACGTTCGCGCCGAGCGTCTGCACGACCCCTTGGGTGACCAGGAGCACGCCCACGATCGCCGCGAGGGGGAGCAGGATGTAGACGGTGCCGCGGACCAGGTCGCGCCAGAAGTTGCCGACCTCGTCGGTCTTCGAGCGGACGAGGCCGCGGAACAGCGCGACCAGCACCGCCATGCCGACCGCCGCGGACACGAAGTTCTGGAAGGTCAGCGCCAGCATCTGGCTGAGGTAGGTCATCGTGGTCTCGCCGCCGTAGGCCTGCCAGTTGGTGTTGGTCGTGAAGCTGGAGGCGGTGTTGAACGACACGTACTGATCGACCGCCCCGAGCCCCACGGGGTTGACAGGCAGGTGGTTCTGGAGGCGGAACATCCCGTACAGGAGCAGCATCGACAGGACGCTGAACCACAGGCACGAGACCGCGTAGCGCCGCCACGACTGCTCGAGGCGGGGGTTGACGCCGATGAGCCGGTAGACGATGCGCTCCGCTCGCCCGATCTCCTCGCGCTTGTAGACGCGATACATGTAGGCACCGAGCGGCGGCGTGAGCGCGATCAGCAGCAGGATGTAGACGACGATGGTGACCATGTCAGAAGCGCTCCGGTCGGATCAGGGCGTAGGCGAGGTAGACGAGCAGTCCGACGGCCATGATGAGCTCGAGGACATCCGCGAGGTTCATACGCGCTCCAGCCCGGCGATCAGCGCGAACATCACGCCGAACGCCACCACCGTCAGCACGACCATCAGTACGTCGAGCATCCGAACCCCCTGTCTCCCAAGTCACAGCAAGGCTAGGACCACGGGCGTCAAGGACCCGTAAAGAAGCCGTGGGTCCACGTACGGGATCCGTGAGGAACGACCTCTCGACGTCCCTCGACGTCCTTCAGGTGGGATGCTTGCCGTGGGCGTTCGGGCACGGAGGCGGGACGATGAGCCAACAGAACGATCGGTCGCCGGGCCACATGCTCCGGCTGATGCGGTCCGCGCGACCGCGCCAGCAGGCGCTCGCGTACGCGGTCGGTGTCTTGGGGACCGTCTTCCTCGTCGCGGCTTTCCTCCCTTTCCGGGACGACCTCGACCCACTGACCAAGGGATTCGGGTTCCTCGTCGTGGTGGTCGCGTCCGCGTGGATCGGCGGGATCGGGCCGGGGGTCTTCACCTCGATCCTCGGCTTCGTCGTCTTCAACTTCTTCTTCCTCCCTCCCTACGACACCTTCGTCATCGGGCAGGCGGAGTACGTCGTCGTGCTCTTCGTGTTCCTCGGGCTGTCCGTGCTCATCTCGGTCCTTCTCGGGCGGGCGATCGAGCGGGCCGCGGCGGCGGAGGCACGGGAGGTCGAGCTGCGGACGCTCCAGGACCTCTCGCGCGAGCTCGTGATGCGCCCTCCCGGAGAGGAGGCGTATCGGGAGATCCTCGGGCTCGTCCTGACGATGTTCGACTACGACGCCGCAGCGCTGTTCGTCCGAGACACGGCGCATGCCGGAGGACTGCGCGAGGAGGTCGCGGTCGGCTGCGACCCCGGCGAGATCGTTCCCGAATGGGACCCGCGATCGCCGGAACGTCCCCCCGAACGCCTCCCGCTCAGCATCGGCGCGAACAACGTTGGGCTCCTGGTGCTGCGCGGCGACCGAGACGCGCCGACACCCGCGGAGAGCCGGATCCTTCGCGCGTTCGGCGACCAGCTCGCCCTCGTCCTGGAGCGGGACCGGCTGCTGCGGGCCGCCACCGGAGCCGAGGTCTACCGGCAAACGGAACGTCTGCGGCAGACGTTGCTCGCGGCGGTCTCGCACGATCTCCGGAGCCCGCTCGCGGCGATCAAGGCGAACGTTACCGACCTGCTCGACGAGGACGTGGCACGGACGAACGAGGAACGGCGCGAGGTGCTGGAGGCGATCGATTCGGAGGCCGAGCGGTTGAACGCCCTGATCGCCAACCTCCTCGACATGTCGCGCATCGAGGCCGGGGTGCTACACGCGCATCTGGAGAACGTCGATCTCACCGACGCGGTCGCCACGAGCGTGCGCAACATCGGACGGGTGTGGCCGAGCGCGCGGATCCAGACCAGGGTCGAGGAAGGGGACGTCGTCCGGGTCGACCGGGTGTTCCTCGACCGCGTCCTGACGAACCTGCTGGACAACGCCGTGCGCGCATCGAACGGCGCCGCCTCGGAGGTGGAGGTGACCGCGCGCAGCTCCGATGGACGTGTCACCATCCGCGTCATCGACCACGGCAAGGGGCTCCCGCCGGATGCCCGGGAGGTGTTGTTCCACCCCTTCTACGATCTCGACCAGCGCAATCCGAGGCTCGGAGAGGGGCTCGGTCTCGCGATCGCCAAGGGGTTCGTGGTCGCGATGGACGGCGAGATCTGGGTCGAGGAGACGCCCGGTGGGGGAGCGACGTTCGCGATCGCCCTTGCGGGGAGCCGGGGCGAGCCGTGAGCCGCATCCTCGTCGTCGACGACGAGGTGCAGATCTTGCGGGCGCTCCGCCGTGCGCTCGCCGCCCGGGGTAACGAGGTGGTGACCGCGGCGGACGGCGAAGACGCGCTCGCCGAGGTCGAGGCCTCGATGCCCGATCTGGTCGTCCTAGACCTGAACCTGCCGGGGATCGACGGGATGGAGGTGTGTCGCCGCCTGCGGACCTGGACGCAGGTCCCGATCCTCATCCTGTCCGTGCGCGAGGACGAGGCTGGCAAGGTGCAGGCGCTCGACCTGGGGGCCGACGACTACCTCACGAAGCCGTTCGGCGTCGAGGAGCTCCTCGCACGGGTCCGAGCCCTGCTTCGTCGGAGCCGCCCCCGGGAAAGCACGCCGCCGCGGTTCGAGACGCATGGAGTTGTGATCGACCTCGCGACGCACCGGGTGTCGCGGGACAGAACCGACGTGCACCTGACCAAGACGGAGTGGTCGCTGCTTGAGGCGATGGCGGAGCATCCGGGCAAACTCCTCACGCATCGCTGGCTCCTCGAGCGCGTGTGGGGCGCCGGATACCAGGAGGACGTCGAGGTGCTCCGGGTGTTCATCAGCCAGCTCCGCAAGAAGGTCGAACCCGACGCCAGCCGCCCCACGGTGATCGTCACGGACCCGGGGGTCGGGTACCGCTGGGCCGCGGACACGCAGGCCGACGAACGCTCGAGCTAGGCGGACTCCTCACCCAGGACGGCCTCGCGGAGCGCCGTCTCCGCCTCGGGGATCGAGAGCGCGAGCACCTCGTCGCCGTCGCTGATCACGGTCTCGGGCTGCGGGATCACCACGTGACCCTCCCGGACGATCGCGACGATGGTTGCGTCGGGCGGCAGGCGGAGCTCGTACAGCGGCCGGCCCGCCGAGGGCGATTCGGCGGGGATCGTGAGCTCGACGATCGAGACCCCCCCGCGCTCGAGCGTCAGCAGGCGGACCAGGTCGCCAACGGTCACTTCCTCCTCGACCATGGCCGTGAGGATGTGGGGTGGCGACACGGCGGCGTCTACGCCCCATTGCTCGGTGAACAGCCACTCGTTGTCGGGATGGTTCACGCGGGCGAGCACCCGGGGAACCCCGTACTCCTGCTTCGCGAGCAGGGCCGTGACGAGGTTGTCCTCGTCGTCGCCGGTCGAGGCCACGACGACGTCGGCCGTGTTGAGCTGGGCCTTCTCCAGCACCCACGGCTCGCAGGCGTCGCCTAGGAGGTGGTCGACCTCCGGCGCCCACTCCTTCGCGATGTCGAGGACGGCGGGGTCCTGCTCGATGAGGGTGACCGAGTGACCCCGCTTGGCCAGGTCCGTTGCGAGATGCCGACCGACGGCCCCCGCGCCGCTGATCACGACCCGCACGTCAGTGCCCCGCCGCGGGTTGCAGCAGCTCGTCGAGGGTCTCGAGCGCGTCCTTCTGAACGACCACCGCCGCGTAGTCGCCCTCCTGGAAGGTGCTCGACGCGACGGGGATGAATCCCTTGCCCCCCCGGTCCACGCCGGCCACCAGGATCTTCGCCTCGATGTTGAGCGATGAGACCGGCCTGCCCACGAGGTGCTGGGGGATCTCCACGCGCATCCGGAACAGGTCGCCGGCGGCCAGGGTCTCCTTGATCTCCTCGCCGGGGTGCGTGAGCATGAGGATCATCTGCTTCACGCCCCACCGGGTGGTCGAGACCGTCGGGATGTTCAGTCGCTCGTAGATGTCGGCCCGCATGGGGTCGTAGATCCGCGCGATGACCTTGGGCACGTGGTACCGCTCGCGGGCGACGCGCGCGGAGACGATGTTCGAGTTGTCCCCGCTCGAGACCGCGAGGAACGCGTCGGCCTCCTTGATGCCCGCCTCCTCGAGGACCTCGTGGTCGAACCCAAGCCCGACGATGGTCCGAGCCTCGAACCCCGGGGGCAGCCGGGCGAACGCCGAGGCGTTCTTGTCGATCACCGTGATCTCGTGGCCGGCCTTCGACAGCTCCTGCGTAAGGAGGATGCCGACACGACCACAGCCCATGATGATCACGCGCACGGCTGTGTACCTTAGCGTGCCTGGTCGCCGGCAGCGACTTCCTTGCCCCTGGACACGTCCGACGAGCCGGGAACCGGGTCCTTGCCGAAGAAGTAGGGCACGACCGCCACGTCCACGTGCTCGTAGCGGCCGAGGGTCCGGGCGATGCTCCGGCTGGTCCGGTCGTGGAGGAGCCGCTGGGTGATCCGGGCGAAGTCGCGTCGCGGCAGGACGACCGTGACCTCCGTCTGCGGGCCGGTGAGGTCGACGACGTAGCGCTCGACCGCTCTCGCGACGTCGCGGTCCCAGCACTCGACCAGGTCGAGGGCGATGGGGATCCGGAGCTCCATCCAGCGTACGATCAGTTCATCCTGCTCCTCGGGATCGACCGCCGCGTGCACCCCGACGACCCGCTCGGCGCCGAGGGAGAGCGCGTAGCGTACGGCCTGCAGGGCTGCTCGATCCAGGCGGTCGACCAGCACGACCGCCTGGTGGCGGCCCCTGGGGAGGACGCGCATCCCGTTCGACTCCAGCCCGTCCGCCGCAAGGGGCTCGGGGTGGTCGCGCACGAGCGTCACGCGCACGTGTGGGTTCGGTGCGAGGGCTCGAGCGAGCCGGGCGCCGGTGCGGCCTCGGCGCAGCCGCTCGAAGCGGCCCATCCTCGCCGGACCGGGGACGATCACCGTCACGTCCGCCTCGCCCGTCAGCGTCGCGGTGTAGGCGGCGATCGTCGAGGCCGTGTCGCCGTCGCGCGGCAGGATGTGGAGCGGGACATCGATCCCCAGTCGTGCCCAGCGCGCGCGCAGGCGCTCCCCCTCGGCCGGATCGTCCTCCACATGGACGGCATGGATACCGGTCGATCGGATCGTCTTCGCGTATTGGAGGGCGTGCATGGTCTTGCGGTCGAGATCGTCGACCCGCAGCACCGCCAGGGGGCGGCGCCGGTCGCCGCGCTCGAACGCGTCGAGCCCGACGTCGAGCTCGGCGTGCTCGCGGGAGTACTGATGGTTCATCTGGACGAGGATCCACACCATCACCGGGACGAAGATCATGACGGCCCAGGCGCCGTGCGCGAACTTCGTGATCGCGATCACGACGGTCACCACCGCGGTCGTAATGGCCCCGAGCCCGTTGATCAGCAGGCCGTGGCGCCAGCCGGGTTCGCGAAGGCGGAGATGGCGCTTGGCCATGCCGGCCTGCGACAGGGTGAAGGAGGTGAACACGCCGATCGCGTAGAGCGGGATCAGCTTGTGGACGTCGGCCTGGAACAGGACGACGAGCACCGTCGAGGCCACGGCGAGCCCGATCACGCCGTTCGAGAACACGAGCCGGTGTCCGCGCTTGGTGAGCGGTCGCGGCATGAAGTTGTCCTTCGCGTGGAAGTTGGCCAGCCGGGGAAAGTCGGCGAAGGACGTGTTCGCGGCGAGGATCAGGATGAGCGTGGTCGCCACCTGCAGCATCAGGAACATCGCGGTTCCGAGCCCGCCGCTGCCGAACACGGCCCGTCCGACCTCGGAGATGACGGTCTTGGTCTCGGTGGGTGTCACCTGCAGCTTCATCGCGAGGAACGAGAGCCCCAGGAACATCACGCCGAGCAGGCTGCCCATCCACATCAAGGTGGTCCGCGCGTTCTTCCATTCCGGCGGCTTGAACGCCGGGACGCCGTTCGAGATCGCCTCGACGCCGGTGACGGCCGCCCCGCCGGAAGCGAACGCGTGCAGGATCAGGAACAGGCCGATCGCGCCGGTGGTCTCGGCCACGTCGGGGGGGATGGGGATCGGGTGCAGGTCGCCGATGAACGCCTTGACGATCCCGATACCGAGGAGCAGGAACATCATGACGATGAAGAAGTAGGTCGGCGCGGCGAAGATGCGACCGGACTCCCGCACGCCTCGCAGGTTCCCCCAGGCGATGATCCAGATGCACGCGACCGAGAGCACTACCCGATAGGGGTAAAGGCTGGGGGCGGCCGAGGTGATGGCCGCGACCCCTGCAGCGACGGAGACCGAGACGGTGAGGACGTAGTCGGTGAGGAGTGCGACGCCAGCGAGCTGCGCGGCGAGGAGCCCGAAGTTGTCCTTCGTGACGATGTACGCGCCGCCCGCGCTCGGGTACGCGCGGATCGTCTGCCGGTAGGAGAACAGGAGGATCACGAGCACCCCCAAGATCCCGAACGTGACCGGCATGACGACCGAGAAGGCCAAGACGCCGATCGCGGGGACCGCCACCTTCAGGATCTCCTCGGTGGCGTAGGCGACCGAGGACAGGTTGTCGCTCGCGAACACCGCCAGCGCCGTGGGCTTTCCGAGCCGTTCGTGCTTGAGCTGCGCCGTCGGCAGGGCCGGTCCGAGCACGAGTCGCTTCCACAGATGGCTGGGTCCGCGGGGTTCGGGCTTTCGACGTGAGTGGGCCTCGACGTGCGGGGGTTCGTCCTGTCGGAGCTCGGTGGGCATGTGTACTCTCCTCACCACCAAGGCTCCGCCGGAGGCAAGCGGCCTGTGGAAGGTGGCGTGCTTCGCGTGAAGGACCCGTTACCGAGGCCGAAGCGTAGCGCACCGAGCGATTGGTGAGTGATGGAGGGAACGGTCGGCTGATGGATCGCGCCGCCGCGGTCGCGCTCTGTCGCGAGAAGTGCCTGAAGGAGACGACCGTCCGGCACCTGATCTCGGTCGAGGGCGTGATGCGCGCGCTCGCCCGTCGGTTCGAGCAGGACCAGGACCTGTGGGGCCTGACCGGGCTGTTCCACGATCTCGACCAGGACCACACGGGCGACGACGCCGCGAACCACGCGCGCCTGGCCGCCGGATGGCTCCGCGAGGCCGGCGTGGACGAACGCGTGATCAACGGCGTGCTCGCCCACGCCTACCCGGAGCACCGCACCGACCTCATGTCGAAGGCCGTGGTCCATGCGGACGCCGTGGCTGGGCTGCTCGTCGCGGCCGCCCTCGTCCGGCCCGAGCGCAGCACCGGCATGAAGGTCTCGTCGGTGAAGAAGAAGCTGAAGGAGAAGGCCTTCGCGCCGGGCGTGAACCGGGACGAGGTCACGGGGGTCGAGGCGAGTATCGGGCTCCCCCTCGACGAGTTCCTCGCGGTCTCGATCGAGGGATTGCAGGGCGTCGCGGTCGAGATCGGCCTGTAGCCGGACCTGCACCTCAACCTGGATCCGGCGCTCGTCGGGATAGCATCCGGCTGTGCCGTACGGATTCAGCACGATCATCGAGCCGTTCCGGATCCACTCGGTCGAGCCACTGCGCTTCCTCACCCGGGACGAGCGCAGCGCGCGGATCGGCGAGGCCGGCTACAACCTGTTCAACCTGCACGCCGATGACGTGATGATCGACCTGCTCACCGACTCGGGGACCGGCGCGATGAGCCGCGATCAGTGGGCGGCGATCCAGCACGGCGACGAGAGCTACGCGGGGTCGCCCTCCTGGTACCTGTTCCTCGAGGCGGTCCGAGACCTGTTCCCGTTCGAGCACGTCATCCCGACGCACCAGGGCCGGGCCGCGGAGAAGATCCTGTTCAGCATCGTCGCCGGGCCCGGCAAGGTCGTCCCGAACAACACCCACTTCGACACGACGCGGGCCAACGTCGAGTTCGCCGGCGCCGAGGCGGTCGACCTCGTGATCCCCGAGGGCCGCGAACCCGCGACCCTGCATCCGTTCAAGGGCAACATGGACCTCGTCGCGCTCGAGGCCCTGTTGGCCGAGCGCGCCTCGGACGTGCCGGTCGTCTTCGTGACGATCACGAACAACTCCGGGGGCGGACAGCCCGTGTCGCTCGAAAACCTCCGTGGGGTCCGTGCCCTCTGCGACCGCTTCGGGGTGCCCCTGTTCCTCGACGCCTGCAGGTTTGCCGAGAACGCGTGGTTCGTGAAGACCCGCGAGCCGGGCCAGGCCGACCGCGACGTGGTCGACATCGTCCGCGAGTTCGCCTCGCTCGCCGACGGGATGACGATGAGCGCCAAGAAGGACCCGCTCGCGAACATCGGGGGCTGGCTCGCGCTCGATGACGGCGTGCTCGCCGCTGCGTGCCGCAACCTCCTGATCCTCACCGAGGGGTTCCCCACGTACGGCGGGCTCGCCGGCCGCGATCTCGAGGCGATCGCCCAGGGGCTGCGCGAGTGTGTGGACGAGCACTACCTGCGGTATCGGATCCGCTCGATCGAGTACCTGGCCGAAGGTCTCGAGACCGCTGGGATGCCGACGGTGAGGCCGGCCGGCGGGCACGCCGTGTACATCGACGCTCGGGCGCTCCTGCCGCACGTCCCGCCCCTCCAGTACCCGGGGCAGTCGCTCGCGGTCGCCCTGTACGTCGCCGGCGGGATCCGCGGCGTCGAGATCGGGACCGTGATGTTCGGCCGCCACCAGGACGGGACCGAGACGCCGGCCGCGATGGATCTGGTGCGCCTCGCGATCCCTCGTCGCACCTACACCCAGAGCCACATCGACTACGTGATCGAGGCGTGCGCAGCGGTGGCCGCCCGATCCGGGGACCTGACCGGGTACCGGATCGTCGACGAGCCGCCGCAGCTGCGCCACTTCACGTCGCGGTTCGAACCCGTCCGGGGCTAGCGCTCGTGCTCGAGGCGATGGGGTGGGCGCTCCTGGGCGCCTCGTCGCTGCTGATCGGCGCGGGGGTCGCGTTCGCCGTGCGGATCGGCGCCCGGCTGCTCGGGTTCATCCTCGCGTTCGGAGCGGGGGTCCTGATCAGCGCCGTCGCCTACGAGCTCGTGGAGGAGGCGCTCACGGTCGGGGCGGCCGCGGGTGCGGTGGGGGCCGGCTTCGCGCTCGGCGCGCTCGTCTTCTTCGGCGGCGACGTCGCGATCGATCGGCGGCTGAAGGGGCCCTCGGCCCGGGTGGGCGGACTCGGCATCGTGCTCGGCGCCGTCCTGGACGGCATCCCGGAGTCGGTGGTGATCGGCGCGTCCCTGCTCGCCGGGGAGTCGGCGAGCGTGGCCGTGATCGTCGCCGTCTTCCTCTCCAACATCCCCGAGTCGATCTCGGCCTCGAGCGATCTGATCCACGACGGATGGTCGCGTTCGAGGGTGCTCCTGCTCTGGATCATCGTGGTGGCGGCGAGCACGCTCGCGGCCGGGCTCGGTTACGTGGCCCTGGAGGGCGCGTCCGGATCGTGGGTGGCCGCGATCCAGGCGTTCGCCGCCGGCGCGATCTTGACGATGCTCGCGGACGAGATGATCCCGGAGGCCTTCGAGAACACGGAGCACAACAAGTCCGTCGGGCTCGCTCTGGCGCTCGGCTTCGCGCTGTCGGCCGTCCTGTCGTTCTCGAGCTAGCCACCCGTGCGGTCGCGCAGGACCGCCGACAGCTCGGCCCCGAAGACGAACAGCCCGCTCGCGAGCCGCAGGAACAGGAGCAACCCGACCACGGCGCCGATCGTCCCGTACAGCAGCGTCGCCCGGGAGACGTAGTACGTGAGCATGATCCCGCCCGCGAGCTTGAAAGCCCCCACCCGAGCGCGACGAGGCTCACCACGCCGAGGGTGGCGCTCCGCCGGTGAGGTTCGCGAACTGCTCCCCCGTCCCCTCCGGGAGCTCGAACGGCAGCAGGTCCTCCGCGAGCCCGATCAACGCGAGGCCGACGAGCGAGAGCGCGAGGGTCGACAGGAACAGCTGGTACGCGAGCGTGGCCGCGTGGGTGCTCACGTCGTCGGCCCGGGAGCGCACGCCGATGGCTCCGTACCAGCGCCAGCGAGCGCGACTGCGCTAGGGTGGCCATCCTCGGAAGCATGGCACGGGGGGCATCGTGAACATCCGGCCCGCGACGCACGAGGACGACGGGTTCCTTCGCGAGATGCTGTACGAGGCCGCGGCCTGGAACCCCGACTGGCCGCGCGAGCGGATGATCGCCGCGCTCGCCGACCCGATGCTCGAGCGGTACCACCGCGATTGGGGCCGCGAGGGCGACGCCGGGGTCATCGCCGAGCTCGACCGGCAACCGGTGGGCGCCGCCTGGTACCGGCTGTTCACCGCCGAACAGCGTGGGTACGGGTTCGTCGACGAGAAGACGCCGGAACTGGGGATCGCGGTGGTCCCGCTCCATCGGCGCAAGGGGATCGGCCACACGCTGCTCCGCGCGCTGATGGTCCAGGCGCGCGAGGACGGCTACCAGGCGCTGTCGCTCTCGGTCGCGGTGCACAACCGGTCGCGGATGATGTACGAGCGTGCCGGGTTCGAGCAGGTCCGTGAGGAGGCCGAGGGCGAGTTCTGGGTGATGCGCGCCGAGCTCGGCTGACCGACGAGCCCGCGCGGGTGCTCAGGTCTCGTCGACGCGCTCCACCACACCCGAGGCGGTCGTCCCGTCGAGCGGCGGCGCCTGCAAGTCCGGGTGACGCGGCGGCGAGACCGCCCGCCCGGGGACGTCGGGCGGCGGACCGGGCGCCCTCGCCGCCTCCTCGCGCCGGATCTGGCGGATCCGGTGCCACACGAACCAGACGAGCCCGACCAGGAGGGCCCCGGCGATCACCCAGGCGAACGGCCGGATGACCGCCTCCGCCCGGTCCCACCGCTCGCCGAGCAGGGCGCCGATCCAGGTCAGTGCGATCACCCAGGGGAGGCAGCCCAGCACCGTGTAGACGGTGAAGCGCCAGAACCGCATCCGGACCACGCCGGCCGGCAGGCTGATGAAGGTGCGGATCACCGGGAGGAGGCGACCGAAGAAGACGGCCGCCTGCCCGTGCCGCTCGAACCACGCGTGGGCCCGGTCTACCTCATGCGGCCGTATCAAGAGGTATCGACCCCACCGGTCGATCAGCGGCCGGCCGCCCGAGTAGCCGGCCCAGTAGGCGAGCCACGACCCCACGAGGTTGCCGAGCGTGCCCGCGAGCACGACCAGCCAGAACTCGAGCTGCTGCTCGGGCGCGAGGAAGGGGGCGGTGACCAGTGCGCCGCCGAACAGCATCGTGACCTCCGAAGGGATCGGGATGCAGGCGGATTCGAGCAGCATCAGGACGAAGATCGCCAGGTACCCGTACCGGGCGATCTCTCCGGTCACGAAGTCGGTGAACAGGGCGAGCAGGCCGGTCTCCAGGGTCGGGCGGGCCGAGCGATCGGGCCCAGTTGGGAATGAAACGAGCCTACCACCGCGTTTACAGCGGACCGGGACGAGGCGCGAAGCGGTCTCCCTTCGGCCCGCCCGACCCGGCCCGATCCCGAGACGACCCTCACAGGGCTCGGGAGGCGAGCGGGGGATCTCGAGCTCGGATGTCCCGGTCCGCGAGAAGGGGGCTGGTACCCTGCCGCGCGGAGGCCCCCGCCACGGTCGCCGGGCCACCATCCCCAACGACGACGGGAAGTAGCAGGTCATGAGCAAGACACTGGTCGTGGTCGAGTCTCCGGCCAAGGCCAAGACGATCGAGAAGTACCTGGGCGGCGACTACGCCGTCCGGGCTTCGTACGGGCATATCCGGGACCTCCCCAAGAGCGACCTGGGCGTCGACGTCGACAACGGGTTCGAGGTCTCCTACGAGGTCCCCGAGGATTCGAAGAAGCACGTCGCCGCCCTGAAGAAGGCCCTGAAGTCGAACGAGGACCTGATCCTCGCGACGGACTACGACCGGGAGGGCGAGGCGATCGCGTTCCACGTGGCGTCCCTGTTGGGGGTCGATCCGGAGCACGCCAAGCGCGTCACGTTCACCGAGATCACGCGCGACGCGATCCTGGAGGCCTTCCGGCGCCCGCGCGAGATCGACCTGAAGCTGTTCGACGCGCAGGAGGCGCGGCGGGTACTCGACCGGCTGGTCGGCTACAAGATCTCGCCGCTCCTGTGGCGGCGGGTCCAGCCGGGGCTCTCGGCCGGGCGCGTGCAGTCGGTCGCGCTGCGGATGATCGTCGAGCGTGAACGCGAGATCCGCGAATTCACGCCGGTCGAGTACTGGAGTGTCGACGCACGCCTCACCCCGCGGGGCGAAGATCGTCCGTTCCTCGCCCGGCTCGTGAGCGTGCCCGAGGGCCGGATCGCGAGCGCGCCCGACAAGAAGGGCGTGCTGCTGACCGCCGAGGCCGAGGCCGCGGCGCACGTCGACCGGCTCCGCGAGGCGGGCTACCGCGTGGCCAAGGTGGAGAGCAAGGAGCGCAAGGACGGGCCGCGACCCCCGTTCAAGACCTCCACGCTGCAGCAGGAGGCGGCCCGCAAGCTGGGGTTCGGCGCCCGGAAGACGATGACGCTCGCGCAGCGCCTCTATGAAGGAGTGGACCTGCCCGGGGAGGGCACGGTCGGGCTGATCACCTACATGCGGACCGACTCGCTCACGATCGCCGAGGCCGCGCTCCGTGAGATCGCCGAGCTCGTACGGACCGAGTTCGGGGCCGAGTACGCCCTGGCCGAGCCGCGCCGGTTCAAGACCAAGTCTCGGAACGCGCAGGAGGCCCACGAGGCGATCCGGCCGACGTCGGCGCTGCGGACGCCGGACCGGGTGGCCGCCGCCCTGGATCGGGACCAGCTGCGCCTGTACACGCTGATCTGGCAGCGCACCGTCGCCACGCAGATGGCGCAGGCCCGCTTCAACCAGGTGGGCGTCGACATCGACGCGACCGCGGGCACCGCGCGCTACCGGTTGCGTGCGACCGGCCGCACGATGATCTTCGACGGACATCTCCGCGTGTACGCCGAGGGCAGGGACGACGGGGCCGACGAGGACGGCGAGCGCCGGCTGCCCGAGCTCTCGGCCGAGCAGGCGCTGTCGCTTCTCGAGCTCCTGCCCGAGCAGCACTTCACGCAGCCGCCCCCGCGCTTCTCCGAGGCGTCGCTCGTCAAGGCGCTCGAGGAGCTCGGCATCGGCAGGCCGTCGACCTACGCGTCGATCATCTCGACGATCCAAGACCGCGGCTACGTCCGGCTCGAGGACCGCCGGTTCTTCCCCAACGACGTCGGCGAGGTCGTGACCGACAAGCTCGTCGAGCACTTCCCCGACATCGTCAACGTGAACTTCACGGCCGAGATGGAGGAGGACCTCGACGAGATCGCCGAGGGCGACCTGCAACGCGTGCAGGTGCTCCGTCAGTTCTACACGCCGTTCGCCGACGCCCTCGAGCGCGCGGAGGAGAAGTTCGAACGGTACGTGGAAGAGCTCGACGAGGACTGCCCACGCTGCATCGAGGAGGGGCGCACACCCCCCGGCCGCCTGCAGAAGCGCCTCGGGCGGTACGGCTTCTTCATCGGGTGCACCCGGTTCGCCGAGGAGGACGGCGGCTGCAAGTACATCCGCAACCTCGATGGCCAGGAACGCCCCGAGCCGGAGATGCTCGACGAGACCTGCCCCGAGTGCGGCCGGCCGCTCCAGCGCAAGTTCGGTCGGTTCGGGCCGTTCGTGGGCTGCTCCGGGTACCCGGACTGCAAGTACATCAAGAAAGACCCGCCGAAGTCGACCGGCGTCACCTGTCCTCAGTGCAAGCAGGGCGAGATCGTCGAGAAGCGGACGAGGTTCGGGCTGATGTACGGGTGTGAGCGGTACCCCGACTGCGACTTCGCCGTCAACCATCCTCCGGTCCCCGACCAGCCGTGTCCCGAGTGCGGCTCGCTCCTGATCCGGCGGCCGAAGAGCCTGCGCTGCTGGGGGTGCGGCGCCGAGCTCGACGACGGGTTCAACGTCACGAAGCACGGTGATCCGGAGGCCGAGGCCGAGGCCAGGGCCGCGAAGTCGGCGGCCAGGGCCGCGCGTGCGGCGGCCAAGGCCGGCGCGAAGAAGAAGACGACGGCCAAGCGGACGGCCGCGAAGCGGAGCTCGACCAAGCGCACGACCGCCAAGCGCACCGCCGCCAAGCGAACGACGACGAAGGGGAAGACGGCGAAGCGCGCCACCGCCGGGCCGGCGACGGTGTCCAGCGCGACGACCACGGAGGAGACGGATACCGAGGCGGACCGGGCCCGTGTAGCGGCCGCGGAGGAGTAGGTGTCGACCTTCGCCGACGAGGTCGCCGCACTCCGCGGGACCCGGCCGGCGACCTTTAAGGACCTCATCACCAATCCGGCCTTCTCCAAGCTCCTCATCGCGCAGACCGTCAGCTCGCTCGGGGATTGGGTCGGGTTCGTCGCGGTGACGGCGCTGGTCGTCACCAAGGGAGGGGACGCGGGCGCCTACGCGGTCGCCGGCGTGATGGTCGCCAGGATGCTCCCGGCGATCCTGTTCGGGCCCATCGCCGGCGCGATCGTCGACCGGGTCAATCGCAAGACCCTGATGATCACCGCGGACATCGCGCGCGGGGCGCTCTACGCGTTGATGCCGCTCCTCGGCCCGCTGTGGGCGATCTTCGCCGTCTCGTTCGTGATCGAGTGCTTCTCGCTGCTGTGGACGCCCTCTCGCGACGCCTCGCTGCCGAACCTCGTCCCGCGCAGGCAGCTCGCCAACGCGAACTCGCTCGGTCTCATCACGACCTACGCGACGCTGCCACTGGGTGCGCTCGTGTTCACGTTCCTGTCGGGCGGGTCGGGCCTGTTGCCCTATTTCCAAGACAACTCGGCGTTCCTCGCCCTGTGGCTGGACGCGTTCACGTTCGGGCTCTCGGCGCTGCTCGTCAGCCGGATCCAGATCCCGAGGCCCGCGCCAACGACGTTCGCGAGGCTCGACCTGTCGCGCGTCGGCAAGGACATCGTGGACGGGGTCAGGTTCCTGCGCGAGAACTCGCTCGCGTCCTCGATGACGCTCGGCATCGTCTCGGCGTTCAGCGCTGTGGGAGCTGTGCTCGCCCTCGGTACCGTGTTCGCGAGGACGACGCTCGGGGCGGGTGATCCGGGATGGGGGATCCTCGTGACCTCGTTCGGCATCGGGATGGGGATCGGGCTGGCGTCCTCGAACAAGATCGTCGAGTTCGTCCTGCGCGAGTACGTGTTCGTGTGGTCGATCATCGCGGCCGCCGGGACCCTGCTCGTGCTCGCCGTGATGCCGGCGATCGGGCAGGCGGCGGTGATCGCAGTGGTGCTCGGGGGGTTCTGCGGCTCGGCCTGGGTGAGCGGGTACGTCCTGCTGCAGGAGAACGTGACGGACGAGTTCCGCGGACGGACGTTCGGCGCGCTCACGGTGCTCTCGCGGCTCGGCCTGTTCCTCTCGCTCACGATCTTCCCGGTCATCGCGGGGGCGATCGGCGTGCACACGGTGACGCTGGGCGAACGTACCTTCGATCTGTCGGGGACGCGGATCGCGTTGATGATCGCGGGTGTGGGCGCGCTCCTCGCCGGTCTGCTGACGCGGAGCCGGCTGCGGCGCTTCCGGGTGGGCAAGCAGGAGAAGCTCGGGCTGGTCCCCAAGCTGAAGCGGCCGCCGACGAGCGGCCTGTTCGTGGCGTTCGAGGGCGTGGAGGGTTCGGGGAAGGGGACGCAGATCCGGCTGGCGAAGGAGTGGCTGGAGTCCGAGGGGGTCGAGGTCATGGTGACGCGGGAGCCGGGAGGAACGCCGGTCGGCGAGGAGCTTCGGAAGATGCTGCTCGCGCACGACACGGGTCACATCGAGCCGAAGACCGAAGCTCTGCTGTTCGCGGCGAGCCGGGCGCAGCACGTGGCCTCGGTGATCCGGCCCGCCCTGGCCGCGGGACAGGTCGTGCTGACGGATCGGTACATCGATTCGTCCCTGGCCTATCAGGGTTCCGCGCGCGGACTCGGCGAGCAGGACGTGTTGACGCTGAACGTGTGGGCGACCCAGGGGTTGTTCCCCGACCTCGTGCTCCTGCTCCACCTCGAGCCGGAGGCCGGCCTGCTTCGTTCGCTCGAGGAACCCGATCGCATCGAGCTCGAGGGTCAGGACTTCCACGCGAAGGTCTCCGACGCGTACCTGCGGATCGCCGAGGAGCATCCCGAGCGGTTCGTCGTCGTGGACGCCAACCGGACGCCGGAACAGGTGCACGAGCAAGTGGTCGAGGCGCTCGGCAGGATCTTGAAGGAACGGGAGGAGGACCGGCGTGACTGAGGCGCGCGACCACGCGTTCCCGGTGCTCGACCGGGTTCCCGGTCAGGAGAACGCGATCGCGTTCCTTCGCCAGGCCGCGGCGAGACCGCACCACGCATACGTGCTGGCCGGCCCCGAGGGCGGAGGCAAGCAGCTCGCCGCGCGGGCGTTCGCCGCGGCGCTGCTCTGCAAGGAGGGCGGGTGCGGGACCTGCCGGGACTGCCGACTGACGCTCGAAGACCGTCACCCGAACGAGGTCGTCGTCGAACCCGAGGGTCGCGACATCCACGTGGAGACCGTTCGCGCCGAGATCTGGCACCCCGCGTACCGCACCGCCCCCGAGCCCGGTCGGAAGGTCTTCGTGATCCGGGAGGCCGATCGTCTCAACCCGGCGGCGGGCGACGTCCTGTTGAAGGTGCTCGAGGAGCCGCCCGCGGACGCGGTGCTGATGCTCCTCTCGGCCCGTCCCGACGAGCTGCCCGAGACCGTCCTGTCGCGCTGCCACGTGGTCTCGTTCCGCCCGCTCTCGGAGGCGTTCGTCGCGCAGACGCTCTCGGCCGAAGGGGTCGACCCCGGTCGGGCCGCGCTCGCCGCGCGGCTGGCGGGCGGGAACCTCGGAAGGGCTCGCCGGCTCGCCACCGGCGCGGACGGGATGTCGTTCCGCGAGGCGGCGCGCGATGCGCTCGAGGCCGCCTCGCGCGGATCGGCCGGCGCGCTCGAGGCCGCCGACGTCGTGCTGGCCGCGGCCGAGCGCTACCGCAAGGACCTCGGGACACAGCTGGAGGAGGAGCTCGCGCCGTTCCTGGACGAGCGGGGCCGGGCGGAGGAGGCCTACCGTGGCGCGATCCGCCGGCTCGAGGAGCGGCACAAGCGACAGGTCCGCCGCGCCGAACGCGACTACGTCGACCGGGTGCTGCTCGGGGTCTCGGCGCTGCTGCGCGATCGCGTGGCCGTCGCGGTCGGGGGCGGCGCCGACGTGCTGATGAACCCGGATCTCGCGCCCGCGCCCGGCGACGTGACCTCGGCGACGAGCGCGATGGCCGCGGTCGAGGAGGCCCGCGCCGCGCTCGCCGAGGACCTGAACCTCAACCCGCGGCTCGTGCTCGAGCAGGCGTTCCTGCGGGTCGGCCGCGCCGCGTAGCGGTCGCACCTCCGCCAGCAGTACCTGGCGCGCGTCCCCCGAGGAACGCACAAGAGTGGTGCTGGCATCACTGTCGGAGCTCGTGGCTCGTGGGACGCTGTCTCCGAGGGCAACAGATGACGGTTCGAGTGCTCATCGTGGACGATCAGGAGCCGTTCCGGCTGGCGGCTCGGATGGTGGTGGACAGCACCGACGGGTTCGAGGTGGTCGGCGAGGCGGAGACGGGTGAGGCCTCGGTCGAGATGGCGCGGGAGCTCGGACCCGACCTCGTGCTGATGGACGTGAACTTGCCGGGCATCAACGGGCTCGATGCCACGCGCCAGATCCTGGCCGAGCGTTCGGACTCCGTGATCGTCCTCCTGCTCTCCACTTACGAGGAAGAGGAGTACGCGCCGCGGGCGGCCGAGTGCGGCGCATCCGCGTACATCCCAAAGGCCGTGTTCGGGCCCGACAAGCTCGAGTCCGCGTGGGCCGCGGCCAACGACCCGGCCGCCTAACCGACCGGGACCCGACCCAGGACCGTCGTCCCCTCACCGGGCGCCGACCGGATCTCGAGCGCGCCTCCGATCGCATCGAGACGGTCAGCCATCCCCTGCAAGCCCGTCCCGTTCGAACCGCGCTCGCCGACGGAGAAGCCCACCCCGTCGTCGGACACGGCGAACGTGAGCGTGCCGTTCGTCTGCGAGAGGGCCACCGTCGCACGCGACGCGCCCGCGTACTTCGCGAGGTTGTTCAGCGCCTCGAGCGCGCAGAAGTAGACGGCGGCCTCGACGTCCTGTGGGTACCGCTCGACGCCGTCGTTCTCGACCGAGATCGGGATCGGCGACTTGCGCGCCTGCGACTCGAGCGCGGCCCCGAGCCCCTGGTCGGCGAGCAGCGGCGGGTAGATCCCGCGAGCGAGGTCGCGGAGATCGTCCAGGGCCTCCGTCGTGTCGACCTGGAGCTGCGTCATCAGTTCGAGCGCGCTGGTCGGGTCCCGTTCGATCATGCCCTGAACGAGACGCTGTTTGACCTGGAGCGCGACGAGCTGCTGCTGGGCGCCGTCGTGGATGTTGCGTTCGAGCCGGCGCCGTTCGGCGTCTTGCGCCGCGACGAGACGCCGTCGTGACGCGCGGAGCTCCTCGATCAACCGCACGTTGCGGAGCACCAGGCCTGCCTGCCCCGCCAGATCGCGGATCAGCTTCTCCTTGGTCGGGTCCATGGGATCGTTCGCGTGCATCGCCGCCGTGATCGCGCCGAGCTGTTCCCCTTGGTGCCGGACCACGAACACGTCACCGGTCAGCTCCGCGAGGCTCGCGGACGGGACGGGTTCCGTCGGGGGTCGGTTGGAGCCACGACCCTTGCCCTCGGTCCAGGTCGTCGTGGGTCGGAGCTCGCTGCCCACGAGCAGCCAGATCGTGACGCTCTTGGCGCCGGTCCCGGCACCCAGGATCGACGCCATGCGGGGGAGCACGTCGTCCGTCGCGTACGACTCGGCCATCCGATCGGAGAACTGCGTCAGCACCTCGTAGGGGGTCGCGCGCTTCCCGTAGACGATGCGGTCGGCGATCCGCCTGGACAGCCGGAGCAGCGGCCACGCCAGCGCGCCGATGGCGATGCCCGCGACCAGCGCGGCATCGGGCGACTCGTTCAACGGGCCCACGACGAGCCCGCCGATCACCAGGAGCACCACCCCGGACACGGCGAGGAGCAGCAGGACCAGGACTGTCGCGACGATCGTCTTCTTGAGCACGACGTCCATGTCCCACAGGCGATACCGGAGCACGGCGATCGCCGCGGCCGCCGGGATCCCGATGCCGAACGCGATGAAGAAGGCCAAGAACAGGGCGTCGTTCAGGGTCGTCGACTCGTCCTCCCGCAGCCCGATCGCGGTCACCATCGTTGCCAGCAGCAGGACGATCGCGATCAACCCGACGTACGCGAGCAGCCGGATCTGTTGCCGTTCCTCCCCACGCGCGGCGCGATACCGCATGACCAGTGACACCACGGCGAGGATCCCGAGGGCGAGCCCGGCCAGTCCGACCACCCACTGGGTTGCCTTGAGGATCGGGTCCAGAGCCTGGATACCGAGCGGGTTCCGCGGGTCCGGGATGCCGGGCATGTCGCTCACATCGACCGGTCCGGCGCGGAACATCGAGGCCACGATCGCGAGCGCGAAGTCCGCCACGATCGCGTACGGCAACCATCGCCACCTGGGTGATGCCGCCGACCCGGTGGGGAACAACGCGATCAGGAGGACGACGGCGCCGACGGGCACCAGGAAGATGAACGTCTGGAGCCAGACGGCGAACGAACCGAACGGCAGGGCGCCCGGGTTCGTGGACAGCGTGTAGATCGCGTAGTCCGAGCTACTTACGGAGATCAGGAACCCGGTCCCGGCGGTCAGCATGAGCCACCCGATCGGGCTGTTCGGAAGACGCGAGGCGACGAGCGCCCCGATCGACACGTACCCGACCATCATCGCGATGGCGAGCACGGCGAAGGTCGGGTCTTCGGACAGTGAGCCGTTGCGAACGGCAAGCGTGAGGGCGGCCGCCAGCAGCAGGATCGTCAGCCCCCAGATCACCCAGGACACGCGCCGGCCGACGCTCATCGCTCCGTCCCCACCGGAACGCGTCCCCCGATCGTGGTGTCCCTTCCGGGCGCCGACGCGAGCTCGAGCTCTCCGCCCACAGCCCCGAGGCGGTCGGCCGTGCCGCGCAGGCCCGTGCCGCCCCGTGCGGCATCGGGGTCGAACCCGAGGCCGCCGTCCCGAACCTCGAACACCAGGTCTCCGTTCTGCTCGAGGAGTCGAACGGTCACGTCGTTCGCCTGCGCGTACCTGCCGACCGAGGGGGTGTTCATGCCGCGTCCCTGGCAAAGGCGCTCATGCGGCGAATCGTGACAGTCCGGCCAATCGCTTCCAAGGGGGTCGGCAGGTTCTCTGCGGGCACGGAACACCCCCAGGAGCATCGTGCTGCCACCCCCGAGATCTTGTGGTGCCGACAGGGTCGAGCCGACCCGTTCGAACGCCTACCGTTGCCCCGAACGAAGGAGGCGACCACGGTGAAGAAGATCCTGGTGGGAACGGACACCTCGGCCTCGGCCGACATGGCCGTTCGAGAGGCCGCGAGGCTCGCGTCGGTCGACGACGCGAAGCTGCTCGTGCTCCACGTGCGCGGGGAAGCGTCCGCGCGCGACGCGGTCGATCCCAAGAAGTCGGCGGATCCGAACGGTTACCTGGGAGACATGGCTCGACGGTTCCCCGCGCTGGACGTTCGGAGCTGGGCCGAGGCCGGCGACCCGGCCGAACGGCTGGTCGCCGTCGCGGAGTCCGAGCGCGTCGACACGATCGTCCTGGGCAACCGTGGGACGCACGGATCGTGGTGGCGCGTCCGCGACAGCGTCCCGAACATCGTCCTGCGTCACGCCCCATGCTCGGTGATGATCGTGGACACGCGGGCGGCGCAATGAGGTTCGAGCTCTCAGGCGGGACCGCGTCAGGCCGTGTGCTCGCTCTCGCGCAGGAACGCCAGCACCGCCTTCACGCGGCGGTGGACGTCCGTCTCCTCCGAGAGCCCCAGCTTGTGGAAGAGGGAGTTGATGTGCTTCTCGACGGCTCGCTCGGTCAGGAACAAGGACTTGGCGATCGAGGCATTGTTCTGCCCCTGTGCCATGTGCTCGAGGACCTCCCGCTCGCGATCCGTGAGCTGCGCGAGCGGAGAGTGGGCCATCCGGTCCTTGGCCGAGACGAGCGCCTCGACCACCTTGGGATCCAGGACCGAGCCGCCTTTGGCGACCTCGTTCAGAGCCCGCACGAGCTCGTCGAGGTTCGAGACGCGCTCCTTGAGCAGGTATCCGAGCCCGGCCGCGCCGTCCTTGAGGAGTTCGTAGGCGTACTCCTCCTCCGCGAACTGCGACAGGACGACCACGCCGATGTCGGGATGCTCGGCGCGGATCCGTCGGGCGGCGTCGATCCCCTCGGTGGTGTTGGTGGGGGGCATCCGGATATCGGTGAGCACGACCTCGGGCTTGAGCTCCTCCACCGCGGTCAAGAGCTCGTCCAGGGCGCTCGCGGTGCCGATCAGTTCCACCTCGTCGGAGGACTGGAGCAGGGCCGCGGTCCCCTCGCGAACGAGGTAGTTATCCTCGGCGAACACGACGCGCACCATGCGCGAATCGTACAGGGGCCTCGGGGGGCTCAAGGAGCGAGCGCGAAGGCGCGAGCGATAGCCCCCCGGATACAGGTAGGGGGGAGACCGGCCGCGTGAGCATCAGGGTGGTTCTGGGAGAGGACAACGTGCTCGTCCGCGAGGGCGTACGGGCACTCCTCGACTCCTACGACGACGTCGAGGTTGTCGGCGTGGCCGAGGACGCCCCGTCGCTCCTCGCGGCCGCGGCCGAGCACGTTCCGGAGGTCGTCGTCACCGACATCAAGATGCCCCCGAACTTCCAGCTCGAGGGGATCGATTGCGCGCACGCGATCCGCGAGAAACATCCGGGGACGGGCGTCGTCGTGCTCTCGGCCCACGACGACGAGGCGTACGCGATCGCGCTCCTCGGCAAGGGTCAAAGCGGGCTCGCATACCTGTTGAAGGACCGGATCGCGCAGGGCGACGAGCTCGTCCGCGCGATCCGCGAGGTCGCGGCGGGCGGGAGCGCGGTCGACCCCGCGATCGCCGAGCGCCTGTCGGGCCGTCGGGAGACCGGCGAGCACGACCGCGAGCTCCTCGAGCTCATGTCGCAGGGTCTGGGCTACGAACAGATGGCCGAGCGGCTGCGCACCACGCAGGAGGCCGTCGACCGGCGGGTCACGGACCTGTTCACGAAGATGGCCGCCGGCGCGGGCTCGGGCGGCGCGAGCGCCGTCGACGACATGAAGCGGCTGCACGCCGCGGTCGTCGCCAAGCAGGCCGCCGCCGCCACGCTGTCCTCCTACGTGCCGCAGCGCGTCGCGGAGAAGCTCGCACGCGGCGAGGTCGAACGCGAGGAGCTCGAGGTGACGGTGCTCTTCAGCGACATCCGAGGCTTCTCGACGATGGCCGAACGCCTGGCGGCGAACGAGATCGCCGAGATCGTCGGGCGTCACCTCTCGGCGATGGCCGAGATCGTCGTCGAGCACCTGGGGATGATCGACAAGTTCCAGGGCGACGCGGTGATGGCCGTGTTCGGTGCGCCGGACCCGATCGACGACCACGCCGAACGCGCGCTTCGGTGCGCGATCGCGATGCAGCGCCGCCAGGCCGAGCTCAACGCCGAGGGATGGGGCACCGACGCCGTCGACGGCCTGCACATCGGGGTGGGCGTGAACACCGGTCACGTGGTCGCCGGCGCGATCGGCGGCGGCGGCCGGCTCGAGTACACGGTGATCGGCGACGCCGTGAACGTGGCCCAACGCCTGCAGAGCGAGGCGGAGGGCGGCGAGATCGTCGCGAGCTCGACCACGATCGCCTCGGCGCCGGGCATCTCGTCCGAGCCGATCGGTTCCCGACAGGTCAAGGGCCGCGAGGAGTCCGTCGAGGTCTTCCGCGTCCTGGTGACCGAACCCGAGGTCGCTCCGTGAAGCCGCGCACGTCCGCTCGGCTCGCGTGGGGCATCCTCGCGTTCATCGTGGTCTCGGCCGTCGTCTCGATCACCCTCGCGCTCGAGAGCGAGCGGTACGACATCTTCTTCCTGGCGGTCCTCGCGATCTTCCCGATCGTCGGGGTGGTGCTCGCCTCCCGCCGTCCGTCCAACCCGCTCGGCTGGATCATGCTCGGCATCGGCGTCGTGTGGGCCTTGCCGTCCGGCACGTACGGCGCGTACGGCTTGATCGAGGGGCGGCATCTACCGGGAGCCGCCTACGCGCTCGCCCTGGACGGTTCGACGTGGGTGTGGTTCATCGGCGGCAGCGGCTTCCTGTTGCTGTTGTTCCCCGACGGCCACCTGCCGAGTCCACGGTGGCGTTGGTTCGCGTGGACCATGGGCGCGGGGATGGCGGTCCTCGCTCTGTTCTTCCTCGTCTTGCCCGGCACCTTCACCGACTACGACCTGCCGCACGTCCGGAACCCGATGGGCATCGAGGCGCTCCGCCCCTTCGAGCCTCTCATCCTCGCGCTGGTCCTCACGGTGCCGCTCGCGGTGGTGGGAGGCGCCGTCGCCGTGATCCGAAGGCTCCGACGCGCAAACGACGACGTGGAGCGGCATCAACTCCGCTGGCTCGCGTGGGCGAGCGGCCTGGTCGCGGTGAGCTACCTGCTGGCGTTCAGCACCGGCTGGACCGAGCAGACGGCGTTCTGGGGGGCACTCGTCCAGTTCCTCTCGTTCTGGTCGTTCGGGCTGATCCCCATCGCGATCGGCGTCGCGGTGCTCCGGTACCGGCTGTACGACATCGACATTGTGATCCGCAAGACGGTTGTCGTCGGCGTGCTCGCGGCCTTCATCGCCCTCGTCTACGTCGCCATCGTGGCCGGCGCCGGAGCCGTCGTGGGCGCACGAGGGAACGCCCTGGCGTCGGCGCTCGCGGCGGCGGTCGTGGCGATCGCGTTCCAGCCGGTCGCGCGGCGGGCTCGTCGTCTCGCGGATCGCCTCGTGTACGGACACCGCGCCTCGCCGTACGAGGCGCTGTCGGCCTTCTCCGAGCGCGTCGGAGAGACCTACGCCACCGAGGACCTGCTGCCCCGGATGGCGCGGATCCTCGGCGAGGCGACGGGCGCTCGCCGAGCCGACGTGTGGTTGAAGATCGGCGAACGGTTCCGGTCGGCCGCGTCGTGGCCAGCAGACGCCGGGTCGGTTCCCGATCGGTCGGCGCCCAACGGGGAGCTGCCGAGGTTTCCCGAGGCGGACGCGTCGTTCCCGGTCCGCCACAAGGGCGAGCTCCTCGGGGCGCTCGCGCTCGCCAAGCCCGCCTCGGATCCTTTGTCCACGACCGACGAACGGCTCGCATCGGACCTCGCCGGCCAGGCCGGGCTCGTCCTCAGCAACGTGCGGCTCACGACGGAGCTCGAGACCAGGATCGAGGAGCTCCACGGGCTCCACAAGCGGTTGGTGTCGGCACAGGACCACGAGCGTCGCCGCCTCGAGCGCAACATCCACGACGGCGCGCAACAGCAGCTCGTCGCCCTCTCGGTCAAGCTCCGGCTCGCGCAGTCCCTCGTCGTGAAGGACCCCGACGAGACCGGGCGGATCCTCGAGCAGCTGGAGACGCAGACCACCGAGACCCTGGAGGACCTGCGCGATCTCGCGCGCGGGATCTACCCGCCGCTGCTGGCGGACAAGGGGCTCGTCGCGGCGCTGGAGTCGCAGACGCGTCGATCCGTGGTTCCCGTCGAGGTCAATCCGGACGGGACCGGCCGGTATCGACAGGAGGTCGAGGCAGCCGTGTATTTCTCGGTGCTCGAGGCGCTCCAGAACGTGGCGAAGTACGCGCACGCATCACGCGCGGAGGTTCGGCTACTCCAGTCCGACGCGGCGCTGGTGTTCGAGGTCGACGACGACGGGGTCGGGTTCGATCCGGCTTCCACGGGGTACGGGACGGGGCTCCAGGGCATCGCCGACCGTCTCGCGGCCCTGGACGGACGCATCGAGATTCGGTCGCGCCCCGGCGGCGGAACGGTGGTGACCGGCACGATCCCACTCGCGAGCGACCCGGCGCGAGACGGCGTCCCGACGCCGACCGTGGAACGGGACGAGGCGTGATGGAGGGGCCGGCGCGCTCGAGGCCCTCCCGGTGGCCGTGGGTCGCGCTCGGCGTGTTCTTCTCCCTCGCGATCATGGGCCTGATCGGGGTCGCGGTCAACGGGGAATCGATTGCCGAACAGATCTCCTACGTCATCGCCTTCACGCTCTTCGGCATCGTGGGCGCGCTCCTGCTCAGCCGGCTGCCGGGCAATCGGGTCGGTGGTCTCCTGCTGTTCGGGGCAGCGGTCACGGCCGCGAGCTTCGCCGCCGGGGAGCTCATGACCTACCTCGTGCGCGATGGCATCACCGATGGCCCGGCAGTGGTGGCGATGGGGCTCATGTCGTCGCTCGGATGGCTGGTGGGCATCTTCCCGGTGGTCCTCTTCCTGCCCCTGCTGTTCCCGGACGGGCACCTGTCGTCACGCCGTTGGCTGCCGTTCGCCTGGCTGTGCGCGGCGGTGCTCGCGTTCCTGGGCGTGTCGCTGCTCTTCGGCCAGGACACCCTGTTCGGCTCGTCGGACGACGCCGTCATCGCGAACCCCCTCTTCTTGCCGGGGCTGGCAGGTCTCGAGATCCCCGACGCGGTGTTCGCCGTGTCGCTCATCGGACTGCTCGTGGGCAGCGTCGTCTCCCTGGTGCTCCGGTTCCGTCGGTCGAGCGGCGTCGAGCGACAGCAGATCAAGTGGGTGGCGCTGGCGGTCGCCTTCCTGGCGAGCTCCTTCGTCCTGTCGACGGTCGCCTCGGCGATAGGGTTGAACGGCGACCTGATCGACTCGATCGTGAGTGGGATCGCGTTCATCACCCTGCCCGTCGCCGTGGCGGTCGCCGTCTTGCAATACCATCTGTACGAGCTCGACGTCGTGGTGAAGAAGGCGATCGTCGCCGGCGCGCTCGTCCTGCTCGTGATCGCGGCCTACGCGGCCGTCGTCGGACTGCTGGGCGTGATCACCTCCGGCAACGAGAGCTCCGGCTCCGTGTTCATCGTCGCGCTGCTGCTCGGTCTCGCGTTCAGGCCGGTGACGCGGTTCGCGCGGCGGATCGCCGATCGCGTCGTCTACGGCAGGCGGGCGACCCCGTACGAGGTGCTGACCGAGTTCTCCGAACGCGTGGGCGAGTCGTACGCGACGGAGGACGTCCTCGGTCGCATGGCGCAGATCCTCGGCCAGGCCACGGGTGCCGGCTCGGCCAGGGTGTGGCTCCGCCTGGGCGCAGAGCTACGACCGGCGGCCTCGTGGCCAACGGACGCCGAGCCCGCGGTCGTCGCCGTCGTCGCGAACGAGGCCCTGCCGACGGTCGAAGGCGAGACCCTCGTCGAGGTCCGGGACCGGGGCGAGCTCCTTGGGGCGCTCTCGGTCGCGATGCCGCCCAGCGATCCGATGAACCCGTCGAAGGAACGCCTCGTCCGCGATCTCGCGTCGCAAGCCGGCCTTGTCCTTCGCAACGTCCGCCTCGTGGAGGAGCTGCGCGCCTCGCAGCGGCGACTCGTCACGGCGCAGGACCAGGAGCGCCGCAGGCTCGAACGCAACATCCACGACGGGTCGCAGCAGCAGCTGGTCGCCCTGTCCGTGAAGACCCGTCTCGCGCGCGATCTGACGGCGCGCGATCCCGCCCAGGCGGCCGAGATGCTCACGCAGATCGACGCCGAGATCCAGACGGCCCTGGATGACCTCCGCGACCTGGCGCGCGGCATCTACCCGCCGCTGTTGATCGATGAGGGACTCGCCGCGGCCTTGGACGCCCAGGCGCGGCGATCGCCGTT
Organism: uncultured Actinomycetes bacterium; assembly: GCA_963712645.1. Classification (GTDB taxonomy): domain Bacteria; phylum Actinomycetota; class UBA4738; order UBA4738; family HRBIN12; genus DASSJM01. Next base: position 29,175 of record CAVQIQ010000004.1, on the reverse strand, counting down.
GCCGACCACGGTCCGGGCCGACGGCCTGGGGCGCTACCCGCCCGAGGTGGAGGCGGCCGTCTACTTCTCGTGCCTCGAGGCCCTGCAGAACGTGGCCAAGTACGCGGAGGCGAGCTCGGCCACGGTGATCCTCGCCCAGTCGAACGGGCACCTGACGTTCGAGGTCGTGGACGACGGCCGCGGGTTCGACCCCGCGACCGAACGGACCGGTACCGGTCTGCAGGGGATCGCGGACCGGCTCGGGGCGCTCCACGGCGAGGTCACGATCCGTTCCGAACCCGGTGCGGGCACGCGTGTCCGAGGGCGCATCGAGGTGGGCGTATGAGGCGAGCGTTCCGGATCGTCGCGGCCGTTGTGGGAGTCGTGACGATCGGCTTCAACCTGCCGTTCGCGGTCGGCGCGTTGCTGGGCGAGGCCGATCGGATCCACCGGTTCCACTTCGTCGCGGGGACGCTGGGGTCGGGCGTCCTGCTCGGCGTGTCGCTCCTGGCCTGTGCGCGCAGGCCCGAGGACCTGGCCCCCTTCTGGGTCGCCGTGGCGTCGGGCGTCGCCACCACGATCGCGGGGATCGTCGCGGGCGATTTCGTCTCGGGCCTGTACGTCATCGCACCGCTCCTGCTCATCGTGTTGTTCGCCCTGCAGCCCGAGCGCCGTTCGCTGTTCGCGATCGGGGGCGTGGACGCCGGCGCCGCCGCGCTGGCCGCGCTCGCCCTGGTGCCGGCCGTGGCATACGCGCTCACCCAGTCCGAGCTCCAACGCAACGGCTCCTCGCTCGACCCTCACGTCGAGTTCCACCACTACAGCGGGATGGCGTCGTACGCGTTGTCGCTGCCGCTGGCCGCGCTCGCCGCGGCGCTGCGCCTTCCCGGTCGACGGATCGCCGTGTGGATCGTGGGGGTGACGGGCGCCGGCCTCGGCCTGGCCTCGCTGCTGCTCTCGGACTACGTGGGCGCCTTCGATCCAGTGTGGGCGTGGCTCGCGCTGGCGTGGGGGGTCGTGTTCGTGGTCGTGGGGCGGCCTCGTCGGGGGTCGACGTGATCCTCGAACGGAGCAGGCCGAAGAGCATCTGGCGGAGGATCGAGCGGTGGATGGTTGGCCTCGTGATGGCGGTGATCGCGTTCGTGCTGGAGAAGATGGTCCTGCGCAGCATCCGCAAGACCGGCAACTCCGAGGCGAGCACGGATGAGCTGCACACCACGCTCACGTCCAAGGGCGGTGAGGTCGACCTGACCGACGAGCGCTAGCCGCGTTTGCGGATCAGGTCCACCAGCAGCGCGAGGAGCAGACCGGCCGAGATCACGCCGAAGGCAGCCGGCACCCACCTGGCTACCCGGTCCGAGGAGACGGCGGTGAGCGCCGTGGCCAGGATCGCCGCGCCGGCGGTCAGCGAGATCGCCAGGCGGCGGCCCGCCCGGCGGATCGTCGTCTCGAGCGAAGCCGCGCGGAAATTCACCTCGAGCTTCTGTCCGGGGCGCGCGCCGATCAGGCGTTCGATCGCCTCGACCACCTTCTCGAAGCGGACCTTGAACCGCTGGGCCTGGTAGAAGAGCGTCTTCGGGTCCAGCTTGGCGCCCATCCCGCGCACGAGGTTGCGCATCATGAACTTGCCCGCGACGTCGAACGGGTCGACGTCCGGATCGAGGGTCGCCGCCGCGAGCTGCATCTGCGCGAGCGCCTTCGCAGTCAGCGTGAGCGAGGCCGGCAGGGCCACGTCGTGCCGGAGCGAGATCTCGGTCATCTCCTGCAGGACCGGCCCGAGCTGGATCTCCTTCAGCGAGACGCCGCGGTTGCGGGCCATCAGCGCGCCGAGCTCCTCCTGGAATGCCTCGACGTCGAGGTCGGTTCGGTTGATCGCGCCGGTCAGCATCAGCGTGACGTCGGTCAGGAACCCGACGTCCTGCTGCCAGAACGCCATCAGGAGCAGCATCATGTGCTCGCGCAGGTCGGGTCCGACCTCGCCGATCATGCCGAGGTCGAGGAAATACAGCGTCTCCTCCTCGGGCTGCCACATCAGGTTCCCGGGGTGCGGGTCGGCGTGGAAGAAGCCGTCGACGAGGATCTGCTTGTAGAAGGACTCGAGCAGCTGCCGAGCGGCCTCCCTGCGCGCCGGCCCCTCAGGCGCGGAGGCGGCCGGCCCGCCGCCGATGTCCTGCATCACCAGGAGCCGGGAGGTCGAGTAGTCCGCGTGCACCACCGGCACCCGGAGCCGCGTGAAGTCCTCGATCACCGAGCCCATCCGGTCGATGTTCTCGGCCTCGCGCCGGAAGTCGAGCTCCCGGTGCAGCGACTCGGACAGGTGCTCGAACACGGCCTGCATGTCCACGACCTGCTTGAGGCCGGGACGATCGGCCACCTTCTCGGCGAAGACCTCGAGCAGCGCGAGGTCCTGTTCGATCTGCTCCTTCGCGTCGGGGCGCTGCACCTTGACAACGGCCCTCGTATGGTCGGCGAGCGTCGCACGGTGCACCTGCGCGATCGTGCCGGCCGCCAGGGGCTGCGGGTCGATCGTTTCGAATACGTCCTCCCAGGGGACGCCGAGCTCCTGCTCCATCACGCGGACGACCTGCTCCTCGGTCAGTGGCGGGACGTTGTCTTGCAGGGTCGCGAGCTCCTCGATGAACTCGGGCGGCATCAGGTCCGGTCGCGTCGACAGGATCTGGCCGAGCTTGGCGAACGTGGGCCCGAGCTCCTCGAGGGAGCTCCGCAACCGCTTGGCCTGACGGCGGCGACCGACGGCCCCGTCCGCGTCCGGCCGGCCGAACAGCTCCTTCAGCCCGTGCTTGGCGAAGACCGTGGCGATCTTCGTCCCGCGCGACATCAGGTGGGGCTCGGTCGGGGTCTCGACCGCGCTTGAACGGATCGTCGTCGACGGGCGCGTCACCGCCCTGACGTCGCCTTCGCGCGTCGTGTTCACGATGATCACCGTGCAGCGCGCGTTGTGGCTGATCCGGTTCGGGACGTTGCCGAGCAGGAACTCCTTGCGGCCCGCCATCCCCGCGTTGCCGACGACGAGAACGTCGATGTCGTGCTCCTCGGTCGCGTGTACGATCGCGAGCGCGGGATCGTCGTCGATCACCACGTGCGCGTGGCCGCGCGTGCCCGCGATCCTAGTCGCGAACGTCTGCAGCTCGTCGGCCGCCGCGCGGGCTCGCGTGACCTCGGCCGTCCCGTGCTCGGTGTCCGCGGGGTGCAGCGGGATCACCACCTGCACGACGTGGAGCTCCGCCGAGTAGGCGTCGGCGAACGCGGCCGCCCACCGCACCGCGCGTTCGGCGGTCTCGGAACGATCCGTGCCCACCATCACGCGGGCGACGCCCTGCGCCCCGCTGCTCCCGTTGCCTCCTACCATGACGCCGCATCATCCCAGACGAGGATCGGAGCGCGGAACCGTGGCCGCCGCCACGCCGTTCGGGTGCCAGCAGCCGCGGGTGCTTCGTAGACTCCCTGTCGTCCGCCGGAGTAGCTCAGTCAGGCAGAGCAACCGCCTCGTAAGTGGTAGGTCAGGGGTTCGAGTCCCCTCTCCGGCTCCATGCGATCGGCCCGGCGGCCGTGGTGTCGGCGCTCCCAGGAAGGCGGGCCGGTAGCCGGGCCCTTGCGTCCGCCCCGCGAAGGGCCGAAAGACCCGTGTGCCCACGGACCTGCCGACGCACCATCGAGGTGTGAAGTCACGTTTGCTCCGCTACGGGAAGGAGGAGGAAATGAATGTCGAGTACGTGCACGCGTCCAAGTTCGGCAACGGCGCGATGGTGGCGGAGGAGTTCCAGCGGCAGATGTCGGATCGAGGCGTCGATGTGGCGGTTCATCACGTCTCCGAAATCGAGCCGAACGAGCTCCCGTCGGCGGACCTGTACCTGTTCAGCTCCCCGGGTCGCATGGGCAGGCCCATCCGGAGTATGCGGCGTTTCCTCAAGGCCGTGGAGCTCCCGCCGCACACGAGGTACGCCATCCTGACGACCGAGATCGTGCCGAAGCCGGACAAGAAGACCGGGCGCATGCCGACGGAAGAGGAGATCGGCCGATACCAACGGGTTCGCCCGATCATGAACGAGATCCTTCGGGGTAAGGGTCTCGAGCTGGTGGCCGAGGACAAGGTCTACGTGACCGGACTCAGGGGACCCCTCGAGGACGGTTGGCGCGCCAAGGTGGCATCCTTCGCTGTACGCGTTGCCGAGGCAGGACGTCCGGCCGCGGCCTCGTCCTGATCTGCCGGGCGAAGAAGCCGCGGCTGACCGCTGACTCGGTCGGGGACTCAGGTACCTCCGGCTCCAGTTCATGTGCTGGATCAAGAGTTCACGTGCTGGGTCACGAGCCCCTCTTGCTAGAATCGCCGCCGTGCTCGGCCAGGTGAGCGTCGACCCCACCGTCACCCCCGTCCTGAACAACGGCGGTTGGGTGTTCAACGCGGCCGAGCTGCTCGCGCTGCTCGGGATCGTGCTCACGGTCGCGATCGTCTTCGGGTATATGCGGCTCGCTCCCAGGTTCCAGACAGACGAGCAGACGCGCCGGTCGGTCCGCGTGCCGAGGACACAGCCCGGGCAAGAGGTCCGCCGGCCAGTCAAGGTGATCAGTACGCCGATCATCGTGCAACCGCCCGTGATCGCGCCGGCCGTCGCCGGAGTGACCTGCGGCCGTCGCGGCACCCGCCCCGGCCGCCGCTCCCGCCGCTTCGGCCGTGGCGCCACCTGCCCCGGCCGCCGCTCCCGCCGCTTCGGCCGTGGCGCCACCTGCCCCGGCCGCCGCTCCCGCCGCTTCGGCCGCTGCGCGCCACCTGCCCCGGCCGCCGCTCCCGCCGCCCCAGCCGCCGAGGCAGTTGCACCTACGGCCGCCGAAGCCGCCGCTCCCGCCGCCCCAGCCGCCGAGGCAGTTGCACCTACGGCCGCGCCGGCCGCCGCCCACGCGGACGTGAGCCTGGACCAGGAGACCTTCGATCGCGTCCTGGCCGAGCTGCTCGAGAAGGGGACCGACCGACGCGTCGCCGAGGGACAGGCTCGGCGCGCGGCGATGATCGCAGCCCGCAAGAAGGCCGAGGGCTAGGCCCTCCCAGGCCATGGAGGCCACTATCGACTGGTCCATGGGTTCTCGCGCCGCCGCGCTCATCGACTGGGGAACGGTCAGCCAGACCGGGCGACGGGTCGGGGGGAGCGGTCCGCCCACGCCTTCGGTCGAACGTGCCCGGATGCGGGAGGACCTCGCGGAGGTCGTGCCCTACGCCGAGACGCTGATCGAGGAGTACACGGGACTCTCGGGCGCCGGCGGCTCCCGGGCCCGAGCGTGGCTCATGTCCCGCGGGGAATGGGTGAACGCGAACGCCAGGGGGCTCCAACGCCTCCTCGAACCGCTGGCCGAACGCGTCCTCCCCGAAGGGGCGCCGCGATCCGATCTGCGACGCAAGGCCCTGGGCGTGCAGATCGGCGCGCTCCTCGGCTACGTCTCACGCAAGGTGCTCGGGCAGTACGACCCGTTCCTGCCGCCCGACGACGACGGCCTGCTCTACTTCGTCGGCCCGAACCTGGTCGAGGTCGAGCGTCGGTTCGAGCTACCGCGCCGCGACTTCCGGTTGTGGGTCTCGATCCACGAGGTGACCCACCGTGTGCAGTTCGGCGCGACCCCCTGGCTCCGTCCCCACCTGGAGGGGCTGATCGGTCGCTACGTGCAGACCGTTCAGGTCGATTCGCGCGAGGTGGTCGCCCAGCTCCGGCGCGCCGTCGACGCCGTCCGTTCCGGCGCGGACTGGCGCGGCATCAACGGGATCCTGCTGATCATGAACGAAGAGCAGCGGGCGTTGTTCGCCAGCATGCAGGCCCTGATGACGCTGCTCGAAGGTCACGCCACCTTCGTGATGAACGAGGTGGCCGAGGGCCGGGTGGACGATCTCGACCGGATGCGGAACGCCCTGCGCGAACGCCGACGTTCGCGCGGGGGGATGGAGAAGGCGTTCCAGCAGGCGATCGGCTTCGAGACCAAGGTGAAGCAGTACGCCTCGGGTGAGCGCTTCGTCCGCGAGGTCGTCACCCGGGCGGGGATGGATGGCTTCAACCGCGTCTGGCGGGACGAGGCCAACCTGCCGACCCCCGAGGAGATCGCGGATCCGGCCCGGTGGGTGGGGAGGGTCGCGAAAGGCTGATGCGCCGCCCGCCGGCCGTGGCCCGCGTGCTCGAACGGGTGACGAGGACGGCCCGCGAGCACGAGATGTTCCGGCCGGGGGATGTGGTCTTGGTCTGCGTCTCCGGTGGCCCGGATTCGGTATGCCTGCTCTATTCCCTGTGGCACCTCCGCAGGTTGTTCCGGATCCGGCTCGAGGTCTTCCATTTCGATCATCGGCTCCGGCCTGACTCGGCGATGGACGGCGCGTACGTCGCACGGCTCGCGGAGCGGTTGCGCGTGCCGTTCCACCTCCGTTCGGCCGAGGATGCTCCGGCCACGGGAGTCTCCATCGAGGCGTGGGCGACCGCCGCGCGCACGACCGCCGCGAACGACGTGTGCCGCGCGATCGGGGCACAGACTCTCGCCGAGGGTCACACGCTCGACGACCAGGCCGAGACCGTCCTGATGAACCTTATCCGCGGCGGCGGGCTCGAGGCGGTCGGCGGCATCTGGCCGGGGGGAACCAGACACGGCGGGTCGGCGCTCGCGCAGCCGCTGCTCGACGTGGAGCGGGCCGAGGTCGAGGCGTTCTGCCGGGCCCTCCACCTCCGCCCTCGGGTCGACCCGACGAATCGGGACACGAGGCAGCTGCGCAACGCGGTACGCCTGCGCGTCATCCCGGCGATCGAGCGTGTCACCGGGCGAGAGATCAAACGGCCGATCGCGCGCTCCGCCGATCTGCTGCGCGAGGATCGGTGGGAGCTGGACGAATCCGCCGTCCGCGCGTTCGCGCAGGTCGTGAGCGGCCCACCGGAGGAGCTGCGGTTCGACGTCGCCGGCCTCCTGGCGCTGCCCGAACCGATCGCCACCAGAGTCGTCCGCCTGGCCCTGTACCGGATCATGGGGCCGGAGGACGCGGCGCCCTGGACGCGGGAGGCGGTGGGATCGATCCTGGATCTCGCCCGGGGCCGTCCCGGCCGGCGTCGGGACCTCCCGAACGGATCGACGGCGAGACGCGAGCGGGAGTATGTTTCCCTCTCTCGCACTTCCCCCGAGAGCCGGGAGTGAAGGGGGGCGAGATGGAAGGCCGGGTCGCACTGTCCGAGCTCGAGAACAACGTCCACGTTCCGTCCGTCGATGCGGCGGCCGATGCGCGGGAGCGGGACATCGAGCGAATCCTGATCACCGAGCAACAGATCCAGGACAAGCTCCGCGAGCTCGGCGAGCAGATCACGCGCGACTACGATGGACGCGAGCTCCTGCTGCTCGGGGTCCTCAAGGGCGCCTTCGTGATGATGGCCGACCTGTCGCGCCACATCCGGATCCCGCTCGAGGTCGACTTCATGGCGGTCGCGTCGTACGGGGCCGCCACCAAGACCTCGGGTGTCGTGCGGATCCTCAAGGACCTGGACCACGATCTCGAGGGGCGTCACGTCCTGCTGATCGAGGACATCGTGGACTCGGGGCTCACGCTCAACTACCTGCTGAAGAACCTGCGAGGGCGTCGCCCCGCGAGCCTCGAGGTGTGCGCGCTGTTGAAGAAGACCGGGATCCAGCGGGTCCACCTGGACGTGAAGTACGTCGGCTTCGAGATCCCGCCGGACTTCGTCGTCGGGTACGGTCTCGACTTCGCCGAACGCTTCCGCAACCTCCCGTACGTCGGGCTCCTCAAGCCCGAGGCGTACACCGACGTCTGAGCCAAAGAAACGCAGCAGGAACGCGGGCCGCGCCCGGCGCGTCCAAGCGTCGTGAAGCGCGTCCTCCTCGTCATCGCGCCTCTGTCGCTCACGCTCCTCGCCGGCTGTGCTCGGGGATCGGACGAGGGTTCGGACGAGCGACTCGGCACGATCCGCGGTTCGGTCCTGCTCGCGCCGACCTGTCCAGTGGAGAGCAGCAACAGCCCGTGTCCGGGTCGTCCGCTCGCCGGGGTGCCGGTGCGCGTCGTGGACGCAGACGGCAACGTACGGGCGAGCGCGGTGAGCGGCGACGACGGTGCGTTCACGATCGACGTGCCACCGGGGAGCTACCTGTTGACCGCGTCGATCGAGGAGGATCCCGCGCGGTCGGTGAAGCCGGTCCGAGTAGCGGTGCGTGCGGGCGAGGTCGTGCATGCGGACGCGCTGGTGGACAGCGGCATCCGCTGATCGGGGGTATCGGCAGAAGCCAACCCAGGTGCTACCATCGCGCAGGGCTCGGGCCGTCGGGAGACGCGCGGGCCCCGTAGCGTCTCCCCGGTCCGCAGGTTTCGAAAGGAGCACATCCCCTGGCAACCGACCCCGGGTCGCCCTACCGGAGGCTCGTCCGTGGTCCGGCGATCTACGTGCTCGTCGTGCTCGCGGCCATCTGGCTCTTCCTGCTGTTCGCCAACCAAGGCGTCACGGCGGAGCAGATGACGTTCAGCGACTTCCTGGACGAGGCCGCGGCCGGCAACGTCGACACAGCGAACTTCCTGCTGGGTGACGGCGTGATCGAGGGCGAGCTCGCGGACGGGACCCAGTACCGCGTGGCCTACGTCCAGGGGACCGAGGAGACGGTGACGACGGAGCTCCAGAAGAACGGCGTCGACATCTCCGCCGACCCGCAGAAGGGCTCGGCGTTGGTCGGGTTCCTCTTCCAGCTGATCCCGGTGATCCTGATCGTCGGCGCGTTCATCTTCATCATGAACCAGTCGCAGGGCGGCGGCGGGCGCGTGATGCAGTTCGGCAAGGCGCGCGCGAAGCTCGTCACGAAGGACCAGCCGAAGACCACGTTCGGCGACGTCGCGGGCGTCGACGAGGCGATCGAGGAGCTGCAGGAGGTCAAGGAGTATCTGGCCAACCCGGCCAAGTTCCAGGCGATGGGCGCCAAGATCCCGCGCGGCGTCCTCCTGTTCGGGCCGCCGGGGTCGGGCAAGACGCTACTCGCGCGGGCCGTGGCCGGGGAGGCCGGCGTCCCCTTCTACTCGATCTCGGGGTCGGACTTCGTCGAGATGTTCGTCGGCGTCGGGGCCGCCCGGGTCCGCGACCTGTTCGAGCAGGCAAAGCAGAGCGCGCCCGCGATCGTGTTCATCGACGAGATCGACGCCGTCGGTCGCCACCGTGGCGCCGGCCTCGGCGGCGGGCACGACGAGCGCGAGCAGACGCTCAACCAGCTCCTCGTCGAGATGGACGGGTTCGACCAGCGCACCGCGGTGATCCTGATGGCCGCGACCAACCGGCCCGACATCCTCGACCCCGCCCTGCTGCGGCCCGGACGCTTCGACCGCCAGATCGTCGTGGATCGACCGGATCTCGAGGGGCGCAAGGGGATCCTGAAGGTCCATGCACGGGGCAAGCCGTTCGACGAGACCGTCGACCTCACGACGATCGCCCGCCGCACCCCCGGGTTCACGGGCGCCGACCTGTCGAACGTGATCAACGAGTCGGCGTTGCTCGCCGCTCGCTGGGGCAAGAAGGCGATCTCGATGAAGGAGGTCGAGGAGGCGATCGACCGCGTGATGGCCGGCCCCGAACGCAAGACGCGCGTGATGAGCGACCGCGAGAAGCGGGTGATCGCCTACCACGAGGGCGGGCACGCGCTCGTGGCCCACATCCTGCCGAACACCGACCCGGTCCACAAGATCAGCGTGATCCCGCGCGGCCGCGCGCTCGGGTACACGCTCACGTTGCCGGAGGAGGACAAGTTCCTGATGACCCGCGAGGAGCTCGCGGACGAGCTGGCGATGCTCATGGGCGGCCGCGTCGCGGAGGAGCTCATCGTCGGCGACATCACGACCGGCGCCGCGAACGACATCGAGCGGGCGACCAAGGTGGCCCGGCAGATGGTGACCGAGTACGGGATGTCGGACGCGATCGGGCCGCAGACGCTCGGGCAGAAGCAGCACGAGGTCTTCCTCGGGCGGGACTTCCAGACCCAGCCCGACTACTCGGACCAGGTTGCGTTCGAGATCGACAACGAGGTTCGCCGGATGATCGACGAGGCTCACGACGAGGCCCTCGAGATCCTCCAGGGTCACCGCGCCAAGCTCGACGAGCTCGCGACGATGCTGGTCGAGCGCGAGACCCTCGTGCGCGACGAGGTCGAGAGCTTCCTGTCGGACATCCCCAAGCGCCCGCAGCGCGATCTCTCGGTCCGCGGCGCCGGCCTCGCGGTGTCGCGGCGCGCGATCCGGACCAGCGGCCAGCCGAGCACACCAGGGACGATCCCGCCCAAGCCCGTCGGGTAGGCTTCGCGGCGCGATGGCCGGGGAGCGCTGGGCGACGTTCGACTGCTACGGGACGTTGATCGACTGGATGGGCGGGATCCGCGACACCCTGTCCGACCTGTGGCCCGAGCACGACGCCGAGCTCCTCCTGTCGGCGTACCACGATATCGAGCCGGAGGTGCAGCGAGGCCGGGCGTTGCCCTACCGGCAGGTGCTCGCCGAGTCGCTCGAACGCGTGGCGCACCGCGAGGGGCTCGAGCTCGCCGACGACGACCGCCAGGCGCTCGGCGACTCCCTGCCGACCTGGCCGCCGTTCGACGAGGTCCCGTCCTCACTCGCCGAGCTCCGGTCGCGAGGTTGGCGGATCGGCATCCTGTCGAACACTGACCCCGAGTTCCTCGCCGCCTCGCTCGAGGCCATCGGCGTCCCCGTCGATCTCGAGATCACGGCCGCCGAGGCCGGTTCGTACAAGCCGGCGCACGGGCATTGGGAGCGGTTCTTCGAGCAGACGGGCGCCGAGCGCGAGCGGCACGTGCATGTGGCGGCGTCGCTGTTCCACGACATCGCGCCGGCCCACGAGCTCGGGCTGCGGGCCGTCTGGATCAATCGCCTGCGCGAGAGCTCGGACCTGCCGCGCGCGGCCGAGCTCGAAGACCTGTCGAAGCTGCCCGAGACGCTCGACGACCTGGTGAGCGCCTGATGGCCCAGATCGACCGCGCGAAGATCGAGGCGGCCGTACGGATGATCCTGGAGGGGATCGGCGACGACCCCGATCGCGAGGGCGTCCTCGACACCCCTCGACGGGTCGCCGACATGTACGGGGAGATCTTCGAGGGGGTCGGTGTCGACCCCACGCCGGTGGCGACAGTTGTGCCCGGGGCGAACTTCGACGAGATGATCATGGTCAAGGACATCCCATTGCAGAGCCTGTGCGAGCACCACCTGCTGCCGTTCAACGGCCACGCGCACGTCGCCTACATCCCGAACAAGGACGGGCGGATCACCGGCCTGTCGAAGGTGGCACGGGTCGTCGACATCCTCTCCAAGCGCCCGCAGGTGCAGGAGCGGCTCACGACCGAGATCGCCGACACGATCGAGGCGGCGCTCGAGCCGCGAGGCGTCTTCGTCGTGATCGAGGCCGAGCACCTGTGCATGACGATGCGCGGCGTGAAGAAGCCGGGTTCGGTCACGGTGACCTCGGCCGTGCGGGGGCTGTTCCGCAACGACGCCCGGACGCGCCAGGAGGCGCTGCACCACATCGGCAAGGGCTGAGCCGGTCCCGCAGGGAACGTGTTCACGTTTCACTCGGTCATCCCTCCTGTGAAGGTGAGAGTGGATCGCGTGCCTGCGGGCGTCTCCCGCACGGACCGGATCGAGCGCCTGTACCGGGAACGGGGCGATCGGATCTGGCGAGGGCTCCTGGCGTTCTCGGGTGACCCGGAGGTAGCGAGCGACGCCGTGGCGGAGGCGTTCGCGCAGGTGCTCAGGCGAGGCGACGAGGTCTGGGATCCGGAGCGCTGGGTCTGGCGAGCGGCGTTCCGGATCGCGACGGGCGAGCTGAAAGAGCGGAGGCGGAGCGGGGTGGCGGTGAGACCGGGGTCGTACGAGATGGAGGAGCCCGCGCGGGACCTGGTCCTCGCGCTCGGCGCCCTGTCCGAGCGGCAACGGGTCTCGGTCGTCCTCCACGACGGAGCTGGCTACCCCTCGAAGGAGGTCGCCCGGATCATTGGCTCGACCGAGGTGGCGGTTCGGGTGCACCTGATGCGAGGCACGGCGCCGGCTCCGGGAGCTCTTGAAGGAAGACGATGACTGACCTGGACGGTCGTTTCGAGGCGCTCAGCCGAGCGCGCCCCCCCGAGTTGTGGCGTGACATCGAGGGTCGTGAGCCCCGCCCGCTCCCGTCCCCCCCGACGCGGCGGCGGGCTATTGCAGTCGTGGTGGCCTTCGCCGTTGCAGCTGCCGGGCTCGGTGTGGCGGCGCTGACGTTCGGCGCTTCGGAGCATCCGAAGCGTACGGCTGCTGCAGTCTCGGATGGCAGGATCGTCTTCGCCGGGCTCGGCGAAACGACGTGGAACATCTACACGATCGAGCCCGACGGCGGACACCTCACGATGCTCACCAATCTCACGGATCAGGTCGCGGATGAGCCTGCCTGGTCTGCTGACGGCCAACGGATTGCATATGTCGTTCGGGAGAGCAACGGTGCGTCTGATATCTGGGTCATCAACGCCGATGGCAGCGGCGCGTACGCACTCACCAGTGGTCCCGGCTCGAGTTGGGGTCCGACGTGGTCGCCCGATGGCTCAAGGCTCGCCTACACACATTATGCTCCGGGGCAGGCCGATCAGATCTGGATCGTCGGCGCCGATGGATCGAACCCTCGGGCGTTCACGTACTGCGATCCGCCTGAGTGTGTTCAGGACGGCTCGCCGACTTGGTCACCGGATGGATCTCGCATCGCGTTCGTCAGGGTGTCGGGCGCCGGAGCGATCATCCCCGTGAGCGTGTTCATCTGGCCGGTTGAGGACTCTGGCCCCAAGCCGGAGGCCATCGAGCTCGACAATGCAACGTGGGCTTCAGATCTTGCCTGGTCTCCGGACGCGTCCACGCTCGCGTTCGCTCGCTCGACGTCGGCCGGCGAGAGCTTCGGGCTCTGGCAGGTGGATGCCGATGGATCGGGCCTCGAGCCGCTCGGAGATCGACCGTCCGCACAGTCGCCTTCCTGGTCGCCTGACGGCCGGCAGATCGCGTTCATGGCTCCGATCGGGCCGGTACGGGCGACGCTCTACGTGATGGATACAGATGGCACCGGGGTTCGCAGGATTCCCGGTCTGCCCATAGACGCAGTCTCCCCGTCGTGGCAGCGGGTCCCTTCCGATCAGACCGTGCCGGCGCCAGGCCGTTCGATGGCGAACGGACCCATCTACTTCCGCGTTGGTGGTGCTGACAGCGGGAGCCGCGTCGAGTCGATCTTGCCCGATGGGACGGGCAGGCACGTCGTCTTCGGGGACAACGGCCCGGTCCACTACTCGCGGATCGACTTCTCAGCCGGCGGCACGCGGATCGCGTTCGACAACTTCCTACGGGGGGAGTACGGGATCGAGACTGCGGATACCGACGGGACCGACGTCGTTCGACTGACCGACGGCGTGAACGACTCGTGGGCCACGTGGTCTCCGGACGGGACGAAGATCGTCTTCTCGAGCACGCGCTACGACCCGACGATCGAGGGATGCCTTCCGGGCTTCCCGCACGAGTTCGGCTGCCCGACCGACATCTACGTGATGAGCCCGGACGGCTCGAACGTCGTCCGTCTTACCGATGATCCTGCCGAGGAGTGCATGCCGGTGTGGTCGCCCGACGGCTCGCGGATCGCGTTCGTCCGGAACACGCAAGGGACGCAGGTCATGAGCCCCGCGATCTTCACCATGAACCCCGATGGCACGGACGTCCGCCAGATCTCGAGCGGCGACCGCGGGAGCGACTTCTGGCCGAGCTGGTCGCCCGACGGGACGCAGGTCGTCTTCGCGGCCATCAGGAACGAAGACTGGGGGATATGGGTCGTCGAGGCGGACGGCTCGAACGAGCACATGATTCTCGGCGGGACGGGGGCGGGCTACGTCGACAATCCCGTTTGGTCCCCGGACGGGAACCTGATCGCGTTCGTCGGCAACCTTTCGGTCGACGACTACAGCCCCGACGACACGCTTTACGTGATGCGTCCGGACGGGACCGGCGTCACCCCGATCGCCGACGCGCCGGGGATCGGCGTCGCGGGCGACATCGCGTGGCAGCCGGTTCCGGCTCCGGTGGTGACGGTCGAACCCACGCCGCCGCTGACGGACGCCGAGGTCGTCGACACCTTCGCGGTCGGCCCGGATGTCCGCTCGGTCGTCTTCGGCGAAGGAAGCGTCTGGGTCGCGACATCGAACAACGACGGTTCAGAGGGCGGACGGATCCTCCGGATCGACCCGGAGACCCACGAGGTGCAGGCCGAGATCTCCGTCGAGGTCATCCCGACGTGGGAGGTCGGCGGTGGCGCGATGGCGGTCGAGGGGGGCAGCCTCTGGGTAACCGGAGCCATCGAGGGGCCGGGAACCGATGGCGTCAGCGATGCGGCCGTGATCAGGATCGATACCTCGACGAACGAGGTCGACCAGACGTTCGACCTCGGAGGTCACGTCGGTGCGGACCTGACGTTCCTCGACGGCGACCTGTGGGTGTTGCTCTTCGGGGATGACGGCATGGAGGTCGTGTGGGCCGATCGCGAAACGGGTCAGCCCATCGCGAGGTTCCGGCTGGCCGCGAACTGGGCTCACACGCTCGTGGCGACCGATGGCCGTCTCATCACGGCGGTCGGTGGCGACGACGCGGTGAATGTGGACGGACGCATGACCCAGATCGACCCCGCGACGGGCGGCGTCGTCTCGCAGATCGACGTGCCGACGCGATCCTTCACGCCGGTGCCGGTCCTGTGGCGTGGGCAAGTATGGCTTTCGACCGACCGGGGTTCGTCCGGTTCGACCCGATCGCCGCGGGCTTCTCCGGGCCGCCGGTGACGCTCGGTCCGAGATTCGGCGGCTGTTGCGGGTTCGTCGAGGCCGACAGCCGCGGGATGTGGTTCCTCAGCCAGGATCCGGATGGGCGCACCGGGCAGCTCCTCCATGTCTTCGATCCGGACACGGGCGAGGCGAGAGAGCTCGCGGCCCTCGATGAGGGGACCCCGGTCGCGATGGCCGCGGCACCCGACGCGCTCTGGATCCTCAACTACGAGGGCACGCTCACGCAGGTCCGCCTCGGCTGAACCGGGGTCACCGCTACCATGGAGCCGTGGGCGGCCCCGTCTGGCGCGTCGGCGAGCGCGTGTTCGACTGCTCCGAGCGCACCCTCGTCATGGGGATCCTCAACGTCACGCCGGACTCCTTCTCGGACGGTGGGAGGTTCCTCGACCGAGCCACCGCGGTGGCGCACGCGACGCGGATGGTCGAGGACGGCGCCGACATCCTGGACGTCGGCGGCGAATCCACCCGACCGGGCTCGACCCCCGTCTCGGCGGATCAGGAGCTGGAGCGCGTCCATCCCGTGATCGAGCGGCTCGCCGAGCTCCACCCCGCGGTCCCGATCTCGATCGACACGCGGAAGGCGGACGTCGCGGCCGAGGCGCTGGACGCCGGCGCCACGATCGTGAACGACGTGTCGGGCGGCGCCGACCCGTCGATGTTCGACCTCGTCCGACATCGTGAGGCCGCCGTCGTCCTGATGCACATGCAGGGTGATCCGACGACGATGCAGGAGGCCCCGCACTACGACGATGTCGTCGGCGAGGTGCACGAGTACCTCCGGCAGCGGATCGAGGCGTCCGAGCTCGCCGGGATCGACCCCGAGCGGATCGCGATCGATCCGGGGATCGGGTTCGGCAAGGACCTCGACCACAACCTCGAGCTGATGCACGGGGTTGACGCGCTCCTCGACCTGGGTCGGCCCGTGTTGGTCGGCCCGTCGCGGAAGAAGTTCATCGGCACGATCCTCGATCTGCCGGAGGAGGAACGCGTCGAGGGCACCGTTGGCGCGGTCGTCTGGATGGTCGCCCGGGGCGCGCACCTCGTCCGCGTGCACGACGTCAAGGAGGTCGTCCGCGCGGTCCGGGTGTCGGACGCGATCTCGAGGGCCGGCGGATGACCTGGACCGAGAAGCGCCGAGTGGCGATCCCGGACGGCGAGCTCGCGCTCGTGGAGGCCGGCGCCCCCGAGGCGCCTCCCGTCGTGCTGCTCTCGGGGGGTTTCACGTCCTCCTACCTGTGGCGCGGGCTGATCCCGCTCCTCGCGCCGTGGATGCGCGTGATCGCCCCCGATCTGTTGGGCTCGGGAGACTCCACTTCGCCCGAGGGCGCCGACCTCCGCCTGCCGGCCCAGGCAGCCAACGTCCGATCGCTGCTGGAAGCGCTCGGCATCGAACGCTTCGCGCTGGTCGGCCACGGCCGGGGTGGAGGTGTCGCCCAGCTCCTCGCGCTCCAGGGCGGTGTGGAGGCGCTCGTGCTCATCGATTCGATCGCGTTCGACGCGTGGCCCTCGCCCCAGATCCTCGAGCTCACATCGCGTCTGGGCGACGTGAACGCCGCCTTCGTCCGCTCGTGGTTCGACTCCTTCTTCGACGCCGGGATGGGGCACCGCGGACGCCTCTCCGACGCCGATCTCGAGGAGTACCGCCGCCCCTTCGATGGCGACGAGGGCGTGCAACGCTTCACCCGGATCGCCTCGGGCTTCGACGGCGAGGGTCTCATCGGGTTGGAACCCCGGCTCGCCGAGCTCGAGATCCCGGCGTTCGTCCTGTGGGGGGAGGACGACGCGTTCCTGCCGGCCGAGCTGGCCGAACGCCTGGGCGACGCGCTGCCCTGGGCTTCGATCGCCCTGCTCCCCGGCTGCGGCCATTTCCTGCTCGAGGACGCGCCCGAGACCGTCGCACCGCTGATCGTGCAGTGGCTCCGGACCCAGTACCTGCAGCTCCCGCAGGCGCACGCACACGCCGAGGGCACCGTCACCGTTGAGCTCGGCCGCCGGCCGCCGGAGGACGACCGATCGTGACCTCGCGCCTGTTCCTGACCGGGATCACCGCGTCGGGTCGACACGGCGCGAACCCGGCGGAGAAGGACCAGGCCCAGGACTTCGTCGTCGATCTGGACGTCGAGGTCGAGGTCGGCGACGACGATCTCTCGTCGACCTCGGACTACCGGACGCTGATCCGCACCGCGCGCGAGACCGTCGAGCGCGACTCGTTCGACCTGCTCGAGTCGCTCGCGCACGCCGTCGCGAAGGACGTGCTCGGGCTCGACGGCGTCGTCAAGGTGAGTGCGATCGTGCACAAGCCCGCCGCCGCGCGTTCGAACGAGGTCCGGGGCATCGCGGCGGCCGCGACCGTCGAGCGCTGACGTGGCGACGTCCGCGTTCCTCGCCCTCGGCTCGAACCTGGGGGACCGCCTCGAGCACCTCCGCGCGGCCGTGCGGAAGCTCGACGCGACGCAGGGGATCGACGTGGTCCGCTCGTCGCGGGTCTACGAGACCGAACCCGTGGGGCCGCCGCAACCGTCGTACCTGAACGCCGTGATCGAGGTCAACACGACCCTCACGCCGCGCGAACTGCTCGATGCCGCCCGCGACGTGGAGGACTCGCTCGGGCGTGTCCGAGCCGAACGCTGGGGCCCGCGGACCATCGACGTCGACATCCTCGTGTACGACGAGCAGACCGTCGACGAGCCCGACCTGGTGATCCCCCACCCCAGGATGCACGAACGCGGGTTCGTCGTGGTCCCCCTGGGCGAGCTCGACGCCGATGCGATGCTCCCCGGCGGCCGGCGACTGTCGTCGCACCGGCTCTCGCCCGACGCGGTGTTCGGGGTGCGACCGTTCGCCCCGCCGCTCCCGACCGGATGAGCGAGCCAAGATGATGGAAACCGTCTGCTTCCGCTGCGACTGGCAGGGCCGCGCCCGCACGAGCCGCTGCCCATCGTGCGGAGCTCCCCTGTACCGCCCGGATCGGGCAGGCGGCGCACGCGTTCCGGACGCGGTCGACGAGGATGACGAGGGGCACCTCGGCGAGGACCCGACGAAGCGTTCGGCCCCGCGCGGCGCGGCCATCGCGATCGCCGTCGTGCTCGCGCTCGTGGCGGTGATCTCGGTCGAGGTGATCGCCCTCGAGCCGTCCCCGACGCGTTCGCCGCCCGCCCGGAGCGAGCCGGCCGGTGCCGGCACCCTCGTCTACCTCGCCCGTGATCACGGTCGGGCGAGGCTGTGGGTGGTCGACCTGCTCGCCGGTGTCGCCGGGCCCGGCCCGACGGTGCCGCGAGGGGCCACCGAGCTGGTCGACGTGTCCGGTGCGGGCCCGGGATGGGTCGGCGTCGAGCGCCGGACCGATCGCCGAGAGGTCGCCGTCTCGGTCCTGCGGAGCGTGGCGCCCGATGCCGAGGCCGTCGGGCTTGGGCACGGCGACCTGGTGGCCTGGGGTCCCGGCGGCGCGAGCCTGGTGTTCGCTCGCAACGGACGGAGAGCGCCGGCGGGATGCGCGCCGGTCCGCATCAGCCTGGTGACCGTGCTCACCGAGAGGGTCGAATGGGCGCTCGACGACCCCGGGTTCTGCGGACCGGTCCTCTCCCTCAGCCGGAGCGCGGCCGCCACGTACTTCACCGCCGCCTCCGGCGACCGGCTGAGCGTCTACCTCACCGGCTCGGTCGGGGTCCCGCACCTGATGTTCGACGGCATGGGGGTCATCTCGGCGAGGCCGCCGTCGGCGTTCCTGCTCACTCCGCACTCGCCCCCGACCTCGAGGGGCGATCCCTCATCCGGCACCGGAACCCTGCTGGGGTGGAAGGGGATCGGCGGTCCGGTGACGGTCGGAGATGGAGAGGACGTCCTCGTGATCGAGCGGATCCTCGCGTGGACGCCGGACGGCGGCCGCGTGGCGCTCGTCGGAAACGTGGGCGCGCGGAGCGGCGTGTTCGTGCTGGATGCCGGGTCGGGTTCGGGGAACCGGGTGCCCCGGTTCGTCATGCCGGCCGATCCGGGGCTCGACGCGACGTTCGACGCGAGTGGTCACCTGTACGTCTCGGCCGGCGGCCGGGTCTCGGTCGCGCGCGACGGATCGCTCGAAGGTCTCCTGCTGCCCGCCGGAGCGCCGGCGCCTTCGGGTCCGATCGTCTGGATCCCCTGAGCGGGATACTCGGACGATGGACCTCGCGATCGTGGGTGCCGGCCGCGTCGGTACCTCGCTCGCGGTGCTCTGGCAGCGCGCCGGCCATGTGATCGTCGCGGTCGCGGGGGGACCGGCTACGCCCGAACGAGCCGCGCGCTTCCTCCCGGGCGTTCCGGTCGCCGATGCGGTCGAGGCGGCGACCGGTGCCGAGATCGTCGTGATCGCGACGCCCGACGCCGTGATCGCCACCGTGTGCCGGGAGATGGCGGTGGCGGGCGCGCTCGGATCCGCGAGCGCCGTCGTCCACGCGAGCGGCGCGACGGGTCTGGACGCGCTCGGCGCCGCGGCGTCCCTGGGCGCGACGACGCTCTCGGTCCATCCCCTGCAGACGTGTCCCACGGTCGAGGCGGCCGTCGAGTCGATCCCCGGCGCCTCGTTCGCGGTCACCGCACTCGACGAGGAGGGCCACGCGCTCGGCGAACGCCTCGCTCGCGACGCGGGCGGGTACCCGTTCCGCATCGCCGACGAACGCAAACCGCTGTACCACGCGGCCGCCGTGTTCGCGTCCAACTACGTCGTCACCGTGACGGCCCTCGCCGAGGAGCTCGAACGCGTGGCCGGGGTGCCCGACCCGGTCGCCGCGCTCGCGCCCCTGCAGGACGCCACCCTCGCGAACGTCCATCGGGTGGGAACCGCCGAGGCGCTCACCGGCCCGGCCGTCCGAGGGGACGCGATCACCTTGCAGCGCAACCTCGAGGCCCTGGCGGAGCACGTCCCCGACGCGGTCCGGCCCTACGTCACGCTCGCCGACCTGGCGCTGGCGCTGGCCGAACGCTCGGGCCGCGTTCCCCCGCAGGGCCGAGAGGCCGTCGAGGAGGTGCTCGTCCGCTGGAGGTGATCCGAACGATCGCCGCCACCCGTGCGGCGTGCGATCGCGCGCGTGCCGAGGGGAGGACCGTGGGGTTCGTCCCGACGATGGGGGCGTTCCACGAAGGCCATCGCTCGCTGATGCGCCGCGCGAAGGACGAGCGCGACGTGACGGTCGTCTCGATCTTCGTGAACCCGTTGCAGTTCGGCGATGCGCGCGATCTCGAGACCTATCCTCGAGACGAGGAGGTCGACCTCGCCGCCGCCGAACGCGAAGGGGTCGACCTCGTGTTCGCGCCGTCGGTGGACGAGATGTACCCGGGCGGCGAACCCGAGGTCACGGTCGACCCCGGCCCCCTCGCCGAGCGGTTCGAAGGGGCGTCGCGACCCGGTCACTTCCGGGGGGTGGCCACCGTCGTGGCCAAGCTGTTCGGCACGATGGGGCCCTGCGCGGCGTACTTCGGCGAGAAGGACGCCCAGCAGCTCGCGGTGATCCGACGGATGGTGCGCGACCTGTCGCTGCCGGTGGATGTGCGGTGCCTCCCGGTGGTCCGCGAACCCGACGGGCTCGCCCTGTCGAGCCGCAACCGCCTCCTGTCTCCCGAGCAGCGCGAGGCCGCGACCTGCCTGTTCCTCGCGCTCTCGGAGGCGGCCGAGCTCGCCCGCGCCGGCGAGCGCGACGCCGGGAGGCTCGTGGCCGCGATGGCTCGGGAGATCGGCGCGACGCCGCAGGCGCGCATCGACTACGTGGCCGTCGTGGACGAGGACACGTTCGAGGAGCTGCCGGCGATCGAGGGTCCGGCCCGAGCGCTCGTCGCCGCCCGCTTCGGCCGGGTGCGGCTGATCGACACGCTCCTGCTCCCCACGGCCTGAGCCGATGACGGGTGGCCCGTGGACCGACCCGGAATGCCGGGCCGCGTCGCGGCATGGCAGGATGGCCGGTCAGGGAGGTGACGCCGGTTGCTGCTCGCCGTGAACGTCGGGAACACGAACACCGTGCTGGGGGTGTTCCGCGGCTCGGAGCTCGAGCACCAGTGGCGCCTGTCGACCGAGACCGAACGCACGGCGGACGAGCTCGCGGTACTGTTCGCCGGCCTCCTGGACCAGACCGGGCTCTCGTTCTCCAACGAGATCACCGGCGTCGTCATCTCCTCCGTGGTGCCGGGCTCGACGACCGCGCTGCGCGACATGGTCACGCGATACTTCAATTTCCCGCCCGTCGTGGTCGAACCCGGGACGCGCACCGGACTGTCGATCCAGACCGACAACCCGCGCGAGGTGGGGGCGGACCGCATCGTGAACGCGCTCGCCGCGTACAGCCGCTACGGCGGCCCCTGCATCGTGATCGACTTCGGGACCGCCACCACGTACGACGTCGTCACCGACAAGGGAGAGTTCCTGGGCGGCGCGATCTCGCCGGGCGTCCAGACCTCGAACGCGTCCCTGTCGCGTGAGACGGCGCGGCTGCCGCAGGTCGAGCTCCAGGCGCCGAGGTCGCCCATCGGGCGGAACACCGTCGACGCGATCCAGTCCGGCCTGATCTTCGGGACCGCGGCCGAGACCGACGGGATGATCGAGCGGATCCGCAAGGAGCTCGGGGGCAGCGCCACGGTCGTCGCCACCGGGGGCCTTGCCGCGCAGGTGGTCCCGCACTGCCAGTTCGTCGACGAGGTCGACCCGTGGCTCACGCTCGAGGGCCTCCGCCTCGTCTTCGAGCGCAACGTCGGGCCCGCCGATGCCTGACGAGGCGTCCGAGGAGGCCGCCGGGCGCGAACGCGAGGTCCTTCGGATGCGACGCGAGAGCCGCGATCGGCTCGGCGACCGGGCGTTCGCCCTGAACCTCGAGCAGGCGCTCGGGGTGCCGGAGCCCGACACGGTCTCGAGCATCCGGGACGGGTTCGGCGCGCTCGGGCCGGACGCGATCGACGAGGCTCGCCGGACGGTGGCCGGCCGCATCGTGCTCAAGCGCGACATGGGCAAGCTCGCGTTCCTGGTCCTGCGCGACCGGTCGGGTGACATCCAGCTCGTCGTCAACCAGGAGACCGAGCCGGAGAGCCGCGCGCTGCTGGCGGAGGTCGATCTCGGCGACATCGTGGGCGCGACCGGCCGGGTCGGGACCACGCGCAAGGGCGAGCTGTCGATCTTCGTCGAGCGGCTCGCGATGCTCACGAAGGCGCTCCGCCCTCTGCCCGAGAAGTGGCACGGCCTCAGGGACCCCGAGCTCCAGCAGCGACAACGCTACCTGCACCTCGCGACCGACCTCGACGCGAGGAAGCGGCTGGTCGCCGCGCGTGCCGAGACCCTGGGAGCGATCCGCACCTACCTGGACGAGCACGGGTACGTCGAGGTCGAGACGCCGGTCCTGCAGACGGTCGCGGGGGGCGCGATTGCCCGGCCGTTCGTCACGCACCACCGGGACCTCGACATGGACCTGTACCTGCGGATCTCGCTCGAGCTGCACCTGAAGCGCCTGCTCGTGGGCGGCCTGGAACGCGTCTACGAGATCGGGCGGAACTTCCGCAACGAGGGCGTGGGGTGGAAATACAACCCGGAGTTCACGATGCTCGAGCTCTATCGGGCCTACGCCGACTACGAGACGATGATGGACGTCACGCGCGATCTCGTGCAGGCGAGCGCGCTCGCGGTGGCCGGCTCGCTCGAGGTCTCGTTCCGGGGGCACGTGATCGATCTCGGCGGGGGGTGGCGCCGCGTGACGGTCCTCGGGAGCGTCTCGGAGGCCGTCGGGGAGGAGGTCACGCTCGAGCGCTCGGACCTCGCCGAGCTCGCGGAGAGGTACGACGTCCCCGTCGACCCGTCCTGGACCGCGGGCAAGGTCACGCTCGAGCTGTTCGAGAAGCTCGTGGAGCCCGGGCTGATCCAGCCCACGTTCGTCTGCGACTTCCCGCGTGAGGTCTCACCGCTCGCTCGGCCGCATCGAGACGATCCGCGTCTCACCGAGCACGTCGATCCGGTGATCGGCGGGATGGAGCTCGGCACGGGGTACTCGGAGCTCACCGACCCCGACGAGCAGCGCGCCAAGTTCCTGCTGCAGCAGCGGGCGCGGGAGGCCGGCGAGCTGGAGACCCACCCGTTCGACGAGGACTTCCTCCAGGCGCTCGAACACGGGATGCCGCCGGCCGGCGGGCTCGGGATCGGGGTCGACCGGCTCCTCATGCTGCTCGCCGACGCGGCGAGCATCCGGGAAGTCATCCTGTTCCCGCTGCACCGCCCGCCGGACCGAGCGGCGCGAGACCCGGACAGCTAGACGGTTTCGAGGCTGGCCGTCTCGCGCGGCAGCGCGACCCGGAACACGGCACCGCCGCCCGGGGCGTCCTCCGCCCAGACGTGACCCCCGCACGCGGCGGCCAACCCGCGGACGATCGGCAGGCCCAGCCCGAGGCCCGGCTTGCCGGTCGTGTCGGCGCGGTGGAACCGCTCGAACAGCCGCTCGCGTTCCTCGACGGGGAGGCCCGGACCGGCATCGCAGACGCTGAGGACCACGCAGTCCTCGCTCGGCTCGAGCGTCACGCGGATCGGTGCGGCGCCGTACTTGTGGGCGTTGTCCAACAGGTTGACCAGGATCCGCCGGATCGCGTCGGGGTCGCCCATCGCCGAGAGCCCCTCGTGGACCTCGACCTCCACCGGTCGATCCGTGACGCCGAAGTCGCGCGCGACCGTCCGAACGAGATCGGCGAGATCGACCTGGACCGGTTCGGCCGCCGCCTCGCCCTGCTCGAGTCGCGCGGCGAACAGCAGCTCCTCGACGAGCGACGCGAGGTTCTTCCCGTTGCGTTCGATGATCTCGAACAGCTCGGACGTGTCGATCAGCGAGTTCGGCTGCTTGCCGCTCTGCGCGGCCGCCAGCACCACCGTGAGCGGCGTCCGGAGCTCGTGGGTCACGAGCCCGAGGAACTCGGACTTCATCCGGTCGAGCTCGACGAGCTCGACGACGTGGGCGCGCTCGGCGTCGAAGAGCCTGGCGTTCGCGATCGCCACCGCGCCCTGCTCGGCGAACAGGCTCAATGCGCGAAGGTCGTACGCGCTGAACGTGCTGCCCGCCTCCGCGTTCACGTTGAGCACGCCGAGGAGTTGATCGCGATGCACGAGCGGGACCGACATCGCGCTCGAGACCGCCAGCGTCCGGGTGTCGAGCCCGGGGAACTCCTTCGAGGTGGGTCGTCCGTTGATCAGGAGCGGCTCCATGGTTTGCGCTACGCGGCCGGCGATCCCCTCGCCCATCGCCACCCGCCAGCCGATCGCATCCGGGTTGTTGCGAACGCACCGAGCGACGAGCGAGTCGCCGTCCACGAGCATGATCGAGCCGCTCGCCCCGGCCAGCAGCTCCTGCGCGCTGTGCAGGATCACGTCCAACACGGCGTCGAGCTCGAGGACCGCGTTCATCGCCTTGCCGGCCTGCAGCAGCAGCGAGAGCTCGCGGAGGCGGTTCGAGAGGGCGGCGGTGAGGACCCGTTCGTCAGTGAGGAGCCTCGACAGCTTCTGGAGGTGCCGTTCCTTGTCGATCGCGTACGCGCAGAAGCCCACCGACATCAGGACGATCCCCCATCGCAGGGGGCCGAAGGAGATCGCCGAACCACGCGATATGGGCCAGATCGACAGCCCCACGACGCCGACGCTGATCGAGACCAGCATGATCGACGTGATGATCCACAGCTGGATCCGACGGTGTTCGACCGCCTCGAGCGAGGGCGTGCTGAAGTCTCGGAGACCGACGATCCGGGCCTCGGCTGCGATCGTGCTCGGAAGATCCTCGGTCGTTTCAGGGCGCGTTCGAGCTCGTCTCATCCACCAACGTGTATCGGCAGGCCCCAGGCGCCCTTGAAGGCGAGCCTCTGAGGGCGAGCCGGTGCCCGGGACGGCGGGCTGAGCGGTGCGTTGGGCGGGCCGGTCGACCCTCCCCGTGCCTAGGCGGCGCCCTCGGATGCCTCGTGAAGGACGATGACGATGTCTTCCAAGGCCGTGCCCTTCGCGAGGAACCCCGAGGCCCCCGCCTCCCTGGCCTCCTTCTCCACGCCGGGGTCAGCGTGCGCGGTCAGGATCACGACGGGCAGGCCGGGTCGATCCTCATGGATCCTGCGCATCGCTTCGATCCCGTCGAAGTCGGGCATGGACAGGTCCATCAGCACCAGATCGGGCTCGTCCTTGCGAGCGCGATCGGTCGCTTCCCGACCGCCGCCGGCCTCGCCGGCGACCTCGATGCCCTTCACCATCCTCAACGCAGACGTGAGCGCCCGGCGGAACGCCGGGTGGTCATCAACCACCAACACCCGCACCTTGTCTTCTCCCTCGCCGAGATGGATCTCCAGGGAAGACCAGAGGTTTCCGTTGGCAGAATCCTGCCCGAGACCCCAGACGGGAACAACGCCCCAAATGGCTGAACTTGGATGGCCCATTCGGGCTATGGTCCGCGCAGGAGGCCTAGATCGTCCCCGGTATCCCCTTCCACGCTCATCCGATGGCGGGATCTGGCCGAAGGATCGTGGAGGAGCCGATCGTGGGAACGAACGGGAGGCACGGGCTGTTGCACGTAGGGTCGGAGGTATACTCCCCTGCGTGGGGCGCTTCGGCGGGCGCACGAGACCGTGCCACACCGGAGCGCTCGACCTGCCTCGGGGGTAGGACGGGGTCCGCTGATCCCCGAGGCCGTTCGATAGGTGGGGTTTCGGCCCCGGGAGATTGAGATGTTCGAGCGTTTCACGGACCGAGCCCGCCGCGTCGTGGTCCTCGCCCAAGAAGAGGCGAGGATGCTCAACCACAACTACATCGGGACCGAGCACATCCTGCTCGGCCTGATCCACGAAGGAGAAGGGGTCGCCGCCAAGGCGCTCGAGTCGCTCAACATCTCGCTCGAGGCGGTCCGCCAGCAGGTCGAGGAGATTATCGGGCAGGGCCAGGCGGCGCCGACGGGTCACATCCCGTTCACCCCCCGCGCCAAGAAGGTCCTGGAGCTCTCGCTCCGGGAGGCACTGCAGCTCGGGCACAACTACATCGGGACCGAGCACATCCTGCTCGGCCTGATCCGCGAGGGCGAGGGTGTCGCCGCGCAGGTCCTGCAGAAGCTCGGCGCCGACCTCAACCGCGTCCGCCAGACCGTGATCCAGCTCCTGTCCGGCTACACCGCCGGCAAGGGCGAGACGACGCCGGGCGGGCAGGGGGAGCAGGCCGGTCAGGGCTCGATGGTGCTCGACCAGTTCGGCCGGAACCTCACCCAGCTCGCGCGAGACACCAAGCTCGACCCGGTGATCGGCCGCGAGAAGGAGATCGAGCGGGTCATGCAGGTGCTGTCGCGCCGGACCAAGAACAACCCGGTGCTGATCGGCGAGCCCGGCGTCGGCAAGACCGCGATCGTCGAGGGCCTCGCGCAGGACATCGTCCGCGGCGAGGTCCCCGAGACCCTCAAGGGTAAGCAGATCTACACGCTCGACCTCGGCGCGCTCGTGGCCGGTTCGAGGTACCGCGGCGACTTCGAGGAGCGCCTGAAGAAGGTGCTGAAGGAGATCCGCACGCGCGGCGACATCGTGCTGTTCATCGACGAGCTGCACACGCTCGTTGGCGCGGGGGCCGCCGAGGGCGCGATCGACGCCGCGAGCATCCTCAAGCCGATGCTTGCGCGCGGCGAGCTCCAGACGATCGGCGCCACGACGCGCGACGAGTACCGCAAGCACCTCGAGAAGGACGCGGCGCTCGAGCGGCGCTTCCAGCCGATCAACGTCGAGGAGCCGACCGTCGCGCACACGATCGAGATCCTCAAGGGCCTCCGCGACCGGTACGAGGCGCACCACCGCGTGTCGTTCACCGACGACGCGCTGGTCGCCGCCGCGAACCTGTCCGATCGCTACATCAGCGATCGGTTCCTCCCGGACAAGGCGATCGACCTGATCGACGAGGCGGGGTCGCGGATGCGGATCCGCCGGATGACCGCGCCCCCCGACGTGCGTGAGGTCGACGAGAAGATCGCCGAGGTCCGTCTGCGCAAGGAGAGCGCGATCGACGCGCAGGACTTCGAGAAGGCGGCCTCGCTGCGCGACGAGGAGCGCCAGCTGGTCGAGGAGCGCCAGCGGCGCGAGCGCGAGTGGAAGTCGGGCGAGATGGACGTGCTCTCCGAGGTGGACGAGGAGGAGATCGCCGAAGTGCTCGCCACGTGGACGGGCATCCCCGTCTTCAAGCTGACCGAGGAGGAGACCGAGAAGCTGCTCCGCATGGAGGACGAGCTCCACAAGCGGATCATCAGCCAGGAGGACTCGATCACGGCGGTCAGCAAGGCCATCCGCCGCACCCGCGCCGGCCTGAAGGACCCCAAACGGCCCTCGGGCTCGTTCATCTTCCTCGGGCCCTCGGGCGTCGGGAAGACCGAGCTCTCCAAGGCGCTGGCCGAGTTCCTGTTCGGCGATGAGGCCGCGCTGATCCAGCTCGACATGTCCGAGTACATGGAGAAGCACACGGTCAGTCGCCTGATCGGCTCGCCCCCGGGCTACGTGGGGTACGAGGAGGGTGGCCAGCTCACCGAGGCCGTCCGCCGCAAGCCGTTCAGCGTGATCCTGTTCGACGAGATCGAGAAGGCGCACCCCGACGTGTTCAACACTCTCCTTCAGATCCTGGAGGACGGGCGCCTGACGGACTCGCAGGGTCACCAGGTCGACTTCAAGAACACGATCATCATCATGACGTCGAACCTCGGGACCCGGGACATCCAGAAGGGACCCGGGATCGGGTTCGCGGCGCGTCCGGACGAGAAGATGACGTACGACAGGATGAAGGACCGGGTCATGGACGAGCTGAAGAAGTCGTTCCGACCCGAGTTCCTGAACCGGATCGACGAGGTGATCGTCTTCCACTCGCTCACCCAGGAGGACGTGAAGCAGATCGTGGACCTGCTGATGAAGCGGGTCACCGAGCAGCTGAAGGCCAAGGACCTCGAGATCGAGCTGACCGATGCCGCGAAGACCGTCCTGGCCGAGAAGGGGTTCGACCCATCGCTCGGCGCCCGGCCGCTCCGCCGGACGATCCAGCGCATGGTAGAGGACCCCCTTTCCGAGAAGCTGCTGTGGAAGGAGTTCCGCGCCGGCCAGACGATCATCGTCGACGCTCGCGACGGCGAGATCGTGTTCGAGGGCGCTGGCGTGCCCCCCGACGTTCCGCCGGTCGAGCTCGCGGGTTCGTCGGAGGCCTGATAGGGGTAGAAGCAGACGCGGGTTCGGCGTGAGCGCGCCGCACCCCGCAGACCGAGGGCCCGGCAACCATCCGGCTGCCGGGCCGTTCGGTGTCTCGACCCTACCGGGGCTGCTCGAACGTCGAGGAAGCGAGCCGAACGAGAACGGTGCCTGCCGACCTGCGCGTTCTTCCGAACGACCGACCGGTGGCGGATGACCTAGCCCGTCGAGGGGATTGACTGGTCGAGGCCGACCTTGCTGTTGGAACCGCAACCTGCTCTCGTGGAGGTCGTCAGACATGCACGACGAGCCAACGCTCGGATCGCAGGTGAGGCCGGTCCACCCGCATCGAGTCACGGCCCTGGAGGCCGGCCTCGACCCCTCGTGGTCGCGGTCCCCCCTCGTTCCCTCATCCGGCCTCTCCCGCATGCGCCGGCCGATGCGTCGACCGGTCGGGGCTCGGCCCGTCTCCCGAGCGCACTGTTCGGCCGGAGCGGAGCCGTCGGTCCGCTGCGATCGTTGCGGCGGGACGGCGAGCGTCCGAAGCGGCAGGGACTTCCTGTGTACGACGTGCGCGGCGCTGAGTGCTGACGGGTCAGCCGATGAGGCGCTCGTCGTGTGCGATCTGCGCCGGAGTCGCTGCGTGCGACTCGGTGAGCAGTTCCTGTGTGCGTCCTGCGCCATGAACGTCCTCCGCGACGAGCGTGGAGGACTTCGAGGGGTTGACGACCACCCGGTCGTTGCAACCGATCGAGCTGCTCACGGGCGTCGAACCGGAGTCCGTGCTCGCGCTCGGGCTCGAAGTTGGCCGGATGGTCCGGGAGGGGACGATGCACCTCGTCGAGGCGGCGGCGGCCCATCATCAAGCGCTCGCGAGATCGAACAGGGGAGCTCGCGACATCGATGAATGCGTTCGGCGCGTCGAGGCAGGGGCGATCCTGTTCAACGTGTGGGCGTTCTCGTTCGACGCCCGGCTGGACGACCTCGAACGACGGAACCGGGCTGCTCCTCGTCCTCCAGGAGCTCGACGCACGTGGCCGAGTTCCCCTTGCCTGCAACCCGGCGTAGGGTTTGGCCGTGGGTCTGGGGAACGAGGAGTGCTGGGCCGTCGAGACGTCGCGTGACGGGGAGAAGTGGCGGTCCCTCGGGAAGGCCTGGAAGTCGCCGGGCGAGCCCGTCCTGATGCACGTG
>CAVQIQ010000003.1:0-251458 GCA_963712645.1 uncultured Actinomycetes bacterium | reverse complement strand
GACGGCGCCACCCCAAGGATCGATCTGGCCGGCGATCCATCCCCAGGTGCTCGAGCTGATCCGGGCGCACCGTTCGACGATCGTGTTCGTCAACGCGCGCCGCCTGGCCGAGCGCCTCGCCGCCCGTCTCAACGAGCTCGCCGGCGAGGAGCTCGCTCGCGCGCACCACGGCTCGATCGCGCGCGAGCAGCGGCTCCAGATCGAGGACCAGCTCAAGCGCGGCACCTTGAAGGCGATCGTCGCGACGAGCTCGCTCGAGCTCGGCATCGACATGGGCGCCGTCGATCTCGTGATCCAGGTCGAGTCGCCGGGCTCGGTCGCGCGCGGGCTCCAGCGGATCGGGCGCGCCGGCCACCAGGTGGGCGAGCCGAGCCGCGGCAAGGTCTTCCCGAAGTTCCGGGGCGACCTGCTCGAGGCGACGGTCGTCGTCCAGCGGATGCTGCAGGGCGCGATCGAGGAGACGCGCTACCCGCGGAACCCGCTCGACGTGGTCGCGCAGCAGATCGTCGCGATGTGCGCGATGGACGAGTGGACGGTCGCGGACCTCGGCCGCGTCGCTGCGGCGCGCCGCGAACTTCGAGGAGCTCTCGGACGACCTGCTCCGCAACGTCCTCGACATGCTCGCGGGTCGCTACCCCTCCGACGAGTTCGCCGAGCTCCGGCCGCGGATCGTCTGGGACCGGCGGACGAACACGCTCCGCGGGCGCGAGGGCGCCGGCAGGTTGGCGATCGCCTCCGGCGGCACGATCCCCGACCGCGGGCTCTTCGGCGTGTTCACGGTCGACGGTCGCCGCGTCGGCGAGCTCGACGAGGAGATGGTGTACGAGAGCCGGCGCGGCGAGGTGTTCATGCTCGGCGCGTCGTCGTGGCGGATCGAGGACATCACGCTCGACCGCGTGGTGGTCTCGCCCGCGCCCGGCGAGCCCGGCAAGATGCCGTTCTGGCACGGCGACAAGCCGGGCCGCCCGCTCGAGCTCGGGCGAGCGATCGGCGCCGCCACCCGGGAGCTCTCGTCATCAGAGCATGGCGTCGCCGTCGGGCGACTGCGGACCGAGTTCGGGCTCGACGAGCTCGCGGCCGAGAACCTCACGGCGTACCTCGACGACCAGCGCGAGGCGACCGGCGCGGTCCCCGACGACCGCACGATCGTCGTCGAGCGCTTCCCCGACGAGATCGGCGACTGGCGGGTGTGCGTCCTGTCGCCGTTCGGCGAGCGCGTCCACGCGCCGTGGGCGATGGCGATCGAGGGCCGGCTCGCCGAACGCTACGGGCTCGACGTGCAGGTGCTGTGGAGCGACGACGGCATCGCGATCCGCCTGCCCGAGTCCGACGAGCGGATCCCGGTCGAGGACCTGCTGTTCGATCCCGACGAGATCGAGGAGCTCGTGGTCGCGCGCCTGCCCGGGACCGCGCTGTTCACGACCATGTTCCGCGAGAGCCGCCGCCCGCGCACTGCTGCTCCCCCGCCGGACGCCGGGGCGGCGCACGCCGCTGTGGCAGCAGCGCCAGCGCGGCGCCGACCTGCTCGAGGTCGCCTCGCGACATCCGACGTTCCCGATCCTGCTCGAGGCGACGCGCGAGGTCCTGCGCGACGTGTTCGACGTGCCCGGGCTCAGGGAGGTGCTCGGCGACGTCCGGGCGCGGCGGATCCACGTGGTCCCGGTCGACACGCCGCGGTCCGTCGCCGTTCGCGCAGTCCCTGCTCTTCCGCTGGGTCTCGGTCTACATGTACGAGGCGCGACGCCCCGATGGCCGAGCGGCGCGCGGCCGCGCTCTCGCTCGACCGCGAGCTCCTGCGCGAGCTGCTCGGCGCCGAGGACCTGCGCGAGCTGATCGACCCGGTCGCGCTCGCCGAGCTCGAGCTCGAGCTGCAGCACCTGGCCGAGGGCCGTCGCGCTCGGAACGCCGACGACGTGCACGACCTGCTCCGGCGGCTCGGACACCTGAGCACCGAGGAGGTCTCGGTGCGCTCGAACGCGGATCCGTCCGGGTGGCTCGACGATCTCGAACGCGACGGTCGCGCGATCCGCATGCGGGTCGCGGGGCAGGACCGGTTCGTCGCCGTCGAGGACGCAGGGCGCTACCGGGACGCGCTCGGCGCGTCGCTCCCGCTCGGCGTCCCCGGCGTCTTCACGGAGGCGACGCCCGCGCCGCTCGAGGGGCTCGTCGCGCGATTCGCCCGGACCCACGGGCCGTTCGGGACCGCCGACGTCGCGGCGCGGTTCGGCATCGGCGAGGACCGGGTCGCCGGCGCCGTCGCCTCGCTCGAGGCGCAGGGGCGGGTGGTCCGGGGCGAGTTCCGGCCCGGCGGTCTCGAACGCGAGTGGTGCGACGCCGACGTGCTGCGGTCGATCCGCCGGCGTTCGCTCGCCGCGCTGCGCAAGGAGGTCGAACCGGTCGAGGCGCCCGCGCTCGGGAGGTTCGTGCCCGAGTGGCAGGCCGCGACGAGCCCGCGGCACGGCCCGACCGCGCTCGTCGATGCGATCGCGCAGCTGCAGGGCGCCTCGATCCCGGCCTCGATCGTCGAGTCCGAGGTCCTGCGGTCGCGCGTGCGGGGCTACCGCCCGGCCGATCTCGACGCGCTGTGCGCGAGCGGCGACGTCGTGTGGATGGGCGCCGGCGGGATCGGCGCCGACGACGGAAGGATCGCGCTGCGGGTTCCGCGAGACGCTCCGGCTCGTCGCGCCGCCGCTCCCCGAGACCCGGCCGGCGGGCCCGGTCCACGACGCGATCCGCGACCACCTGCGCGAACGAGGCGCGTCCTTCTGGCCCGAGCTGCTCGCCGCGGCGGGCGTCCCCGACGAACGGATCGTGCTCGCCGCCCTCTGGGACCTGGTCTGGGCGGGCGAAGTCACCAACGACACGATCGCGCCGATGCGCGCCTTCCTGATCCGCCGCCCGACGAAGGCCGCCCGCTCGGGCGCCAAGCCCCGGCCGGGAGCCCTCCGGCGCGCCGGGCCGCCCTCGGCCGCGGGCCGGTGGTCGCTCGTGCGGACGCTGCTCGAACCGGAGCCCTCGCCCACCGAGGCCGCGCACGCGCGAGCGATGCAGCTCCTCGAACGCCACGGCGTGCTCACGCGCGAGGCGGTCCTGGCCGAAGGCGCGCCGGGCGGGTTCGCCGGCGTGTACGCAGTGCTGCGGGCGCTCGAGGAGTCGGGCAAGGTCCGGCGAGGCTACTTCGTCGACGGTCTTGGTGCGGCGCAGTTCGCGCTTCCCGGCGCGGTCGAGCGGATCCGCGACCTGCGCGAGGCGCGGCGGGAGGCGTCCGTCGTCGCGCTCTCGGCGGCGGACCCGGCACAGCCGTACGGGGCCGCACTGCCCTGGCCCCAGAACGCGCGTCGGCCCTCGCGGACAGCGGGCGCGTATGTCGTACTCGCGGACGGCGAGCCCGCGGCGTTCCTCGAACGCGGGGCCCGGACCCTGCTCACGTTCGGGGCGGGCGGGGACGGGGGGTGGATCGACGCCCTCGCCTCGCTGGTCAAGGACGGCCGTCTGCGGCGGATCGAGCTCTCGAAGATCGACGGCGAGCCGGCCGGCGGGTCCGCGTTCGCCGAGGACCTGCGCACGGCGGGGTTCGTGGACGGGTACCGGGGGCTGGTGCTCCGGGGCTCGTGACTACCCGGTCCGCCCCCGGACGTGCTGAGATCATCCCGCGACCGGACTACGATCCCTTCGCGATGACGCGCGCCGAGCGGGACCGGCTGCCTGCGGGTGACGAGCCCGAGGACGAACTCGAACGCCTCCGGGCGTTGCTTCGCGACCTCCCCGGCATGGTCTACCTGGAGGACGCGGACCCGCGCATCGAGGGGCCCGGGCCGTTCCTGTACGTCAGCCCGGGCGTGGAACGGATCCTCGGCTACACCGTCGAGGAGTGGCTGGCCGATCCCTCCGGGTGGGTCGAGCGTCTGCACCCCGACGACGTGCCGGCGATGCGGGCCGCCTACCAGGCCGTGGTCCCCACCGGCGCGCCGTACAGCGCCGACTACCGGATGTTCGCCAAGGACGGGCGGATCGTGTGGATCCACGACGAGGCCGTGCTGGTCCGCGACGAGGACGGCGCCCCGCTCTACTGGCAGGGCGTGATGCATGAGACGGCGGAACGCCCGGCCACGCTCGATCGGCTCCAGGAGGCGGAGCAGCGCTACCGAGCGCTCGTCGAACAGACGCCGGTCGTGACCTACATCGACCCGCACCGGCCCGACCACACGAGCGCGTACTTCAGCCCGCAGGTCGAGACCCTGCTCGGCTACACCCCGGACGAGCTGACCCGCGACATCCCCTTGTGGCCCGAGCTGGTGCACCCCGACGATCGCGAACGGATCCTCGGCGCCTCGATGCTCGCCGAGCAGACGAGCGGCACGTACGACGTCGAGTACCGGATGATCGCGAAGGACGGCCGCGTCGTCTGGGTGCACGACCAGGCGGTGCTGATCCGAGACGAGCAGGGCACGCCGAGATTCTGGCAGGGCGCGTGGATCGACTTGACCGAGCAGAAGCGCGCGGCCGAGCTCGAACGCGCGCTCCAGGCCGAGCGCGCGGAGGCCGCCGAGCTCCGCGCGATCGACGAGCTCAAGACGACGTTCCTGCAGGCCGTCTCGCACGACCTGCGGACGCCGCTCGCCGCGATCCTCGGGCTCGCCGTGACCTTGGAGAGCCAGACGGACCTCGGGTCGGACGAGGCCCACGATCTCGCGTCGCGCATCTCGATGAACGCTCGCAAGCTCGACCGGATCGTCTCGGACCTGTTGGATCTCGACCGGATCTCGCGCGGGATCCTCGAGCCGAACCTCCGCGCAACCGATCTCGATGAGCTCGTCCGGCGCGTCGTGACCGAATCCGACCTGCTCGCCGAGCACCCGACGGAGCTGGACCTCGAACCGGTGACGATCGAGGCAGACGCCGCGAAGATCGAGCGCATCTTCGAGAACCTGCTCTCGAACGCCGCCCGCCACACCCCCGCGGGTTCGAAGGTCTGGATCCGCGTCGGCCCCGAGGCTGGCGGTGCCTTGTTGGTCGTCGAGGACGACGGCCCTGGGGTGCCACCCGAGCACCGCGAGGACATCTTCCAGCCCTTCGGTCAGGGCGCCGGCGCGCCCGAGCACTCCCCCGGCGTCGGGATCGGCCTGGCCGTCGTCTCCCGCTTCGCCGAGCTCCACGGCGGCCGCGCGTGGGTAGAGGAGCGCGAGGGCGGCGGCGCGTCGTTCAAGGTGTTCCTGCCCGGCAAGCGTTCGCGCGGCGCCTGAGGCCGGCCCCTCGAACCAGATCAACCCGCCGCGACGCGCTCCTTCTCCTCGGCGTCGGCGGCGAGCCACGAGTACGCCTCTTCCTCCTGCGCGAAATGCAGCCGCAGGATCGCGTGCAGGCCGTACAGCACGCGGCGGAGGTCGACGAGGTCCTCGGCGGTCGGCCCCTCGGGCGGCAGGTCGGAAAGGAGATGACCGAACACGCGGGCCAGGTGCTCGATCTCCATGTGCGCGCGTTCCATCGTCCCCATCGGGTCCTCGCCCCCCATGAGCTTCGCGACCACCGGGTAGACGGCCGCCTCCTCTTCCTCCTCGTGCTGCACGAGCCGCTCGAGCAGGAACCACCGAACCTGCTCGAGCTCCGCCATCGCCTGGTCGGCCGTGTAGGTCTCGAGACGGTCGGCCACGGTCCGGATCCGCTGCAGGTGGGGGGCGAACTCCTGGTGCTCGGCGCGGAACCGCTCGCCGACGTTGGAACCGGGACCGCTACGCTGGCGGGTCTGGCGGTCCGGACGGAGCGCCCGGAGCGCGTTCAGGATCACGGCGACGTCGATCGCCTCCTGCACGATCGCGCCGCCGACCGGCAGCAGCAGCCCGAACGCGCCGAACAGCATCCCGACGAACGACAGCCCCATCCCGATCAGGACGCTCTGCACCGCGATCCCGCGCGAACGACGCGCGATCCGCATCGCCTCGGCGACGCGGTCGAGCCGGTCGACGACCAGGACGACGTCGGCCGCCTCGGACGAGGCCGTGGCGCCCCGGGCGCCCATCGCGACGCCGACGTCGGCGGCGGCGAGCGCCGGCGCGTCGTTCACGCCGTCGCCCACCATGATCGTCAGGCCGAACTCGGCCTCGGCCTTGACCGCGTCGACCTTGTCCGCCGGGTCGCGCTCGGACAGGATCCGGTCGACCCCGATCGAGATGCCGACGGATTCGGCCACGTCGGGGTGGTCGCCGGTGACCATCACGACGCGTTCGATCCCGGCCCGGCGGAGCGTCCGGATCACCCTCGGCGTGTCGGGTCGGATCGGGTCCTCGAGGACCAGCGCGCCGGCGATCTGCCCATCGATCGAGATCATCACGCACGACGATCCCTCCATCGCGCTGCGACGCCGGACGTCGCGGGCGGGCGCCGGCAGCGGCTCGCCGTGCGCGACCCACGAGGTCTTGCCGAGCGCCACGTCGTGTCCCTCGACCGTCCCGCGGATCCCGGCGCCGGGCTCCTCGCTCACGTCCTCGGGGAACGACGAGCTCGAGCCCCCGATGGCGCGCCGCCGCGACGATCGCGGTCGCGAGCACGTGCGGCGAGACCTGGTCGAGCGACGCGCCGAGCCGCAGCACCTCGTCCGGTTCGAGATCGCCGAACGCCGTGACCTCGGCGACCTCGGGCGTCCCCGTGGTGAGCGTCCCGGTCTTGTCGAACAGCAGGACCCGGCCGCGGGCGAGCGCCTCGAGCGCGCCGCCGCCCTTCACGATGATCCCGCGCTTGGCGGCTCGCGAGATCCCGGCGACGATCGCGATCGGCGCGGCCAGGAGCAGCGGGCACGGCGTCGCGACCACGAGCACCGAGAGCGCGCGCACCGGGTCGCCGCTGATCGCCCACGCGAACCCCGCGACCCCCAGCGTCACCGGGATGAAGATCAGCGCGTACCGGTCGGCCAGGCGGACGAACGGCGCCTTCTCCTTCTGGGCCTGCTCGACCAGCCGGACGATGCCGGCGTAGGTGCTCTGATCGGCGCTCGCGACCGCGCGCAGGTCGAACGCCGCGCCGGCGTTGACCGCGCCCGAACGGATCTGCTCGCCCTCGCTGCGTTCGACCGGCCGTGACTCGCCCGTGAGCGCGGACTCGTCGAGGACCCCGATCCCCGAGACGAGCAGGCCGTCGACCGGCACGACCTCGCCGTGCTTGACCATCAATCGGTCGCCCGGCACGCACCTCCCCGATCGGCACCGACGGTCAGCGAGCCGTCCTGGTACCGGTGGGCGGTGCGCGGTGCGCGTTCGAGCAGCGCGGAGAGCTCCCGGTGCGCCCGGGCGTCGGCGAAGTCCTCGAGCGCGCGCCCCGTCGCGAGCATGAACGCGATGACCGCGCCGGCGAGGTACTCCTCCAGCGCGAGCGCGCCGCCCATCGCGAGCAAGGCGATCAGGTCCACGCCGGGCTGGCGGCGCAGCAGGCCGCTCAGGACCTCCCAGGCGATCGGCACGATCCCGATCGCGGTCGTGAGCCCCCAGACGAGGTTCGCGGCGTCGGGGTCGTCCGCACCCCAGCGCAGGATAGCGCCGAGCGTGATGCCAACCACCGATAGCACCAGGAAGACCGTGCTCGGCGTCACCCAGCGGCGTCTCACGGCATCGCCCTCAGGTCCGCCACAGCCGCGAGCGGACGTGCGACATGAGCTCCACGTCCTCGGTCGCCATGTGCAGCTCGTAGGAGAGCTCGTCGCCTCGGACCTCGATCCGGCGCCGGAGCTGCGGTGACGGGCGTGGCCGTCGGGGTGATCGACACCGCGGTCGACGCCAGCTCCAGAACGCCGCCGTCGACAGTCCCGACGGCCACCTCGGTGATCCCGATCGGGTGGGCAAGCACGAGCTCGACGACGCCCCGGCCCGAGGGCCGCAGGAACCCGCGTTCGAAGTGGATCGGCGCACCGTCGTCGAGCGACCACGAGCGCTGCGAGTACAACAGGAACGGATCGCCGACGTGCTCGAACGACACGTCCTCGGCGTAGTCGAACGGCCCGCCGGGCGGCCAGA
This sequence comes from uncultured Actinomycetes bacterium, assembly GCA_963712645.1. Lineage (GTDB taxonomy): Bacteria > Actinomycetota > UBA4738 > UBA4738 > HRBIN12 > DASSJM01. The sequence continues at coordinate 243,458 of CAVQIQ010000003.1, read as the reverse complement.
CCCCTTCCCCCGATCCGCTCCAGCTCCCGAGCAGGAACGCGAGCTCGGCGAGATCATCGTGGAGCGTGGACGGTGTCGCCATCGGCCGACGCCCCGATCCCGTCGAGTCCGGCTGCCGTGCCTCCATCGCCCCGACGCTACCATGCGCCCGTCGTCCGACCGGGTTGGTAGCGTGTCGCGGATGCCGACCGTCGCGCGCTTCAACGTCACACCGGTCAAGTCGACCGCGATGCACCATCCCGACCGGATCCGGCTCGACGATCCGGGAGCGGCCGGCGACCGCCGCTTCTTCTTCGTCGACGCGTCCGGCAAGCGGTTCTCCGGCGCGACCAAGGCGCCGATCCTCCCGATCCGTGCGACGTACGACGAGGACGCCGACGCGCTCGAGCTCCGACTCCCGAACGGGGTGGTCGTGTCCGGGACGGCGGAGCCCGGCGGCGAGGCGCTCGAGGTCGACTTCTACGGACGCGTGGTGGCCGCGCACGTCGTCGACGGCGACTTCAGCGAGGCCCTGAGCGCGTACGCGGGTCACGAGGTCCGGCTCGCGCGGCCCGACCGGCCCGGCGACGCGATCGATGTTCGCCCGGTCACGCTGGTATCCCTCGAGTCGGTGGCCGAACTCGCGCGCGCCGGCGCGCACGACGGCCCGCTCGATGCCGGCCGATTCCGGATGACGATCGAGATCGAGGGGGTCTCGGCGCCGCACGAGGAGGACACCTGGGCGGGGCGGCGGGTCCGGGTCGGGGACGCGGTCATCCGCGTCGGCGACCCCGTCCCGCGCTGCGTGGTCACGACGCTCGACCCGGGCACCGGCCTCCGCGACTTCCCGACGCTCAAGGTCATCCGCGACTACCGGGGCATCAACGCGGAACGGCAGCTCGAGTTCGGCGTCTACGCGGACGTCGTCGAGCCGGGTGAGGTCTCGGTGGGCGACCCCGTCGAACCCCTCCCGTGACGCGAGGCTCGCCGGCTGACTCGAACTCGTCCGGGTCTGAGCGGCTACACCCACGCGTGGCAGACGATCGCTCCCTGCCACAGCTTCGTCGTGACGGGCGGGCCGATCCCGGTCCGCGCACGCACCTGGGCCGAGAGCCGGTGCCGGAGTAGCGTCGGCCTGTCGACGACCTCGACGCGTTCGAAGCCGGCGGCCCGAAGCATCCCAACAACCGCGGCGGGGTTCGGGCCCCACCAGTTGGTGGGATCGCGGTTGGCCTCCGAGCCCTCGTAGAACGCCATCGCGGGCTTGGGCCACCAGGTCATGTCGACGAACGTGCTCATGATCAGGCGTTCCTGCGTCACGCTCCGCACCTTCTCGAGGGCGAGCATCGGATGCTTCATGTGGTACAGGATCCCGAGCATCAGCACGACGTCGAACGTGCCGACGGTCTCGGGCGACAGGTCGAGCACGTCGATCTCGCGGTCCTCGACCCTCGAGCCCAGCGCACGCCGCGCCAGCTCGAACCCGTCCTTGGTCCCCCACCCGCCGCCACCCCAACAGAAGGAATCGGTCGCCAGGACGCGTTCGGCGCCGCGGCGCTCGGCCTCGAACGAGAAGAATCCATCCCAGGCGCCGACGTCGAGAACACTCTTCCCGCTGAGGTCCTCGGGCAGATGGATCTTCGGCAGGCGGAGCGAGCTGTTGTCGACTCCTGGCGTGACGATGCCGTCCCCGAGCGGGATCGAGTGATACCAGTTGACCTTGGCGATCTCGGTCTGGAGTTCCTCGGTCTCCACGGTCAGCTCCGATGCCTCCGGTGGACCGGTGGGCCCATCACGCCACTGTATGACGGGAGGCGGAGGCCCGCGACGCGAGGTCCGGCAGCATGTTCTTGTATCGACTCCACCCAGAGGGCATGCGGACCCGTAGTACGAGCGGATCCGGTCGACGCGATCAACGTCGAGCAGCGTGGCGCATTCAGCGTGGAGGTACCGTTATCGGGAGCCCGCGCCTCACGACGATCGGGTGATCTGAACGAGACTTTCGACCGCGCAGTTGCACCCTTCGGCCGATGTCTCTGCTCCCGCAGATGACTTACGGTCTCCGCATGACGCCCCAAGTCGAGCCCTCTCGTCCCCCCGGAGCGACGGTTCCACCAGGATCCTCTTCGCGACGAGTGGGCACTCGGAGTTCGTTCGCGGGGACCACGGCACTCGGCGGTGGCTCTACTCCGTGTGCGATTGCGGGGTTTCATCGTGGGCGCGGCGCTGGAGGATTCGGCGCGGGCTTTCCCCCTAGCATCCGCGCCCGCTCCGGAGGGTTGGGGACTGGGGAGAAGCTCCAGTTCCTAACCCCACGGCTTCTCTCTTCAGTCAGGTCTTCGCCTGACAACCCTATCCCACTGGCCGCCCCATCAAGAGGTTGAGCAGGAAGAAGGAGCCAACCGCCACGAAGCCGATCAGTCCGCGCCAGATCCCAGTTCTCACTCTGTCCGACAGGTGCTGCCACCGACTCAAGCCTCGCTCCCACCATCTGTCTTCGCCAAGTCCGAGTAGGTCTTCCATGATGCTCCCCCAATCCAGATAGCGTCCTCTTGAGTATCGACGAGGACGCTTGACTACTTCAGTCCTTCGGAGGCCAACCCATGAGGATGGAATTGCCTAGACTGGGACCGCGGGTTGGGATGGGCTCGCCCGCCCAAACCTTGAAGCGACCAATCTGTGGGCGGGACTCAGGAAGGCTACGGCCGGAAGATGAGCGAGGGCGCCTTCGTTCATAGGCATCGTCGCCGGCGAGGTGAGGTATCGCGCCATGACGTACTCCTCGGCCCCGAACCGGTGCAGGTAGTCGTCCCACACGTCCGCGATCACTTCGTCCGGCGTGAGCATGACCTTCGTGTCAATCTCTATCCGGTATCACAGATCGGTTGAAGACCCGATGCCCGGGTTGTGGCCGACACACGGTCAGCGACGCTCACGGTGAAGGCCGACCTCGAACGCGAGCTCGAGGACTTCTCCCTCAACCTCCACGACGTGCGGGCTCGACGTTCACTGGGTGTCCGGTCTCGCGTCGCTCCCGGCCACTGGGCGCACCGGGAGCCCGCGCCGTAGGCGAGCCGAACCTCTCGGACCACTCCCGGTCGGCCGGGATCTGGATGACAAGTATCACGGCCAGGTAAGCGCACGGACGTCGGCCTTCGCGTTCGCACGTCCCCCAAACGCCCAGGGACCCCCGGCCCGGGCTCAAGTCACGCGTGCTCAGAGGAAGGACCTCGCCCTCAAGTGACGCGGTGAAGGTGTCGAAGGGGCATACGAGCGTGCCCGCTTCACCGACGTGGACATGTCTCAGGCCTTCGGGGGGAGCACAAGTGGAAGGGAGCACGGTCTCGGCCGACCGGCGGCGATTGTTCCTGGCCAGCTTCCTGATGCTGTTCGTGGAGCTGGTCCTGATCCGGTGGCTCGGAGCGCACATCGCGTACCTCTCATTCTTCTCGAACTTCGTGCTCCTCGGCTCGTTCCTCGGCATCGGTATCGGGTTCCTCGCGGTCAGCCGATCGGACTGGTTCCGGAGGGCCCCCCTGTGGCTCGGGGCCCTCGTCTTCATGTCGGCCGTGTTCCCGGTCACGATCGACCGCACGGGAAGCGGCCTCATCTTCTTCGGCGGGTTCCAGGCTCGTGGCCTGCCGATCTGGATCTCGTTGCCGATCGTCTTCGCGGCGGTCGCCGCGACCATGGCGGCCATCGCGCAGGGCGTCGCGCGTCTGTTCCAGCGATTCCCGCCGCTCGAGGCCTATCGACTGGATGTGCTGGGCAGCGTGACCGGCATCGCCGGGTTCGCCACCCTGTCGTTCATCGGAGCCCCGCCGGTCGTCTGGGGGGCCGTGATCGTTGGGCTGTTCGTGTTTCTGCTCAGACCATCCCTCAGGATCGAACACGCCGTTGCGATCGGCCTCCTCGTCGGCGCTTTCGCCATGGAGGCGCTCGCCGATTCGGTGGTGTGGTCCCCCTACTACCGGATCAGCTGGACGCAGACCGACGAGGGCGCGGATGTGGTCGTCAACGGGATCCCCCATCAGGCCATCACAACGACCGAAGCACGTCGGACCGCGGAGCCCACGTATTTCCTGCCGTACGAGCGAGCGGTTGAACCTCCGGAGCGGGTGCTTGTCATCGGTGCTGGAACCGGCGCCGACGTAGCCATCGCGCTTGCCGAGGGCGCAGGGCAGGTCGATGCGGTCGAGATCGACCCGGAACTGTATGAGCTAGGACGGAGGCTGAACCCGGAGCGGCCATACGAGGATCCGCGCGTGCGGGTGATCATCGACGACGGCCGTGCTTTCCTTGAACGGTCGGACGATCGCTACGACCTGATCCTCTTTGCGCTGCCCGACTCCCTCACGCTCGTCTCCGGGCAGTCATCGCTCCGGTTGGAGAGCTACCTCTTCACCCGGGAGGCCATGGAGGTGGCCCGCGATCACTTGACCCCCGATGGCGTTTTCGCCATGTACAACTACTACCGCTACGCGTGGCTCGCGGACCGCCTCGCGAACACACTACGACGAGGTGTATGGGCATCCTCCGTGCTTCGACTCCACGCGGCGGATCGGCTATCTGGCCCTGATCACGATCGGTCGCGATCCGAGTTCAGTCAACTGCGCCGAGGTCTGGGCCCCGACGGCGGGTCCGCCCGTCGCCCCGGCCACCGACAACCACCCGTTCGTCTATCTGCGCGAGGCCAACATCCCGAGCCTCTATCTGGTGTCCATCGCGCTGATCCTGATGGCCTCGGCGCTCGCCGTGAGGGCGTTCTCGGGGCCGTTCCGAGCGATGCGGTCCTCGCTCGACCTCTTCTTCATGGGCGCGGCCTTCCTGCTGCTCGAGACGAAGAGCGTCGTCCAGTTCGCGCTTCTCTTCGGGACGACGTGGTTCGTGAACGCCCTCGTGTTCGCCGGGATCCTGCTCTCGGTCCTGCTCGCGATCGAGGTCGCGAAACGCACCCAGCCGAACCCCAAGGTCCTGTACGGCGTACTCGCTGTCAGCATCGCCATCGCCTTCGCAGTCCCCGAGAGCGCCCTGCTGCAACTCGACGTGGTTCCGAGGTTCCTCGTGGCTGTGGCCATCGCGTTCGCACCCGTGTTCTGCGCCAACCTCGTGTTCGCCGAGCGGTTCGAGATGGTCGAACGGCCCACCGTGGCGTTCGGCGCGAACCTCTTGGGAGCGATGATCGGCGGGACGCTCGAGTACGCCTCGCTCGTCACCGGGTACCGAGCTCTCCTCATCGTCGCGGCGCTTCTCTACGGACTGGCGTTCCTCTCGGGACGTCGGTACCTGGTCGGGCGCTCAACCATGGGCACGCGGGTCGCTGTGAGGGTTTAGGCAGTCAGGCCGCGCGGCCCCGCAAGCCAAGAAGTGGCAAGGTCCCGCTCAACGCTCCCTGTGCGGAGGGGCAAGAGGTACACGAAGTGCCACGGCGCCGTGGCGACTTCGACCATGGCCCCTCGGCTCGGCTACTCTCGTCCGCGCATGGCGATGCACATGGCTGAGTTCTCTCCACCGCCGGCGTAGAAGCATCGGCCGGGGTGTGACGCGGCCGCACGAGTTGCGGCTGCCGGCGGCCGACGTCCTCGGATGGCGACCTGGGTCCGTCGTTCCTCGCCAGCGGAGAGAGGAGATCGTCATGAGCAGTTCGCTACTCGACGCGGCGTTCGCGCACAACGTGTGGGCGACGTTGCGGGCAATCGATGCATGCCTCGACCTGAGCACCGAAGAGCTCCGGACCAACGTCCTCGGCACGCGGGGGGCGATCATCGAGACGCTTCGCCACATCGTCGCCGACGACGCGAATGACCTGTTCATCCTCACCGGTGACCCCACGTTCGACGTGGAGGTCGAAGGCACGTCGCTTCCCGAGCTTGGTGTCGCCATGGAACGCATCGGCGCGGGATGGTCCTGGTTCATCTCCCGGCCGATTGATCCGGACGCGATGGTCCGAGAGGTCGACGAGATCGACGGGTACGAACGGACGGCCCCGGTCGCGTTCCGACTCGCGCAGGCGCTGCACCACGGCACCGACCACCGGAGCCAGATCTGCACGGCGTTGACGACCCTCGGGGTCGAGCCGCCGGCGGTCGATGTCATGAGCTACGGGCTCGACGTGCACCGGATCATGGAGAAGCTGCCGGGCGGCTAGCGCGGACCCGTCGCTCCGCGCTCCGCCGGTCGCGGCGGGGCAGGGTTGATCCGGAGCGGACGGCGGTCGTCCCGGCCGGGACGAAGACGTATCGACGGGGCCGACGACGCCGCCCGGACGGGACGGCACCTGGCCGGTGACGGCGCGACGGCCGTGGTCGCCGCGACCGCGCAGGTCCGCCGCGCTCGAGTCCGAGGCATAGTCGGGATCGAGATCACCAGGGCAGATCGGTAGCAGCCAGGCTGGGACTATCCGCAGATGACGTCGGAGCGCGAAGGCTTCGTCAGGTTCCTTCGGCCGCGCGACGAGTATGCCGCCGCGGTCTTCGAGCCGCGCATCCGACCGACCTCTTCGACATACGCCTCGAAGCCGAACCTGATGGCCTCGCTGTACTTCGACCACGCTTCCTCGCGCGTCTCGTATGTGAAGCGGCGGGCGTACCTCGCGTTCCCTCTCGCCACGGGGTCGGTCACGTCCATCGCGTACACGATCTTCATGTGCCCTCGTCGACCGACTCTTCCGCTCCGGGTACACATGCCCGGCGCGCGCTGGTTTTTCGTGTGACGTTCCTGGTATCGGCCCGGTCAGATCGCCGCTAGACCCGGCGAAAGCCCCAATCGCCGGCGGGTCCGCCTGACGAATGGATTCCCTGATCGGTTTAGGCCGCCGAGTACTCGGGTGTGTGGCGTGACGCGAAATGTGCACCCTCAAGCCCGGGGGCAGCAGGGTTCGCGAGACGGCAACGACCGGCTCCGCGGCGGAGCCGGTGACGACAACGGCAGCGGTGGCGCCGGGGACGACTCCGTCAGGCTGGGCGGGCGGCAAGGATGCGGGTCGCGGCGGAGGAGGCAAGGACGCGCTCCAAGGCGGAGGAGGCAGGACGCGCTCCGAGGCGGCGGGGGCAACGACAGCATCCGTGGCGGAGCCGGCAACGACACCATCCGTGGCGGCCCGGGCAAGGACACCTGCAAAGGCGGCTCCGGCAACAACAACATCAAGGGCTGCGAGAACTGATCTGTCGGTTCCAGCGGAAGGGCCCCCGGCATCCGCCGGGGCCTTCCGTCTGTCTCCCCGCGTCGGGACCTACGAGGGACGCCGAGCCTTCGACCATCGACGCCCCGATCCTCCGGGCGCTCATGGCGGTCGGATCGTCCCAGGAGCGGCTCGAGTTCCTGGGTTCCTAGGGCACCGGCTCGCCGCCCGGAGCGAGTGGCAGCAAGCGTGGCAGCAAGGCCGACCTGCCCACCGACGCTAAGGCGAAATCGCAGGTGATCGGTGGGGCGGGCAGGACTTGAACCGGCGACCGACGGATCATGCTCCCGGACTTCGAGCGAGCCGACCGGATCGGCGAGTTCTGGGCTACCCGGAGCGTCGCGCCTTCGCCGAGCTGCTCATCGACTGCGAGGAGGATCGGACGCTGAGGGCAGTGCTCGTCGGGATGCGGGAGACCGGCCGGTAGCCGCTTCCGGTGCCGACCGGGCGGGCGGTGACCAAGTCGCTCAAGCAGGCCTGCTCCATCAGCCGATGAGTTCAAGGTGAGCCACACTGCGATCACGATTCATCCGCCTTCGCGATGCGAGGGGTACCGCTGCCCCTGGCACAACCCGTCGGACCACGGCATGGTCGGCTGGCCTCGCGACATCCTCACGGATCGACACAACCTCCTGGTCCGGGTGTGCGCCGACGGAATCGGTCACCCCGATCCTGACTCGCTGGAATGGCTCCATCGGATCGGCGTCGCCGACGATGGCGACCATGCCTGTGATGGTTGCTGCCAGGAGGCCCGCGCACTTTGCCGCCAAGGCCGGCTCCGCGGATAGGGGCACGCGAGCCCGCGCCGCACGGTGAGCTGGTCTAGCGGAGAGGAACTCGTCGAGCCACTCTCGGCCCGACACGTCGTCGCCCTTCACGATCGCTTGAGGAGCTTGCCCACGGCCTTCGACTAGACCGCTTCACCGGCGCATCGACCGACCCCGCAACCGCACGCGGGTGGGACGCCTACTTCGAGGCGTTGACGCAAGCGCTCTGCGACAACGCCGAAAGGCACGGCGTGATCTGCGTCGACGTCCGCCAGATGCTGAACGGGCCGGAGTTCGAGCAGTCCGTGAACGACAGCACTCAGGCGTCGATGGATGCCGTCGCCGCGCTCCTGATTGCGGAGGGTACCCCCGAGCTCACGGCATCATGACTATCGGTCCCTGGTGGTCGAGGCTCCCTCGGCGTACCGCGAGTCCGTGCCGGCACGGCGAGCCGGCGGTCTCAGATCCTCACGACCCTGTTCGTGCACAACGGAGCTTGTTCGTCGGCCGCTCAGCTTGAGCCGGCCGGCCTGCGGTTGCGTCGCCAGAACGCCCACCAAGGCTTCTTGGCTTCCGAGGCCCTCTTCACGTCATGAGCTCGCTCCGCCTCTTCACGCACGTCCCGCTCGTGCTCCAGAATGCTCTCCGGATCATGAGGCAACTTCGGTCCGAACTGCTGGAACTCGACCATGATGCGCCTCCTCGAACGAAAGACAATCGGAATCGTACGACCGACCCGTCCGCAGCCCAGTCCAGCGTGCAATCGACGAGCTTCCGTCGGGCCTCGCGGCACGGCTCGCCGATCACGCTGGGACATGGGCCTACCGGGAGCCCGCGCCGCACGGCGAGCCGGCGGTCTAGCCGAGGAACTCGAGCCGCTCCCGGCCGCCGACCGTCATGAGCTTCTGCAGGATCGCCACGTCGGGCCGAGGGTTCGGGGTCGAGCTCGGGGGCCGAGGCCAGGATGCCAGCTACGCGAACTGCTGCAACACGACAACCGTCCCGACGATGACGAGCGCATACCCAAAGAGCCTCGTGGTATCGCGCTCTCCGAGTAGGAGGCCGTACCCCGGGATGTTGCGAACGTAGAAGCCGGTGATCGCTTCCGTACGTACCAGATGAAGCACGCCAAGGTAGACGAGCATCACCCCGAGCGCTGTGAACAGCAGGACCAAGAGGCCGAAAACCGCCATACCGTCAGTATCGGCCGGATGGCGACGGGGTATGAGTTCGTCCCGCTGGCCGTCAGATCGCCACTGTTCAACGGAGGGCAGTCGAAAGAGCCAAGCCCACCATTCCCGGCGGCCTTCTGGGACTCCCTACTGACTCAGGATGGGCTTGGCCGGTTTGACCCTACTTTCTTCCACAGCCATAGCTGCCGCCTCGACTTCGGCCGCGGGCTCGAAGAAGGGTTTGCCTTCGATCGACTTGATCCACGCTGCGTCGTCATCGGGAACAGTCAGTCCACCCTTGCCGCCATCGAGGAATCTCCCCTGGCTGTTCACAAGCCGGTAGAACTTAGGGGCGTCAGTCTTCTGTTGAAGGGAATACAGGCAATCGTCACCAACTTGGGAGGAGGACTGCTCTTCCTGGCGCTCATCGTGGTCGCCGTGATCGCGAGGCGCGAGAGCCACCCCAAGGCCTCCTGAGCTCGGAAACGATAGCTCACTCCGAGGCACTGACTTCGCCGTTGGGAGAATCCCCGCCGGCATGGTCCGCGTGGGCTGGTCGGAAAGCGCTGCAAGTTCTTGGCCACGCCAGCGTTGCATTCGACCGACGGCATCGCTGGCTGGACCGGGAAGATCGAAGGGAGCGCACGTGACCGCGGACGGAATGGCGTCAGCGGGTGTCCCTGACCACCTCCAGGACCTCGGTCCGTCCGCTCCTCGGGCGAGTTGTGGCCGGCGCGTTTGATGATGCGGAGCCGCGCGCCGGGGAAGACTCACGAACCGCGAGTTTGTCGGCGGCCGCGAACCCGATCGAGCCTCCCGCGCCGGGGCCCGAAGGCAGTGGCGCTCGCGGGTGGGGACCGAAGGCCTTGGGCGACCAGGTTGCTCAGGCCCCCTCCTCCAGGTGTCTCACGATCACGACTGGGCACGTGGCGTGTTGGGCGCACTGCTGGCTCACGGAGCCGAGAAGCAACTCCCGGAACCCGCCGAGGCCGCGCGAGCCGACGACCAGTAGATTCGCGCCTTTCGCGACCTCCACAAGCACCTTGGCAGGTTGCCCTTCCACCGCGATGGTCTCCATCTGGACTTCGCGAGCCTCGGCCCGGGCTTCATCCAGTGCCTCTGCCAAGTGGCCTTCGGCACCCGCGGTTAGACTCTTCATCATCTCCTCCGAGATGGCCGGGAAGCCGTATCCAGACACATAGCTGTAGGTCGGGATCTGCCAGGCTGAGACGAGTTCGAGCTTCATTCCCCGCAGCTTCGCCTCTCTCGCGGCCCAACGGACTGCCTTCCTCGCAGTCTCGGACCCGTCAACTCCTACTATCACTCGTCCGCTCATCGGTTCCTCCTGAATCTTTGACTCCTCTTGTCGACTTCATCTTCGGACACGAACGACGGACGCTACTGAGCCATCCGGTCCCCTCTCGACGGGACGTTTGTGGTACTGCGGCGACAGGCGGGCGAGCTTCTCGTCCTTCAGCATGTGCTTGCCCGTCCGAGGCCGGTCGAGGACGGCACTTGTGACGGCCGAGAGGATGATCTCCTCGAGTGCCGCGACGTCCGCCTTCGACGCACCGCGGAACCCGTCGAGGAGCGGGAAGGTCCCGAGCGAGCGGACCATCTCGCGTGCGTGGAGATCGCTGATCGGCGTGACCCGAACGGCCACGTCACGGAGAAGTTCGACGGTCGTACCGCCCGCACCGACGGCAACCACCGGCTCGAAGTGAGGATCGTGTGCCACCCCCACGAGCATCTCGACCCCGCCGGCCACCATCTCTTGGACGACGAAGCCTTCCACGTCGAGGCCGTGGTCTCGGAGGCGCTGGGCGATGTCATCCGCCGCCTGCGCAACTTCCGATGGTCTCGAGAGCCGATCAGGACGTCGGCACGGCGCGCGCCGTCGGGGTGCACGAACAGTGCCGCCACGGATCAGCAGCACGCTACGAGTCCAGGTAGCCGCCCATCGTCAGAGCCATGAGCGCCTTCCCCGTGTGCATGCGGTTCTCGGCCTCGTCGAACACCACGGAGTGGGGACCGTCGATGACCTCGTCGGTGACCTCCTTGCCGCGGTCGGCCGGCAGGCAGTGCATGTACATGGAGTCGGGCTTGGTCAGCTTCATCTTCTCGGCGTCGCAGATCCAGCCGACGTGCTCGGTGGCCGCGGCGGCGCTGTCGTCGCTGAAGGCGTCGAGGCGCCCCCACGACTTCGGGTACACGACGTCGGCGCCCTTGAACGCCTCCTCCATCGAGTCGGTGAACGTGACCCGCCCGCTGCCCTCGGCCGCGGCCTTCTCGGCCTTCTCGATCGACTCCGGCATGAGTTCCCACCCCGGCGGATGCGCCACGACGACGTCGATGCCGTATCGAGGGAGCAGCGTCGCGAGGCCCTGCGGCACCGACAGCGGCCGGGCGTACGACGGCGCGAAGGCCCACGACACCGCGACCCGCAGCCCGCGAAGATCGTCGCCCCGGTGCTCACGGATCGTCATGAGGTCGGCGATGGTCTGGGTGGGATGGTCGACGTCACACTGCAGGTTGATCACCGGGATCTCCGCCCACCTCGCGACCTCGCGCATCCAGGTGTTGCCCTCGTACGGCACGAGGTCGTGGCGGATGGCGATCCCGTGGCCATAGCGCGACAGGATGATCCCCATGTCCTTCGGGCTCTCGCCGTGCGCGACGTGGGTCTTGTCGGCGTCGAGGAAGATGCCGTGCCCGCCGAGCTGCGTGATCCCGGTCTCGAACGCGTTGCGCGTCCTGGTGGACTTATCCAGGAACAGCAGGTAGATGGTCTTGTCCGGCAGCAACCGGTGCGGCTCGCCCTTCTTGAACCTGTCCTTGAGCTCGCGCGCCACGGCGATGGCCTCGTCGATCTCCTCGGTCGTCCAGTCCATCGTCTCGATGTAGTCCCGCCCCGTCAGGGAACTCCGTTCCATGTCGATCACCCCTCCCGCCGATCCTCGTGCTTGGACATCAGCTCCTGCTGGCCCATCCCGAGACCGGCCACCTCGGGGACCGGTCGCTGCCATGGTTCGGGTGGATTGGGAGGCCAGCCCTTCCTCGGGCCCACCGGGCCGCGGAGGCCCACGATGTCGTCCGGCCCCACCGGGGCCCGGTTCAGCTCCAGGCCGGTGGCGTCGCGGATGGCCGCGACGATCGCCGCGGTGGCCACGATGGTCGAGGACTCCCCGATCCCCTTGACGCCGTACGGGACGCCCGGCTCGGGATCCTCCACCACCGCCGAACGCATCGGCGGGACGTCGAGGATGGTCGGGATCAGGTAGTCGGTGAACGAGGCGTTCGTGATCCGGCCATCCGCCAGACGGATCTCCTCCATGACGGCGAGCCCGAGCCCCATGGCGGTGCCGCCCTCGATCTGACCCTCTACCCCCATGGGGTTGATGGCGCGCCCGACGTCCTGGGCCGCGTCGACCTGCACGACGCGGACCAGTCCCAGATCGCGATCGACCTCCACCACCGCGCGCTCCGCGCCGAACACGAAGCTCACATGGATGTCGCCCTGGCCCCTCTCGTCGAACCGGGTGGTGGCGCGGTGGTGATACTCCGCGTCGGCGACGATCGGTCGGTCGAGCCATTCCTCGATCGATTCGTGACCGGGCTCCACCGGTCGTCCGGCCCGCCGTTCGAGCTCCTCCCTCACCGAATGGCACGCCATCTGCACGGCGCCGCCGGCCATCATGGTCATCCGTGACGCGGACGTGGACCCCGCGGAGCCCACGGCCGTGTCGTGCGGGGCGAACACAACGTGCTCGACGCCTAGCTCCGTTCGGACGATCTGCGTCAGCACGGTGAGCAGCCCCTGTCCGCACTCGACGGCGGCGGTGTGGACCTCCGCGACCGGTCCGTCCGGGCCGGCGGAGAGCGTGAGGCGCGCGGCGCACGCGTCGTCGAAGCCCTCGCTGTACGCGACGTTCTTGTACCCGACCGCGTAACCCACTCCACGCGTGAGCCCCTCGCCCCGGCCGACGTTGCCGGCGCCCCCCGGGTACCCGATGGCGTCGCGCCCCACGGTAGGCTGCGGGTCCGGGACCGGCATCGCGTCCAACGCGTCCAGCAGCTCGCGCACGGGCGCCGATCCCCGGACCACCTGACCGGTGGGGAGGACCGATCCCGGGCGAAGGGCGTTGCGTCGGCGGACCTGCACCGGCGAGATTCCAACCGCGGCGGCGAGCCTGTCCATCTGAGACTCGTGCGCGAAGCACACCTGCGGCGCGCCGAACCCGCGCATCGCGCCGCAGGGCGGATTGTTCGTGTAGACCGCCGTGCCGTCGACGACCGCGTTCGGAACCTCGTACGGGCCGGCGGCGAACGTGGACGCGTTCCCGACGACGGGTCCCGAGGACGACGCGTACGCCCCGCCGTCGATGAGCAGTCGCGCGTGCACGGCGACGAGCCGCCCGTCTCGGGTGGCGCCGTGCCGCATCCAGATCCTCGAGGGATGACGGTGCTTGTGGCCCCGGAACGACTCCTCCCTGCCGTACTCCATCTTCACCGGTCGTCCGGTGGCGAGGGCCAGCATGCAGGCGTGTACCTGGAGGTGGATGTCCTCGCGCGACCCGAAGGCGCCGCCCATGGCGCCAAGCGTGATGCGGACCTTCTCCTCGAGCATGCCGAGGCACGCCGCGAGCTGGTGGAGATCGACGTGGAGCCACTGCGTGTTCACGTGCAGGTCCACGCCGCCGTCATCGGCCGGGAAGGCCAGGCCAGCCTCCGGCCCGAGCGGGGCGTTGTCCTGCATGGCGGTCTCGTAGTATCCCTCGACCCACACGTCGGCCTCCGCGTCGGGGTCGCCGTGCTCGATGTGCACGTGACGGAGCACGTTGCCGAAGGGGTGCAGCTTCGGCGCGTCGGGCTGGAGCGCCTCCTCCATGTCGACGAGGGCTGGAAGGACCTCGTACCGCACGCCGACGAGCTCCGCAGCATGCCGCGCGGTCTCGCGGTCCGCCGCGGCGACGATGGCCACCGGCTCCCCCTCGAACCGGATGACGTCGGAGGCGAGCACCGGCTGGTCGTCGAACTCGAGGCCGAAGGTCGGCTTGCCGGGGACGGCTTCCGCGGTGAGCACCGCGCGAACGCCGGGAACGGCGAGGGCGGGCCCCGTTTCGATCGAGAGGATCCTGGCCGACGCGAACGGGCTCCGCGTCGTGGCGCCGTGGAGCATGCCCTCCGCCCACAGATCGCTGGCGTACGCGAGCGCACCGGTGGCCTTGGGGATGCCGTCCACGCGCGGCACGGACTCGCCCACCCCGCGGACGAGCCGCTCGGTGGCGACGGAGGCGCTCATGCCCGGCTCCCGACCGCGGCCCCGCGGCCGGCGATCCGACGCCCGAGGCGGTGGCCCTCCGCTGCGATGGCGTCCCCGCCGGCGTTGACGAGGCGGCCGTCTCCCACCACGGGGCGGCCTTCCACTACAGGTGCCGGACCCCGCGCGGCGAGCAGTACACGAACGTTCGGCTTCACGGGCCGATCCCTCCTCACCTTCTGGCCCCACTCATGAGCCCCGAACCCCCGCCGCCCGGCGCGCAGCCAGTTGCACGGCGTCGACGATCTTCTGGTAGCCGGTGCAGCGGCAGAGGTTCCCCGCGAGGGTCTCCCGGATCGTCGCCTCCGACGGATCCGGGTCGCGCTGCAGGAGGTCCGTCACGGCGACGACGAGCCCTGGAGTGCAGAACCCGCACTGCACGGCGCCGGCATCGACGAAGGCCTGCTGCACCGGGCCGGGCGACGCCTCGTCGCCGAGCCCCTCGATCGTGCGGACGTCACGGCCTTCCGCCTGCGCGGCGAGGACGAGACAGGCAACCACGACCTCGCCGTCGAGCCACACCGAGCAGGAGCCGCACTCCCCCTGCTCGCACGCGTTCTTCGTGCCGAGGAGATGGAGGTCGTCGCGCAGGAAGGTCAGCAGGCTCGCACCCGGCCAGCTCTCGGCCTCGCGCCACTCGCCGTTGATCCGCACCCGAACCAGCATCAGCCCACGGCCCGCTCGATCATCCGGCGATCCTCCAGAGCCCAGGCCAACGACCGCCGGGCCAGCACGGCGCAGGCGTGCCGCCGATAGGCCGCCGTTCCACGGACGTCGTCGATGGGCGTGGCGGCCGCGGCCACGAGCTCCCCGAACTCATCGACGAGGGCCGCTGGCACATCCGCCGTGGGGTCGTCCCACGCCCCGGCGTTCGTGATGGCCTGGGCCGCGAACGCCTCGGCCTCCGACGCCCGCACCACCGTCGGCGCGACCGAGCCCAGCGCCACCCGCACGTCGCCCACGTCCTCGGCGACGACCAGACACACGCCGGCCACGGCGATGACCA
Organism: uncultured Actinomycetes bacterium; assembly: GCA_963712645.1. Classification (GTDB taxonomy): domain Bacteria; phylum Actinomycetota; class UBA4738; order UBA4738; family HRBIN12; genus DASSJM01. The sequence continues at coordinate 228,034 of CAVQIQ010000003.1, read as the reverse complement.
TGGCGTTGCGCGTGCCGATCTTCGAGAAGGAACCGGGACCGCGCAGCACGGGCCACCGCGCCCCGAGGATGAGTTCGTCGGGCTGAAGGGCCGTCCGCTTCACGCCGACCAGGAACTCGCGCCACGGCACGGACCGCGTTGTACCGCCGGCCCGTCCCAGCACCACCTCCGCCTCGAAGGCGGCGAGCACGGGGAGCGCGTCGCCCGCCGGCGAGGCCGTTCCGAGGTTCCCGCCGACGGTCCCCCGCCGCCGGATCTGCGGCGATCCGACCGAGCGCGACGCCTGGACCAGCGGCGGAAAGTCCACGAGGTCGTGCACGATCCGGTCGTAGGTGACGCCGGCCCCCAGGAACAGGTGTCCGTTCTCCCGCCGCACCACCTGCAGCTCCGGCAGCCCGCCGACGTCGAGGAAGGCCTGCGGCCGCAGCCGGCCGAAGTTCACCTCCACCATGAGGTCCGTCCCGCCCGCGATCGGCACCGCCTCGGGTCGGGCGGCCTTCATCTCGAGGGCCTCCTCCAGCGACCGGGGGGCCAGGAAATCCATTTGTCAGATGCTCCTCACTAGAAGACCCCGTCGGCGAAGGCCTCGATCATCGCCGGCACGTCGTCGCCCAGCGGGTACAGGATGGGACAGGTGCACCCCGCCTCAACGTACTCGCGCACCTTCGTCTGGCACTCGTCCGGAGTTCCGGACGCCGTGATGAGCTGGACGATCTCGTCGGGGACCAGCTTCGTGGCCCGTCTGATCTCCTCGGGGCCGGCCGGCCAGGTGAGCTCCTTGCCGATGTCGTCGAGCAGTGACTGGTCCACGCCGCTCGCCTTCATGATGTGCGGCTGCTGCCCGAGGTACTGCGTGACCAGCTCGCGGGCGCGGTCGAGCGCGAGGTCGCGGTCCTCGTCGAGCGAGCACACCACGAGCTGCGGGCGATCCACGTCGTCGAGGGTTCGTCCGGCTCGTTCGGCGCCTGCGGCGAGGGCCTCGAGCGCCTTCGCGTTGTACGCCGGTCCCACCAGATAGTTCAGCACGACGCCGTCGCCGATCTCGCCGGCCAGCTCCATCATCTTCATGCCGGTCGCGCCGACGTAGATCGGGACGTCCTTGGGCGAGCGGTCCCCGTGCACGATGTCGATCTCGATGTCGTCGACGTCCACGAACTCGCCGTGGAAGGTGACCCGCTCCATGGCCAGGAGCCGCCGGCAGGTCTCGACGGTCTCCCGCATCGCGAGAAGTGGCCTGCGCCGCTCGATCCCGACCTTCTGCGCCAGCGGGTCCCACCACGCGCCGATGCCGAGGACCACCCGGCCCGGCGCCAGGTCGTCGAGCGTCGAGAACGTCGCGGCGAGCAGGCCGACGTTCCTGGTCCAGTTGTTGACCACGCCGGAGCCGACCTTGATCCGCTCGGTGACGGCGGCGTACGCGGCCATCGGCACCGTGGCCTCCCGCACCAGCCGGCTCTCCGCCTGCCACACGGCTTCGAACCCGTGCTGCTCCGCCAGCTGCGCGTACCGCATCCCGTCGCGGATGGGGTGCGCGTCCTGCAGGTACAGGCCAACCCGGCCCGCGCTCGGCACGGCCATCTCTATCCGCCCTCTGGCTGAAACGGGTGCGGGCCGAGCTCCTCCATCGCGTCCCACAGCCGCCTCGCGTCCACCTCCGCCTTCGCGGCGAGCTCCTCCTGATCGACCTTCGTGAGCCGCCGGTCGCGGACCACCACCTCGCCGCCCACCACCACGTCCCGAACCGCCCGCGAGGACATCCCGAACACCCAGTGCCCCGGCAGGTTGTCGCCGGTGAGCGGCGCGGGCGCCGCGTAGTCGAGGACGGCCAGGTCCGCCGGCGCTCCCGGCGCGATGGTCCCGAGCGCCGGCTCGGCGAACAGCTCGCCGGCGAGCTCGGCGCCCCGAGCCAGGTGCGCCAGGGGCCAGTCGAACGGCGCGGCCAGCGTGTCCTCGCGGTACCGGAAGAACCCAGCTCGCGACTCCTCGAACATGTCGGATCCGATCCCGTCGGTGCCCAGCGCGACCCGCTCGCCGAGGTCCGCGAGCGGCGTCCGGCCCACCCCGTTATTCATGTTCGACCGGGGGTTGTGGGCGACCGCCGCGCCCGCGTCGCGCACGAGCTCCCGTTCGGAGGAATCGAGGTGCACGCAGTGCGCGAGCAAAGAGCGACGGTCGAGCGCCCCGGCGTCCGCCAGTCGCTGAACAACACGCGTGCCGAACCTCGCCAGCGCGTCTCGCTCGTCGGCAGCGTCCTCCGCCGCGTGGACGTGGATCCCCGTGTCCGCCGAACGCGCGAGTTCGACACACGCTGCGAGGGTCTCCCCGGACAACGTGAACGATGCGTGCGCCCCCACCATGCCGCGGACGAGCGGACGAGGCTCCCGAGCCAGGAACCGGCGGCTCTCCTCGACCCCGGCCGCGGCGCGCTCGGGGCCGTCCCGGTCGGTGACCTCGTAGCACAGGACCGAGCGCAGACCGAGCGACTCGAACGCGTCCGCGATGACGTCGAGGGAGCCGTCGATCGCGCTGGGCGAGGCGTGATGGTCGACCAGCGTGGTGGTCCCGGCGAGGAGCGCCTCCATCCCACCGACCAGTGCCGACGCCCGCACCGATCCCTCGTCCAGCGCGCGGTCGAGCCGCCACCACACGCGCTGCAGGATCTCCACGAAGTTCGCCGGAGGCTCCAGCCGGAACGGCATCCCGCGAGCGAGCGCCGAGTACACATGGGTGTGCGCGCACACGTTGCCCGGAACCACGAGGCATCCGCCGCAGTCGATCCGGGTCGCGGACGAGTCCGACGCAGCATCCCCCACGGCGACGATCCGGCCGTCGGCGATCAGGACGTCGCCGTCGACCACCCACGCCGGAGCGAGCGACGTCACCACGCGTCCGCCGTGGAGGAGAAGGCTCATCGGTCCTCCGCCCGCGCCGCGGCGGCGAGCCTCGGCAGCGCCGCACGCGCCGCCGGCGAGTCCTTCATGGGCAGGGCGGTTCGCCACACCCCGTCGAACGCGTGCAGCGCTCCCGCCGCGGCCCCCGCCGTGGGAACCAGCCCGATCTCGCCCACGCCCTTCGCCCCGTACGGGCCTTCCGGCTGGGGGACCTCCACGAAGATGCACTCCACCGGCGGCATCCCGGCGGGAGGGATGATCCCGAGCGACTTCAGCGTGTTGGTCTTCACGTGGCCGCCCTCGACCACGAACTCCTCGGTGAGCGAGTGCCCCAGGCCCATGTGCACGGCACCCTCGATCTGCCCCTCGAGCAGGGTCGGGTTCAGGACCTTCCCCACGTCGTGGCACGCCACGAACCGCTCGATGGCACCCTGCTCGTCGAGGATGCACACCTGGGTGGCCCAGCCGTACGCGAAGTGGGTCGGCGCCCCGTCCGGCGAGTCCTCGGGCCGGTACGTGCGCGGCATGGGGATCTCGCCACCGAACTCGCGCCCGGCCAGGTCCTCCATCCGACGGCCGTTCAGCTCCGCCTTCAGCAGGCGCGCGGCTTCGATGATGGCCACACCGCCCAGCACGCTCCCGCGCGACGCGGTGGTCTGGCCCCCGTCGAGCTCGTGGGTGGTGTCCACGACCATCCGCACCCGCTCGGGGGGAAGCCCGAGCTCCGTGCACGCCACCTGCTGCAGGACCGTGTCCACGCCCTGGCCCATCTCGGTCCACTGGTGGAAGAGCGTCACACCGCCGTCGTCGTCGACGCGGATCACCGCTCGGGCCGTCTCGGGCAGCCCGTTGCCGATGCCGGTGTTCTTCACCCCGCAGGCCAGGCCCACGGCCCGCCCCGCCGCCCTCGCCTCGTCCCAGACCGGCTTGACCGCCTCCAGGGTCCGCTTGACGCCGACCCCCGAGCCCAGCACCTGGCCGGTCCCGAACCGATCGCCCACCTCCACGGCGTTGCGCCACCGCATCTCCCAGGGGTCGAGCCCGACGAGCTCCGCCAGGCGATCGACACACCCCTCCATGGCGAAGTTCGCCTGGTTGGATCCGAACCCTCGCATCGCGCCACACGGCGGGTTGTTCGTGTAGACGGCCCGCCCCTTCACGTCGACGTTGTCCACGCGATAGGCGCTGCACGCGTGGCCCACCGCGCGCTGCAAAACGGCCTCGCCGACGCTCGCGTACGCCCCCGTGTCGCCGACGATCCTCGCCTTCACCCCGGTGAGCCGTCCGTCGGCGTCGCATCCCACCCGGTACTCCATGGTGAGCGGGTGGCGCTTCACGTGGAATCGGAGGCTGTCCTCGCGCGACAGCGTCACGCGGACCGGGCGGCCGGTCCTCGTCGCCAGGAGCGCGGCGTGACACTGGACGGACAGATCCTCCTTGGCGCCGAACGCGCCGCCGTTGGCGACCTGGGTCACCGTGACCCGGTCCTCGGGAACGCCGAGGAACGAGGCGATCTGGTGCCGGTCGTGCCACACCCCCTGCCCCTGCGAATACACCTGCACCCCGCCGTCCTCCCGGGGCTCCACCAGCGAGGACTCGGGCTCCAGGAAGGCGTGCTCGACGAACTGGGTGCTGAACGTCTCGTGCACGACGTGCGCCGAGGCGGCCAGCGCGGCGTCGGCGTCCCCGCGCTTCACTCGGTGCAGCGCGAGCACGTTGCCGTCGTCCGTCTCGATCTCGGGATGCAGCAGCGGGGCGTCCGCCCGCATGGCATCGAAGGGATCGGTGATCGGGTCCAGGACCTCGTACTCGACCTCGATGAGTGCGGCCGCGGCCCGCGCCGTGCGCCGGTCCCCGGCCGCGACGGCGGCCAGGATGTCCCCGACGTATCGGGTGGTGTCGCCCTCCCCGATGAACTGCGGCCAGTCCGGACGGATGTCGCCCTGCGCGTTCTGCCCCGGCACGTCTACGGCGGCGACGACCGCCACGACGCCCGGCACCGCCGACGCGGCCGACGTGTCGATCCGCAGCACGCGCGCCCGGGGGTGGTCGGAGAACCGGACGGCGCCGTGCAGCATGCCGGGCAGTGCCATGTCGTTGATGTAGGGCTTGTCCCCCAGCGCGAGCTCGTCCCCCCGGTACCTCGCGGTGCGCGAACCCACGACGCCCGTGGTCTCGACCGCCGGAAGCTCCTTCCCCCTGCGCGCGGCGGCCGCGAACCGGACTGCGTCCACGATCTTCACGTAGCCGGTGCACCGGCACAGGTTCCCGGCGAGGGCCCGGGAGACCTCCTCCCGAGACGGATCCGGGTTTCTGTCCAGGAAAGCCTCCGCCTTCATCACGATGCCCGGCGAGCAGAACCCGCACTGGGACGCTCCCGCCACGACGAAGGCGTCCGCCCACAGCCGGCGCTGCTCGCCGGAGAGTCCTTCCTGGGTCGTCACGTGGCGGCCGGCGACGCGAGCCGCGGGTTGCGCGCACGACACGACGGCCTTGCCGTCGACGACGACCGTGCAGGCGCCGCACGACCCCTCCGGCGCGCACCCGTCCTTCATCGACGTCAGCCCGCAGCCCTCCCGGAGGAGCTCGAGCAGGGTTGCCCCGCCGGGCGCCTCGATCGAGACGTCCCGCCCGTTCAGCGTGAACTCCACTTGCCGAAACCCCCTTGCGAGCCCGGCGCCCCGGGTTCTACCGAGAACGGTACGCGCCCCGGGGCCGCGACGGGGAGGCCCCACCGGCCCACCGAACGGGGGACCCTCGACCCGCCTCGCCGGAATCGTCCAGTCGGCATACTCATGGGCACGATGCGCGCGCTCGGGTTGGAGCGGAGCCTGGTGGACGCCGGCGCCTACGAGCGGACCGTCGGGCGGTTCCGAGATGCTGGCATCGTCCTGCCGACCTTCGGGGAGCTCGCGGAGCCGGCCCTGGTTCCGGGCCGGATCCGCTCGGCGCTCGACGGCGTTGGGCCGGACGAGCCCCACCCGCTCAACCTGTTCCGGGTCCACTGGCACAACGGGGACGACCGCACCGGCCTGGTCGCCGTCCCCCGCCACGTGGTGCTTCCGAGCGAGCTCACTGGGGTCGACGCGAGGATCGTGGTGGCGCTGGGGGACCGGTTCCCGATGATCCGCGCCCACAAGGTCCTTGCGGCGTACGGCTGTCTCGCGCCGCGCGTGGTCACCGGCCAGTTCGACCCCACCGTGCATCGCGCGGTGTGGCCCTCCACCGGTAACTACTGTCGGGGGGGCGTTGCCATCTCGCGGCTCATGCAGTGCCGGGGCGTCGCCATCCTGCCTGAGGGGATGAGCCGGGAACGCTTCGACTGGCTCGAGGAATGGGTGTCCGACCCCGCCGACGACATCATCCGAACGCCGGGGACCGAGAGCAACGTGAAGGAGATCTACGACAAGTGCGCGGAGCTCGCCGCCGATCCCGCGAACGTGATCTTCAACCAGTTCTCGGAGTTCGGGAACCACCTCGCGCACTACCTCTGCACCGGCACCGCGCTGGAGACGGTCTTCGAGTCGGTGCGCAAGGACGAACCGTCGCTCCGGCTGGCCGCGTTCGTCTCGGCCACGGGGTCGGCGGGAACCATCGGGGCCGGCGACCATCTGAAGGAGCGATACGGCTCGAAGATCGTCGCCGCGGAGGCGCTCGAGTGCCCGACCATGCTCGCGAACGGCTTCGGCGAGCACAACATCCAGGGCATCGGCGACAAGCACATCCCCCTGATCCACAACGTGATGAACACCGACGTGGTGACTGCCATCACCGATCGCGCCACCGATCACCTGGCGCTCGTGTTCGGCACCCCGGCGGGCCTCGAATTCCTGCGGCGGCACAGGCACGTGCCGGAGGAGACGCTGGCCGAGCTGGGCTCCCTCGGGCTGTCGAGCATCTGCAACGTGCTCGCCGCGGTGAAGGTGGCGAAGTACCTGGGGCTCGACGGGGACGACGTCGTGGCGACCGTCGCCACGGACGGCGCGCAGATGTACGCGAGCGAACGCGAGCGCATCGCGGCGCGCGACTTTCCCGAGGGGTTCGACCACGCCGAGGCCGCTGAGGCCTTCGGCCGGTGGATGCTAGGAGCGGAGACCGACCACCTGATCGAGACCACGCTCCCCGACCGGGAGCGCATCTTCAACCTGGGCTACTTCACCTGGGTCGAGCAGCAGGGGATCTCGGTCGAGGACTTCACGAAGCGTCGGGACCAGGCCTTCTGGCGCGACATGCGCGGGATCCTGCCGGTGTGGGACGAGATGATCCGCGAGTTCAACGCCCGCACGCGGGTGCTCGAGGCGGTATGAGCGTCGGGACGGAGACCTCGGTGAGCACGATCCGGTGCTCGGGCTGCGGATGCACGGCCCCCGCCCGGGATCCGTACCCGTTCCGCTGTCCGAAGTGGGGGACGGACGGAGGGGACCACGTGATGGTCCGAACCATGGACCTCTCCCGCCTGGGCCTTCCACTCGATGGCGATCCCAACCCGTTCATCCGGTACCGCGAGCTCTTCCACGCCTACCACCAAGCCACGAGCGCCGGCATCGCCGACGCCGAGTACACCGAGCTCGTCCGGGGCCTCGACGACGCGATCGCCGGCGTCGACGGCAAAGGGTTCCGCGTCACGCCCTTCGGCCGGATCCCGGCCCTCGGCAGCGCGTTGGGCTTCACTGACGAGGGAGGGGTCTGGATCAAGGACGAGACAGGGAACGTCTCCGGGTCGCACAAGGGCCGCCACCTCATGGGGCTGCTGATCCATCTGGAGGTGGTCGACCGGCTCGGATTGACCGGCGGGGTCCGGCCTCGCCTGGCCATCGCGAGCTGCGGGAACGCCGCCCTGGCCGCGGCGGTCGTGGCCGCCGCGGGAAAGCGGGAGCTCCGCGTGTTCGTTCCGGTCGACGCCGACCCGGCCGTCGTCCGACGGCTGGAGCACTTGCACGCGGAGGTCGTCGTCTGTCCCCGCGATCCCGGGGAGCCGGGCGACCCGGCCTACCTCAGGCTGCTGGAGGCACTCGCCGAGGGGGCGCTGCCCTTCACATGCCAGGGAAACCTCAACGGCCTCGCCGTCGAGGGAGGGCACACCCTGGCCTACGAGATGGCGTCCGATCTGGTGTCGGCCGGGGAGACCGTCGACCACGTCGTGATCCAGGTGGGCGGCGGGGCACTGGCCAGCGCCTGCATCGCAGGCCTCCGGGAGGCGGTCGAGCTCGGGGCGCTGCCTCGGATGCCCCGCGTGCACACCGCGCAGACCGCGGCGGCGCACCCGCTGGAGCGCGCCTACCACCTCGTGCGCGCGGGGTTGTCGGCCGATCCGTCCCCCGCTGAGGTCGAGGTGGCCATGCGGGAGGCCGCGGCGAGCCGTCCCGCCTACATGTGGCCCTGGGAGGAGGAGCCGAGGAGCATCGCCACGGGGATCCTCGACGACGAGACCTACGACTGGCGCGCCGTTGTCGAGGGCATGCTCGCGACCGGCGGATCGCCGGTGGTGGTGGACGAACGCACGCTCTCGGAGGCGAACGAGCTGGCCGTGGAGTGGACCGGGATCCGGGTGGATCCGACCGGGTCGGCGGGCCTGGCCGGCCTGATGGCGCTGCGGGCGGAGGGGCTGGTCGAAGACGACGAAAGGGTTGCCGTGCTGTTCACAGGGGTCCAACGTTCGGGAGGTGGGAGCGAACCGGCCTCATGATCGAAGGGGGGTACCAACCGATGAGGAGCTTCGCGGGACGAGACATCCTGTCGCTGAAGGACTTCGAGCGCGACGAGTACTTCCAGGTGTTCGAGTCGGCCGAGCGGCTCCGTCCCATCGCCGAGGAGCGGAGCAACTCCGAGCTCCTCGCCGACAAGACGCTGGTGACCGCGTTCTACCAGCCGAGTACTCGAACCCGTCTCGCCACCGAAGCCGCCATGCACCGGCTCGGTGGACACGTTCTCGGATTCTCCGACGCGAAGATGACGCGCGCCGGCGACTTCTACCAGGAGTCGATCAAGGACACGTTCCACATGCTCGAGTACTACGGCGACGTCATCGCCATCCGGCACTTCCAGCAGGGCGCGCCGGCCGAGGCCGCGAAATGGTCGAGCGTGCCGATCATCAACTGCGGCGACGGGTGGGGTGAGCATCCCACCCAGGTCCTGACCGACCTCTACACGACGTGGCGGGAGCGCGGCCGGATCGATGACCTCACGTTCCTGCTCGTCGGCGACATGCGGATGCGCACGATGCATTCGATCTTGTACGCGTTCTCGCAGTTCGGCGTGAAGGCCTACGTCGTGTCGCCGCCGGACATGTCGCTCCTGCCGGAGTTCACCGTCGAGCTCGACGGGAAGAGCGTGCAGTACGAGGTGGCGGAGTCGGTGGAGAAGGTGATCGCCGACGTGGATGTGATCTACATGGAGCCGATCGTGCAGGCGGACTACACGAAGGGTCGCGAAGAGCGTGGCGGGGAGGTCCCAACGACGCCGGAGGCATACCGGGTGACGCGGGAGCTGTTGCGGGACAAGGGGAAGAGCGACGCGATCGTCCTGCACTCGCTGCCTCGGATGGACGAGCTGCCGACCGACGTCGACTCCACGAGACACGCCCGGTACTGGCAGGAGGCGTTCAACGGCGTCGTGATGCGCATGGCCCTGCTATCGCTCGTCCTGGACCGGGCGGAGTGAGGGGTGATGGGGATGGATCTCGCGCACTTCCTGCGGGTCCCGCAGGGGTGGTGTGCCTGCTGCTCGCGCTGGCGATGATGTACTTCGCGCGGCAGACGGGGCGGTCGTGAGCCCTCGGACCGCCGTCGTCGCGATCGGTGGCAACTCGCTGATCAAGGATCGCTTCCACCAGAGCGTCCGGGACCAGTACATCGCGGCGGGCGAGACGTGTTGGCACATCGCGTCGATGATCAAGGACGGCTGGGAGGTCGCGATCACCCACGGCAACGGGCCGCAGGTCGGGTTCATCCTGCGCCGGTCGGAGCTCGCAGCACACGAGCTGCACGAGGTCCCGCTCGATGCGTGCGGCGCGGACACCCAGGGAGCGATCGGATACGCGCTGCAGCAGAACCTGCACAACGACTTCGAGCGGCTCGGGATGGACAAGCGTGCTGTGACCGTCGTCACCCAGACGGAGGTGGCCGCCGACGATCCCGCGTTCGTCAACCCCTCGAAGCCGATCGGGTCGTTCATGGACGAGGCCACCGCGAACCGCCGTGCCGAGCAGGACGGCTGGCCGATCCGGGAGGACGCCGCCCGGGGCTGGCGTCGCGTCGTCCCCTCGCCGAAGCCGCTGCGGATCGTGGAGGAGGCCGCGATCGCGAAGCTGATCGGCTCCGGGTTCGTGGTCATCTCGGTCGGGGGCGGAGGGATCCCGGTGGTCCGCGACGAGGAGGGCAACCTCACGGGCGTGGCGGCGGTGATCGACAAGGACCTGGCCTCCTCGCTCCTGGCCACGGTGCTCGGCGCTGAGTTGCTCCTGATCAGCACGTCCGTGGAGAAGGTGGCGCTCGACTTCGGTACCCCTGAGCAGCGCTGGATCGATCGGCTGACCTTGTCCGAGGCCAAGACGCGTCTTGCCGAGGGCCGGCACTTCGCGGCCGGCAGCATGGGACCGAAGATCGAGGCCGTGATCGGCTACCTCGAGCGGGGCGGCGTCGAGGCGATCATCACCGACCCCGGCAACGTCGAACGGGCCCTGGCCGGCGAGACCGGCACCCACATCGTCCAGGACTGAGAACACGACGGCGCGACGCTCCGCTGGTGGGGCGTGGCGCGGGAAGCTCCCGAACCGGAGGGTTGGCCCCCGGCTGTCGGATCAGCGTCTTGAGCCGCAGCGTCAGTGTCGCAGACCCGTTCATGGCACACGCCCCATCGGTGGTCTCCTGGTCCTACGGTTTCCTCGATCGGGCCTCCAAGTCCACCAGCTCGAAGCGAAGGACGTCGACCAGGCCCCGGTCGGTGATGCGCAGCTCGGGGAGCACCGAAAGGGCCAGGAACGACATCGTCATGAACGCGGCGGGCAGAATGACGCCGAGCTCCCGGCACGCGGCCTGCAGCGCTCTTGCCTCCGCGGCAACCTCCTCGGCGGATCGGTCGGACAGCAGTCCGCCGATGGGGCATGCCAGCTCCGCCACGACCCGCCCGTTCACCACCGCGACCTGGCCACCACCGATGTCCCGGAGTCGGTTGGCGGCGAGGGCCATGTCGGCGTCGTCGACGCCCACCACGCCGAGGTTGTGGGCGTCGTGAGCGATGGTCGACGCGAGGGCCCCTCGGCGCAGCCCGAATCCTGAGACGAACCCGAGCCCCATCCGGCCGGTTCCCCTGTGACGCTCGATGACGGCGACCTTGACGATGTCCCGATCGGGATCGGCCACGGCCTCCCCGTCCCTCGTGGCAGCCTCCGTCACCAGCGCCCGGGTCACGAGGTCGGCGCCCTCCACGCCGATCACCCGGACACGCCCGATCGCGGAGATGCGGAAGTCGGCCGGCGAGACCTCGGGCGCGTGCACGCTGCCGCGCATCCAGTCCGGCGCCACGATCCGCGGGATCTCCGCGGCGACGCCCTCGGATGCGACCAGCCGCCCCCGCTTCCAGACGTGGACCGGCTGGAACCCCTCCAGGTCCGGGAGGGCCACGACGTCGGCCAGGTAGCCCGGCGCCACCGCACCGTGCTCGGGCAGCCGGTGATAGCGAGCCGAGTTCAACGTTGCCATCTTCACCGCGACCGCCGGGGGGCACCCCAGCGACACGGCCTTGCGAACCGCGTCGTTCATGTGGCCCTCGGACAGCAGATCGTCGGGCTCGCGGTCGTCGGTGCAGAGGGCGAAGTTCTCCGGTCCGTGCTCCAGCACCACGGGAAGGAGCGCTTCGACGTTCCGAGCGGCCGATCCCTCGCGCATGAAGATCCACATCCCCATCCGTCGTTTCTCCAGGGCCTCCTCCGCCGTGGTGCACTCGTGGTCGCTGCGGATCCCGGTGGCCAGATACGCGTTCAGCTCGCGTCCGGTTAGGCCGGGGGCGTGCCCGTCGGCGTGCTTCCCGGCGGCGAGCGTCTCGGCGACCTTCGCCAGTGGTCCGGAGTGGCCCCCGACGACTCCCGGGAAGTCCATGACCTCGGCCAGGCCGAGCACGTCGGCCTGTTCCTCGAGGAGGCTCGCCACGTCCGACGCCTCGACCGTCGCGGCGCCTGATTCGAACCGGCTGGCTGGCACGCAGGAGGGCACCATCACGAAGGAGTCGAGCGGGACGCGCTGGGCCTCCGCCAGCAGCTCGCGGACCCCTTTCATTCCAAATACGTTGGCGATCTCGTGTGGATCGAGCACGACGGTGGTGGTTCCCTTGGGAAGGACCGCCCTGGCGAACTGGTCGATCATCAGCTTCGTCGACTCGAGGTGCATATGGGCGTCGACGAACCCAGGCACCAGCACGAGGCCCGAAGCGTCGACGACCTCGATGCCGGACCCGTATTGCCCCACGCCGGCCACGTGCTCGCCGGCGATCGCGACGTCCGCGTCGAGGAGCTCGTCGGTGAACACCGACAGCACCCGTCCGCCGCGGATCACCACGTCGGCCGGCTCGTCGCCTCGTGCGACGGCGAGCCGCCGTTGCACCAGGGTCAGGTCTCCCCCCATGTCACTCCCTTCGGAACGAGGTTCCGAGCGCCCCCGGCGGGTCGCCGGCCAGGAACCGCCGCACTAGCGGGTGGCGATCCCCGAGCGTCCGGAACTTCGGCAGGTACACCAGCACCAGGAGCAGGATCATCAACACGAAGGGGAACAGCCCGAGGACCTGCGACAGGCTCGGGAACACCGGCTGGAGCTGACTGGCCCCGACCCGGAGCGCCCCGAACAGGTACGCCCCCACCGCCGCCCGGAGCGGGTTCCATCCACCGAAGATGACGATGGCGAGGGCGATCCACCCGAAGTTGGAGGTCAGCCCCTCCCGCCACCCCAGGATCACGTCGAGCGAGAACGCCGCGCCGGCCGCTCCCGCCAGCCCCCCGCCGACGATCGCGTACAGGTAGCGCATGCCGTTGACGTGGATCCCGCGGGCGTACGCGGCCTCCGGCCGCTCTCCCACCGCCTGGAGCTCCAGGCCGCGGCGGGTCCGGTACATGAACACGTACGCGAGGATCAGCACGACGTAGCTTCCGTACACGGCGAGGTTCTGGTCGAAGAAGACCGGCCCGATGAACGGGATCCGTTCCAGGCCGGGGATCGCCATGTGGGGAACGGCCTCACCCTGCCGGCCGACGAACGAGTTCCCCAGGAACGAGCTCAGTTTGATCCCGAGGAGCGTGAGGACGAACCCCACCGCGATCTGGTTCAGCGAGAGCTCGATGCTGGCGAACGCGATGATCGCCGCCATGAGCCCCCCCACCGCGATGGCCGCGAGGAACCCGACCCACACGCTGTGGGTGTAGTACGCCGCGACGAAGCCCGTCATCGCGGAGAGCATGATCGAGCCCTCCAGCGAGAGGTTCACCACACCCGCCTTCTCCGAGATGGTCTCCCCCACCACGGCGTACACCAGCGGCGTGGCCGCCCCGACGATGGATGCGATCGTCGCGGTGTCCACTGGCTACACCCCCGCCTCAACCTGCTCCACCGGCGCCGGGCCCCCGGGCACACCCTCCACGACCGGGGGTCCCTCCGCCGTCCCCTGCCGCGCCCGCCTCCGGCGGACCTGCCAGCCGCCCCCGAGGATCACGAACAGCACGAGCAGTCCCTGGATCACGCCGCCGATCGCGGAGTGCAGGCCAAGCCACAGCGTGAGCTGCGTGGCGCCGACCGAGATCATCACGAAGAACAACGCGATCGGGGCGATCCACACGGCACTCAACCCCGCCAGGAGCACGACGAGGATCCCGAGGAAGCCGTAGCCCCCCGAGATCGAAGGGACCAGCTTGTGCCACACCCCGATGGCCTGGATCGCGCCGGCCAGCCCAGCCAGCGCGCCGCAGATGGCGAAGGCGCCGATCACGTATCGCTCGGTGGGGATCCCCATCAGGAACGCGCTGCGGGGATTCCTGCCCACGGCCTTGAGCCGCAGTCCGAACAGCGTCCCCCGCATCAGCAGGTACACCGCCACCACCCCGGCGATCGCGAGCCCCACCGCCACGAACGACAGCGTGGTGTTCGCGAGGGTCGGGAGGTACGCCTGCTCGCGGAACAGGTCGGTGCCGCTCGTGGAGGCGATGCCGGCCCGCTTCCAAGGGCCGATGATCAGGTACACGGCCAGGCCGCCAGCCACGAAGTCGAGCCCGAGCCCCCCGAAGATCTCGTTCACCTTGCCCCGGGTCTTGAGGACCCCGACCAGCGCGGCCCACAGCACGCCGCCCGCCATCCCGGCCACCAGGCAGGCGGGGATCAGCGCGATCGACGGCCCCGGCATCTCGCGGGCCACGAACGTCGCGGCGATGGCCCCCATCACCACCTGGCCCTCCACCCCGATGTTCCACAGGCCCGCGGCGAACGTGACGACCAGCCCCGCCGCTGCCAGCACCAGCGGAACCCATGCCATGAGGGTGTTCCCGATGCTGTACCTGTCCCCGACGGCTCCCTCCCACATGAGCTTCGCGGCCCGGAACGGGGGCTGGCCCATCGCCACGAACAGCAGCAGGACCAGGGCGACGGCCGCCACCACCGGCCACGCGCCGGAGGAGACGCGACGCGCGACGTCCGCCCGCCACACCTTCATCGCAGCTCCATCCCGCCGATCAGATGCCCGAGCTCCTCACTGGATGTCTCCCGCGCGTCGAGCGCCTTGAGGACTCGGCCGGCGAAGAACACGAGGATCCGATCGCTGTATCGAAGGAGCTCGTCGAGGTCGGCCGACGAGAACACGATCGCGGTCCCCGCCGCCCGACGCCCGAGGAGCTCGGACCACACCCACGCCGCGGACTCCACGTCGAGGCCGCGGGTCGGGTGCTCCAGGAGCAGCAACCGGACGTGCTGCGGGGCCAGGGCCAGCAACAGACGCTGCTGGTTCCCCCCGGACAGCGAGTCGGCGGTCGATGTGGGCTCTCCCTTGATCGAGAACCGCTCGATCCGGCGATCCGCCTCCTCCCGCGCGGCGTTCCAGTCCACGACGAACCGCTTCGACCCACCTGCCAGGACCACGTGCTCGCTGACGGACAGCCCGGCCACCAGGCCCTCCTCCAGACGACCCGCCGGCAGGAAGTGAACGCCGGCGTCGAGGAAGTCCCGGTACGGATGGCCGGTGAGATCCTCGTCGCCCACCGACAGCCGGCCCTCCTCGACCCCGAGGAGGCCTGCACAAGCCCGAAGGAGCGATCGCTGGCCGCTCCCCTCGAGGCCGGCCAGCCCGATCACCTCGCCCTCGTGAACGGTCAGCGAGAGGTCGGGCATCGTCAGTTCGCGGTCGCGGAAGGTCACGTCGTCGAGCCGGAGGACCTGGTCACCGATCTCCACGCCGGGACGCTCCGCCCCGGTCAGGACGCGGCCGAACATCATCTCGACGAGCTCGTCCGTCGGACAGGGCATGGCCGCCTCTCCCACCAGCCGCCCGCGCCGCAGCACGCTGACTCGCCCACACAGCTCCTCGACCTCATCGAGCTTGTGCGAGACGAAGATGACGCTCATCCCCTCGGCGGCGAGACTTCTGAGGGCATCGAAGAGCTTGACTCGCTGGATCGCCGAGATGCCGGTGGTCGGCTCGTCGAGGATGAGGATCCGGACCCCCAGGTGCAAGAGCCGCACGATCTCGAGTTGCTGACGCTCGCCGACGGTCAGAGCGCGGGCCGGAGCGTCGGGGTCGAAGTCGAACCCGAACCGCGCGGCCAGCTCGGCGAGGACCCGTGCACCCGCGGACCGATTCACCCGGAGCCCGCCCGGCGACCCCACCAGGAAGTTGTCCAGGACCGAGAAGGGGAGGAAGACCAGCGGATCCTGGTGCAGCATCCCGATCCCCGCCGCCACCGCGTCGCGAGGTGATGCCAGAGCCAGCTGCCCGCCGCCCAGGACGACCGCCCCAGCATCCGCGCTGACGTAGCCGGAGAGGATCTTCATCAGCGTGGACTTGCCGGCGCCGTTCTCACCCAGGACGCCGTGCAGCGTCCCGGCCTCGATCGTCAACGTGACGTCGTCGTTCGCATGAACGGGCCCGAACCACTTGTGGATCCCGCGGATCTCGAGCGCCGGCCCGCTGCTGGCGGGGCCCCCTCCCGGGACGGGCCCCACCTCAGATTGCGGAGCGGGGAGGACCTGACCGGTCCTCCCCGACTCCGTCTTCCGTGGGGTCATCGCCGGGCTCCCCCATCCCTTCGATCAGGATGAGCTCGCGCCATTCATGCCCTGCAGGAGTTGCTGTGCGTACCAGATCTGCACGTCGGAGGCCTTCTGCCCGGAGGCGAGGAACGTGCTCCCGTCCTGCCAGTTGAGCGGCCCCGTGTACAAGTTGACCGACCCGTCGCCGAGTCCCGCGATGAACCCATCGAGCGTCGCGGAGTTCTGCGGCGACAGCGCCGCTCCCTTCTCGAACCCCACCGCGCTGGTGTCGGGGTTGTTGATGTTCGACCAATCGGGGCCGTTCCACTCGAAGGTCGCCTTGAACGTCCCGTCGATCACGGACTGCGCGACCTTCAGGTAGGCAGGGCCCCAGTTGAAGTACGGCACGCCGAGTGCCACCGTCGGCGCCTCTGCGATGGCTCCCTTGAAGTCGTACGGGATGGCCCAGACCTTGTCACCGGCGGCGGCGCGCTGTCCCGCACGGACCAGTGCCTCCGTGGTGTCGATCCCGCTGATCACAACGTCGGCGCCGGAGTCGAAGAACTCGTTGGTGACCTGCGTCGGGTCCAGCGTCTGGCCCGGGATGTTGAACCAGAAGCCTATCCACTTCACGTCGAACTTCAGGTCGGCCGGGTCCTTGTGCCGGTAGTTCACCCACGCGTACCTCGCGCCGAGGTAGGCGGAGTTCGCCAGGCGACGGGTCTCGGCGTTGATGAGCGGCCCCAGGTAGCCGATGTGGCCGGTCTGGGTGGTCAGCGCCGTTGCGGCGCCCGCGATCATCTTGCCGTACTCCATGCGCCCCATGATGTTCCCGAGGTTCTTGACGTCCGGCAGGTAGTCCTGGCCGTCCGCCCAGGCGTTGTCGCCCGACGACCAGATCATCGGCACGTCCGGATGCTGCTTCGCGGCCGCGATGATCCCGTCCTTCATGTCGTCGGAGGTCGCAAAGATGAGCTCGGCCCCCTGCGTGATCATGTCGGACACCGCCTGCTCCACCGAGGTCTCCGGGCGATCCGCCGGGTTGACCTTGTCGAGCACGATCATCTGGGCGCCGAGCTTCTGCTCGACGTACTGGCCGGCCTCGTAGTGCGCCTGCGACCAGCCGTGGTCGTTCTTCGGTCCGACCAGCAGCATGCCGAAGACGAGCTTCTTGCCCTGCTGCTGCTGGCCGCCGCCACCCCCTTCGCAGGCGACCGCCACGACGGCCACCACGAAGGCGAGCGCGACCAGCCCAATGGCCCGCTTCCTCATCGCCGACCTCCTTTCGGCACCCGAATCACCGGAGGTCATCGCCGCCCCTTGGTGCCACCGCGAGGGTACACCGGCCGACCGACGAAACCTCCCCTCTTGCGCCAGCGTATGGGCGGGGTCAAAGGCTCGAACAGGGCCCTTCGGTCTCGGTGGAAGGGGGACTCTCGACCCGGGCGACGTCTTCCCCGAGGGGGGCTAACGTTGTCCCGTCGTGAAGCTCGCCGGACGGATGGGGCGCCTCGGCACGGAGTCGGCGTTCGACGTGCTGGCCCGGCCAGGGCGCTGGAGAGCTCCGGCCGGAAGGTAGCGTTCCGGGGGCTCAACCCGTTACTGCCGCTGCCGCGCCCGAACACCACCACGCCTGCCGGATGCTCCGGCCCCGCCAGGGTGCCCGGAAGCCCGAAGGTGGACCGGGCCAACGACCACGTCGACGTCGGCCGAAGGATCCGTCTGGACCTTCGTGGCTGCGGTCGCCCCATGGGCCAGGAGGCACCGAGAGCTCGTTCGGCGTACGACATCGAAGCCCTAAAGCCAGCCTCGCCCTGGAGTTGAGGTCGTAACTCGGCAGGACGAGCCTCCCTGCAATCTGACCTCCTGCTCCACGCGTTGCCGTCGAGCGGCGTCCCGAGCCCCGCGGGTCACCTCATCCGCCGAAGCACACGTTCTGCGTGATCAGCTCGACGCTGTGCAGCTCGTCGCCCGGGTCCTGATCCCCACGGTCGTGTCCCGGGCCGCCGAACACGACGTCGCCCGGCGCGCCATCCATCGCTGAGAGGCACATGTCGCTGCCCCTGCCGCCGAAGATCCTGTCCCGGCCGGGACCACCTCTTACATCGTCGCTACCCGGACCGCCGTACACGCTGTCGAGACCCGCTTCGCCGTCTTGCGCGAAGTCGGACCCGGCCCCGCCGCGCACGATGTCGTCCCCCGGGCCCGCACCGATCAGGTCCTGACCGGGCCCGCCGAAGATCCGGTCATCGCCGCGCCCGCCGATCACGTAGTCAGCGCCCGAGCCCGCGAAGACGATATCGTCCCCGCCCAGCACCCGCACTTCATCGTCCCCGTCGCGAGCGCAGATGACGTCGGCTTGCGCGGTCCCTCGGAGCCGGTCGTCCCCGCTCGTGCCTGTGATCGTGCAGGCCGGCCGCGTTCCGGCAGCGGCGTGAATCGGCGTCGTCGTTGCGAATGCTGCGGCGAGCGCGGCCGTGGTGAGCAGCGCCATGGGGAGGTGCCTAGGACGGGTTCGCATCTGGACCTCCTTCGGACGACGGCGTACGAGCATCCCATGTGCCGCCAGTTGAGCAGTACCCTGCGTCGGCCCGCCATGCTCATGAGAGCATCTTCGTTGGTCTCGGATATGAATGGGTTGGCGCGCACCATCGAGAGCGGTATTCGCCGCGGTTGACCGTTTCCTGAAACGGGTTCGCACGGCGGGGGCGGCGACCGCGTGCTGGGAGCCTCCCCGTTCTCTCGCGATCCCAGCGAGGGGCTCGCTAGCGTCTGCGCGTTATTCCGATCCCGCCGATATCCCGCACGACGACGAAGAACGAGGGGGACGGACCCCAACCGACCCAGAACCGAAACAGCAGGTCAGCGGCAGTGTTACGGAATCGCCGCAGGTCGCAGAAGCTGCCCGGCCCAACCTCTCAAGGTGGAGACACGGGTTCGAACCCCGTTGGGACTACGAGTAAACGCGCAGGTCAAGAGGGGTGACAGCTCGCGCGAACCCTCCGCGTGCTGCATGCGTGCCGCAGCGTCCAGAGCAGAGGCGATGTCCCTGTCGGCGCGATCGAGTCGTCCGGCGTAGCGCTGCTCCACCATCCGGGTCGCGGTGTGGCCGAGTCGGAACGCCACAGGACCGGGTTCGTCCCGGCCTCCAACGCCAAGGTCGCGCCGGTGTGCCTCAGGTTGGCGAACCCCTCCAAACCGCCGGCGCGTGTCGACGGTCTCTACACCAGCCGCCCGAACGCCGGCCGGCGGATCGGTCCACCCTTCGGCGCGGTGAACAGCAGACCGTCAGACGTGGACCGGCGCAGGCGTCGTGACGAGTTCGAACGTCACGAACTCCTGGATCGTCACGGCTCGCCGCCCGCGTTGGGTCTTCGGCGCCCCCGCGATCGGGCGACCGGGCTCGGTGATCTTCTCCTCGACGCGGATCCGGTTCCGCATGAAGTCGACCCGGTCGACCCAGTACGCGCCGATCCGGTCGGCCCGGTCGAAGTCGGGGAGGTGGAGGACGTGAAGGAGTAGCAGACCGGCCTGCGGTTCCGTGTACCGTCCCGCACCGTGGCCCGACGATCGCTCGCAGCTTCCCTTGATCGGATCGCCGAGCTCGCGCAGTCCCTCGCTCCGGTGCTCGAGGACGCGGCCGATTTCAATGTGGGTCGCCTGCCCGAGGTGGATCTCGCCGGCACGCCGGCAGCGCGGGAAGCGTCAGGGAACAACAGCTTGAACTTGGCGAAGGCCTCGGAGTAGTCCTGTTCGAGGGCGACGGGGACGAATGGATGCTCGTCGACGCGATCGTGGATCAGTTCAATCCGCGACGCGATGGTAGTTGGATCGTGCGCGTGGTTTGGTCGACGTTTCGCCGCATGGCAAAGCCCTGGGAACATCGCCTAGCCCAGGCCTTGACCTCGCGCCGATCCCATGGGCGGCCCTTGTCCCTCGCGGCCGATCGGCTTCGGGAAGGCTGGTGCGTTCGGCGCTGGAGGCGAGGATGACGCCGCGGGCTCTGGGGTGAACTAGCATCTCAAAGGATGCACTCGACGTTGCCCTCCGACATCCGCAGCTCGACGCTCCGCCTCGCGGTCGCAGCCGTCATCGTCGGATTAGCGATTCCCCTCCTGCCGGTTTTCGGGGAAGGCGGTCGGCTGAAGTTCATCTTCTCGCAGGGACTCCCGGTGCGATTTCTGATCCTCTACCTCCTCCAGTGGTGGGGCAGCGCCTTGGTGGCGGTGGTCGGGATCTGGTTCTTGAAGCGCGACCGTGCGGGTCCCGCGGGCGGCGTGCTCCTGGCGGTGGGGCTCGTTGTGGCCATCGAGATCGCTGGGAACGTCCTCGTCACGGCACCTCACTTCGGTCGATGGCAGACGGACGTGGTCTTGGCGCTTGAGACCGTGGAAGCGATCCTTCTGACGCTCGCGGGGTCGCGCGCGATCGCGGGCGTTGGCGAGGTCCGGACCGGGGGATCGCCGCCGCCCGAATCTCGATCGCTGATCGACGACTAACGCCAGGGTTTCTCGCGGCGCCGGCGCTTCGCCCACGCCTGCACCTCGTACCGGCTCCATAGTCGACCGCGGCCATCCTCGGCGACAGGAGAGTGGAAGCCAGGCTCGTCGGCGCATCTGGTGAGCGCCCTGCTTGCTTACGCCGAGGAGCTCGGCGACCTCGATGAGACGCACGGTCGGGAGCTTCGCCATCCACTGCATCTACGGAGGAAACGGCAGCGTCCAGGACGCCAGTTGACTAGCGATGTCAGGACGTCCACGTGATTCACCCACCACACCCACCGCAAAGTCCACGAGCTGTCCCTGTTTACTCTGACCTGCCAGCCGTTCATGTTGTCGGCTCGCCCGCATGGGCCGGCGCCGTTCGTACGCGGCCGGTGATGCGACGGTCGAGAAAGACTCGGACCGTGGTGGACTCTTCGTGATCCTCTCAGGCGCGGCCGAGGCGGAGGCCGGAGACGCCGTCCACATGCTCGGACCCAGCGATTTCTTCGGGGAGATGGCGCTGCTCGCGGCGTCGCGTCGAACCGCGACGGTCCTTGCGACGGAGCCGGTCGAGGCGATGGTGTTCGAGACGATGCACTTCCGCGCGTTCCTGATCGAGAACCCGAGCGTGGCGGTCACCCTGCTCGATGGTGTCGTTGACAGGCTGAACGCCGCCCAGCAAGCGGCTCGAGGCCGACCGAGCATGGCGATGAACCTCCTCGAGTGTGCTCGTGATAACGAGGCGTCCGGGTCGCGCACGCTGGATTCTCAAGCGCGCCGCGTCAGCGGCGTCTACGAGGCCCTCAGACGGCTGAGCCTGCCCCCTTGTGACGGAAGCCACGGTACAGGCCAGTGATCAACAACCCGAATCCGCCAACGGCCGTGAGGACGCTCAGCCAATCCACCCCATCAGCTGTCGTGAGGCCGTACAGCAGCAGGCTAAGCAGCACGAAGCTCAGTCCAAAGACGGCCAGCAGCAGCCCGAAGTCCTTCTCTTCGTGTTCCATCAAACTCCTCCTACTCGTGCCACATCCAGCCTGACGCACGAAGAACCACCTGATTAAGGCCGAACGGCCCAGTGGGGGCGGGACGAGGCCAGCCGAGTGCGCGAACGCGACGCCGGTCACGCTCCGAGGACGTAACATCACCCTCTTGCGCGGGCAAGGTTTCCTATCCGTACCCCACTGCCGCTCGTACATACGACGGTCACCAACACACGCGATGTTCAGCCTGCGCGTGATTCCGAAATCGGCGTGCCGATCGCTAGCACCGCCAAGCCGAGGTTTGCCAGCAGGCCCACCCAGCCCCGTAGCCCTTTGCGAATCGCTCACACACCGAAGTGGCACCCACAGCGAGGGGAGTCATCAGCAGACTCCCGATCACGACAGCCTTCCAGAGCGCCAGTTGACTCCGCTCCAAGGTCCAGGACCCCCGCGCGAGGGCGAACCCGACGAACGGTGGGGTCATCACCCAGCACAACGAAGTTCCTCGATAGCTTGGACTCGCGGGCGCAAGGCATCGGTTCGCGTCGAGGCGACCCAGTCGTGCGAGGGGTGGGGCGCGAAGGTCGCCCTTGAGGGGTATCGGGTCTCCCCTCTCTGATCAGGTGTCCTCCCTGAAGAGACCAACGAGGTTCCCGTCCGGATCGGCGAACATCGCGAATGCCCCGATCCGCCCGACCTCCATCGGTCCGAGGACCTTGCTTCCCCCGAGCTCCTGAGCACGCCTCAAGTACTTGTCAAGGTCGTCGACGCCCACGTAGAAGGTGACGTACGCCGGCACCTGCGGAGGCGTCCGCATGATGCCACCGCGGATGCCAGCGCCCGATCGGGTGTCAACGAGCCCGTACCCGCTGGGATCGCCCTGAACATCCCAATCGAACAGCTCGGAGTAGAAGGCGCGGGTTCGTACGGCGTCGTGCCCGCCGATCTCGAAGTGCACCACGGGGTTACCCATGATCCCCCTCCTGTTCGGTCGCTGCGCTATCGGTCCCCTGCCTCGGCCGTCTCCGGTTCGGCGACGAGCGGAACGAACGAGGCGTGCTCGCCACGGAACAGGTCGCGCGTCCTGACCCGTACGGACTCGGTCCGGGTGCCGGCTGCGAACACGACCGTGTCGCACCCCAATACGGAGGGGTCGACGAGGGTCTCGGCGTCGAGCAGCAATCCGACCACCGGTGCGGCGCCGAGCTCGATGGATGGAAAGTCCCCCTGGAGCTCGTCCTCGGTTGCGAGATGGGCCGCTTGGTCGTCGAGTGCCGCCCGAACGAGGTCCATGTCCAGCCGCCGGGAAGCCGGTATGACGGCGACCGCGTGCCGTCCCCGTGTGTCGATCAGGACGGCCTTGAGGACCTGGTCGGCGTCCATGTGGAGGCTGCGGGCCTCCTCGAGCGAGGTCGTCGACGGGTCGTGGTGGATCACCTCGTAAGGGATCCCGCGTGCCTCCAGGTATTCGGTGACGAGCGACATGTCGCACCTCCTTGTCACCTCGAGGCTAGGCGGCCCGCCGCCGGCGCCCAAGGGGCGAACGTCCTGATCGTTCCGGGCACGGAGACCCGGTCCCGCAAGGGGTCCCCGACGGGCAGGGCCGGTGAGCCGCGGACGCGGGATGGCCCTTGCGGCTACGGTGATCATGGCCTGGGAGGCTCGTGTGATCCGATCGGGCGTGTCGATGCCGACGGTTCCCCTGGTGCAGGAGGGGCCCGTGCGCTGGCGGATCCAGCGTCATGGGCCCATGCGGGTTCCCGGCATCGTCTTCGCGTCGAAGACCCTGCTCCCAGACGTGCTCTCGGATCGATCCCTTGCTCAGGTCGTCAACGTCGCCGCGCTACCCGGCATCGTCGAGGCCTCCTATGCGATGCCGGACATCCACTGGGGGTACGGGTTCCCGATCGGCGGCGTGGCAGCCACCGATGTGGAGCGCGAGGGTGTCGTGTCCCCCGGTGGCGTCGGGTTCGACATCTCGTGCGGTGTCCGGTTGCTCGCGTCGCCGTTCGACCGCGACGAGCTGGCGCCCTCCTTCGAGGCCCTGATGGACGAGCTGGACGAGAGGATCCCTCGAGGGCTCGGCGGCGGAGGCGTCTGGCGCCTCCGCGACGAGGAACTGAACGAGATCCTGGTCGGCGGGTCCCGCTACGCGGTCGAGCAGGGATTCGGCGTCGAGCGGGACCTCGAACGCTGCGAGGACGGCGGTGCGGTAGATGGTGCGGATCCCGCGCACGTCAGTCAGCGTGCTATGCAGCGTGGGTTCCGGCAGGTGGGCAGCCTCGGATCCGGCAATCATTTCCTCGAGGTCCAGGTCGTGGAGGCCGTCTACGACCCGGCCCTGGCCGCGGCGTTCGGTCTGCGTGCCGGTCAGGTCTGCGTGATGATCCACTGCGGGTCTCGCGGCCTGGGTCATCAGATCTGCACCGACCACGTTCGGACGATGCTCGAAGCGATGCCCAGATACGGGATCGAGGTCCCCGACCGGCAGCTCGCCTGTGCGCCCGTGGACTCACCTGAGGGGAAGGCGTACCTCGGCGCGATGGCGGCGGCGGCCAACTATGGCCGCGCGAATCGTCATCTCCTGGCGGAGGCCGTGCGGGACGCCTTCGCGAGCGCGACCGGTCGCCGCGAACTCGACCTCGTCTACGACGTCTCGCACAATCTCGCGAAGCTGGAAGAGCACGTCGTGGACGGCGAGCGCCGTCTGCTCTGTGTCCACCGCAAGGGCGCGACCCGCGCCCTTCCGCCGGGCGATCGGGATCTCCCACCACCCCTGCGAGCGGCGGGGCAGCCGGTGCTCATCCCGGGATCGATGGGGACGGCGTCGTACGTGCTCACCGGCGTCGCCGGAGGCGGCGCGTTCCATTCCACGTGTCATGGAGCGGGGCGGACCATGAGCCGTCACGCCGCGAAGCGGCGCGTCCAGGGAGCAACGCTTCGCGCCGAGCTCGAAGCCCGCGGGATCGCGGTCCGCGCCCGATCGATCAGAGAGCTGCCGGAAGAAGCGCCCTTCGCCTATAAGGACGTCGACGAGGTGGTTTCCACCTGTGAGCAGGCGGGCCTGTGCGCCCGGCTCGCGCGACTGCGTCCCATAGGAGTCGTCAAGGGCTGACTCGGATCACACGTCGATCGTGGCTCGGCAACGCCACCGCCCCTCGTCCTCACGGGTGATGCTCAGCTCGTTGAGCGAGACGCCCTTCGGCAAGGATCCATGGACCTCCACCGCCGACAACGGTGCAAGGTCGATGACCCCGACGACGCGGCCGTCCTCGGTCTCGTCGAGAGCAACGTTGGCGGGGACGCCTGCGAGAACGTCGATCACGTAGATCACCTCGTCGAGCAACGACACCAAGAGGGCCTCATCCCCGCGCTCGTCGAGCTCGATGGGAACGGGCTTCGTGACCGCAACCGAAACGCGCGAGAACGAGTCGACGAGCGCGCGCACCGCCTCCTCCAGGCACTCCAGCCTGCTGGTCCCCCACGCCTCGATGATGACATCGGCCGTGTGGGGAACCACGCGGTGCCCGCACGCCGGCGACGGGCGCCCGTTCATTCGCTCATCGAGATCGACATGCCACTGGTCCGCGCTCTCGTTCACCCACGCTACTGCTCGACCATCTCACGTTGCTCGATGCGGAGCCGACCCTCCGGGAAGTCCCGCGCCAATCTGCACGATCCCACGGGTTGTGGGCAGGGCCCCCTCCGAGCGGGGCGCGAGCCCGATCGTGAACCGTCGCTGGATCACGAGGATCGGCACCCCCTCGATGGATTCCTATGCTGACCGTATGCACCAGTGCAGGTGCAGTCCGGGTCCGTGTGACCCGTTGGCCTCAGGACACCGACGACATCTGCAGGTTGAGACGCCGTAGGGAACGGACGAGGCCCTGGAATGAGGGGCCATCGGCCCCTGGCTTCGTGCAACTCTGGGAGCCAGGCTGAAAGCGCCGCGTCCGGGCGCGGGCCGACCAGGGCTGATCGCGACCGAGGAAGGGAGCCGATGTGGAAGTGCTGTCTCGAAATGATCTGGTGATGCTGGTCCAGCACCCGGGCTCGCCCTGCGCGTCGCTGTACATGCCCACCCACCGGAGCGGCCCCGAGACTCAACAAGACCCCATCCGCCTGAAGAATCTCATCCGCCAAGCGGATCAGAGATTGGTTGGTACGGGGATGCGGCGGCGGGATGCGAGCGAGGTTCTCCGCCCGGCCCGAGAGCTCATCGAGGACGAGGCATTCTGGCGGTATCAGGGCGGGGGGCTTGCTCTGTTCCTGCGGACGGAGTGGTTCCGTTGGTACCGTCTCCCTCTCACGTTCGAGGAGTTGGTCGTGGTCTCGGACCGATTCCACGTGTCCCCGCTGCTGCCCCTGCTCACCGGCGATGGTCACTTCTTCATCCTTGCCCTGAGCGAGAACGAGTCTCGACTGCTCGCTGGGACACGCTTCAACGTTCATATGGTGAACGTGCCTGGCCTGCCAGCGGGCGTCAAGGACGCCCTTCGGTACGACGACCCGCAGAGAGAACTCGGGTCCCATGCCGCTGAGAGAGGTGGGCCGGGAGCTCGCGTTGTGTTGCATGGACAAGGAATCGGCGCAGAAGTCCAGAAGGAGCGCCTCGGGCGCTATCTTCAAGCCGTTGACCGCGCAGTGCGCCCATCCCTGCGGGAACAGCAGGCTCCCCTCGTCCTGGCCGGAGTTGAGTATGTTCGGGCGATGTACCGCGACGTCAACACCTATCCCAACCTTCTGGAGGCGGGCATCTCCGGCAGTCCCGATCGGACGTCAACCGAAGAGCTCCATACACGCGCATGGGCGTTGGTGGAGCCCCACTTCGCGCGCAGTAGGGACGCTGCAGCGGCCGCCTACCGAGGAGCTCTCGGCACCGGACGTGCGTCCGACAGCTTGGAGGAAGTACTCACGGCTGCCGAAGCAGGGCGGATCGATGTTCTGTTCGTTCCTACCGGGGCCCACGTCGTGAGCGCGTCCCACGCAAGCGCCGAGGCTTCCCATGCCAACGGAGGGCAGGAGCTAGGTGCACGTGACCCGTTCGAGGAGGCGGTCGTTCGCACGATGCTCAACGGCGGGACCGTCTACGCCTTCACCGAAGACGAGATGCCAGGCGGAGCGGCGATCGCGGCACTCTTTCGCTACTGAGAGGGTGGATGAGCACCCTCTTGGTCCGGGGCCGGGAAGGGTCTCCGGACCCAACTGATCGCTCGAGCGCGCCGAACTTCCTTATGGTTCCGGGCACCCCGTTAGGGTGACGTGGTTCTCGTCCGCTCGACGTGCTGCACCAGCGCGTCGGGTCCCGGGTGAACCAGGCTGACGTGCCCGTCATCTACCCATCGGACCAGATAAGGAGGGGCACCAGCTGCACCCCGCACCTCGAGGATCTGCGCTTCTCGCTCGTGCTCCCCGACGTGGTGACCGCTGATGACCAACCGATCCCCGACGTTCGCGTTCATCGCTCAACCTCCCCAGGCCCCAACAACCATTGCTCGGCGATCTGACCGCTTGCGACACGGATGGCGGTCTGAAACTGCTCATGGTGCCCCCTCCGCCACCGGATGTGGACCCGATCGTTCCTCTGGATCTCCACGAGCATGAGCGGGCCGATCTTCGTCGATCGAAGGTACTCGCGAACGCGGGCTCGACCGGACACGGTGCCGCCGAAAGCGTGAAGGGTCGCCCCCGGGTCGTAGAGAGGCATCACGCTGTCGAGATCCGAATCCTCCATCGCCTCGACCCAGCGCTGCGCCACGTCGATCGAGGAGCCGTGCTCCTCCATGAGGCACCTCCCACGCCATCTTCCACGCCCTCCAAGGGACCGGAGAGGGTCGACCGGCTCTACTCGGCGAGGACCTTCCTCTCGTCCATCCCCAGGGGACGGGGATCCGCCGGAAGGACGAGTAGTCGACGCCGGTCTCACCGTACCGCCTCGAGGACGGGCGCTGGATCGGGTGTCGCCAGCCGCCCATCGTGGGATGGGCCGCCGCGGGTTCGCGGCGCACGTTCACGCGATCGAGCGCTGACGCGGCCGGGTGCCGAGCACGCACAGCCAGCGTCCCTCTCGCGACGGTTACGCGCGTCCCGTGCCTCAGCGGACGAAGCGGGCCTTTCGAGGCGCGGCTCGTTCGGTCAGACCCTCCCCGCCACCACCGAGCGCGCCTTGTCGTGCTGCTCGCCCGCCGTCTCAGGATGTGGCACGACCAGCACAGGGATCGGCGAGTGGTGGATCAGCTGGTGGCTGAAGCTCCCGAGCACGAGCTCACGGAAGCCGGCAAGCCCCCGGCGCCCGACGACGAGGAAGTCGCCGCCCACCTTCCGCACGTAGGAAAGCAGGTCGTAGGCCCCGCCCTCGATGACGACGGGCCGATAGTCGATACCTGCGTCTCGTAGCGGCCGGCACCACCTGTCGGTCAGCTGCTGTCGTGTCCTGTCCACCCATTCCCGCCACTGTTCGTCCCAGGCCTCCAGAGATAGCCCGAACGCCGACGGCACGTAGCCGCCCGCGTACACCGGGCGCTCCACGGCATGGACCGCGACGACGTCTGCTTCCATGACGCGCGCCAACCGCGCGGTCCACAGGAGGGCTTCCCTCGACCCCTCGGATCCATCGACGGCGACGACGAGTCGCCAACGCTCGTGCTGTTCCTCCCCTGGGGTCGGCTCCATCGTCGACACCTCCTCGGTGCGTGAAGCAAGGTGTGTCCACATCTAGTGTGGCTCGGCCCGGGTTCACACGGAGGGGACTGACGCCCTTGTTCTCGGGGGCCGCTTGCCCCGACGGTCCGGGTGGCGTTCGCTTCCCGAGTCACTCCACCCCTCGACGCCGCCTCGCACGCGGACTGACTCAGTCAGAGACAGCAATCGCCCCGAGGGCGACAGCAGCCGAGGACGGCAATGCCGATCGCGACGAAGCTCGACATGAAAGACCTGAGCCTCTCTACGCCTTGCCGACCTACCCGGTCCTCGGGGAGGTCCCACAACTCCGATACCTGATGATCGACGGCGTGATCCCCGAAGAAGGTACCGGGCCCGGCGTCGATCCGGTTCCCAGGAGGCGGTTCGCGCCCTGCCTTGGGCGACCGGTTGCTCAGGCCCCCTCCTCGAGGTGTCTCACGATCACGACTGGGCACGTGGCGTGTTGGGCGCACTGCTGGCTCACGGAGCCGAGAAGCAACTCCCGGAACCCGCCGAGACCGCGCGAGCCCACGACCAGTAGATCAGCGCCTCTCGCGACCTCCACAAGCACCTTGGCAGGTTGCCCTTCCACGGCGATGGTCTCTATCTCGACTTCACGAGCCTCCGTCCGGGCTTCATCCAGTGCCTCTGCCAAGTGGCCTTCGGCACGCGCGGTTAGGCTCTTCATCATCTCCTCGGAGATGGCGGGGAAGCCGTATCCGGACGCATAGCTGTAGATCGGGATTTCCCAGGCTGAGACGAGTTCGAGCTTCATTCCCCGCAGCTTCGCCTCTCTCGCCGCCCAACGGACTGCCTTTCTCGCGGTCTCGGACCCGTCAACTCCTACTATCACTCGTCCGCTCATCTGTTCCTCCTGACCCTTTGACTCCTCTTGTCGACTTCATCTTCGGACACGAACGACGGACGCTACTGAGCCATCCGGTCCCCTCACGACGGGACGTTGGTCGTACTGCGGCGACAGGCGGGCGAGCTTCTCGTCCTTCAGCATTTGCTGCCCGTCTGAGCCGGTCGAGGACGGCACTTGTGACGGCCGAATCGAGCAGGCTCTCGGCACTACCGACCGCACGCATTGCCTAGGACGAGCTCGCCCCTCTTGATCCATTAGCCCATCCTCTGGAGAAGGGGCTGCGATCACCCCTTCGCGACATTCATCTCGGTGCCGGGCTCGTGCGCGACGGGCTCAGTCCATACCGCTTCTCGCGGCCAGCGGCCTGGCGGGCGGCGCCTCCTGGACTCGCACTCTCGCATCGATGATCACGGCCCAATGGGGAGCACCGTCACCCGGTTGAGCGGACCATCTCAATGATGGCGGGGTGATTGTCCGCGAGCGTGCCGACGCGGAGGATGATCTCCCCCAGCGCCGCGACGTCCACCTTCGGAGCACCGCGGAATCCATCGAGGAGCGGGAAGGTTCCGAGCGAGCGGACCATCCCGTGAGCCTCGAGATCGCTGATCGGCGTGACCCGAACGGCCACGTCACGGAAGAGTTCGACGGTCGTACCGCCCGCACCGACGGCAACGACCGGCTCGAAGTGGCTCGGCCGCCGCCTGCGCCAGCTGAAAGATCAGGATCGCGCCGATCCCCCCGGCCCTGCAGCTCGTCGGTGACCGAGAAGCTCACCTCTGCGCACCCGCCCTCCTGGCGGATGTACGTACTGCACCCCGCCGATCATGCGGCCGTCGTCACCGCCGTGGAGCACGAGCAAGGTGAGATGGTTCTCGAAGTCGACATCGACGATCTTCCGGGCGAGCGCTCGGACGTCGATCGCTTCGGACCAGAAGCGGAGCCGTCGCGTCTCGGCTGAGAGCCCGATCAGGTAGTCCTCGACCGCGGTTTCGTCGCTCGCCCGAACCGGTCGGATCCGGACCGTCGATCCGTCCCGGAGGACGACGTCCGACACCAGCGTAGACCTTCCGGATGGACGGAGGCAAGCGGTCAGGAAGCGGGCACGCTCGGACGCGGAGATCATCGCCGTCAGCGGTCGACTCTTGGCATAAGCCAAGACCGGTACAGCGAGAAGTCTCTCTGCAGCGCTGTGTCATCGGTCAGGTACGAGAGTCGGCTCTCGAAGGCGACCACGCCTTCGGTCGACAGCACCAGCCGTTCCACGATGGGGAGAAGGCTTCGGCGCTCGAGCTGTCCTTCCATCGTGACGACACCGTCACGGACCACGACATGGATCGTGTTCGGATCGATCCAGAGCGTCCGCCGGATCACGTCCTCGCGGATCTCCTGCGCGATCTCGGCGTCTGCCCGAAGGAAGACCTTGAGCAGGTCGCTCCGGGAGACGATACCGAGGATCGACCCGCCGTGTGGATCCACAACCGGCAAGCGCTTGACCGCGTGGCGGTGCATCAGTCGCGCCGCCTCGCCGAGCGTGGCGTCCGGCCCGATCGTGATCGCCGGCGCGGTCATGAGCTCCGAGGCGATCCGGCCCGCCGCCCTCGATCGATCCTGACGGCGGCGGGCGCCGTCGAGGAAACGCGGCTCGCCCTCGAGGTCTGCATCCTCCTTCAGGATGAGGTCGCCCTCGGAGACGATACCCAGGACGATGTCGTCCTCATCCACGACCGGAACGGCACTCACCCGGTAGTCCTGCATCCTCCGCACGATGTCCTTGAACGGCGCGAAGGCATCCACGGATACGACCGTGCGGGTCATGACGTCCGCAACCGTCCGCTTCATCTTCGTCTTCCTCCAGGTGCCTCCGAATCAACCGTAGGCCCTCGCCGGCCGCGCCCTAGGGCTGAAGGTCACCCTGCGGACGGGCCCCCTATCCGTGAGCAGTGGTCCAGTCCGGCAACGGCTCGGCCCCCGAAGGGCCCCCGACCCGTGGGTCAACAGACCTGGCTGGAGGGGTCCGCCGTGCGATAGACCAATCGTGGGAGGTGTTGACCGTGCATTGGGACATCGGACTCCGAGGCCTCGGAGTGCTCGCGGCGTACTCGCTCGGCTTCGGCCTCATCGCGCAGCTCGTCATGTGGAGGTCAACGACGCACTGGCTGTGGCTGATCGCGGCTGGGACGTTCTTCGTCGCCGGCCTGCTCTTCAGCGAGGTGTGGTTCGGTTCGGCGACGGAGGGGGACCTGCAGCCGAACATCGACGGCCTGTCACGCGATGAAGCCCTGCTCGCGTTCATCCCGGCGAGCATTGCCGTTTGGATCACCTGGGCGTTTGGGCGGAGGCGCATGCGTCATCGCCCTGGCCATGCAACATAGAGGAGGGATTCTCGTGCAAGCGAGAAGTGAGCGGAACAGGGGGCTCGTCTTCACTACGGCCGGCGTCGCGATCCTCGTCGCTGCCCTGCTCTTCGGCCTGACGAAGACCTCGAATGGTCAAACCGTTGCGGATTGGGTGAGCATCATCACGGCCATCGGCGGACTCATCGTCGGGGGCGTCGGCCTGTACATGACGTCGCACGAGCGAGGTCGTGGGATGGGACCGACCGGCCGCACGCCGCACGCACCGTCATGACCGCCGACTCGCTGGCCTTCAGGAAGCTTTGAGCCTCTGTCGCGACGGCTTCTGCACATCTGGCAGCTGATCTCCGCGACGGCCTTGCTCCGGTCGAACTCGGATCCGTCGGATGACGAGATCCGCATCGCGCTCTCCGGGAACCTCTGTCGCTGCGCCGGCTACGATGGCAGCCGGGCAGACGCCGGGAACGCCGCCGATTCGGTTCGTGGCTCGAGGCGGCCGGGTTCGACCTGCTCACATGCCCGGGCCCGGTCGAACCGGATTGACGTGCATCGGTGGTCGCACCGGCGCATGTCCTCTTGCGGCCGAGGCATCGATTCGTGACAGGGCGAAAGTTCCCCTGCGGGTGGGCCTTTCATCCGTGAGCATCAGGTCGGCCCGGCAGCGCCTGCCAGCTTCACAAGCCGGTCGCGACCCTGTGGACCGGCGAGGCTAGTCAGGCACCGGGTCGACCCAGGCGGTGCCTGTGCGCCGAACGTAGGCCTTCACCGCGGTCCCGATCGTCGGGAAGCGATGGTCCTCGCCGATCCGCTGCGCGAGCCCGTACTGCTTGAGCTGATCCCACACGGGGCCCTTCAGCTCCGCGAAGGCGAAGACGACGTCGCTCGCATCGAGCTCGTCCAGGAGCTCCTTCAGCGCCGTGGCGGCTGTGGCGTCGACATCGGTGATCGGCTCGGCCGCCACGACGATCCATGTGGCTCGCGGATCCGCGTGGCGTACGAAGTGCATCGCCCGATCCCGGAACCGGGCCGCGTTCGCGAAGAACAGCGGCGCGTCCCAGCGGTAGAGGACCAGGCCGGGGACCTCCCGACCCTCGGGGTGCCGAGTGACATCGTGGTACCCCTTCAGCCCGGGTGAGCGGGCGAGCAGGGCGTCGTGGGGCCGCCAGGCTCGGTGGACGAACTGCCCGAGCGCGAGTGCGATCGACAAGAAGACGCCCGGGATCACCCCGAGGACCACTACACCCAGGAAGCAGACGATCGAAAGCCAGAACTCCGGCGATCGTACGCGGGCCAGCCTGATCACGTCTCGGATCTCGATCAGGCTGGTTGCGGCGACGATCACGATGCCCCCGAGCGCGGCCTGCGGAAGGTCGGCGAACAGCGAGGGCGAGGCAACGAGCAGCAGCGCGATCACGGCGGCGCCGACGATGCCGGTCAGCTGTGTCCGGGCGCCGGCGGACTCGGCGACCGGCGTCCGCGAAGCACTACTCGAGATCGGGAACCCCTGGAACACCCCGGTCGCCGCGTTCGCAAGGCCGAGCGCGATGACCTCATGGTTCGGGTTGACGTCACGACCGAGCCGTGAAGCGAACGTGCGGGACAGCACGCTCGTATCCGCGAAGGCAACGAGCGCGATGCCGATCGCTGCGGCGGAGAGCGGCGGCAAGTCGGACGTCTCGACGAGAGGGAGCTCGAACGACGGCAGCCCTCGGGGCAGCGAGCCGACGACGGGGATCTCGTCGGCGAGCCCGAAGACCGCGACCGCAGCCATGGACAGGGCGACCGCGACGAGCACGCCCGGCACGCTCGGCGCCAGCCGGCGCAGGACGATGACCAGGACGATCGAGCCCGATCCGATCAGCAGCGCAGGAAGGACCACCTGCCCCTCCCCCAACCCTTCGGCGAACGCCACGAGCTGCCGTATCGATCCCTCGGCGTCCACCGAGTAGCCGAACACCTTCGGCAACTGCGAGACGATCACGGCCAACGCGATCCCATTCAGGTACCCGTAGCGGATCGGCAGCGACAGCAGGTCGGTGACGTATCCGAACCGGATCACCCCGATCAGGACCAAGAACGCGCCCGTCAGGATCGCGAGCATGCCTGCGAGGGCAAGCGCCCGGCTGGGGTTACCGTGCGAGAGCGGAAGGATGGTTGCGGCGATGAGCGGTGCGAGTGCGGAATCCGGGCCGAGGACGAGTATCCGCGACGGACCCAGCAGCCCATAGATGGCGAGTGGCACGATCGTCGCGTACAGGCCGTAGATGGCCGGCAGTCCCGAGGCCTCCGCGTAACCCATGCCCACCGGCACCAGGAAGGCGCTCAGGGCCAACCCCGCCACGAGATCGTGACGCAGCCACCCTCGCTCGTAGGTGAGGAGCGTATGGAGGCCGGGGAGCCAGCGCAGGTACGCACTGCCTCCGTCCATACGCCGACCTTTGCCGGCAGCTCCCGTCG
Organism: uncultured Actinomycetes bacterium; assembly: GCA_963712645.1. GTDB lineage: Bacteria > Actinomycetota > UBA4738 > UBA4738 > HRBIN12 > DASSJM01. Next base: position 194,102 of record CAVQIQ010000003.1, on the reverse strand, counting down.
CGTGTGTCATGCGCCCGTCCCACCCGCTTCGCTCGCGCGACGATACCCGCGAATCGCACTCGGCTTAGGCGAGCGCATCGCGCACCTCTCCTATGCCAACCAAAGACGCGTCGTCCGAGCACCTCGGCTTCGATGGGTCGGTGCGGATGACGACCTTCGCTCGGGGCCCATCGATCTTCCGGTGGCTTCTCCTCGCCGTTCAAGCATGCGAACACTACCCCCGCAGGGAAGGGACGTCGCCAGGCTCTCCACGAGATGGTTGGCGATCCCGGCAGGGTGATCGTGCCCCGTACGTCCCTCTTTCACCGGGGCGGTCGGCCCCAGAGCCATCCAACCGACCCCCCTAAGCAGCTCGTGGAGAGCCGCCGATGAGAGGCGTTGTCACAGCCGAAGGAGAGGAGAGAGCGATGACGGACGAAGGGACCTTCGCGAGCGCGCGATCGCGAGCCTGAAGAAGAAGCGCGAGTTCGCGGCACACCTGCTCGCCTATGTGCCGGTGAACGTGTTCCTCGTCGCGATCTGGGCGGTCACGAGCGACGGGACCTTGTCTTGGCCCATCTTCCCGATCCTCGGATGGGGCATCGGACTCGTGTTCCACGCGTGGGATGTCTATGGACGCCCCCGGGAGAGGAGCAGATCCACCATGAGATGGAACGACTTCGCTGACCCGTCGCGAGCGGTTGTGCGTGGGCTTCCGAGCGACCCGGAACCGTGCGAGATGGGTTCGCCCTGTTGTCCCCTCGAACGACGATCTCACCGAGCTGCCGCGACCGGCTGACGGATGATCGTCCTGGCGCCTCGCTTCACCGCGAAATTCACCCGGTAGGAGACGGCGAAGAGGGCCTCCACGGCCTCACTGTAGTTCCGGGAGGTGTTCGGATCGCCCATCCCGTCGACCATCAGGAACGCGAGCTGGGGAACGTCGACGATCGCAGGGGGGCCGGCCCGGGGTCCGTAGAGCTCGTTGAGCTCGCGTTCTTAGTCCAGCTTCTTCGACGGGGTCGATCCGCTCCTCGCCGTGAGCGCAGCCCCCTGACTCCGACGTCTGGATCGGCGCGGGCTTCATTCGGAGCGCGCGACGCAGCCTCGGTTCGACCGACGCGCCCTGCGTGATCTCACTCGTGGGTCGCCATCTTGCCGACAGGCGCGCCAACACCCCTAACCCAGCCGGACCCGCGCATCCAGGTCCGGCGGCAAAGAGAGCCGGACATATGTCACCGCACGCCGATCTTCCCCGAAGGCTAGCGGACGATCAGCACCGGCACGCTGGCCAGGTGCAGGACCTTGTGGGCGACGCTGCCGACGAGCAGCCCCTGCCAATCGGACATGCCTCGGCTCCCCATCACGATGAGCCCGGCGTCCTCGCTCGTGGCCAGGTCCATGATTTCTTGCGCGGCCCTGCCGGCGATGGCGGCCCGCGCCTCCGCCCGCGCGCTCACCCCCACGTCCTTCAAGGACTTCGCCGTGTCGTCGGCGACCCTTGTCGCCTCCTCCGTCGAATCGAACGCGATCGGCCCTCCCCGCCCGAGCTGTTGCTCTAGGACGTGGACGACGATCACATCCGACCCGTACTTCGAGGCGATGTCGGCAGCCACCGGAACAGCACGCTGCGCGGGCTCGGAACCATCGACGGCCAAGACGATCCTCTCGAACATCGTGCCACCTCCTTCGAAGCGGAGCATGTCATCCCGATCCGTCCCCGCTCAGAGCCGAAAGTCCCGGTGCCTCGGTGACCAAACCGTGCCGCATGTGTGAGGCAGCCCTACCCATGAAGCGGGCCCACCTCGCACGAGCACGGCCCGCGTCCGACGGCGGACGGTCCGATCGTGCCGGCGTCCGCATCCTCAGCTCACGATGTGCTGACGAGCTCCCCCACGGGCACGGGACGGAGCCGGGCGCGGAGGCTCCTACGGTGGAGCGCGCGCTCGTGGAACGAGCCGTCGGGGCGAGCCCGATCTCGAGAGCCTGCCGACTATGTCGTCGGCCCTGGCGGCCTACTCGGTGACGGCGTGGACGGCGTGCTCGGGATTCTTTCCCAATCAGGAGAGCCTCGAGATCGCATCGACCAGTGTGGCCTCGTCGACCTCCCCTGAGGCTGCGAACCTGACCGTGCCATCGGACGCGACGAAGTAGAGCAGAGGGAACCCCGGTACCCCCAGCGCGCGGGCGATGGTTCCTTGGTCGTCGTCCACGGCGACGGGGAACGAGAGGCCGTGGTCGGCCATGTACGCCTCGGGCGTCGGGCCGGGACGATCCCCCACCGCCGTCACGAGCGTGACGAATCCGACCCCTGGGTGTTCACGCATGACCCTGTCCAGGATCGGAAGCTCCACCTGGCAGTGTGGGCACCAGGGCGCCCACACCGCGAGCAGCGTCGGTTGGTTCGAGAAGACTTCCCACGAGACCGTTCCCCCGTGCAGACCCGGTGCCGAGAACTCGGGGATGGGTTCCCCACGAGCGAGCGGCTCCGAACGGGCCGGACCGGCGACCACAACCGCCGCTCGATCGGACGGACCCGCCCCCGGATCGCCGCCCCCACCGAGGGAGGCAACGACGCCGATCGCGATCGCGCACGCCAAGGCGGCCACCCCGAGCATCCACCCGAGCCGCTTCCGGCGTTCGAGACGCCGTCGGGCCGCGGCCTTGGCCTCAGCCCGCTCGAGCCGACGTTCGCGTTTGGTTCCATCCGCGGTCTTCACCATCATGGTCCTCCATCACTCCGAGAAGGTTGTCGAGCTGCAGCGGCCCCACCGGTCGTCGGGCCAGGTAGATACCCGCGAGGACGATCGGGATGTCGCGGGCGATGTCCCACCAGGTCACCCCGTCTCCCGCGCCGCCGCCTCCGAAGCACCCGCAATCGATCGCCAGACCACGCGATTTCGCCTGTACGAGGGCGGCGATGAACACGGATGCGAGCACGGCCGTGGCGATGCCCGCGAACCGGACGAACAGACCCAGGATGAGGAGGACCCCGACGCCGATCTCGATCCACGGGAGGAGCGACGCCACGATGCGGACCATGGCGTCGGGTAGGACCTGGTAGGCGTCGATCGCAAGGATCGCCTCCTGCCGGTCGAACGCCTTGCTGAAGCCGGCCCACAGCAATAGGACGGCGGGCACGGCGCGGACGGCGAGCCGCCAGGCCACGAAGAGCGGTCGCGAGCTCATTGCTCCCTATCGTGGGCATGGGAGCGCCCGGCGACGGGGGTCGAAAGACCCGTCTCGGCCGGGCCGAGCGTCACATCAGAGCCTGAGCGGCGGGCGAGGCGTTTAGGTCAGCTCGACGACGAAGTTGCCGATCGCCTCGCGGACCTCGGTGTCGTGCCCATGAAGAAGTTGCCGCCTGCCTCGATCGTGACGAGCCCGGCTCCGGGGATCCGGGATGCGGCCTTGGCGGCGAATGAAGGCCTCCCGCACCTTTCTCCTCGGTGCGAAGGGTCCAATCAGGTTCGGTGCTGCCTGGCGGCGATGGCATCCAGGATCACCTCGACGGTCTGCTCCCCCGCAGGATCGTTCGCGACCACAACGAACTGGCCGTCTTGAAGGTCGTGGAAGACCGGAGCGAAATGGTCCGCCCCGTCGAGCATCGAGAGATTGACTTCGTACCCGGCCGAGCGCATCTCTGCAGCGGCGTCCTCGGTCTCCCAGGGAGGGCAGTTCGTGTCGTTCTCGCCGGCAAGGAGGAAGATATCGGCCTCCTTGTTCCCCCACGCCTCCGTGTCGACGAAGTCCAGCTGCCCGCCCTCGTAGTGGCAGCCGGAGATGGCCACGATGATGTCCGGACGAGGCACCTGGCCGAAGCACGAGACGAACTCTCCTGTTGGGTCGAGCTCCTCGGTCAGACCGATCCCTAGGGCCGCGCTAGCTCCCAGGGACCAGCCGACAAAGGTCACTGGCTGGTCGAGGTCACCGCCGTACTCGGCCGCGATGCTGCGAGCGAAGCGGTAGCCGCATTCGGCATCGACCGCTGCCCGGTCGATGCCTTCTTGGGTGGTGATGTCGGTCCCGTAGGTCGGGGCGAACACCACGGACCCTTCACGAGCGAGCCGGGTCGCGATCTCGGCCATGTCCTGACCGGTCCCTCCGATCCCGTGGAAGGCCACGACGACGGGCCACGGCCCCTCGGCATCCGGTGCGAACACCAGCATGTCCTTTGTGGCCTCGTGCGACACGACCTCGGAAGTTACGTGGAACTCGCCGTCCTCCGAGTCTGAGTCCCTCGCGCAGGAAGACAGCAGCAGACCACCGACCAGAACGGCAACGGTGAGCGAGATCGACCGTCTCATCTCCATGCCTCCTCGTGGCCGAGTACTCCCCGTGGCGTGCCCGACATCTCCTCAATCCGGAGCCGAGCGTCGTCAGTGCGAGACCGGGGTGATCGCAAGGACGGCGGCCGCCTCGTGTCGACGTTCCGGATGGAACAGGCCCTGAAGCGCGCGGATCGGCCTGATGAAGAGCAGGTCGAACCGATACTTGCGCGCGATGAGTCGCTTGACGTGATCCTCCTCGGTCGACGGCAGGATCTCGGCCCGGGCCGTCATCGGCTCACTATGGAGCCGACCGCGGGCCGAGCACTCGGCAATGCTCACGAACGGGTTCCGGCGGATCCGCCTGACCTTGCCGGATCCGAGCGCCGTCATAACGAAGAGCCGGTCACCCTCCGTGGCGAACCACACCGGGGTCGCGACACCCGAGCCGTTGCGGCGGAAGCTCGTGATGCTCAGGTACTTGCCCAGGAACCGCTCGACGTCTTCCGGGGCTGGCGCGGTGGCTCGAACGGGCGCGGTCTCCCTCTCGGGGCTGCGAACAGACATCGTGCTCACCTCCCGACCGGCCGGGACTGCCGACCGGTCACCCCTCATCGTCGGCGAGCGCCGCCGCCGCGACCTGGGTCGGACGACCCGGCCCCGATAGGCCATCGGGATCCGCTCGGACGCTCGGGAGCCGAAACTGATCCGGCTCCCAGAGCGCGCGCGGGCAGACAGCAGTTCACGCCCGGAATGACCCGCAGTGGCTCCTGGAGCAGGACTGGCTACAGGTCGGCCGTTGTGAGCTCGCACCGCGGGGCCGTTCGGGATGGCTTCTCAGGACCGACCGGCCCTAGCGGCGGAGTGGTGTCTGGAGCAGGGTGGGAGGTGGGAACAGGCTGCGTGACCCGTAGCCCGCTCGGCTGAAACCGTCCGGGTCTTCGGCTTCGCGTGGAAGTGAAAGGAGAGAACGATGGCTGCCAACCAAGCTGACCGTGATGGTCGGTTCCTCGTGGCCGTCCTTGTCGCCATGAACGCCTTGGGCATCGCCGCCGTGTTCGAACTCGGTGGCGTGCTGAGGGTCTTCGCGCTCCTCAGTCTGTTGGCGGTGTTGGTCACGGGGATCGGGTTGTGGACGGCACGAACGGTGGACGGAGGGTCTGGAAGGCTCAACGAAGCTACGTGAGTGGAGGAGGCGTGCTGGCACCAGGCGGATTCGTTCTGGAGTCCTCCACTCGATCTTCCAGGGGATCTTCTGGTTGCCTTGATGGTCTAGCAGGTACTTGAAACCCTCGCCGACCGAACGTTGCGGGGAGGCGGTCTCGATGCATGATCACGTGCCGGGATCGAGGTACCGGCGCCTGTCGCCCGGTACATCGAGACGGCGTGCGCCGACGGCGTCCCCGGGGTAGTCACCGCCGCGATGGAGAGCTCCGGCCGCTTCCGGCAACGCCCACTCCCCTGGCTCCCCTTCACAACCACCATCTGGCTCCGGCCCGGCGTGAACCGCGTCTCGGATATGTTCGTCCGCTTCGGGCCGATCACGGTGATGAAGGTACTCGACGCATACGTCGACGGTCGCGGCATCACGAAGTTCCTGAACAGAGCGGACACTGGCCCGCGGGTCGACCAGGGGGCGACGCACGCGATGCTGTGCGAGTCGCTCATGTTCCCCTCGTGCTGGTCTCGGATGCCGGGTTTCGATTGGGAGCCCGTGGACGCGGACACCGCGCGCATGCACATGCCATTCGAAGCCGGGTTCGAGGTCGCCTCGGTCGGATTCGACCCGGACACGGGTTTCCCGGCCACCTTCGAGACGATGCGCTTCAAGGGCAAGGACGGACCCAAGGTTCGCTGGCGGATCACGATGCTCGGGTGGCGACGGTTCGGAGTGGTCACGATCCCCGAGCGCATCTTGGTCCGCTGGGCCGACGAGCCCGGCCCGTGGCTCAAGCTGCGGTTCCAGCGTGTCACCGCCGAGCTCGACCTCGACGAGCCTCTGACGCGCGCCCGCACCGCGATCTCGGCTGCGGGCGGGTGGTCGGCGAAGCGACCCTAGCGTTGCGACGCTGGGAGGTGCGAGGGTGCGAATTCGCCGGCGCAGATCGCGGCGATCCGCTTCGCCATCGCGATGATCGTGAGGATCGGCGGGTTGCCGAGCGACCTCGGGAAGAGCGTGGAGTCGGCGACGTAGAGGTTCTCGGGCAGCCGGTCGTCGTGCATCGTGCGCGCGGACGCCTCGCTGAGTGGCAGCATGCCGCCGGGGTGACCCGCATGCACCGCGCCAAGGAACACGTCGTGCGGGTCCGCGCCGAACGCCGCGAGGATCTCGGTGGCAACGCCCACGGCCTCGGCCATCCGCGAGCGGTCCGAGGGGGTGAGGAGCTTGTGCACCTTCCTCCCCGACACGGATCCGACGTTGTCGTCCGCCAGCTTGATCATGATGCCCACGATGTCCTGCAGGCGGTGCCGCCACGCTGGATGGAACAGGCTGCTGATCCAGTCGAAGTACGGAGAGAGGATGTAGCCCTCGCGCTGCACGACGAACGGCATCTCGATCTCGTTGCACTGCCAGGCGTTCGGCACTCGGGCCGCGACCGTCAGGACGGGGTCGACGAACAGCGTCGGCTCGCACACGATGCGGGACCGTTCCAGGATGGCGGGCGTCCCGAACCCCCCCGCGGCAAGCACGACGAGGTCGGCTGGGACGAACCGCTGCAGCGCCCCCCGTCGCGCCATCACGCCTGTCGCCCGATCGCCGTCCGTCACGACCTCGGTCACCGTGCTTCCGGTCACCAACCATGCACCGCGATGGACGGCCTCGTTCAGGTACGTGCGGCTGTCCCACTTTCGACCGTACGGGCAACCGAGCATGCAGCGGCCGCAATGACGGCACCGCTCGGCCTCGCCCATCTTCGGCAGGACGACCGGGCCGAGGCCGAGATCCTCGAAAGCTCGGAACAGGCGTCTCGTCGTCGGGTGCCAGCGGCCTCGGTGAGCCGTCGTGATAGGGATCTCGCGCGCGATCTCGTCGAACTCACGATCGAGGTCGAGCCCGAGCGCCCGCAGGTCCTCGTCCATGCGGATCCCGTTGCCGGTCGCCATCGTGGTCGTCCCGCCCGTCCCGATACCATTGACCAGGAGCATGTCAGGCGTCCGGCGGAAACGGATCGGCGGGTAGACAAGGCGCACCAGCCGGGGGTCCACGAGCAGCCGGCTCCGGCGCAACCGTTCGATCGATCTCCGCTCCAGCGTGGCGCGTTGGAACTCGCGGCCGGCCTCCACCACGGTCACGTCGAACGCGCCCTGGAGCTCCCGGGCGACCGTGGCACCTCCGGCGCCGCTCCCGACGACGATCGCCCGCCTCCTCAAGGTGACGTCCCCTGCCAGGTGATCCGGGCGAGGCACCGCGGTCTCCCCTCGGTGATTCGCTCCGAGAACGAAAGCCTGCCACCATCCGTGAGGCCGGCGATCAGGCCGGCGTCCAGCGAAGACATGAGGATGCAGACCGACGGCGAGTACCACTCTGCGAACGCGCATCGGTCGACCGTCACGCGGCCGCGCCGGTCCGCCCGGAGGTCGATCCCTATCAACCGGTACGCGATCCGCGCGGCCCGCAACGCTTCGCCTCGCGTGCCGACTCCGAGCAGGCGGCGGAGCGACCCGCCCAGGGCGTGCGCGTTCTCCCACATGCGGTAGGACACGACGGGATCCGTATAGTCGCCCATCGCCTGCTCGGCGCATCGGATCGTGAAGGACGCGTAGCGCTCGAGGAGCGCGCGGCGGTCCAGCCCGCCCAAGTCCTCGGCCTCACGGCCGAACGCGGACGCTGTGGCGTCGAAGAGCCGGCGCAGGGCCGATCGCGCCACGAACTCAGGAACGTGGAGCTCAAGCGCTCGCAGACGGAGACTCATGGCCGCGCTCCGGAACCCACCGCGGTCCGGATCGGAGCCGTCGGATGCTCCTCGTACAGGCGCTCGATCTCGCCGTGGAACCTCGCCCCCACCTCGTGTCGCCTGAGCTTGAGGTTCGCGGTGAGCTCCCCGCCCTCGATCGAGAGGTCGTTCGGGAGCACGGTCCACCGCTTCACCTGCTCGGGATGCGACAGCCGCCGGTTCATCTCGGTCACGGCCGCCTCGACGGCGGTCGCGCCGTCGACCCCTTCTACCCAGAGCAGCGCCGCGCAGAACGGCCTCCCCTCCCCCACGACCATCGCCTCCGAGACGCCGGGGATCCGACGTAGCATGGCCTCGATCTTCGAGGGCTGGAGGTACTTCCCGTACGCGGTCTTCAGCAGGTCCTTCTTGCGACCGTCGATCACGAGTCGCACGTCGGCGGTGACGTGGCCGAGATCGCCCGTCTGGAGCCAGCCGTCGCGGAACGGCTGCTCGTCCTCGTCGACGTAGCCGGTCATCACCTGCGGTCCGCGGACCTCGAGCTCGCCGTCGTCGGCCACACGGACCTGTGTCTCGGGCAGCAGCTCGCCGGAGGACCCGATGTGGTTCCGGCCCAGGCGGTTCAGCGCCACGAGCGGGGCCTCGGTGAGCCCGTACGCCTCGTGGATCTCGATGCCGAGCTCGTGGAAGGACCTCAGGAGTTGCTCGTCGACGGCTGCCGAGCCGACGAGCAGCTGCGCGCATCTATCCAGTCCCGCTCGGCGCAGCATCGAGCGGCGCACCACCGGCCTGAGGAGTCCTCGAAGCGATCCCTCGCGCATCCGCTGGTACCGGGCTCCGACGAAGCTCCGTCCGAGTCCCTCCCAGACCTTCTGGTACAGGCGGGGTACGGAAAAGAAGACCGTTGGACGAACGGCCGGTAAGGTCGCGGCCACCCGCCGGAAGTCCTCCAGGAACGTGACATCGACGGACGCGGGCAGGTCGTACGGGCTGTATGTGCCGAGGATGCCCTCCACCACATGGCTCATCGGCAGGAACGACAGGTACCGATTCGGCCGCGTCCGGATGCCCCACGGGACGAGCGAGGCCATCGTCTCGGCCATCCACCGGAGCTGCGCGTGGCTGAACGCGACACCCTTCGGCGGGCCCGTCGTGCCCGACGTGTACCGGATCGTGGCGAGATCGTCCGGACCGACCGGCGCGAACGTTGGGGCCTCGGCGCCGCCGCTCGCCGGGCCGGTCTCGAGGAAGGATCTCCATGGGATCACCTCGCGGCCGACAGGCGGATCGACGTGGCAGAACGAGACGATCGGTAGTCTCGTCGAGAGCTCGTCCAGACGTTCCATCACGGCTGGGGCTCCCACGAACAGGAGTTCCGAACGGCTCCGGCGCAGCACGTCGTCGAGGTCCTCGGGAGGAGTCGTCGCGTACAGCGGAACGCTGACACCGCCGACGAGGCCGACGGCGACGTCTACGACGAGATAGCGCGTGCCGTTCGAACCAAGGATCGCGACCCGGGTCCCGGCCCCGACGCCCATCGCTCGGAGCGCCACCGCGGCGGCTTCGATCTCGCGCCGAACCTCGGTCGCCGATCGAGGCGTCCGGCCACCGTTCGCGTCGACGTCCACGAAGCGGACGGGCAGACGCCGACTCGCCAGTCGGAACAGGACCTGCTCGTGGACGGTGCGATCGGAACGATGCAGGAAGCCGTGGGAGGTCGCGTGTTCCAGCAGGGTCGGCAGGTAGTCGCACCAGCCGGGAACCGTCGAACCGAGCAATTCGTCGGCGTGGTCGCGGCGGAAGCGACGACGCTCCCGGAAGTACGGCTTGAGGAGCCGGACGGTACGTCCCCCGAGCCGGAGCCCGATCGGGAGGAAGACCGGCGACCGCAGCCGGACGCCGAGGTGCTCTCGTGCCCACCGACGAGCGAACGCGAGGACGTCGCCGGCGGTGGGAAGCTCATCGGTGGGTGTCGTGAGGTGGAACGTCATCCCCACGGCGCGCGGGTCGAACGTCAGGCTGACGATCGCGTCCGCGACGTAGTCCACCGGCACGATATTGACGCGAAGGTCGCGTCTGGCTGGAACGATCCGGAGCTTGCCCGACAGGAACAGCCGCAGCGGCGCGTAGAACGTGTTGAACGTCTTGATGTCGCCCGTTCGCGAGTCGCCGACGATCATCGATGGCCGGACGACCGTGACCGGGAGCTCCGACGCGGCGTCACGGACGAGACGTTCGGCCTCGTACTTCGTCTGCTCGTACGGGCTCCCGAACCCGAAGGCGTCGGTAAGGTCGTCCTCGCTCACGGTGCCCTTCCGACCCCCGGCCACGTACGCGGTCGACACGTGGACGAGGCGCGCAAGCCTGTGCGCCGACCGCGCGAAGCAGAGGACGTTCGCCACACCGGTGACATTCGTGACGCGCAGCTCCTCGACGGTCGCATCGACCCGCAGGTCGGCCGCGGAGTGAACGATGTGGGTAACCCGATCGCAGAGATCCGCGTACGTGCCCGGGTCGAGACCCAGTGTTGGCTTGGCGACGTCCCCGGCGATGGCGTGGAGGCGGTCTCCGAGCTCGGGACGCAGGTCCGGCCGGAACCACCAGGCTCGGTCAGAGGCGCGAGCGGCCTCGGCATCGGTATCCGCGAGCACGAGCGACACGATCTCGAGATCGGCGCGCTCGAGCAGGCGGGCTGCCACCTCGGTGCCGAGGAACCCGGTCCCCCCGGTAAGCAGCACTACGTCGCCCATGCCGGCACCCCCCACCCGTGCTGACCGGCGAAGCTCCGCAGGAGCTCACGGTTCCTTCGAGCCGCGGCGAGATGCGCGTCGTGACCGGCGCGGAGGCGCTCCCGCACCTCGACCGGATCGAACAGGAGCTCGTCGACCGCGCCGGTCATCCGATCGACCACGTCCGGCTCGTCGGGTGTGAGGAAGTACCGGTCCTCGATCCCCAGTTCCGAATAGAGCGTGCGGAGCCGGAGATCGTGTCCGACGGCGAGCTGGGGCACCGCGGCCGCGAGAGAAAGCACCGACGCGTGGTACCGCGAGGTCACGAGCACGCCGAGGCGCCGCAGGAGCGCCGTCATGCGCGACGCATCGTGCTCTCGCGACGAGAACACCCGAGCCCGATCCTCGTGCGTCATCTCGTCGTGGATCGCGCGGGCGATCGGCTCGTCCAGCTCCTCCATGCAGATGAGCGCGACGGATCGGTCGTGCTCCTCGACCACGCGATCCGCGAGGCGCGCGTACCGGCGGGCGAGCCGCGTGCTGGCCCGCCTGCGCTCCGGGGACGTGGAGAAGTAGTACGGCCAGCGGTAACGGTCCTGCGACCGGCCCCACGGCCGGATCACGACCGGCCAGCGGTAGAAGTCGACGGCCGCGATGCCGACGGCCGATCGTTGGTCCTCGGGCCAGAGCGTGGCCCATTCCTCGTCGCGGAGTCGCGGCTCGAAGTTGAACGCGTTGTCCGCGGTCCACTCGACCGGTGCGCTCACACCCCAGCCGCGCAGGCGCTCGGCCGCCGCCTCGGACCGAGTGACGACCAGGTTCGTGCTGCTCGCGTACCGGCGGACCAGCCGTTGGTTGCGAGGTCGAAGCTCCCCGGCGTCCACGGCGTACGCGAGGCACGGCTTGCCCTCTAGGGCCGCACACCGGGTCGCCCACAGGAAGTACCACAAGAGCGCCGACGTCCACGTGTCCATGTACGCGCTACCCTCGACCAGCACGACGAGGTCGTGCTCACGGACGAGGCGCCGGACGGCTCCGAAGAAGACGGACGGGATCGAAACGATCCGCAGCGTGGGTCCTTCACGCAGGTAGCGGCGCAGGTTCGCGGCGTCCTTGATGGCCGGAACGGTGAGCACGGCGTCCTCGCCGAACACGACCCGGAAGTCCTGGATGTCGGCCTGCAGCAGCGCTTCGGCGCCGGTGTTGTTCGCGCCGTTGTAGCCAATGAGCAGCACCTTTGGCGGTGTCATCGCTGAACCTCGCTTCGACCGGCGCCTCCATCCACAGGCTGCACCCGATCGAGGGATGGTCCACGGGGCGACGGTCCTGAAGCCGACGGGCCCATCGGGCCTCTCCTAGAGCCCTGGACGCCCCCACCGAAGCGCAAGCCGGGCGTCTGTGGTCTTCGCGATCCGGTCGGGCGCTTGATGGGTAAGAGATGGCCCGCCAACCGGCGCCCCGGCAGCACGCATCTGGTTCACCCGAAGCGGCGTTCCTGCGCCACGTCCGGCGCCAATCGTGGGGTGAGAACGCCCAAAGACGGGCTCGAGGGCGCAGGCCGACTCAGGCTGCCTCCTCCGACCGAACGAGTTCCATCGTCACGGTCGGCGGCCGCTTCAGCGAGTTGTGGACCGTGCAGTGCTCGATCACCCGGGCGAACGGCTCGCGGCGGGCTTCGGGAAGGCCGGGAGCCGTCACAACGATCCGGATCTCGCTCACCCTCGCCGGACCGTCCTCGCTGAAGCCGTAGCCGCACTCGATGACCAACCCGGTCGGGTCGAGACCGTGCCGGCGCAGGTACCGCTCCGCATAGAACGCGACGCACGCCGCCAACCCCGATACGAACAGCTCCGTGGGCGTCGGGCCCAGGTCCTCGCCTCCGTCCGCGGCGGGCTGGTCCAATGTGACCTCGTGCCCACGCACGGTCGCCGTGAGCCGGTCGCCTTGCAGGTACCGCACCACGATATTCGCCATCGTCCTCACCACCCCTTCAGATGAACAGGGTGATGGCGTCCTGCGCCTCGAGCAGCATCGTTGTGGCGCCCACGGGCTCGCCGAGACCCTCGATCATGTCCTCGCGCGTGAGCCCGAGCAGGTCCATCGTCATCTGGCACGGGACCAGCCGAACGCCGAGATCGCGAGCCATCTCAAGCAGCTCGCCGGGGCTCGCGACCTTGTGCTCCTTGGCCAGGTGCTTCATCATCTTCGGCCCGGCGCCCGCGAAGTTCATCTTGCCGAGCTTCAGATGCTCCATCCCGGGCCGGTCCATCATCGCGACCATCTTCTGCATCCAGTTCTCGCCGGTGATGTGGACCCCGTCCTTGACGAGCGAGAACAGGCCCCAGAACGTGAAGAAGATCGTGGTCTGCATCCCCATCGCGGCGCCGGTCGTCGCGAGGATCATCTGGGGCCAGACCTTGTCCAGGTCGCCGCTCCACGCGATGATCACCAGCTTCTGGTGCTTGGGGTGGTCCTCGTGGACATGGGTCGGGACCGTGAGCTCCGCCTCCTGAACCGCCATCGTTCTCACCTCACTTCTTCCTGATCACGAATCGGTACACCGCGTCCGCCTCGCTCTTCTCCACGAGCTCGTTGCCCGTCGTCGTGCACCAGGCACCGAAATCGGCCACCGACCCTGGGTCCGTGGCCAGCGCCTCGATGAGATCGCCGGACCGGAGCTCCCTGATCGCCTGTGCCGTCTTGACGATCGGCAGCGGGCACGACAGGCCCTTCAGGTCGAGCGTTCGGGTTATCTGCGCGCTCATGCGTTGCCTCCTCTGTGCCGTCGTAGTGCCTCGGGGATGCGACCCTGCGGCACCGTCTCCCAGTACAACCTGTTGAACATCCACTTCGCCGCGTGCCAGACGGTGCTCGGCTTCGGCGGCGTCGGGGGATGTTCGTAGTCGAATCGCAGGGCGGTCGCCTTTCGGTTCCCCGTCTCCAGGAAGCACATGACGCGGCCGCCGTAGTTGGTCTTCGGAATGCTTCCCCGGATCAAGGAGGCGATCCTGCTGGCGACGACCGGCGCCTCGAAGTGGGCGGTCGAGCCGCTCTTGCTGATCGGCAGATCGGTCGCGTCGCCCATCGCGAAGATGCGGTCCTGACCCTGAACCTGCAGCGTGTAGCGATCCGTCGGCAGCCAGCCGCCCGGATCTCCCATGTCGGAGTCGATCACGACCTCCCGACCCTGATGCGGCGGAACGAGCACCAGGAGGTCGTACTCGGCCTTTTCGCCCTCGATGGACGTCAGCGTGTGGGCGGAGGGATCCACCTGCTCGACGTTGAAGAACGTGGACAGCTCGATCCCGCGTTCCTCGAGGATGGGCTGGATCACCTTGCTCGCCGACTCGATCGTGAAGGCCCGATTGAGCGGGGAGAGCAGCGTCACGCGGCTCCGGTCGCGGAGCCCGCGCTCGCGCAGGTACTCCTCGACCAGGAACACGAACTCGACCGGCGCCGGCGGGCACTTGTAGGGGATGCCGCCGATCCCGACGAGGACGTGCCCGCCGCGGAACCGCCGAAGCTCCTCGCGGAGGCGCTGCGCGTCGTCCAGCGAATAGAAGCCGTAGGCCCCTTCGACGAGCCCCGGGATCCGATCGTGCATCAGCCTTGCACCGGTTGCGATGACCAGGTAGTCCCAGTCGACGCTGCCGCGCTCGAGCTGCACGGTCCCCGCGTCCGGGTGGATCCGGATCGCCCGATCGACGATCAGGTCGACGCGCGGACGCAGCAGGGTTCGCTCGTCGCGAGCCAACCACTTCCCGTTCGCCTGGCCGAGCGCGACGTACAGGTATCCGGGCTGGTAGTGGTGCATCCCGGTCGGGTCGATCACGCTGACGCGCGCGTCTCGCCCGAGAGCCTTGTCGAGCAGGTTGGCGACGAGCGTTCCGCCGACCCCTCCGCCGAGCACCGCGACCCTGGCGGGCATCGCTACCGCGCCTTCCGAACCACGAAACGCGCGAAGCCGTCCTCCTCGACGACCTCCACCAGCTCGTGCCCGGCCTTGGCGAGCCACGCCGGGATGTCCGTCCTCGAACCCGCGTCCGAGGACAGGACCTCGATCAGGTCACCGACCTGTCCCTCGCGGATCGCGCCGATGAGACTCATCAGGGGTCCCGGACACGGCATGCCGCGTGCGTCGATCGAACGGGTGATGTCGAGCGTCGTCATGGCTTCCACACCTCCTAGATGAAGGTCAGGGGGCCTTCGACGTGCATGAAGAACGCCGCGACCCCCTCCTGGCCGTCGACCAGCGGATCGAGTTCCTCGACGCCGATGTCGAACATCTCCATCGACAGCGAACAGGCGTGGATCTCGACCTCGCCGATGTCCTTGGCCTGGCGGAGGATCTCGCTCCAATGCTGGCCGCCGTGACGCTGGAAGAGCTCGGCGCCCCCTGGTCCCGCCTCCGGCGCGACCCCGTGGTCCTTGAGGATCCGATCGGCGCGGAACGCATCGAGCGCCCAGTACTGCAGGAAGATGTTGACCCTTCGGCCCATCGCCGCGGCGCCGGCCGTGAGCACGGCGGCCGCGTTCAGCTTGTCGTCCGTTCCCGAGAAGAGCACCAGCGAGAGCGAGTCATTCATGCCGTCCTCCTTCCTCATGGACGTCAGCGTGCCAGCCGGGATCCTGCGTGCTGAGGGCCGGAGGACCCGGCAGGACAAGACCGAAGGGCCCTATGCCCTGGGGGGCAGGGGATCGGAGGATGTCTCCTGACCAGGCGAAACAGGAGGCACCGGGATGAAGTTCCAGGGCGAGGTCGTTCCGGAGGCGCTGGACCGGCTACGCCGGGTCCATGGGCAGCTCGGCGGGATCATCCGGATGATCGAGGAAGGCCGCGATTGCGAGGACGTCGTCCAGCAGCTCGCTGCCGTGGGCAGGGCCGTGGACCGGGTGGGGCTCAAGCTCCTCACCGGCCAGCTCCGGCAGTGCCTGACCGACGAGGAAGCCGCTCGAGGTGAGGGCTACGAGGAGGGCAAGTTCGAGCGCCTCTTCCTGATGCTTGCCTGAACCAAACGCCGATCGTGCAACGAGCGCTTACAAGCGACCGAGGCTGAGACGTTCCCCGCCGGCAACGATCGCCGACATCGCATCTCTGTGGGATCACGGAGAGAGTTATCGATCCCTTAGCGCGATACTCACGCCCCTCTTACCCACCCGCTCCTATCGTGGTTCTTCGACAAGGAGGTGGGTGCGATGAAGAAGCGCTTCGCTCTGATCGTCGCCGGGGGCCTGGTCGCTGTGTTGATCGCGGCATCGGCCGCGCTCTCGCTCGGGCTCCTGGGAGCGTCCTCGGCGGCGGGCGGCGATCGAACGGCCCCTCGGGTCCGGACGATCAACCGCACGGTCACGGTCCACAGGAAGGCCAAGCCCACTGGTCACACGGTCGTCGTCGCCGCGGGCTCGGGGAACATTGCACCCTTGGCGGGCGGTGAATCGGAATCCGAGTTCGAAGGCGATGACGGTTCGAGCGGCGAGGGCCACGAGTCCGAGGTCTTCGATGACTGAAGACGTTCGCCGACCACGCGCTTCCAAGCGCGAGCTACGGGCCTGGGCGTGGGTGGCGGGGGCACTCGCCTTCCTCGCCCCGGCCGCGGTCTTCGGTGCGGCCCCCAAGCCGCCGCAGGACACGGCGCAGGCGACCGACCGACCCGACCTCGTGATCCGAAGGATCACGCGGCGCATCGTGATCACGCGACCGGCCGTCTCCTCGCCTGTTCGATACGTGGCCGGTGGATCCACGTCGGGGTCGAGCAGTGTCAGCTCGGCGCCGGCCGCGACCTCGACAGGTGGCTCGTGATGCCCACAGCGTGTTCCGCCTTTCGGGCGATGGGCACCGACGTTCGCTGCATCGCGCCCCCATGCCCCGCGTTCCATCGGGCCAATCGCGACGTCCGGGCCATCTTCGAGGAAGAGGAGCGTCGATTCTCTCGGTTCCGAGGTGACAGCGAGCTCGCGCGAGTGAACGCGGCGGCGGGATCGTGGATCGACGTGTCTGCCCCGTTTGCGGAGGTCGTCGCGTTCGCTTTGTCCGCGTGGCGACGGACGGAGGGCCGTTTCGACCCCACACTGCTCGGAGCGATGATCGCCGCCGGTTACGACCGAGACTTCGACGAGATCCTCGCCGGAGCGCGCGACGCACTCCGGCCGGTCGGCCCCGCCGGCCGGGCCGGTGAGGTGGAGCTGGACGGCCAGCGACTCCGGCTACCGAAGGGAGTCGGCTTGGACCTCGGCGGGATCGTCAAAGGCTGGACGGTCGACCGATCCGTCGACGCCGCCCTGTCGGCGGGGGTGCCGTGGGTCCTCGTCGAAGCGGGAGGCGATCTGCGGATGGGGGGCGAACCCCCGGCCGGCGGTCTCGAGGTCACCGTCGAGGACCCCGAGGCTCCGGACACCGAGATCGGTCGGGTGACGATCTCCCATGGCGCGCTCGCGACGTCGTGCGTCACGAAACGGGCGTGGGGACCGCATTCCCACCACCTTATCGATCCGTCCATCGGATCTCCGGCGGTGGGACCGTTGCTCCAGGCTACGGTGTGGGCACCGACGTGTGTCGAGGCCGAGATCCGATCGAAGGACGCCCTCCTCCAGGGCGAGGACTACCTGCAGCGATCGCCGGCACTCCTGGTTCTGCGCGAGGGGCCGGTCCTGACGAACTTCCACACCTGCGAGCGCGCGGCATGAGGACCTGGGTCATCCTGCGTTCGGCCGGGATCGGGGCCTACCTGATGTTGTTCCTGTCGATCGCATGGGGGCTCGTCGCGACATCGGCGGCGCTCGGCCGACGGGTCTCGAAGGCTTCGGCCGTTTCGATCCATCAGTTCTTCTCCACGTGCGGCCTGCTCCTGCTCGGCATCCACGTCGGCGGACTGCTCGTCGATCCGTTCATGCCGTTCGGCGCCGCGGAGATCCTCATTCCGGGAGCTGCCTCGTACCGCCCGGCCGCGACCGCGTTCGGTGTGATCGCGATGTACGCGACCGTCGTCGTGCTGGTGACCTCATGGATCCGAAAGCGGATCGGCACGACCTGGTGGAGACGCATGCACCTGCTGGCCGTACCGGCGTTCGTCCTGTCGCTGGCGCATGGAGTCTTCTCCGGAACCGACAGCACGCGACCGTGGATGTGGTGGATGTACGTCGTGACGGGAAGCGCGGTCGTGTTCCTCGTCGTCCTTCGGGGACTCACCGCCGGGTACCGGCCTGAACGAGCGGTGCGCCATGTCGTGACTCGGCAGGTGGCACCCCGGTCCGCCGCCAAGTCAGCGTCAAGACAGATGGCGTCGGAATCGCAGTAGAGCGAGCTGATCACGACACCGGCCGGCGTCGGCCCATGAGATTGCCTGTCGATCCAGGCCACGAGTCCCCCCATCGGGGGCCAAGAGAACCCCTCCGCCAGATCCCGCCGGCATGACCATGGATGGCGGAGGCGCGATGCCGACGCGCCCCGGCACGAGGAGGTGTCGTCATGTCCGGCACGGATCCTGGATCGACGTGGCAGGAGGGGCTCGCGGCGTTCGGCGTCATTGCCGTCGTGGCGTTCCTCGTCACATGGGTGCTGACCGACGTGTTGAAGGTTCCGCGCACCCCGTACATCGCGATGCTGTTCGTGGTCGCCATCGGTCTCGGCGCGGGGTACTGCGCCTGGTCCGGCACCTCCGCGAACGAGTTGTTCACCTCGGGAGTCGGGTGGGCGCTCGTCGCGGGCCTCGTCGCCGCCGCGGTCGCGGTCCCGCTCGTTCGCAAGTTGCCGGCGCATCCGCACGCGAACGGGAGCGATCTCGTGGGACTCATGCTGTGGGAGGGACTGGTCTACGGCATCGCCGAGGCCGTGCTGCTGGCCACGCTGCCCGTACTCGCCGTCTGGCAGACCTGCGACGCACTCGGTTGGACGGACGGCGGTTGGGCGAGGGTCGGCTCCGGCGCCCTGGCGATCGTGGGGTCGCTGGTCGTGATCCTGGTGCACCACCTCGGGTACCGGCAGTTCCGGACCCGGGCAGGCCGGCCGGCCCTGTTCGGAGCCCTGGCGGTCTGCGGCGTGCAGGCGGTCGCATTCCTGGCGAGCGGAAACGCGTTGGCGCCGGTCGTGGCCCACGTCGTGCTCCACGGCCAGTTGCTGATCCGGGGCGAAGAGCTTCCGCCGAGGGTGTCTCGCGAGGCGGTGTTCCAGACATAGGTCCGTTCGGTCGTGTCGCAGCGGGCCGGATGACCCCGATCAGCCCGTCAAGAGCGGCGATTCAGTTGGTGGCGGATCGCTTCCCAAGGCCCCGAGGGATGAGGGTCGAACGACCTTTCGGACGGCGTTCGTGCCGTCGCACTCTTGCTGATCTTCTCGCTCGCATACGCGGGCTGGAGGGCATGGCGGCTGCGGCGGCCGGAGACGCGGAGGAAATCTTCGGGTCTACTCCGGCCGCGCTTGCTCGTGGTCCTCGGTCCAACGGCGATGGGACCAGGCAGGTCGAACCGCTCGAGCGATGGCCCGGTCGGCGTACGCCGCGTTCATGCTCCAGGGGATCCCGCTCATCCTGCTCGCCCTGGCCCTGCGAGCGTTCGACGTGCCGCTCGAGATCAAGGCGCTGGTCGTGGTTGTCGGCGGGATCGCGGGCTCGTTCGGTCTCGGCTGGCTTCTCGTCAGCCGGACGCGCCTCGGCAAGATCGTCTGACGAAACATGGGTCGTATCAGCCACCGAGCCCGGCGAGCGGCTTCGTGGGCGGCGGTTCCTCGACCCTTACCCGGGCATCGACGATCACCGCGCCGGATGGCAGGACCTTCACGGGATTACAGTCCATCTCGGCGACCGACGGATGGTGTTCGGCGAGCGCGCCGATCCGAAGGATGACCTCCTCCAGCGCGGCCACGTCGGCCTTTGGCGCGCCTCGAAAGCCATCCAGGAGCGGGAACGTGCCGAGCGATCGAACCATCTCCTGCGCGTCCAGATCGCTGATCGGGGTGATGCGGACGGAGACGTCCTTGAGCAGCTCCACGATGGTTCCGCCGGCGCCCACGGCAACCACCGGCCCGAACAACGGGTCGTGGGCCACGCCCACCAGCATCTCGACGCCACCTTCCACCATCTCCTGGACGAGGAACCCCTCGACGGAGATGCCGGCGGCTGTGATCCGATCCGCGATCTCCCGAGCCGCATGGGCGACCTCATGGGCCCCGGACAGTCCGAGCGCGACACCCCCGATCTCGGTCTTGTGCACGATGTCCGGGCCGAACGCCTTGACGGCGACCCTGCCGCCGACCCCGGCCGCCGCTTCCCCCGCTTCCTCGGGCGTCGACGTTCGTTCCGAACGCGCGGTCCTCAGCCCGTAACACTGGAGGAGGCGTTCCACCTCGTCCGGGCTCAGCCATCCGTCGTCTCGGCGGCCGAGCGCTGTCGCGAGGATCGCGTACGCCTCGTCCGGCCTGGCATCGTCGAACGTGTGCACGGATCCCACCGGCCTCTCGCGCCATCGGCCGTACGCCGCCGCGCGGGCCATCGCGATCGCTGCCTGCTCCGGGAACGCGAACGACGGGATGCGGGTCCGGGTCTTCTGAAGCTGCGCCGGGAGCCCCTTCGTGGACATCCAGGCCGTGGCCACGGGGATCCGCCCCTCGAGCGCGTCGATCCCCTCGGAGATCGCCTCGCCGATCTCTTCGGCCCTCGTCGTCTCTGGTGGGATGTAGATCACGATCATCGCGTCGACTCCGGGGTCGGCCGCCACGATCTCGATCGTGCGTCGATAGTCCGAGGCCGTCGCGGAGGCGATCATGTCCACGGGATTCCCCACGCTGGCCTCGGCGGTCAGGAACGATCGCAGGGCCGCCGTGCTCTGCTCCGAGAGCGCCGCGACATGCAGCCCGTGGGCCTCGCACGCGTCGGCGCACAGGATCCCGAGGCCTCCCGCATTGGTGACGATCGCCACGCCTTCGCCCTTCGGCGGTGGTTGATTCGCCAGGATCGTCGCGACGTCGAACATCTCCTCGAGCGTGTCCGTCCGGATCACGCCCGCCTGCCGGAACAGTGCGTCGACGGTGACGTCGGAGGTTGCAAGGAGCGCGCCGGTGTGGGAGGCCGCGGCTCGTTGGCCGGCGGCGCTGCGCCCGGACTTCACGGCGATGATCGGCTTGCTCCTTCCGATCTCGCGGGCGAGCCGCGCGAACCTCCTCGGGTTCCCGAAGGATTCGAGGTAGAGCAAGATCACGTCCGTGCGCTCGTCGACCGACCAGTACGCGACGAGGTCGTTCCCGGAGATGTCGGCCTTGTTGCCCACGGAGACGAACGAGGACAGGCCCAGCCCGAGCTCGGCGGCGTACTGCATGACCGCCAGCCCGAGCGCCCCCGACTGCGACGAGAAGCCGACCCGTCCAGCCGGCGGGTAGACGTTCGCGAAGGTTCCGTTCAGCCTCACGTCTTCGGCCGTGTTCACGATCCCCATGCAGTTCGGACCGATCAGGCGCATGCCGTGCGAGCGGCAGGTCTCCAAGAGTCTCGCCTGCCTCTGAACGCCCTCGTCGCCGACCTCCGCGAATCCGGCCGAGATGACGACCAGCCCCCGCACGCCTTTGCGGCCGCACTGCTGGGCGATCTCCTCCAGGTGGATCGCGGGAACCGCGACGAACGCCACGTCGACATCGCCGGGGATCGCCTCGACGTTCGGGTAGGCGACGACACCGTGGACCACGTTCGCCTTCGGATTCACCGGGAAGACCGCGCCGGAGAACTCGGTCATCAGGAGGTTGTGGAACAACCGGCCTCCGATCGCCGAGGAGTCGCGCGAGGCTCCGACCACGGCGATCGAACGTGGCGCCAGGAACGTCCGCATCGCGCTGATCGCCGCCTGCGTCTCACGATCCTCGAAGTGCTGGATCGCCGTGTCCGTCAGGCCGATCGGGAACTCCACCTCGATCGCTCCTGGAGTCGCTCGGATCGACAGATCGAAGCCGCTCGAACGGAAGACGTTGATCATCGAGTGGTTCTCGGGGAGGACGTCGGCCGAGAACGTGGCGATGTCATGAGCCGCCGCAGCCTCGGCCAGCTGGCCGAGCAGGATCGACCCGATCCCTCGACCTTGGAATTCGTCGGTCACCGAGAGGCTGATCTCGGCGCGCCCGCGGTGTGTCCGGATGTACTGGGCGCCGCCGATCATCCGCCCCTCATCCCCCCCATGGAGGGCGAGCAAGGTCAGATGGTTGTCGAGATCGACGTCGACGATCTTGCGGGCGAGCCCTCGGACGTCGATCGCCTGAGCCCAGAAGCGCAGGCGGCGCGTCTCGGGTGAGAGCCCGATCAGGTAGTCCTCGACGCGGGTCTCGTCGCTCGATCGGGCTGGCCGGATCCGAACCGTCGATCCGTCCCGCAGAACGACGTCCGATTCGAGCGGTTGGAACGCCTCGGTCGTCATCGCATCCATCGTAGTCAAGCCTGGCAGGCGGGCGCGGTGCGCACCTTAGCCAGTGTGCCTGGCGCGCAGCCCGTGACGAACGTCCTCCGGGAAGCGGGTCCACCGGCCCACGCTGGTCCGTTCGTCGGTCGTTAGCGTCGGACCGAGATGAGCATCACGATCGGGCTCCCGCGGATGCACAAGGAGGTCGAGGAGCGTCGCGACTTCCTGCCAGCCCTCGTTCATCACCTCATCCGCCTTGGCGCGACGCAGGTGGTGATCGAGGAAGGCTATGGCGCCGGGATGCAGATACCGATCGACCGGTACCTCGAGTTGTCGAGTCGTGTCCGGGTCGGCCGCCACGACGAATGCCTCGGACAAGCATTGGTCCTCGTTCTGCGCTGCCCCGACGGCGAAGACTTCCCACGCCTCCGCCCCGATGCCCTCCTGCTCACGATGCTCCATCCCCGAACTCGCCCCGAGCGGGTCGAGGCGCTCGAGAGCCGGGGCGTGCGCGGCGTGAGCCTCGACGCCGTCACCGACGACGTGGGTGGCAGGCTCATCGAGAACCTCGAAGCGGTCGGCTGGATCGGCGTCCGCGAAGCGTTCCGGCAGATCCGCCGCAACCACCCACACTTCGAGCACCCCGGCCGGCGGCCGCTCCATGTGACGTGCCTGGGATCGGGAGCGGTCGGCAGTCACGCCGTCCGAGCGGCGACCAGGTACGGCGACCCCGACCTTCGAAAGGCCATGGTTGCCAAGGACGTGCCGGGCGTGGAGGTGACCGTCGTCGACTTCGACCTCACCCGGCATGAGGACTACATGTTCGGCAGGCTCGGATCGACCGATCTCCTCATCGACGCGACGCAACGACGGGACGCGAGCTGCCCCGTGATCCCCAACCGTTGGCTCTCGGCACTGGCGCTCGATGCGGTCCTGCTCGATCTGGCGTGCGATCCGTACGTCCTGGACACAACTCCCCCGCTCGTGAAGGGGATCGAGGGGATCCCCAACGGCACACTCGCGAAATACGTGTTCCCGGTGGACGACCCAGCGTGGAACGAGCTCGACGCTCGGATCGACGCGACGCATCGGCGGCTCACGCTCTCCTGCTACTCGTGGCCTGGGCTCGATCCGCTTTCGAGCATGCAGCGGTACGGGCGACAGCTCGAGCCTCTCCTGGACGTGATCTTCGACAAGCCCGTGACGCGATGGGATCCGGAAGGCGATTCGTCGTTCGAACGAGCCATGGCGAGGGCGGAGGTGACGAGATGGAACGGAGATCGCACACACTGACGTTCGGCTTCCCCAGGATGCACAAGGAGGTGGGAGAGCGCCGAGACTTCCTGCCCCCGTTGATCCACGCGATCGCCGGTCTAGGTTGCCCCGTCCTCGTCGAGACGGGGATCGGATCCGGCATGGGGTACGTCGACGAGGATTACGTTCGAGACGCCGGCGTCGATGTCGTGGATGAGCGCACGGCCTACGAGCAAGACGTCGTCGTCGTGCTCCGCGCTCCCGTCGAAAGGTTCGAGTATCTGCGTCCGGGAGCCACGTTGCTGTCGATGCTGCACTTCCCTACGCGTGCGGCCCGGGTCGCACATCTGGAGCGATTGAGCCTTCGAGCGATCAGCCTCGACTCGATCGTGGACGACGAGGGCCAAAGGATGGTGGTGAACGGCAAGGCCGTCGCGTGGAACGGTCTCGATGCCGCGTTCGCTCAACTCGAGCGGACCTGGAGCCCGATGTCTCGCGCGGGGCGTCGGCCCGTCCGCGTCACGGTCATGGGCGCCGGGGACATCGGCAAGCACGCGGTCGAGGCCGCCACCAAGTACGGAGATCTCCAACGCAACGAGGGCTACGGGGCCCGGGGGACGCTGGGTGTCGAGGTCGTCACGATCGGCCGCAACCTCACGTCGCACGCCGGGTATCTGCACGAGCGGCTCTCGGCAACCGACGTGCTCGTGGACGCAACTCAGCGAGACGATCCTTCACGCGCGATCGTCCCGAACGACGAGATCGGCCGGTTGCCCGCGCATGCGGTGATCTGCGACCTGGTCGTCGACCCGTATCTGCTCGAGGCCGATCCACCGACCGTCCGAGGCATCGAAGGGATCCCCCAAGGAAACCTCGACCAGTACGCGTTCGACGTCGGCGATCGGGCATGGGAGTGCCTTCCGCCGGCCATCCCCACGACCAACCGGAGGACGGTCGTCTCTTGTTACTCGTGGCCGGGGGTACATCCTGCAGCTTGCATGGAGCAATACGGCCTTCAACTCGAGCCGCTCCTGGAAGCGCTCATCGCCCGAGGGGGGTTCGAGGGTGTCCGTCCAAACGGAGCCTTCCACGAGCGCGCACTGTGGCGCGGAAGCCTCGCGCATTGGAAGACACGCGAGCCGATCCTCGTGCCTTCGCTTGTGTAGGGACGCCCCGAGCCGCGGAAGGACGCGCGCCGAGCCGCCTCGATCGCCAAGGAGTCGAAGCGGCGATCGTCGCCACACCGGATGGAGATCGTCGCCACACCGGATGGACTCCCGGCGTGGCGACGACGCGCCACACCTGGCCAAGCCGCGCGATCTGCGCTGGCGGGTCAGCGCACCACGAGAACAGGGCACTCGGCGTGGTGGATGACCTTGTGAGCGATGCTTCCGACCAGCAGGCCCGAGAAGTCGGACAGACCCCGGGTTCCCATCACGATCAGATCACAGCCGAACGAACGAGCCGCGTCGATGATGGTGGGAGCGACCGAGCCGGCCCGAGCCGACACCGCTTGTCCGGACACCTCGACGCCGTCGGCTTCGAGCTGTTTGATCGCCCGGTCCACGACACCCTGGGCTTCCGTGTTCGTCTCCACGGGCAGGACCAAACCTGCCTCGTGGACGTGCAACACGTGGACGGTGCCTGCGGACTTCGTCGCGATCTCGGAGGCCGCGGCCGTCGCCTGGTCGGAGTGCTCCGAGCCATCCACAGCCAAGAGGATCTTCTCGAACATCTCCTCCTCCTTTCCTCACCCGGGGACCGGATGTCGGCCCGCCGGTACAGCCGATCTATGTGTCTCACCCGAGGGAGCGGACGTGAGGAGACGAAGGTCCCGAGATCGCCGGGACCGATGTCCGTCGGTTCAGCTCCAGGCGCCTCTCACGACCAGATGCCCCGTAGCCTTCGGGGACGCCGCCCACCACACGGCCGTCAGCAACATGTCCGTGTCGGGGTGGCGCCGCAGCTCCAGGATGCGCGCGTCGGCTCCGGCGATCGGCCGAGCGCTGAGCGTCACGACGGCGTGCTGGGCCTGGAGGTAGAAGTCGAGCAGCTCCTCGGCCGACGTTCCCGAAACGGCGGCGTCGCCGTCCTGATCCATGTCGATCACGACGACGCACCCGTCCGTGGCCAGCGGACACCTGCCGACCCTCGCTCCGACGCACGTGTAATCGGGTGCCGTGGGCCCGGGGCACAGCACGACCTCGAAGCCGTTCCCCTCGAGCGCCGCGCCGAGGCGTTCCCGCTCCGCGGGATCGGACTCGACGAGGAGCACGTTCCTCACGTATCGGTCCATGGCGACTCCTCGATTCCGCGTATCGTTTTCGGAAGCGTCCCCCCGCCTGCTCACACGTGCCAAGGGTCGACGGGCCCGTCCTCGACGGGCCGTCCGACCTGAGTCGGCGCTAGGCCGCGTGCCCCGCGGGCTCGGTCGGCTTCTCCGGGCGCAGGACGGCGATCGTCAGCACCAGGAACCCGATCCCCGTCAGCAGCAGCGCCACGCCCATCACGATGGAGAACAGCGCGATCCGCTCCGCCAGGAACGCCGTATTGAGCGCCGTGGTGAGCGAGGTCGCGGTGACCCAGAGGTCGCGAGTGGTGTTCGGCACGGGATTGCCCTGCGCGTCCGTGGCGGCCTCGGCCTCGTCGCTGGTCTCCTCGCCCGAGGGCGTGAGGAACCGTCCCATCTCCGCGTACGTGCGGCCCCCCGTGATCTCGAGCACGTGGGCCCGGATGATCTTGGCGAACTCCTTGGCCTCGGCCCCCGTGTCGATCACCTGGCCGGGGTCGAGGTTCGCCCCCTGCTCCCTGGCATCGGGGGTGGCCGTGATGTCCTCCTGGGCGATGGTGTCCCTGACCTGGGAGAAACCGAGCGCACCCACCACGATCGTGCCGGCCCCGAACACGATCAGGATGCCGCTTGCGAAGTACCCACCGAACTTGAACAGACGCGGCATGATCCCCCTCCTTGGAGTCGATGAAACATGCAGTATCGACGATTCGGCGGGGATCATCCGGGCCGAGGGTCCGGTTCCGCCTGGGTCGAATGACTCTGCCGGGCTCCGCACCCGCCTGCGAGCCTGAGTCCGGAGGTGATGGTGATGAGCGTCGGTACGACGATTCGGTCTGTCCGATCCGAGCTGGTGGACACCCTCGGCACCGTCGAGGGCGCGATGACGAAGTCCGTCGTGTCCGTATCCCGCGAGATGCCGGCGAGCGAGGCCCTCGCATACCTGCTTCGCCACGGCGTCGGCGGGGCGCCCGTTGTCGAGGAGGATCGCGTCGTTGGGGTCGTCACGACCTCCGACCTCGCGGCCCCGCACCCGTACGCACGGGAGACCGGGCCCTTCCTTCGACCACGGAACGGGGGGTCCGAGTGGCTGGTCAGGGATCTGATGACGGAGAGCCCCGTCACGGCGTCACGCGACGAACCACTCATCGACGCCGTGGTCCGGATGGCGAGGGCACGGATCGACCGCCTTCCGGTCGTGGACCGGGACGGACGGCCCATCGGCATCGTGACTCGGGACGACGTCGTCCGCATACTCGCTCGGGCTGCGGCGCACGAGGAAGGACGCCTCGATGCACGGCGCCTATCGCTCGTGTCCCACTGACGAGAGAGGCCAGGTCCTTCTCGGCTCGAGCACCTTGCGGGCCTCGGCGTTCGCCTTCCGGTCCTTCTCGGACACCTCGGCGAGACAGCCCGAGGCCGTGGATCGATATCTCCTCGGGAGATCGAGGACTGGGCTGGACAGGTCTTCATGGGCGGGGACCAACGAGCCCCCGGCGGCGGCGAACTGACGGTCGAGAGATGACCCTGACCCGTTCGCGTCTGCGCTCCGCAGGTCCACTGCCCTGCTGGTCACCGCCGTACAACCGCGAACTCCCAGCCGGGTCTGAGGGATCCAAACGGGCGAACGACCCTGCCTGGACAGGTCGAACGGCCGCGGCCATCCTCTCGGTAGACACGCATCCTGTCGCCAGGAGGTGCAATGGTCACCGGCACGAACGTCGTCGCGGTCGACGGGAACGAGGCGGCCGCCAGGATCGCACACAGGCTCTCCGAGGTGATCGCGATCTACCCGATCACCCCTTCTTCGCCTATGGGCGAGCTCTCGGACGCGTGGTCGGCCGCAGGTAGGACCAACCTGTGGGGCCAGATCCCCCAGGTGATCGAGATGCAGAGCGAAGGGGGCGCCGCCGGCGCCCTGCACGGTGCGCTCCAGGCCGGGGCCTTGTGCACGACCTTCACCGCGTCGCAGGGGCTCCTCCTGATGATCCCGAACATGTACAAGATCGCGGGCGAGCTCACCCCCACCGTGATCCACGTCGCTTCGCGAGCGCTGGCGACCCATGCGCTGTCGATATTCGGCGATCACAGCGACGTGATGGCCGTGCGTCAGACCGGATGGGCGATGCTCGCTTCGTCCGACGTGCAGGCGGCGCACGACCTCGCCGCGATCGCCCATGCATCTACGCTCGAGTGCCGCGTGCCCTTCCTGCATTTCTTCGACGGGTTCCGAACCTCGCACGAGGTCAACGTCATCGCCGAGCTCGAAGACGACGTGCTCCGGGCGCTCGTCGACGAGAGCCTGATCCGGGCGCATCGCGAGCGTGCGCTCTCGCCGGACCACCCGGTCCTCCGCGGGAGCGCTCAGAATCCCGACGTGTTCTTCCAGGCGCGTGAGGCGGCGAGCCCCTTCCACGCCCGCGTCCCGGAGATCGTGCAACGGACCATGGACCGGTTCGCCGAGCTCACCGGCCGCGCCTATCACCTGTTCGACTACCACGGCCGACCCGATGCGGAGCGCGTCGTCGTGCTGATGGGGTCCGGTGAGGGTGCGGTCCGCGAGACGGTCGACGCGTTGATGGAACGCGGCGAGAAGGTCGGCCTCGTCAACGTGCGGCTCTTCCGGCCGTTCGCGGTCGACGCGTTCGCCGACGCGCTGCCTCCGAGCGTTCGGAAGATCGCCGTGCTTGATCGCACGAAGGAGCCGGGTGGGGTCGGCGAACCCCTGTATCAGGACGTCGTGACGGCGCTCGCGCAGGGAGCCTCGACCGTCGAGCCCCCCATGCCGAGAGTCATCGGCGGCAGGTACGGCCTCTCCTCCAAGGAGTTTGACCCCGCGATGGCGAAGGCCGTGTTCGACGAGCTCGCGAAGGACGAGCCGAAGGACCACTTCACGGTCGGGATCGTCGACGACGTCTCGCACTCCTCCCTCGAGGTCGACCGGTCGTTCGTGACCGAGTCGCCCGACGTCGTCCGAGCCGTCTTCTACGGCCTCGGCGCCGACGGGACCGTCAGCGCGAACAAGAGCTCCGTCAAGATCATCGGAGAAGGGACGGGCCTGCACGCGCAGGGTTACTTCGTCTACGACTCGAAGAAGTCCGGATCGATCACGACGTCACACCTTCGATTCGGACCCCGCTCGATCCGCTCTACCTACCTGATCGGCTCCGGCCAGGCGAACTTCGTGGCCTGTCATCAGTTCGGCTTCCTCGAACGGCTCGACGTCCTCGACGTCGCGGCGCCGGGCGCGACCTTCCTCCTCAACAGCCCGTTCGGGCCCGAGTCCGTGTGGGAGCAGCTGCCCGTGGAGATCCAGCGCACGATCGTGGACAAGCGGCTCCGCTTCTTCGTCGTCGACGCGCAGAGGATCGCGACCGAGGCGGGGCTCGGCCCGCGCGTGAACACGATCCTCCAGACATGCTTCTTCGCGCTGGCCGACATCCTCGACGCGGCGGACGCCGTGGCGCGGATCAAGGCGGCGATCGAGAAGAGCTACGGCAAGCGCGGCCGCTCGGTCGTCGAGCAGAACTTCGCCGCGGTCGACGCCGCGCGGAGCGGCCTCAGGGAGGTCTCGGTGCCCGCCGAACCACTCGGCGATCTCCACCGCCTGCCTCCGGTCCCCGAAGAGGCGCCCGACTTCGTGCAGCGCGTGACCGCCATGATGATCGCCGGCAAGGGCGACCTGCTCCCCGTCTCCGCGCTGCCCGTCGACGGCACGTTCCCCACCGACACGACCAGGTGGGAGCGCCGGTCCATCGCGAGCGAGATCCCGATCTGGGATCCGGACATCTGCATCGATTGCGCCAAATGCGCGCTCGTCTGCCCGCACGCGGCGATCCGGATGAAGGTGTACGAGCCGATCGCCGCCGACCACGCTCCCGCGACGTTCCGGCACAAGGAGTGGCGGGACCGCGACGATCCCGGGAAATGGATGACGATCCAGGTGGTACCGGACGATTGCACCGGCTGCGGCGTGTGCGTCGACGTCTGCCCCGCTCGCTCCAAGGAGGTTGCCAAGCACAAGGCGATCGACATGGAGCCCAAGCTCGAGCACCTCGACGCCGAACGCGCGAACCTCGACTTCTTCCTGGACATCCCGCCCGCAGACCGACGGGACGTGAAGGTCGCCTCGATCAAGGGATCCCAGATGCTCGAGCCGCTCTTCCTCGCGAGCGGCGCGTGCGCCGGATGCGGAGAGACGCCCTACCTGAAGCTCCTCTCGCAGCTGTTCGGGGACCGGATCCTGGTGGCCAACGCGACCGGCTGCTCGTCGATCTACGGGGGGAACCTTCCGACGACGCCCTGGTCGCTCGACGGCGACGGCCGCGGTCCCGCGTGGTCGAACTCGCTGTTCGAGGACAACGCGGAGTTCGGGCTGGGGATGCGCCTCGCGCTGGATCATCAGGTCTCGTACGCGCGGTCCCTGCTCGAACGCCTCGCCCCGACGGTGGAACCGGATCTCGCGCGAGAGATCCTGAACGCTCGTCAGGACGACGAGGCGCTGCTGGCCGAGCAGCGCGAGCGCGTCTCCCGACTGAAGCGCCTGGTCGATGGCCGAGACGACGACGGCGCTCGGAATCTCGCGACCGTAGCCGACGCGCTCGTCCGCAAGAGCGTGTGGATCGTCGGCGGCGACGGGTGGGCGTACGACATCGGGTTCGGCGGCCTGGACCACGTCCTGGCGAGTGGTCGGGACGTCAACGTGCTCGTCCTCGACACACAGGTCTACTCGAACACCGGGGGGCAGGCCTCGAAGGCCACTCCTCGAGGCGCGGTGGCCAAGTTCGCCGCGGCCGGCAAGCCGATCGGACGCAAGGACCTCGGGCTGTTCGCCACGAGCTATGGCAACGTCTACGTCGCCCAGATCGCCCTCGGCGGCGACAACGCCCAGACGGTCAAGGCGTTTGCGGAGGCGGAGTCGTGGGCGGGTCCATCGTTGATCATCGCCTACTCGACATGCATCGCTCACGGGATCGACATGTCGACCTCGATGTCGCACCAGACCGAGGCCGTGAAGAGCGGCTTCTGGCCGCTCTGGCGGTACGACCCCAGGCATGCCGCCGACGGCCACCACCCGATGCAGCTCGACAGCAGGGCCGCGACAATGCCAGTGTCGGCGTTCCAGTCCAAGGAGGCTCGGTTCGCGATGCTCGCCCGGTCTCGGCCCGAGGAGTACGAGAGTCTGCAGCGGCTCGCGCAGTCCGACGCCGACGAGCGGCGCCGCCTGTACGAGCAGCTCTCCGGGGTCGAGCGCCAGCTCCCCGGACGGCTGGCTCGAAACGATGAAGCGATAGCTACCGACGACGTGGAGGTGGGACCGACATGAGCGTGGATCTTCGGACGACCTATCTGGGGCTCGAGCTCGCCAACCCGCTCGTCCCGTCGGCATCGACGCTGTCGGCACGGATCGACACCCTGAAGCGGCTCCAGGAGGCCGGCGCCTCGGCGATCGTGATGCAGTCCCTGTTCGAGGAGCAGATCGAGCACGAGGAACGACAGACCCACCGGGTGATCGAAACGGGAGCGGAGTCCTTCCCCGAGGCGCTGTCGTACCTCCCGGACGTCGAGGACTACAACACGGGTCCCGACGAGTACCTACGTCACCTGGAGGCATCCAAGAAGGAGCTCGAGATCCCGGTGATCGGCTCCCTCAACGGCGCCAGCACCGGCGGCTGGGTCCGGTACGGCAAGCTGATCCAGGACGCCGGGGCCGACGCCTTGGAGCTCAACGTGTACTTCGTGGCGTCCGACCCGGACGAGAGCGGCGAGCAGGTCGAGCGGCGCTACCTCGACCTCGTCGCGGCGGTGCGCGCCAGCGTCACGATCCCGCTCGCCGTCAAGGTTGGGCCGTACTTCTCGGCGATGGCGAACATGGCGCGTCGCCTCGAAGGCGCCGGTGCGGACGGCCTCGTGCTGTTCAACCGCTTCTTCCAGCCGGACATCGACCTCGACACGTTGCGTGTGGATCCCACGCTGCACTTGTCGACGAGCGACGAGCTGCGGCTGCCCCTGAGGTGGATCGCCATCCTGCACGGTCGCGTCTCGTGCTCGCTCGCGGCCACCACAGGCGTCTGGACGCCGGAGGACGCGGTCAAGCTCCTGCTCGCCGGCGCGGACGTGACGATGATGGCGAGCGCCCTGTTCCGGCACGGCCCCGAACACCTCAGGACGGTGCTCGAGGGCGTTCGGACGTGGCTGGAGGAGCACGAATACGAGAGCGTCGAGCAGCTCCGCGGCAGCCTGAGCCAGGCGCACGTCGCCGACCCGGTCGCGTACGCACGATCGAACTACATGCAGATGCTCGTGAACTTCTCCAGCCCGTATGACTGGCGGGAGATCCCCGGCTCCGTCCAGACCTGACGGCTCTCGCCGGAGTGTGAACCCACGGGTCTGGTTGGCGGCGACGCTCGGCGTCGAGGAGTAGTGTCGAGGAGGTCGTGGTGAGGTATCTGGACCGGCCGGCGTTCGACGGGCTCCTGGGCTCGCTCGTGGACGCCGGCTACGAGTTGATCGGCCCCACGGTCCGCGACGGGGCGATCGTGCTCGACCGGATCGACGGCGCAGGTGATCTTCCGGCCGGCGTCGGCGAGGAGCAGGGGCCCGGTACCTACCGCCTTACGCGCCGTGAGGACGAGCGCCTGTTCGGATGGGCGCACGGCCCGGACGCCGGGAAGCGCTACCTGTTCCCCCCACGCGAGGTGCTCTCGAGCATCTCTCGGGATGGCACGATGGATGTGGATGCCCAGCCCGGGGGCGGCGGCCCGTTCGCGTTCGTCGGGCTGCGATCGTGCGACCTGCACGCGATCGCGATCCAGGATCGGGTCTTCATGGACGTCGATCCGACCTACCGCCGACGCCGCGAGGAAGCGGTGTTCGTCGGCGTGAACTGCGAAGAGCCCGGCGCGACGTGTTTCTGCGTCTCGATGGGTACGGGGCCCCGCTGCACGACCGGGTTCGACATCGCTCTCACCGAGCTCGACGACGGGTTCGTCGTCGAGGTCGGGACGGAGCGGGGTGAGCGGCTGCTTGCCGAGGTGGACACGCGCGAAGCCACACCGGAGGAGGCGGGAGAGCCCGAGCGCGTCACGTCCGATGCCGCCGGCCGCATGGGGCGGCAGCTGGACACGTCCGACCTGCCCCACCTCCTGTACCGGAACGCGACGCATCCCAGGTGGGAAGAGGTGGCCGACCGATGCCTCGCGTGCACGAACTGCACGATGGTTTGCCCCACCTGCTTCTGTCACGACGTCGTCGACGGGGTGTCGCTCTCGGGCGACGTCGCGACACGGACGCGCGAATGGGCGAGCTGCTTCAGTCAGGAGCACAGCTGGGCCGCGGGTGCGGCCGTACGGACCACGCGCGCCTCGCGCTATCGCCAGTGGTTGACGCACAAGTTCGCATCGTGGATCGACCAGTACGGCACGTCCGGGTGCGTGGGCTGCGGGCGGTGCATCACGTGGTGCCCGGTGGGCATCGACGTCACCGAGGAGATCGCGGCCATCCGCATCACCGACGGCGAGGTGGAGGTGACGACCTCGTGAGCGCCTCGCCAGTACGCGCCATCTACTCGCCGGCTCCCGAAGGGCTCCCGACGCGGATCGCCGTGATCCAGCGCATCGTGCCCGAGACGCCCGAGTCCTCGACGTTCTGGTCCACGTGGCGAGACGGCGACGGCGAGGGCTACGCGTTCGAGCCCGGGCAGTTCAACATGCTGTACGTGTTCGGCGTCGGCGAGATCCCCATCTCGATCAGCTCAGATCCGGCGCACCCGCAGCGGCTCGGTCACACGATCCGCTTCGTCGGGCGCGTGACCGACGCGTTCAGGGCGCTCCGACCGGGAGACGAGCTCGGGGTGCGGGGCCCGTTCGGCAGGCCCTGGCCGCTGCACGAGGCCGAAGGAGGCGACCTCCTCGTCGTCGCCGGTGGTCTCGGCGTCTGTCCCGTACGGCCGGCGATCGAGTGGGCGATGCGGCATCGCGATCGCTTCCGCCGGCTGATCTTGCTGGTGGGCGCCCGCACACCGAGCCTGCTGCCCTACCAGCAGGAGCTCGACGAGTGGCTCGCCTCGATGGAGCGGCTCGGCGTGGAGCTGCACCTGACGGTGGATCAGGTCGAACCCGGATGGCTGTACGGGGTCGGCGTGGTGACCACGCTCTTCGAGAAGGCGGGCATCGAGCCCGCCCGAACCACCGCGTTCATCTGTGGCCCCGAGGTCATGATGCGGTTCAGCAGCGGGGGGCTGTTCGATATCGGGGTCCCGGCCGAGCGCCTCTACCTGTCGATGGAACGGAACATGCAGTGCGCGATCCGGATCTGCGGGCATTGCCAGCTGGGGCCCTACTTCGTGTGCACGGACGGGCCGGTCTTCCGCTACGACGAGGTCCGCGACCTCATGGAGGTGCCGGACCTGTGAGTACGAACGTCAAGCCTCGCGTCGCTGTGTTCAAGATGGCCTCGTGCGACGGGTGCCAGCTCCAGTTCCTGGATGCCGAGCGGGCGCTGCTCGAGCTCGCCGGCGCGATCGATATCGTCAATTTCGCCGAGGCGTCGAGCCGCATCGAACCCGGTCCGTACGACATCACGCTCGTCGAGGGATCGGTCTCGACGCCGGAGCAGGAGGACCAGATCCGGCAGATCCGGCGCGAGTCCAGCGTCGTGATCACGATCGGCGCCTGCGCGACGAGCGGCGGGGTGCAGGCGCTCCGCAACGCGACGGGCAAGCACGACGAGTTCGTGCGCACCGTATACCCCACGCCCGAGTACGTGCGCTCGCTCGAGGACTCCCATCCGATCTCGGACTACGTGACGGTCGACCTCCAGCTGACGGGGTGCCCCGTCGATCGTGGCCAACTCCTGGGCGCGATCGGGTCGTTGCTGAGCGGAGCCATGCCTCGCGTCTCGGACTCACCGGTATGCGTCGAGTGCAAGCGGCGGGGTTTCGTCTGCGTCGTCGTGGCCAAGGGTGAGCCGTGCCTCGGCCCGGTCACGCGGACGGGGTGCGGGGCCCTGTGCCCGGGGTTCGATCGCGGGTGTTACGGCTGCTTCGGGCCGGCCCAGCCCTCGAACAACACCGACGCCCTGGGGCGCCGCTTCATCGACCTGGGGCTCACCGAGAAGGATGCCGCCGACAGGTTCCGCTTCATCACCGGATGGGCACCGCCCTTCCGCGAGGCCGCCAACGCCCTCGAACGCGAGGAGGGGGCGCAGTGACGCACCGATCGGTCGACGTGCCCGTCATCGCGCGCGTGGAGGGAGAGGGCGCGCTCCACGTCGCGGTCGACGACGGCGAGATCACGGATCTCCGGCTCGAGATCTACGAGCCACCCAGGTTCTTCGAGGCGTTCCTGGCCGGCCGGGCCTTCCATGAGGTGCCCGACATCGTGCCGCGGATCTGCGGGATCTGCCCGGTCGCCTACCAGATGAGCGCCGTGCACGGCCTCGAGCGGCTGTTCGGTGTGCAGGTGCCGGAGGGAACGCGCGCGCTCCGGCGGCTGCTGTACTGCGGGGAATGGATCGAGAGCCACGTGCTGCACATCTTCTTGCTTGCGGCGCCGGACTTCCTCGGCTTCGCGAACGCGATCGAGATGGCGACCGAACACCCGGAGCTCGTCAAGCGAGCGCTCGAGATCAAGCGGATCGGCAACGACCTCATGGCCGCGATCGGCGGCCGGGAGATCCATCCCGTCTCCCCGCGCGTCGGCGGGTTCTCGAAGGCTCCCCGCAAGCGTGACCTCGAGCCGTTCCTGCCCCGCCTGGAATGGGCGCTCGGGGAGATGCCCGGCATCGCGGACTTCGTCGCGTCGCTTCCGGCGCCGTCGTTCGCGCGCCCGGCCGAGATGGTCTCGATGGTGGACGACTCGGAGTACCCGATCACGGTCGGCGACATGGCCTCGACGAACGGCCGGCGGTGGGACGCGACGACCTACGAGCGGGTGACGCACGAGGTGCACGTCCAGCATTCGAACGCCCTCCACTCGCTGATGAGCGATAGCGGAACGCCGTACTTCCTGGGCCCGTTGGCTCGGATCAACCTGAACGCGTCGCTGCTCACGCCGGTAGCGCGGGAGGTGGCCGAGCGAGCCGGACTCCGGGTGCCGGAGACCGACCCGTTCTTCTCGATGGCCGCCCGCGCCGCGGAGGTGACCCTCGCGATCGAGGAATCGATCCGGATCATCGAGGGCTACGTGGCGCCGGAGCCGTCGATGGTCAAGCCCGAGCCTCGCGCCGGCAGCGCGACGTGGACCACCGAGGCGCCGCGCGGGACCCTGTATCACCGTTACGAGGTCGATGAGGACGGCACGATCCTCGAGGCGAAGATCATCCCTCCCACGTCGCAGAACCTCCGGCACATGGAGGAGGATCTCCGGCGATTCCTGCCGGACGTGCTCGACCGACCGGACGACGAGCTGACCCGCCTGTGCGAGATGGTCGTTCGGAACTACGACCCCTGCATCAGCTGCGCGACGCACTTCCTCCGTCTCGATATCGAGCGGTCCTGAGCCCGCGATGACGACCGTCCGGGTGATCGGATGCGGCAACCCGGATGCGGGCGACGACGCCGCGGGGATCGTCGCGGTCGAGCGAGCCCGCGAGGCGCTCGAAACCATCCCCGGCGTCGAGGTCCTTCCCCTGGTCTCGCCGCTCGACGTCCTACACCATCTCGACGGCGCAGACGCCGTCGTGGTGGCCGACGCGATCCGCACGCCCAGAGGGGCCCGACCGCCTGGAACGCTCGTGCGGGCCGTCGCGGGTCCGGGCGGCCTGCAGGCCGAGATCGGCTCGTCCCTGTCCTCCCACGGGTTCGGCGTCGTCGAGGCGTTCGGCCTGGCGAGCGCGATCGGTCCCCTCCCCCGGGTCGTGGTGGTCGGCGTGGAAGCGGAGCAGACTGCCCCCGGGCGGCCGATGTCCGGGGCCGTTCGAGCGGCGCTGCCGCATCTCACCGACTCGGTCGTGCGGGAGGCGCGGAGCCTTGCCGGGCAGGCCGAACGGGCCCAAACGGCCGGGTCGACCGACCCGTCACGCGGCGACGAGCCGCTGACACGATGACTGAGTCAACGTACGTCGAGGGATGGACATGAGCGCTCGTGCGATGTCGGGGCCAGTGACCGAAATCCCATCGGCGCGAGAGATCGAGGTACGCGGCATCGTGCAGGGTGTGGGCTTCCGACCGTTCGTCTGGAGGCTCGCGAGCGACGCCGGGCTGGCGGGCCGGATCCGCAACCGAAGCGGCGTCGTGGAGATCGTCGTCGAGGGAGCGGCTCCGGCCCTCGACGACTTCTGCTCGGCGCTCGAGACGCAGGCGCCCCCCCTCGCCCGCGTGGACTCGGTCACGTGGCGTGACGCCGCGCCGACCGGGTTCGAGACCTTCGATGTGGACGTGAGCGTCGTCGGGTCCGGCGGGGAACGCCTCGTTTCGGCGGATGCGGCCACCTGCGGGCACTGTCTGCGAGAGCTGTTCGACCCGCACGACCGCCGGTTCCGGTACCCGTTCATCAACTGCACCGATTGCGGACCGCGCTTCACCATCATCGAGGCGCTCCCCTACGACCGCGAGCGCACGAGCATGCGCGCCTTCCCGATGTGCGCCGACTGCGCCCGCGAGTATCACGACCCGGCCGACCGCAGGTTCCACGCGGAGCCGATCGCCTGCCGCACATGCGGACCGCGCCTGACGCTCCTCGACCGACTAGGTGGGACGCTGGACGGCGACCCGATCGAGCAGTCGGCGAGGCTCCTCGCCGACGGCGGGATCGTCGCGCTGAAGGGCCTCGGTGGGTTCCACCTCGCCTGCGACGCGACCGACGAGTCGGCGGTCACTGCCCTCCGCGAGCGGAAACGTCGACCGGACAAGCCCCTCGCGGTGATGGTCACGGACCTCGACGACGCGGCCGAGCGGTTCGTCTTGAACGCCCACGAGCGGACGGAGCTGTCGTCCTCGCGAGCGCCGATCGTCCTCGTCCAGGACCGTGGCACGCTCGCGCCCTCCGTGGCAGCCGGCCATCGTCGGCAGGGAGCGATGCTGCCATCGACGCCGCTCCACCACCTGCTGCTCCGCGAGGTCGGCCGCCCGTTGGTCATGACGAGTGGCAATCGCAGCGACGAGCCGATCTGCATCGAGAACGGGGAGGCGCTCGAGCGGCTCGCCAAAGTCGCGGACGCGTTCCTCGTCCACGACCGCGAGATCGTCGCCCGCTACGACGACAGCGTGGAGCGCGTCTGGCGGGGACGCGGGCTCGTCGTGCGCAGGGCCCGGAGCCGTGCCCCGACACCGCTCCCGCTCGCCGGCGAGGTCGCCCCGACGCTCGGAACGGGTGCCGAGCTGCACGGCGCCTTCTGCCTCGCGGCCGGGCGGAGGGCGTATCTCTCTCAGCACATCGGGGACCTGACGACCGAGGAAGCGATGGCCTCCTTCGGAGCGGCCCTCCAGCGGTACGAGCGACTGTTCGGGCTCGAGCCCCAACTGGTCGCGCACGACCTGCATCCCGACTTCCTCTCCACTCGTTTCGCCCAGGAGCTCTCGCTGCCGACCATCGCGGTACAGCACCACCATGCCCACGTCGCCTCGGTCATGGCCGAGCACGGGCTCGAGGGCCGCGTGATCGGCGTCGCGTTCGACGGCCTCGGCCTCGGGACGGACGGGACGGCATGGGGCGGAGAGTTCCTCGTCTGCGATGCCGCCTCGGCCGATCGCACCGGACACCTTCGGACGGTCTCGTTGCCCGGGGGCGACGCGGCGGTTCGTTACCCCTGGCGCATGGCGCTCGCCCACGCGGACGATGCGGGCGTCGCCGACGAGGCATTGGCGCTCCTCAGGGTCCCTGCGGACGCAGCCGATGTTGTGCTGCGCCAGGTCCGCTCGCCCGCGGAGGGCACGACGACCTCCTCGGTGGGGCGCCTGTTCGACGGGGTGGCGGCCCTGGCCGGCCTCGTCGACGTCGCGACGTACGAGGGGCACCCCGCGATGCTCCTCGAGCAGGTGGCAGAGGGCAGCGCCACTCGTGAATACGGCTTCGACGTCGGCTTCGAGGACGGCACCTTCGTGATCGACGCGCGCCCGATCGTCAGGGCCGTCGTTCGGGACCTCCTGCGCGGCCGCCCGCGGGGCGAGGTCGCTGGACGCTTCCATCGCACGATGACCGCAGCCACGTTCGAGGTGTGCCGGGCGATCCGGGGAGCGACCGGCTTGGGACGGGTGTGCCTGTCCGGTGGCGTCTTCAACAACGACCTGCTCACGTCGGACCTGGTCGCGCGGTTGGAGACGGCGGGGTTCGAGGTCTACCTGCCCAGGGAGGCACCGGTGGGTGACGGCGGGATCGCCCTCGGGCAGGTGCTGATCGCCAACGCCGAAAGGGGGTAGCCGAACATGTGCCTCGGTGTTCCGGGCAAGGTGGTCGAGATCCACCAGCAGGACGGCATCCGCATGGGGACGGTCGACTTCGGTGGGATCATGCGAAGCGCCTGCCTCGAGTACGCGCCCGAGGTCGGCGTCGGCTCGTTCGTCGTCATCCACGTCGGCTTCGCCATCTCCGTCGTCGACGAACAGGAGGCGGCGCGCTCGTACGCACTGCTCGCCGAGATGGGGAACCTGGAGGACATCGACCTGCCGAAGACCGCCGACGGTGTTCCGGCGGAGCTCTACCGGCCCGGAACGACGGGGACGCAGCGATGAAGTACCTCGACGAGTACCGGGACGACGGGATCGCACGCGCGCTCCTGGACGACATCGCTCGCACCGCCACGCGACCGTGGACCCTGATGGAGGTCTGCGGCGGGCAGACCCACACCCTGATCCGCCAGGGCATCGACCAGCTCCTGCCGGCCGGGCTGGAGCTCGTCCACGGGCCGGGCTGTCCGGTGTGCGTCACCCCGCTGGCGCTGATCGACGAGGCGATCGCGATCGCGAGGCAAAAGGACGCCATCGTCTGCTCGTTCGGCGACATGCTGCGCGTCCCCGGCTCGAGCGAGGACCTGTTCATGGCCCGCGCAGCCGGCGGAGACGTCCGGGTCGTCTACTCGCCGCTCGACGCGCTCGAGGTCGCGCGCCGCAACCCCGACCGAACCGTCGTGTTCTTCGCGGTGGGCTTCGAGACGACCGCTCCCGCCAACGCGATGGCCGTTCGTCAGGCCAAGCAGCTCGGGATCGAGAACTTCGCGCTGCTCGTCGCCCACGTGCTCGTGCCGCCGGCCATCCTGGCCATCCTCGTCTCACCGGGGAACCGGGTGCAGGGATTCCTGGCACCGGGTCACGTCTGCGCCATCCAGGGCTGGACCGAGTACGAACCGATCGCCCGCGATCACTCCGTGCCGATCGTCGTCACGGGGTTCGAGCCCCTCGACCTGCTCGAGGGGATCCGGATGCTCGTGACGCAGTTGGAGGAGGGCCGCAACGAGGTCGAGAACCAGTACGTGCGCGCCGTGGTGCGCGAGGGCAACCGGCCCGCGCTCGACGTCGTCTCCGAGGTCTTCGAGCCGTGCGACCGCGCCTGGCGCGGCATCGGCGTGATCCCGGGCAGCGGGCTTCGCCTGCGGGAGGCCTACCGCTCCCACGACGCCGAGGTGCGTTTCCCCCGCGCGAACGGCGTCCCGGCCTCCGAGTCGGAGATCTGCATCGCCGGCGAGGTACTGGTCGGCCGCGCGAAGCCCCACGACTGTCCCGCGTTCGGGACGCTCTGCACCCCCGAGTCCCCCCTGGGCGCGCCCATGGTCTCGAGCGAGGGGGCGTGCGCCGCCTACTTCCTGGCCGGCCGTCGGCGGGAGGAGGTGTCCGCGTGACCGACAACGTCGTCCGCGAGTTCGCGATGCGCTGTCCCATCCCCCTCCCGCCGGGTGACCGGGTCGTGCTCGGCCACGGGGGTGGGGGGAAGCTGTCCGCCCAGCTGATCCGCGACCTGTTCGTCCCGGTCCTCGGTGATGCCACCTCCGAGCTCGCGCGGCTGGGCGACGCCGCGGTCGTCGAGGTCCAGGGCCTCCGGCTCGCCTTCTCGACCGACTCGTTCGTCGTGACGCCGAAGTTCTTCCCCGGCTCGAACATCGGAGAGCTCGCGGTGAACGGCACGGTGAACGACCTCGCCATGATGGGCGCCCGCCCCCTGTTCCTGTCCGCCGCCCTCATCCTCGAGGAGGGGCTGGAGATGGAGATGCTCGGCGCCGTCGTCGCGTCTATGGCCGACGCCGCCGAGCGCGCCGGGGTCGCGATCGTGGCCGGCGACACCAAGGTCGTCGAGAAGGGCGGCGCCGACGGGTTGTTCATCACCACTGCGGGGATCGGCCTGGTTCCGGACGGCGTCGAGGTTGGACCCGAGCGCGCCCGCCCCGGCGATCGCGTGATCGTGACGGGGCCGGTCGGCTCGCATGGA
Organism: uncultured Actinomycetes bacterium; assembly: GCA_963712645.1. Classification (GTDB taxonomy): domain Bacteria; phylum Actinomycetota; class UBA4738; order UBA4738; family HRBIN12; genus DASSJM01. The sequence goes on along the minus strand of CAVQIQ010000003.1, from coordinate 152,960 downwards.
GTCGCGGTGATGTCAAGGCGCCAGGAGATCTCCTTCTCGGGTGACCTCGCCTCCGACAGCGCGCCGCTGACCGACCTGGTCGCCGCGATGCTGTCGGCCGGCGATGTTCGGTGCCTGCGCGATGCGACGCGAGGAGGGCTCGCGAGCGTGCTGAACGAGCTGGCCGAGGCCTCGGGCGTCGCGATCGTGGCGGATGAGGCTGCGATCCCGGTCCTCCCGCCCGTCCGGGCCGCGTGCGAGATGCTCGGGCTGGACCCGTTGTACGTCGCCAACGAGGGCGTGGCGGTCGCGATCGTGGCTCCGGACGACGTCCCGCGCATCCTCGAAGCCGCTCGGTCACGAGAACACGGAGCGCACGCCGTCGTGATCGGCGCAGTGGAGGAGGGTCCCCCACGGGTTGCCGCCAGGACGGGACTCGGGGTCACTCGGCCACTGATCCTGCTGGCGGGCGACCAGCTCCCGCGCATCTGCTGACCGGGTCCAAGGGCCCGCCCGGAGGGGGCTGTCCGGCCCTGCCCACTTCGTGCCCACGCGCGTCAAATGGGTCCGGAGGCGATCGAGATGGCGAGGTGGGAAGGGTTCCGTGAGTGTCCGGGATGCGGATTCGACTTCGCGACGGGCGAGGGTGAGCGGTCATGCAGCTGGGGCGACTGTCCCTACCTGCCTGAGGAGCTGAACGTCTTCTGCGAGACGTGCCGCTTCAACTTCTTCACCATGGAGGGCAACCCGCCCTGTGAGGAGCCGCTCGACTGCGCACACGCGGCCGAGGCCCTCGCGCACGTCGAGAACCTGCGCACGTGGCAGGCGACCCGTTCTTGATACCTCGGGCGTCGGTCTGGCGATCCGTCGGGCGTCGGTCTGGCGATCCGTCGGTGCGTTGTAGGTCATCGTCAGGCCGCGTCCGACAAGGACAGCCAACCGCAACCGTCATCTCATCGCGAGGTCGGCCTCATCGCGAGGTCGGCCGATCGCCAGGAAAGCCGAATCACTCCTTCAGCTCTCCGCCAGCACTCCCGGCGACGAACACCGACGCGAATGCGGTGGCGAGGACCCCGGCGATGGGGCTCACGAGTGCCGCGATCGGCACGTGGGTCCGATCGGTGCCGGACACCAGCTCGGGCGCCCAGATGCTGACGATCGCCACGACCAGCCAGATCGCCGCGATGGCGAAGGTGAAGGCCCCCCACGACGAGCGATCAAGGTCGGGCGTCCTCCGGCTGAACGCCATGAGCACCAGCCCGGTTGCGATCACGGCGTAGAACCAGTCGGTGAACGCGGCGATGGGCACGTAGGTCTGATCGGTGCCGGAGACCAGCTCCGGTGACCAGATGCTCGCCGCAGCCAGAGCCAGCCAGATGCTGCATACGGCCACCGCGGCGAACGGATACCTGGACCCTTCGGCCGCTCGTTGGGAACGGCTCCCCACGGCCTCGACGTGGCGGACGGTGTCTAGATCGGTCGACATGACACACCCCCGATGCTTCAACGGATCCCGTCTCGCATCGATCGTCGCACTCGCCGGTTGGGCCGGCCCGGGACGTTCGGCCTGTAGCAAGGAGGTCTCCGGGGTGACCAGAAGCCACATCGCCAGGTCCGAGGCCAACAAGAGGGAAGCCACGGGATCATGCGCCCGTGGCTTCCTTCGGGGAGGAGCGGTGGTGACCGCCGCCCGATCTCCCCTAGGCGACCTTCTTCGCCGGCGTGACCGGCCTGGTCGTCTTGACCGGGATGGCCTTCGGCTTCGGCGGCTCCAGCGCCTTCGCGGTGGCGGGAACGATCACCTCCAGCACGCCATCCGTGTAGACGGCCTCGATCCTGGACTCCTCGAATCCCTCGGGGAGCGGGATGAACCGCTCGAAGGTCCCGTAGGAGGCCTCCATCCGGTAGTACGCCTCCTCCTTGACCTCCTCGTCCTGCTTGCGTTCCCCGCGGATCACGAGGTGGCGGTCTTCGATCGTCACCTTCAGGTCCTCGGGCTCGACGCCGGGCAGCTCGATGCGGACCACGAGGTCCTCGTCACGGACGAAGACGTCGGTGATCGGCACGAACGGCTTGGCGACGAACAGCGGCAGGACCGGGCGGCTCAGCCTGAGGGTCGGTCCGAAGAACGACCGCATCAGGTCGTCCATACGCCGCTCCAGTTCTCCGATCTCGTCATAGACTGCGAGCTTCATCGTCTTCACCTCCTCCGGAAGCCACGCTAGAGCGGAGGCGCCGAGCAGCGCAGGGCAGGAGGTCCCGCGTTCGGTGGGTCTTCGGGGGACGCGCGGCAACGGTGCCGATGTCAGGGGCTCCTCGGTTCGAGCGGCCATGCCAGCTCGGCCCCCGGGCGCATCTCCACCACGAGGTTCCGGAACCCCACCCTGACCGGTCCCGCCGTTCCCGGACGGGTCGCCAGGCGGAACCGTTCCGGCGTGACCTGGACCCGGATCCGGTGGCCCCGGTAGTGCAGCTCCACGTCCAGATGCGTGAGCGGCGTCGGGAGCGCGGGATCGAACCACAGGCAATCGTCGCGCACGACGATGCCCGTATACGCGCGCTGGACGATGTCCACCGTGCCGGCCATCGCGCCGAGATGGATCCCCTCGCGCGTCGTTCCGCCCTGGACGTCCTCGACATCGCTCTCAAGGGCGGCCGCCATCTGCTCCCACGAGCGCCCACGGTCCAGTCGCGCCAGGACCCAGGCGGTCACGACTCGCGACAACGTCGAGCCATGAGCGGTCCGGGACAGGTAGTAGTCGACGTTGCGTTGGACGTCCTCCTGCGGATCGAACGCATAGCCGAGCCTTTCGAACACCGCCGACAGCTCCTGGGACGACAAGAGGTAGAAGAGCATCAAGACGTCGGCCTGCTTCGAGAGCTTGTATCGGTTGGGCGTGTCTCCCTCCGCCTCGAGGATCCGATCGAGCCTCCCGATGTCCCCGTACCGGTTGCGGTAGGCCTCCCAATCCAGCTCGTTGAGGTCCGCGTAGCCCTCGAACTGACTGATGACGCCGTCGTGGAACGGCACGAAGATCCGTCGACTCATGTCGTCCCAAACGCGCAGCTCGTCCTGCGTCACCCCGAGCTCGTCGCGCAGCTCGGTCCGCAGGTGTGTCGGGAGGACCTCCAGTGTGTCGAGCGCTCTGCACATCAGCCACGCGGTCATGACGTTGGTGTACGCGTTGTTGTCCAGCCCCGGCTCCTCGCGGTCTGCATACCCGTCGTGGTACTCGTCGGGTCCGAGCACCCCGAGGATGTCGTATCGCCGTCGTTCCTCGTCGTAGGTCGCGAGGCTCGAGAACAGGCGTGCGCATTCGACGATGAGCTCGGCGCCATGATGCCGCAGGAACGGGACGTCACCGGTGACCTGGAAGTACTGCCAGACGTTGTACGCGATCGCGAGATTGACGTGACGTTGGAGGTGCGAGTGGTCGGGCAGCCAACGACCCGATCGTGGGTTCAGATGGAACTGCTGCGTGTCCTCCTGTCCGTTGCTCCCGCTCTGCCACGGGTACAGGGCTCCTCGGAGGCCACGTGAGCGTGCCGCCCATCGCGATTCCGGTAGGCGACGGTGGCGGTACTCGAGGAGCGACCGGGTGAGGATCGGCAAGCGGTAGTTGAGTAGCGGGAAGATGAACAGCTCGTCCCAGAAGACGTGCCCTCGGTACGCCTCACCATGCAGACCGCGTGCGGGGACGCCGACGTCGAGGTCGATCGTGTGCTGGGACACGGTCTGGACGAGGTGGAACACGTGCAACCGCAAGATGAGCTGAGTGCGCTCGTTGCCCGCGATGCCGATATCGAACCGCTCCCACGTCCGGTCCCAGGCGCGTCGGTGGCGATCGAGCAGCGCATCGAAGGGATCGGCACGAACGACCCACGTCGACGCCTCCCAACCGGGATCGGAGATCGCCAGATCCCTGGACGTGAACAGGGTCGCCACCTTCTCCAGCGTCGCCGCGTCACCACTCGCGAGGTCCAGGGAGATCTCGTGCCCGATCCATCCGGGCTCCTCGACGACCCGCCGGGCTGCGGACACCGGGTCGGCGTTGAGGAACACCCTCGTTCTGATGGCGAGGCCGACGCGAACGTGGGACTGGGTCGTCTCGACCACCATGTGAACGGACTCCTCGTCCACCGCGCCCCGTTCGACGTGCATGAGGTGGCGGTTGGCCAGCCCCCGGTAGCGGGGGACGCCTCCGTTGACCACCCTGCCATCGATCCCCGATCGCACCTCCAGCCGCCCGGACCAGTCCTCCGCGACGATGGTCGTCTCCAGACCAGCGACGCGTGCGTCGTCCATCGACACGAACCGGCGTTGGATGAGCGTCGACACGAACCCATCGGCGCTTCGGAAGCGGATGCGGCGCGACAGGGTGCCGCTTCGCAGATCCAACTCCTGCGTGTAAGCCATGAGCTCGACCGCGCCGACGTCGAACCACTCCCCTCCCCGGATCCGGAACGAGAACGGGAGCCAGTTTGGAAGGTTCACGAGGTCCTCGTTCTCGATCTCCCGTCCATCCAGCGATGTCGTCAGGCGGTTGTACACGCCGGCCGCGTACGTCCCCGGGTAGTGAACGTCGTCGGCCCTCGACTCCGGCGCCGCACCGCGGGTCGCGAACCGGCCGTTCCCCAGCGTGCACAGGGCCTCGCGGAGGCCCTCCTGCTCAGGGTCGAAGCCCTCGTACGCGAAGACCCAGCCGTTCAGGATGCCTCCGCCTCGTGCTGCCGCGACCCCGCGGGCACGCCGGCCGACGCCAGCTCCTCGAGGAAGGCCCCGATCTCGCCGGGGTCCGCCAGCGAGTAGTGGGCAGACGTCGCTCGATCGTCGTCCTCTCCTCGCACCACCACGCCGAGCCCGCGATCCCTGACAGCCGCGAAGGCGTCTTCGTCGGTCACGTCGTCGCCGACGTACACGGGGACGACGTCCTCGCGATCGAGACCCAGCACGCGCATCAGTCGAAGCAGGGCCCGGCCCTTGTCCCACTCCACTCTCGGGCGAAGCTCGAACACCTTCTTGCCGACGCTCTTGCGAAGCGATTCGTGCGCGAGGGCGATGCGGTCGACCGCCGCCTCCACCTCCGGCACCCTCCGCTCGTCGACCTGCCGAACGTGCACCGCGATCGCGAAGCGCTTGCGCTCGAGCCGAACGTTCGGTGTGGTCGAGAGCAGCGAGCGGAGCTCCGCTTCGGCTCGATCCAGCTCGGGAACGAACTCCACCGCGTGCTGCTCGACGAACCCCCCCGGCCCCGCGACGTCGAAGCCGTGGCTGCCCGCACAGAAGATCCCGTCGATCCCCACCATCCGCCGGACGTCGTCCAAGTCACGTCCGCTGATGACGGCGACGTGGCAGCGAGATGCCAGGCGCTCGACGGCGCTGCGAACGGTCTCGGGGAGCAGCGCGTCCTCCGGCCGCTCGACGATCGGCGTCAGCGTTCCGTCGTAGTCGAGGAACACCGCGGGCGTCACACCATCGAGGCGCTCTCGGATCTCCTCGATGCGGGCAAGCGCATCGGGCAGTTCACGAATGGAACGCGGCGAGGCATCCACGGTCACCTCGCCGAGGTCTTCGACGACGACGTGGGCGCCGGCCGCTTCGAGTTCCGAGCGGTGACCCGTGCGATCCACCCCCACGACGAGTGCGAAGCCTCCGCGCCGTCCCGCCTCGACGCCGGCCAACGCATCCTCGATCACGGCCGCTCGCCCGGGCTCGACCCCGAGACGCCGCGCGGCCTCGAGGAAGACGGCGGGATCCGGCTTCCCAGCCAGCCCGAGACGTTCCGCCTCCGCACCCCCCACGCGCACCTCGAAGAGGTCTTCCACGCCTCCGGCCGCGAGGACCTCGTCGAGGTTCTTGCTGGCGGAGATGACGGCGCTCCGCACGCCGGCCCGTCGCATCCGTTCGAGCAGCTCGACGGTCGTCGGGAAGGCAACGACGCCATCTCGGCGGAGGTGCTCGAGAAAGTCCTGATCCTTGCGGTTGCCGAGCCCGCACACGGTCTCCTCATCCGGCGCGTCGGAGGCGTCCCCCTGCGGCAACGTGACTCCGCGTGACGCAAGGAAGCTTCGGACGCCGTCGTACCGGGGCCTGCCGTCGACGTATCGACGGTAGTCCTCGTCCGTGAACGGTGAGAAGGACCCGCCGGTCGCGTCCGCTCGCCGCCGGAGGAACCGATCGAACATCCGGGCCCAGGCCCGCGCGTGGACCGATGCGGTGTCGGTCACGACGCCGTCCGTGTCGAAGACGACGGCGTCGATCTCATCGGTGCGGATGGCGACCCGTCCTCGCTCCATGGGTGCGAACAGTACCGCGGACGGGGAATCCGACGATGGTCCCGGCGCCGGCGGGACCACGTGCACCATCAGCCCGCCGCCGGCGTGGGAGTCTGTGAGTGACGCCCGCGAGTCGTCGGGGGCCGGGATGAGCACGCCCGACGCGCGAGAGGAGGAACGACCATGCAGGGCTGGGTCGGCAACATCGAGCGCACGACGCTCGAGAACGAAACGTTTCGCACCGTGGTGTTCACGGGGGAACACGCGCAGCTCACCGTGATGAGGCTCGGGCCCGGGGAGGACATCGGCCGGGAGGCGCACCCCGTGACGGATCAGTTCATCAGGATCGAACGGGGACGCGCGCGGGTCGAATTCGGAAGGATCGCGAGCCGGATCGACGCGACCTACGACGTCGAGGATGACTGGGCGATCGTCATCCCGGCCGGCGTCTGGCACAACGTGGTCAACACCGGAACCGAGGATCTCAAGCTGTATTCCCTCTATTCCCCGCCCGAGCACCCCGCCGGAACGATCCACCGGACGAAGGCCGAGGCCGAGGAGGCCGAGCGGGCATCCAAGCGCTGACTCGGCCGGTGCCGCGTACGCACACGCAGCGTCGCTCTCGCGACGGTCATGCGCGCCCCATGCCTCAGCGGACGACGCCGGACACGGTGGTCCCCGGAGCCGACCCGCCACGTCCCTAGATCGCCGGCGCGACGGCACGATGGGCCGCACCGACGGGTGCGGTTCGGTCGAGGCGCTCGTGCACCGCCCCGAGGATCAGCCGGGCCGCCTCCCCGTACGTGACTCGATCGGTGTTGACGACCAGGTGATACAGGAGCGGGTCGTCGATGTCCCTGTCGTAGTACTTGGCCACGTATCGCTTCCGCGCGGCATCTCTGGTACGGAGGTACTCCGCCGCCTCCGCAGGATCGTGGTGGAGGTAGTCCTGGAGGTGCTGGATCCGTCGAGGGACCGAGCCTACGAGGCGAACGTGGAACGCGTAGGCGAGTCGATCGGTGATGACGTTCCCGCCCCGACCGATCACGACGACGTTGCCGATCTCGGCGAGCCGCAGGATCGTGTCGGCCGTCTTGCGAACCAGCGTCCACGTGGGGGGATGGACGCCCAGGAGCTCGTCGATCGTATCGGCGAGGCCCGAGACCCGATCCTCCGGCATGAACTCCGCCAACCGTTCGGGGAGCTTGTGGTCCTCGAGGACCCTCTCCACGAGGTCGCGGTCGAACATGGTCCACGGCGGGGAGGCCTTCGGATCCCCGGCCTGGAGCCCCGCGACGAGGGCCTCCGCCACGACGTGCGCCCCGGACCCAGCCTGGCGGGAGATCGTGATCACGGGGCGGTGGGCGGCCGCGGTCGGCGAGTCCGGCCGGCGTCGCAGCTCGTACTCCGCGCCCTCGAGGAAGCGCTCCACTCCGGTGATGGACTTCATCGCTGCCACCCCTTTTCCTGATCACGGGCAACCGATCACGTCGGCGAACCGCTCGACCGTCGTAACGTCAAGCATCACCGTCCTACCGCAACGATAGGTCGCTGCACCTGGGCAGACCTCTGGTGAACGTCCCGGTGGCTGGGGGTCGTCCGGCCCGAACCAGACCCGATGTCACGAAGAGCGCGGTCAACCGGCGCCGCGATGGCGGCGCCCCTTCAGGATCGAGGCCAAGGGGCATGCCCTGCAGGACCGTTTGGCCTCCGCGTCCAGGGTCACTCGACCCCTCCACGGCACCTCTGGAGCCGGAAGACTCGGCTCCGAGGAACAGGAATCGCCGGCTACCGGAGGAAGGAGTTCTCCCATGTCCACGGCGACGAAGCTCGATATGAAGAGGGACCTGGGGCCTCTCTACGCCCCGCCGACCCATCCGGTCCTCGTGGAGGTTCCGCCGCTCCGATACCTGATGATCGACGGCGTGATCCCCGAAGGGAGTACCGGGCCCGGGACCGATCCCGGTTTCCAGGAGGCGATCGGCGCCCTGTACGGCGTGACCTACTCCCTGAAGTTCGAGTCGAAGGCCTCAGGCAGGGACTTCGTCGTGATGCCCCTCGAGGGGCTGTTCTGGGCCGACGGGACGGAGGATGCGCCACCTGTGGGAGCCAGCCCGATGCGATGGACCCTGATGATCGTGCAACCACCTTGGATCACCCAGGAGGCCGTGAGCAAGACCGCGGGTGCGCTCGTGGAGAAGCGAAAGCTGGGGCGCGTCCCCTCGCTGCGGCTGGACACCCTCGCGGAGGGGCAGGCGGCGCAGATCCTGCACGTCGGACCCTATACGGAAGAGCACGCGACGATCGAGAAGCTGCGCGCCTTCGTCGCGGAGCGTGGCCTCCAGCCCCGGCGGAAGCATCATGAGATCTACCTCGGCGATCCGAACCGGACCGCGCCGGAACGGCTGAAGACCGTGATCCGCCAGCCCGTCCGCAGAGCGAGTCGATGACGTAAGGAGTCCCGCACCTCGCAGGTCGAACGGCTCGGACCGCGGCCTCGGACGTGGGCGATGCTGGATTCGATGAACGATGCGGCGAGCACCCGGCAGCCTCGATTGGCCGTTCCCGGTGTTCCGGTCCCTCGACGGGTACCGGTGGGGATGGCTCCCGCGCGACCTCACGGCAGGCCTGCTGATCGTCGCGCTCGCGATCCCGCTCAGCATGGGGATGGCCGAGGTCGCGGGCATGCCCCCGATCGCGGGTCTGTATAGCTGCGTTGTTCCGCTCGTCGCGTACGCGCTGTTCGGCTCGTCGCCGCAGCTGGTCGTCGCGCTGGACGCGTCGACGGCCGCCCTGGTGGCGACCGCCGTCGCGCCGCTTGCGGCGGGAGATCCGATCCGCTACGGGGCACTCGCCGGCGTCGTCGCCATCCTCGTGGGCCTGATGCTCCTCGCCGCCGGCTGGATGCGACTCGGCGTAGTGGCGAAGCTGCTCACGCGTCCGGTGTTGCTCGGCTACCAGGCCGGCCTCGCGCTCGTCGTGGTCTTCAGCCAGATCCCCCGATTACTGGGACTCCAGGTCGAGCACTCGGGAACCCTCCCGCGTGCGATCGAGATCACCACCCGTGTCGGTGACTGGAGCGTTGCGACCACGCTGCTCGGCGGTGCAGCGCTCGCCGTCATCGTGATCCTGGCCGCGACGCGTCCGCGACTCCCGTCCGCCCTGCTCGTGATCGTCGCCGCGGCCGCCGCGGTCGGGTTCGCCGACGGGCTCTTCTCCAACGTCGAGCTTGTGGGGTCGCTGCCGGCGGGTCTGCCCCCGATCGGCCTTCCCGCCTTCGAGATCGCCGACGTCGTGTCGCTCATCCCGCTCTCGGCTGCGATCGCCCTCCTCGCAGCCGCCGACACGGTCGTCAGCTCCAAGGCCTTCGCACAACGCAACGGGTACGAGGTCGACGCGAACCGCGACCTGCTCGGGCTCGGTTCAGCGAACCTGGCCTCGGGGCTGTCCGGGGGGATCACGACCAGTGCGAGCGCCGCGCGCACGGCCGTGGTCGAGATGGTCGGCGGGCGCTCGCAGCTCGCGAGCGTGACGGCCGCGCTCGGGATGCTTGCCGTCCTGCTGTTCGTCACGGAGCCGCTCGAGAACCTACCGACGACCGCCCTCGCGGCGGTCGTGATCGGGGCCGTTCTTCGTCTGATCGAGGTGAGGTCCCTGCAGGAACTCTGGCGGACCCGTCGGTTCGACTTCGTGATCGCTATCTCCACGACCGTCGGGGCGGTCGCGATCGGCCTCCTCCAGGGCATCGCGATCGGCGTCGGCCTCTCGCTCTCGTCGAAGGCTCATGGTGCGTGGCGTCGACGCGTCCGCCGTGCCCATGGTCCGCCACGGAGTGTGCCGATCGGCCCTCCTTGCATCCCCGCCCGATGGGACCGTGACCCAGGGGTTCGAGATGGACAGAACCACGTTCTCGCTGGTGGGACGAAGGTCACACATCGGTAGGGCCCTTCGGCCATAGATCGTCCTCGTACCCGAACACATGCTGGCCCTGGAGGTGAGCAAGACATGATCGGCATGGGAGTCCCGCCTGTCGTACCGATCGCGGGGGCGGAGTCCAGCATCTGGCCGGCGATCCTCACGGCCATCGTGTTCGGAACCTTACTCGTGGCGACGATCTGGACGTACCTCCGGAACCGTCCCGCCGCGACCCTCCGGCATGAGGAGGAGGAGCACCAGCTCCTCAAAGCCGCGTGAGCGACGTCGAGACGGCGTGAGTCACGTGGGGCGGCCCCCGGGAACGACTCGGGGCCGCCCCCTTGGTGCACAGTGTGATTCCTGCGCTTCATCGGTGCGGGAGAACGGGCTGGGTGGTTCTACGGGACCGACCGGTGCGACGGCGAGTTCTTCCGGTGCGAGATGACCGACTTTCACCTTCGTTACGTGAGAGGGGATTCGGTCATGGGGCCCGCCAACTGGTGGCGAGATCGAGTTCGTGGCGCGCGGGAGACGAATGCCCAGATCGCCCGGCTCCTCTTCGTCAAGCCGAACACGGTGGCACGCACCTCGAGAATGCAGCGCAAGACCGGGAGTTCGGACGAGCACGGCTGCGGCCGCCCACGATGGAGCGAGGGCTCGACGCCAAGGTGCTCGTGCTGACCACATACGACACCGAAGGAGACGTCCTTCCGGCGATAGAGGCCGGCGCCACCGGCTACCTGCTCAAGGACACGCCGCGGCAGGAGCTTTGCCGGGCGGTGCGCGCCGCGGCCGCGGGCGAGGCGGTGCTGTCGCCCCCGGTCGCGAGCCGGCTCATGGGTCAGATGCGCGAGGGAGGCCGGGAGCCGCCCAGCGAGCGCGAGATGGAGGTGCTGCGCCTCGTGGCGCAGGGCGCCACCAATCGGGAGGTCGCCGCACGGTTGTTCATCAGCGAGGCGACGGTGAAGACACACCTGCTGCACCTGTTCGCCAAGCTCGGCGTCAGCGACCGGGCATCGGCGGTCGCCGCGGCCTACGAGAACGGACTGCTCACTCCCGGACGAGAGAGCCCGTAGAACCTCCCGCACATACGACAGGGCTGGCGTGGCATGCGGTCGCCCGGTCTCGGAGAAAGCGCAAGCTCTTCGGGACGGGTTCTGGGAGTCATCCGGAGCGGAGCCCTGCGCCCATGGCTTGCCCCTTCCCAACTAGTGCGTTTGGTGGTTGCCGCGGAGGGGCATGACCAGGGGACGACCCGAGAAGAGGGACGAGGAGGGGAGCGGAATGGCAATAGCAACGGCTGAGCCCACCATCATCGATGGACGCCACACGAGACGAGTTAAGACGGTCGGACGAGTCTTCGGCTGGTTCTTCCTCGCCACGTTCTTCACCTCGATCCCGGCATACTTCATCGGCTACGCCCGCATCCTGGACGACCCCGGCCTGATTACCGGGACCGGCGCTGATCCCACCACGGGCGTGGCGACCGCCGCGACCCTGGAAGTCTTCCTCATCATCGCCAACGTCGCCACCGCCGTGATCGCGTACCCGATCCTCAAGCGTGAGAGCGAGATCGGAGCTGTCGGCTACGTCTCAGCGCGTCTGGTCGAGGGCATCTTCATCGCGATCGGGATCGTAAGCGCCCTCGCGTTCGTGCTGATGCGGCAGGAAGCCACGGCGGTCTCTGATCCCGTTCTCGGTGAGGGGCTCGTCGCGATCTATTACCGAGCGTTCCTCGTCGGGCCTGGCTTCATGGCGGGTCTCGCGAATGGAGTGATCCTGGGTTACCTGATGTACCGATCCCGCTTGGTGCCGCGTGGCATGGCGATACTCGGACTCATCGGAGGTCCGCTCGTCATGGCAACGGGCATCGCAGTCATGTTCGACGCGATCGAGCGTGGTGGAGCCGTGCAAGCCATCGCCACGGCCCCCGAGTTCCTCTGGGAGCTGTCGCTCAGCATCTACTGCATCGCCAAGGGATTCAGAACTTCCTCTCCCATCTTCACGACGGAGGCGGTTACGAGGCTGCCCGAGTCCGACAGCGCGTTGCGACAGGAGGCCTAGTGCGGCGGCTCGCCCTCAGTCGCCAAGCGGCCGTCGCCCCCGGCAGCGCGGCCCGCTCACAGCGAGAGAACTGCAAAGCTGCCATTCCCGAGCACTAGACAAGGCAGTCTCTGGCTCGGGTAATCCTGGAACGCTCGCGCAGGCGAGGGGGACTAGCCCTGCCGATCGCCCCCGTCGTTCGGGCGCGCCGGTGCCGTCGGCCTGGCCACGAACAAGCCCCACCGGCATGCGCCTGGCGTGGGCTCGCAGACCGCGATAATTTCGAGGGCGGGAGGAGCGGCGCCGTGGCGGTGCTCAGAGAGCTGGGATTCACCGTCCTGGACAAGCAATTGACCAGTTAGGTAACAGCCGATCGCCACACCCGACCTAGGCGTGGGTGGCGTCCGTCGCCGGCTCCAACCCGACGAGGTGCGGAGAAACGGGGATGCGACCTTCGATGGTCGTGCCGGCGCCGGGGCGCGAGCGGACGACGAGCGTGCCGCCCAACGCGGCCAGGCGATCCGCCATGTTCTGGAGGCCGGCGCCGAGCGGGGTGGTGGCGCGGTCGAACCCCGTGCCGTCATCGCGGACCGCAAGCACGAGCTCGCCGTGGTCCTCGACCAGACGAACGGTGATCTCGCTCGCGTCCGCGTATTTGGCGGCGTTCTGCAGGGCCTCCAGCGTGCAGAAGTAGACGGCCGTCTCGAGCTCCTGCGGATAACGATCGATCCCGTCGGCCTCGACGCGCACCGGTACGGGTGAGCGTCGAGCCTGCGCCTGGATCGCGGCCGCCAGTCCCTGGTCGGCCAGGAGCGGCGGGTAGACGCCGCGCGCGAGCTCGCGGAGGTTCTCGATCGCGTCCGTCACATCGCCCTCGAGCTGCTGGAGCATCCGGTCGGCCTCCGCGAGGTCCCTCGACGCGGTCGACCGAGCGAGTTTCAGCCGGACGGCTAAGGCGACGAGCTGCTGCTGCGCACCGTCGTGCAGGTTCCGCTCGAGGCGTCGTCGTTCCTCGTCCTGGGCCGCCACCAGCCGTTGACGGGAGGCGCGGAGATCCTCGATCAGCCGCGAGTTCGCGAACACGAGCCCGGCCTGCCCGGCCAGGTCGGCCACGAGCTTCTCCTCCACCGGTGACAGGGGCTCGTTGGGCGGCTTCGAGACTGTGAGCAGGCCGAGGAGCTCCCCCCGGTGCCGAACGGGCATCGACGCGGTCGTCGCCCCGACCTCGGGCGGCTCGTCGCCGACGAGGGGGATCGCGGTGGTCGTCCCGCCGTTCGTCGGCCACATCGCAGCCGGGCGGACCTCGTCGCCGACCCGGAGCCAGACGACGGCCGACGTGGCACCGGTCCCCTCCGCGAGGAGCCTTGCCATCCGGACGAGGATGTCCTCGCCCGAGTAGGTCTCGCCGACGTGCTCGGAGAACCGAGATAGGACCTCGTAGGGCGTCGCCCGCTCCCCGTAGACCAGCCGGTTGGCGATCTGCTGTGCTCGCCGGCGGATCGGCTGGAAGGCCACGGCGACGATCGCGGTCGCGATAAGCGAGACGCCCTCGGTGACCCCGATGAACGCACCGATCACGACCACCACGATCACGTAGATCGCGGTGATGAAGGCCGCGAGCGCGCCGTAGGTGATCGTCTTGTTGATGATCAGATCGATGTCGTAGAGGTTGTGCTTCAGCATCGCGATGCCGATCGCGACGTACAAGAACAGCAACGAGATCGAGACGATCGCCGAGACGACGGCCGAGTCGAAGAAGAACCCGACACTGAACGCCACGGCGGCGATCGCCGCGGCCGAGACGAACCACTTCAGCTGGAGCCGTTCGGAGCCCGTGGAGTGCCGGTAACGGAACACGAGCGAAACGACCGATAGCAGCAGGGCGACGATCTCCGCGAGCACCGCGATCACGATCGCCGCTCGGGCGATGTCGCCGACGGACCCGGCAGCCACGTTGATGCCTTCGAACGGGTCCGACCAGCCGGCCGTCGCGAGGGTCAAGGAGGCGACCGTGAGCAGGACGAAGATGACCATCACGAGCCAGACGACGGGACGCCAGCGTGGCGAGGGGAGGTGTCCGGTCGGGAACAGGAGGAACAGCAAGGTGAGGCAGACGATCGGGATCGGCCACAGCACGTTGCTGAGCCACGCCGGCACCTGTCCGGCCGGGAGGGTCCCGGGATCGGCGACGAGCGCGTGGAGTGCGTAGGCCTGCCCGAAGCTCGCGAGCGCGAGCGCTGCCCCCGCGACGATGAAGACCCAGCCGATCGCGTTCCGCGGACGCTTGTTCACGATCACGATGCCGAGGATCGGCACGCCGATGTTCACGAACACGTCGGCCACGTCGGCGGCGCTCCAGATCCCCACGTTGCTCGGCAGGTCGCTCTCGCGATCGACGAACATGAGCACGAGGGTGGCGACCAGCAGCACGATGGAGACGATCCCGACGGACCAGGCAAGCCTTCGAGCGGTCCATGTGGTCATGACCTCACCCCGCCCCGGATTGTGCCCTCACGGACGGCATTCCGGAAGACCCGACCGGCCGTGCCCCATCACCCCCGGAACGCCTCCGGTCGGCCCGCCCGGCCTACACTCCGGCCGTGATGGTGAGGGAGGCACGGCACCTCGACGCCGGGACCGATCCGTACGCGCACGCGCTCGGCGGCGGGACCGATCCCGGGCCCAACGGCACCGCCGGAGGGACGCGGCGATCATGAGCGACGAGGGGTGGATCCCGATCGGACCGCTCGAGGAGCTTCCCGACCGCAAGCCGGTGCGGATCGACGCGCACGGCTCGGACGTCCTCCTGGTCCGCAACGGCGAGGAACTGTTCGCGATCGGCAACCGCTGCCCGCATCAGGGCGCGCCGCTGCACAAGGGGCGGGTGCGGTTCGGTGGGTCGCTGCGAACGGTGCAGTGCCCGCTGCACGGCAGCACGTTCGATCTCGCCGACGGCAGGGTGATGCGCGGTCCCGCGACCGAGCCCGCGCGAACCTACGAAACGCGCGTCACCGAGGGCGTCGTCGAGATCCGGCCGCGCTAAGATGCGCGGCGTGGAACCCGAGACCAGCATCGGAGCCACGGGTCCGTTCGGTTCGAGGATCGTGGGCCTGGGCATCGGGTTGGCCGCGTTCGCGGCGTTCGTGATGCTCCCGTTCCTGATCCCGGTCGCCTTCTACGTCGTCGTGAACGTCTACGCGCTCATCAAGGGGACGACGTTCTCCTCGGGCACCGCGAACGACGGCGTGATCCTGACCCTGCTGGTCTTCTCGGTGGCGCTGTTCCCGGTGGGGCTCGCCGTCGCGATCGCGTTCCTCGGCCGCGCCCTGTCGCCGAAGCGCCGTCGCGCCTGACCCGGCCGTTCGCTACCCTCCCTAGCTTCATGTCGACGCTCAGACAGGACCCGACCACTCGTCAGTGGGCGATCCTCGCGACCCGGCGGGTGGAGCGGCCTCACGAACCGGTCGTGATCCCCCGCCCCGAGCTGCCCGAACACGATCCTGCCTGCCCCTTCTGCTCGGGCAACGAGGACCAGACGCCACCCGAGATCCTGCGGGAGCCGCCCGGGCCGAACTGGCAGGTGCGGGTCGTCCCCAACATGTACGCCGCCCTCTCGGGCGACGGCTCCGCCGGCCGCTCGGGTGAGCCGATGTTCCGCCAGATGCCCGGGATCGGGAGCCACGAGGTCGTGATCGAGACCCCCCGGCACGACGGCCGGATGGACGAGATGTCCCGGGAGGAGGTCGCGAGGGTCGTCCGGGCGTGGCGGGAGCGGTACCGAGTCCTCATCGCACGGCCCGACGTTCGCGCCGTGGTGGTGTTCAAGAACTTCGGAGCCCTGGCCGGGACCTCGCTCACGCACCCGCACTCGCAGATCGTCGCCACCCCGGTCTACCTCCCCCGACTGCTCCGGCGGCTCGACGTGGCCACTCGCTACTACGACGAGCACGGTGCGTGCGTCTACGACGAGCTGATCGAGGCCGAGCGGCGCGCGGGCGTGCGGATGATCGAGGAGGTCGGGGGGTTCGTCGCGTTCGAGCCGTGGGCCGCGCAGACCCCGTTCGAGACGTGGATCGCGCCCACGTTCCATCAGGGTTCGTTCGGCGACCTGGCCGACGAGGCGATCGACGACCTCGCCGAGGTCCTGATCCGAACGCTGTCCGCCGTGCGCCGCGCGTGCGGCGATCCCGACTACAACCTCGTGATGTACTCGGCGCCCACGAACGGCGGCCACGCGGAGCAGGTCTTCCACTGGCATCTCAAGCTGATCCCACGGATCTCGACCCAGGCGGGGTTCGAGATCGGCTCGGCGATGGCGATCAACACGGTCGCGCCCGAGGACGCCGCGGACGCGCTCCGGCGTGCGCTCGCGAACGCCTAGCAGCCCGAGTCCACCCAGTGCGGCCCGGCGCCGATAGGGACCTCGAGCCGTTCGGCGACGCGCTTGAGCCGCCGCCGGTAGATCCGCATCTCCCCATGGTTGAAGTCGGCGTGGGTGCTGCAACGCCAGTCCTCGTACAGCTCGTGGTGGAACGGGCTCTGGAGCGTCTCGGCGTGCCCGATCACGTTGCCCAACGAGATCCCATAGCGGGACATCAGCCAGACCGTCAGACTGAGCGACGCACGCATCATCCCGTGGTCGCCGAGGATCGCCCCGGCGCTCGTCCCGACGTGCTCGATCCCGATCGCGGTCCAGTTCATCCCGATCGCGTGGCGGCACCGGATCCGCAGGTTCACGAGCTGGTAGATCGTCCCGTCGGTGTCGATCAGGAAGTGCGCGCAGACCCCCGGCTTCTCGCCCAGATGCGTGCCGTTCGCGGCGAAGTGGTTCCACGCGGAGTCGAACGAGGTCCCGTCCGTGTAGTGCTCGACGACCACCTGGGGCTCCGTGAGTTCGTACGTGCGTTCGCCGTAGTGCCGCTTCGAGTAGCGGGCCATCTGTCGCTTGCGGGCCGCGCCGAACGGGATCTTCTTCCACACGATCTGGGGCTTCACGTCGCCGGGGTCCGGGGTCCCGACCGCGATCGCGGCCGACTCGGGCGCGAGGAGGAGGAGGGCAGCCACGAGGAGGACGGCCGCGCGCCTCATGCGACCGCCCGAATGCGCTCGAGGCTGCGCTCGCGCCCGAGGAGCTCGAGGGACTCGGGCAGCGGCGGCGAGACCGTCGACCCGGTCACCGCGGCCCGGACGGGTTGGAACCCCTTCGTGCGGTTCAGGCCGGCCGCGGCGGCGAGCTCGTCGAGCCTGGCCTTGATCGCCTCGGCCTCCCACGGTCGCAGTTCGGCCAGCCCGTCGGCGACGCCCTTCAGGTAGCCGTCCGGCGCCCTCGCGATCACCTCGGCGGCCTTCTCGTCGGGCGTGATGTCGTCCGTGAACAGGAACCGGAGCAGCTCCACCGAGTCCGACAGCCTCCGCATCCGCTCCTTCACCAGCGGCATGGCGCGGCGCAGGAGCTCGAGATCGGGCGACAGGCCGGCGACCGACAGGAAGTGCAGGCACCGGGACGCGAGGTCGTCGTCGTCCAGCGACTGCACGTAGTGGTTGTTCATCCACTCGAGCTTCTCGACGTCGAACCGCGCCGGGTTCCTCGACACGCGCTCGAGCTCGAACCCGTCGATCAGCTCCCGCTTGGACAGGAACGTCGTCTCCGCGTCCTTGGACCAGCCGAGCAACGCGAGGTAGTTCATGAGCGCCTCGGGCAGGATCCCCTGCTCTCGGAACGCCTCGACGCTCGTCGACCCGTGCCGCTTGGACAGCGGCCTGCCGTCCGCGCCGTTCACCTGCGGCACGTGCGCGTACGCGGGGGGCGTGCCGCCGAGCGCCTGGATCACCGCGGCGTTCCGGGGCGCGCTCGCGAGCAGGTCGTCGCCGCGGATCACGTGCGTGATCGCCATCAGCATGTCGTCGACCGCGACCGCGAGCAGGAACACCGGCGAGCCATCCGAACGCACGATCACGAAGTCGCGGAGCTGACCCGGCGGCCACCGGACCTCGCCCTTCACGAGGTCGTGGATCACGTGCTCGCGCTCCGGCATCTGGAAACGGATCGCCGCGGTGCGGCCCTCGGCCTCGAACGCCGCCCGGACCTCGGGGTCTCGGCACTTGCCGTCGTAGCCCGGGGTCTCGCCACGCGCGAGGGCGGCCTCGCGCCGCTCCTCGAGCTCCTCCTCCGTGCAGTAGC
The DNA here is from genome assembly GCA_963712645.1 of uncultured Actinomycetes bacterium. Classification (GTDB taxonomy): domain Bacteria; phylum Actinomycetota; class UBA4738; order UBA4738; family HRBIN12; genus DASSJM01. The sequence continues at coordinate 134,566 of CAVQIQ010000003.1, read as the reverse complement.
ACGGGTACGCGACGTCCTGGGACAGGAGCCGCTCCGTCATGTCGCGGTAGATGTCGAGGCGCCGGGACTGGCGGTACGGCGCGTGCGGCCCGCCGACGTCGGGGCCCTCGTCCCAGTCGATCCCGAGCCATCGCAGCGAGTCCATCACGCCGTGGAAGGCCTCCTCGGTGACCCGCGAGGCGTCCGTGTCCTCGATCCGCAGGACGAACACGCCGCCGTGGTGCCGCGCGAACGCCCACGAGAACAGCCCGGTCCGGGCGTTCCCCACGTGGATCGACCCGGACGGCGCCGGCGCGAACCGCGTTCGCACGCCCGCGGTCATGCGGAGCCCTCCTCGCCGCGGGTCACGTGCCCTGCTCCACGGGGTTGGCGAGCGTGCCGACCCCGTCGACCTCGACCTCGACGAGATCGCCGGCCGAGAGCGCGCCGACCCCCTCCGGGGTCCCGGTGAGGATCACGTCACCCGGCAGCAGCGTCATGAAGGACGTGACGTACTCGATCAGCGTCGCGACGCCGAACACCATCTCGCTCGTCTGTCCCGCCTGGCGGACCTCTCCGTTCACGCGCGCCTCGACCCGCACGTCGTTCGGGTCCAGGTCGGTCTCGATCCACGGCCCCAGCGGGCACGACCCGTCGAACCCCTTCGCGCGCGCCCACTGATCGTCGGTCTTCTGCAGGTCGCGCAGGGTGACGTCGTTCCCGCACGTGTAGCCGAGGATGTGCTTGAACGCATCCTCGGTGCGGACGCTCCTCGCGATCCGGCCGATCACGACCGCCAGCTCGCCTTCGTGATCGACGCGATGGCTGATCGGAAGCAGCCGGATCGGGTCACGCGGGCCGATCACCGCGGTCGAAGGCTTGAGGAACACCAGTGGCTCCTCGGGCACCTCCATCCCGAACTCGGCCGCGTGCGCCGCGTAGTTCTTCCCCACGCAGACGACCTTCGACGGCAGGACCGGCGCGAGCAGGCGAACGTCATCGAAGGGGACCTCCTCGCCGGTCGGCACGGGATCCTCGAAGAACGTGCCCTTCAGCACGCGGATCGTGTCCGACTCGAACTCGGAGGCGCCGGTCGCGATCCGGTCGCCGAAACGGAAGCGAACGAGCCTCACCGCCCGAGGCTACCGCACGCCTCGCTCGCGCCCGACGAACGGCTCAGCGCAGGGCCGTTCGGAACTCCGCCGGCGCGGGGCCCTCGAGCTCGATCTCGGTCGCGCCGAGCCACCTGGCAAGGTCCACCACCGCACCCGCGACCGAACGCCAGACCTCGCCGGTGGCCCTCGTCCCGGGTGCGGCGTGGACGGCCCGCACGAGCAACCGCCCGTTCGCGCGGTCCATCGCGGGGTCGACGAGCGCAACGAACCGGTCGCCGTCGAGCACCGGCATCGCGTAGTACCCGTACCGCCGCTCGGCCTTGGGGACGTAGATCTCCATCCGGTACGAGAGATCGAATAGCAGCTCCGAGCGGGCCCGATCGGCGATCAGGTTGTCGAACGGCGACAGCATCGTCGTGCGCGGCTCCCACCGGCCGTGCTCGATCCGTTCGAGCAGCGCCACGTCGTCCCGGTGCAGGTACCAGGTACCCGGTATCGTCCGGCCGTCGTGCTCGACGAGCACGCGTTCGATCCGACCGGCGCGCTCGAACTCGCCGAGCACACGCTGGAGCTCGGGGTACCGGCCCCTGGTGAAGTGCGTCTTGATCTGTTTGGCGGTCCCGACCCCCAGGCCGTGAAGCGAGCGGTCCACCGCGCGCCGCGTCACCTGGAGGTCCGAGAGGCGCTCGCGCGGAGCGTCCGGCGACAGGACGCGTTCGGTCAGGTCCCAGAGCTTCTGGATGCCCTCGCGACCGGCGACCATGATCGCGCCCGAAGCCCACAGGAACCCGAGCATCCGGTCGACGTTGCGCTCGTTCGTCCAGCCGCTCGAGCGCCACGACTCCCCCGTTAGACCACCGGAGATCCGGCGCGCGAGCACCGGCCCCTCGCGGCGGATCTGGGTCATGACGGAGCGCCTGAGCCGCGCGTTGGCGGCCATCCAGGCGAGGCGCCGGCTATCCCACGCCGAGCCGTCGTCCCGAAGGTACTGACGCATGTACCAGGCGTGGATCGGGTGGTCCTCGGCGAGGACGATCGAGGCCGCGTGCGCCCAGTACTCGTAGACCGAACGGTCACGCCAGAGCAGGCGGTCCAGGTGCTTGGGGTCGAACCCCGCGACCCGGCTCCCGAGCACCAGGTGCGGGCTCCGTGCCACGACCCCGATCGGGTCGAGCTGCACGCACCGGATCGAGCGGATCACGCCGAGCACGGCCCTCGGACTCGAGCGGGGGGGCGTGCCCGAGAGGCGCTGCACAGCGATCGCGAGACGGCGCGCGGTCGATCGGTCGATCGTTCGGGGCGCTTGAGCCACTCCGGTCAGGCGAGCCTCGTGCCGATGCCCCAGGTCACACCGACGCTGCGCCAGTAGCCGGCGATCACCTCGACCGGCGCGAGGCTCTCGAGCTCCTCGACTGGCGACGCGCCGAACGAGAGCGTCGCGTCGCCCGCCCAGACCTCTGAGCCCTCCCAGTCGTAGCTCTTCATCGTGACGAGCTCGTCCATCGAGGGCGGCTGTCCCTCCTCGATGCTCGGGAAGTACCTCGAATGCAGCATCGGCAGCGCGTTGACGAACCCGTTGGTCTCGGCGGGACCGGTGATCGTGAAGCCCGCGTCGACGATCCGACGGTCGTGGACGCTGACGCTCGCGCCGAACCGCCCCCCGGGCTCAAGGCGGGGACCGGCCCTGCCGTGGCGCACGGGACGCGTCATCCAGATCGAGCCGAGCTTCTTGGGGTAGCCCTGATGCCAGCCCCGGACCATCGCGAAGTCCTTGTCGACCCAGATCAGGATGCAGCGCGAGTACGTCTCCCCCCGGTACCGGCACCGGACGACGACGAACGCCTCCTTGTACTGGGAGCGCACCGGGTCCAGGAGCTCCTCGAACGAGTCCGAGCACGACTGCCAGTCCGCGAAGATCACGGCGACCGCGTCCGGGTCGTCGTCGGCCACCTCGACCGGGTCCGGCAGCCAGCGGGCGACCGAACCCGGAGCCGCCCGATACTCGATCGTCAGCAGGTCGCCCGAGTAGTGCCACGGCGGATCGGGCACCACGGAGGACCGGCCCTCGGGCGAGAGCGGCGGAACGAACCCCTTCAGCTCGGCCACGGCGAGATACTACCGGTCGGTCCCGAACGACCCGGAGGTGCGTGTGGAGTCACGGCGGATCCTGCTCGACGGCGTCCCGACCACCGTCGAGCGCGACGGCGAGGAACTCCTCGCCCCCGACGGGGCTCGGATCCCGTTCGGGAGCGCCACGCACCTCCCGCCCACCGAGCCCACCAAGATCGTGTGCGTGCACCTGAACTATCAGAGCCGCGTCAAGGAGTTCCTCGCGCAGATGCCGCCGGCGCCCACGTACTTCCACAAGCCGGTCAGCGCGCTGAACGCACACGGCGGCGAGGTGGTTCGGCCGCCGCGGTGCACGTACCTGAACTACGAGGGCGAGATCGCGATCGTGATCGGCCGCACCTGCACGCACATCGCGCCGGACGAGGCGGCGGACCACATCGCCGGGTACACGATCGCGAACGACTACGGCCTGCACGACTTCCGCGACACCGACGCGGGGTCGATGCTGCGGGTCAAGGGCTCGGACACCCTCTGCCCTCTCGGCCCGGGTCTGGTGGACGACTGGGACTTCCGCGGCAAGCGCATCCGGACGCTGGTCAACGGCGACGTGCGCCAGGACGGCTCCACCGACGAGATGATGTGGGACATGCACTACCTCGTCGCCGACATCGCGCGCACGATCACGCTCGTGCCGGGCGACGTGATCCTGTCCGGGACGCCCGCGAACTCGCGTCCGGTCGAGCCCGGCGACGTCGTCGAGGTCGAGGTCGAGGGTCTCGGCACCCTGCGCAACCGGATCGTCGAGGGTGAGGTCCCGATCCGCGAAGACGTCGGCGCGCAGCCGAGCGCGTCCGAGGAGGTCGTCTCGACCGCGATGGGGGGCGACTGGGAGTTCCGCGGGATCCGTCCGCCCACGAAGGGCTGATGGACCTCGACGGGCCGCTCCGGGCTCAGAGCTCCTTGAAGGTCGAGCGGCCGCCTCTGCTCTGGGAGGCCGACACCGAGCTCGATCCGTTCCTGGCGCTCCTGGGCGAGCTGATCGCGTTCGGGCTCGGCCGCGGGAACGAGCTCGCCGAGCTCGCGCTGAACGTCTCGAACGTGGTGGTGGAACCGGACGAGGAGCGCGGTTCGGTCCCCGAGGGCGAGTTCGTCGGGATCACCGTTCGAGGCGCCGGATCGTGGGACGACGACGTGTGGCGACCGGGGACCGAGCCGACGACCACATCGCTCCGCGAGCTCGGACGCGCCGCGCAAGCGGCGGGCGCGGTCTACGCGTACGAGCGGGATCTCGGACCCGAGGGCTCGGTCACCGTGTTCCTGCGGCGTCTCCCCCAGCCCACGTGATCCGGTCGATCCGGTACACGTGGTGCCGCAGGCCTTTGTAGTCGACCTCGCGGTCGACGTGCATGCCGAGCTTCTCGGCCACGCGGCCCGACGGGCGGTTCTCGGGCCGGACGAGCGCGATCAGGTGGTCGACCTCGAGGTTCGCGAACGCCCAATCCCTGGCGGCCGCACCGGCCTCGGGCGCGATGCCCTCGCCCTTTCGGCCCGGCCGAGTGTGCCAGCCGATCTCGACCTCGTCGACGTCCTCGACGAGCAGGAGGCTGGGGCCGGCCGTCCCGAGGAACGCGCCGGTCACCCGGTCCTCGACGATCCACAGAGCGAACCCGCGCGTGCGGTAGCCCTCGATCTGGCGTTCGAGCCAGGTCCGGGTGGTCTCGCGATCGAACGGCGCCGGGTACCACGTCATGTGCCCGGCGTCGGAGAACATCGCGTGCAGGTCGTCGAGATTCTCGAGCCGGTAGGGCCTCAGCAAGAGGCGCTCGGTCTCGAGGCGGAAGTCCTCGTCCATCCTGCGGACCCTACCGAAGCGGTCTCGTGGGCGGCTCGACTATCCTCGGCACCCGGAGCAGGCGCACGAACAGGAGGTTGGATGGACATCAAGGGCAAGCGGCTCCGCCTCCTGTTTTCGGACGTGCTGGGTGTCGAACGCGGCAAGTACCTGTTCGGCGATGTCGCCGACGCGGGTCACTCGGCCTTCTGCATCGGCGTCTTCCCGCTGACCACCGACAAGGAGATCCTCGACATCTCCCGCCAGCAGTTCGACGTCGGCCTGCCCGACGTCGAGGCGTTCATCGATCGCGACACGCTCCGCCCCGGCTGGGAGGAGGACACGATCGTCGGCGTCGCCGACGTGCAGCAGCACGGCGCGCCCCTCGAGGTCGACCCCCGCCAGGTGCTGCGCCGGGCCGTCGAGCCGTGGCGCGCGATGGGGCTTGAGCCGATGTTCGCGTTCGAGTCCGAGTTCTACCTGCTCGAACCCGGGGCGGAGGGTGGGTGGCGGCCGGTCGAGCTGCCCTCGCACCGCGTGTACGGGACCGGTGCGTCGGTCGACCCGAGCGGGACGATCGACGCGATGGTCCGGTCGGCGCAACAGTCCGGCTTCACGATCGAGGGGTGGGCGAGCGAGTTCGACACCGCCGCGTACGAGGTCAACATCCGGTACAAGGAGGTCATCCCCGCGGCCGACGAGTGCTTCCTGTTCCGTCTGCTCGTCAAGGAGATCGCGACCAAGCAGGGCAAGCTCGCGACGTTCATGGGCCGGCCGTTCAACGATCGTGGAGGCAGCGGTCTACACCTGAACATCTCGTTCCGGCGTGAGGACGGCTCGAACGCCTTGCACGACCCGAACGCGCGCGACGGCCTCGCGCCGATGACCCGGGAGTGCATCGCGGGTCTGCTCGCCCATCACGAGGGCATCGCGGCGATCGCCGCCCCGCACGCGAACGCGTACAAGCGCCTGCAGCCCGACATGTTGAACGGGTACTGGGCGAACTGGGGCTTCGACGATCGCACCGTGTGCATCCGCATCCCGCCGGCGCGCGGGGAGGGCACGCGCATCGAGCACCGGATGTCCGACGGCGCCGCGAACCCATACCTGGTCGCCGCCGCGGTCCTGCACGCGGCGCGGTTCGGGGTCGAGCACCAGATGTCGGCGCCCGAACCCCAGACGCCGGGCGAGCCCCCCAACACCGAGCGGCGCGTGCCGCCGACCCTCGAGGCGGCACTCGCGGCATTCGAGGCCGACGTCGAGCTCTGCGCCGCGCTCGGGCCCTGGTTCGTCGAGACGTTCACGAAGCTCAAACGGGCCGAATGGGAGCGGTACGCGAAGACGGTCGGCGACGCGACGACCACCGAGGTCACGCCGTGGGAGCTCGACTACTACCTGCCGTTCTTCTGAGCCCGCCGCCGGCCATTGTCCCCGTCGGTCGTTCGGTGCCAAACTATCCGGCGTCGCACCAGAGGAGGCCTCGATGAGCGTTCGGCTGGACGAGATCGATCTGTCGAGCCACGACGCGTTCGTCGACGAGGTTCCGCTCTGGGCCTTCCGCGAGCTCCGCGAGCGTGACCCGGTCCACTGGCAGCCCGAGCCGACGCCCAACCGCGGGTTCTGGGCCATCACGCGGTTCCACGACATCGAGGAGATCCTGCGCGACACGAAGAGCTTCTCGTCGGCCCGAGGGGTGACGCTCGAGGAGCAGACCGAGGAAGAGGTCGAGGCCCGGGCGTCGATGATCGACATGGACCCGCCGAACCACTCGCGACTCCGGCGGTTGGTCACCAAGCTCTTCACGCGGGGCGCGGTCGCCAGGTACGAGGGCTTCGTCCGGGAGCAGGCACGGCTCGTGCTCGACCGCGGTCTGCCCAAGGGCGAGTTCGATTTCGTCGAGGAGATCTCGCGGGAGCTCCCGATCCGCGTCCTCGCCCGGATCATGGGCGTCCCCGACGAGGATCTCCCGATGTGCGTCGAGCTCGGCGACGCGATGATCGCGCAGGCCGATCCCGAGTACTCGCGCGCCGTGATCGACAAGGAGGACACGAGCGAGTACCGGCTCCTCCCCTTCCGGAGCCCGGCGGCGGTGGAGCTCATGGCCTTCGGCCACCGACTCGCCGAGGAGCGCCGGGCGGAACCCATGGACGACCTGGTCACCAAGCTCACTCAGGCCGAGGTCGAGGGGGAGCGACTGTCCGAGCGCGAGTTCGACAACTTCTTCTGCCTGCTGATCGTCGCCGGAAACGAGACGACGCGTCACGCGATCACCCACGGCGTGCGTGCCCTCGTCGATCACCCGGATCAGTGGCGCCGGCTCCGCGATGACCCCGGGCTGATGCCGCTGGCCGCCGAGGAGATCCTGCGGTACGGCTCGCCGACGATGCACTTCCGTCGGACCGCGACGCGCGAGCTCGAGCTCCGAGGCACCACGATCCGCGAGGGCGACAAGGTGGTCGTCTGGTTCGTGTCGGGCAACTACGACGACGAGGTCTTCCCCGACGCCGAACGCTTCGAGGTCGGCCGCGACCCGAACCCGCACATGGCGTTCGGCAGCGGCGGGCCCCACGTGTGCCTGGGCGCGCACCTGGCCCGCCTGGAGGTCCGGGTGATGTTCGAGGAGCTGATCCCACGTCTGTCGAACCTGGAGATCACCGGCCCGGTCGAGCGGCTCCGCTCGAACTTCATCAACGGCATCAAGCACATGCCGGTCAGAGTCGAACTCGCAGGTCAGGGCTCTGAGTCGTGAGCGTCTTGAGCCAGTGATGGCCGAAGGGATCAGTGACTCGACCCTGCCGAGCCCGTGGCGCCGACCCTCCATGAAGGAGACCTCGGTCGCGCCCTCGGCGGCCTGCATGAGTATGAGGAACGCCCTGGAGTCGTCGCGCCCACGTGCCGCCTGACCAGATGCCCTAGGGTGTCGTCCGCGGCATCAGCCACCAAGCAGGACGCCCAACTTGGGGGGCCACACCGATGCAAGCCGACGAGGTCCGCTTCCTGTTCGCATACGACCGATGGGCGACCCGCCGGCTGCTCGGCGTCCTCGACGGCCTCGACCCGGCCCTGTGGGCGCGGACGGACGTCGTAGGCGAGCGGGGTCTGGGCACCATCCTCGTCCACCACCTCGGCGCTTCCCAGCGCTGGCGCATCGGATTGGAAACGCAGGGCACGAACGAAGGACCCGAGCCGGAACTCGAGCCATTGCCGACGATCGACGAGCTTCGCGAACGCTGGGAGGCGGAGTGGGCGGCGGTCGATGCGTGGCTGCCGACCCTGACGGACGACGTCGTCGCGTACGTCCATGACGGGTGCCGATCTGGCTGATGCTCGTACATGTCGTGAATCACGGGACGCAGCACCGAGCCGAGTCGGCGGCGCTTCTCACCGCCGAGGGCCGATCGCCGGGCGAGCTCGACCTGATCAACTACGCCGAAGAACGAGCCGACGGCGGCAACTAGCCCATGTCTATCGGCGTTCGCGCCGCGCCTGCTCGTGGTGTTCGCCTGGATCGCGCGGCCCACCTACTTCGACGCGGTGTTCGACACCTGGATCTTCCCGCTGCTCGGGAGCGTGGGACGGTGCAGGCGGGCATGGGTAGGGACACGGTGAGTTCATACCCGCCTCCTCAGGTCTAGCTCCGGGGTCGGACGCTTCTCCGCCCACGACCGCTTGGCGTCAGTCCGAGCTCGGCTCGACGTCATCCGTCGTGGACTGCCGCTCTCGACCCACCCTCGCCGCGTGGACGAAGGCGTTGATCCCGATCCCGAGGACGAGCAGGTCGAGGATCATCTGCGACGTGACCGTCAGACGTGCGCTCTGGCTGGTGGCGGAGATGTCGCCGAAGCCCACCGTCGAAAAGATCGTCACCGAGAGGTAGAGGGCATCCGTCCGCGAAAGATCCGCTTGGCTGAACGCGCCCGGGTCATGTCCCGACATCACGAAGTACGTCGAGGCGAACAGCAACAGGAAGAGCGGGACCGCGAAGGCTAGCGCCCCGACGGCCCGGAGTCCCGGACGCCTGGACTTCGCGACCGACCGGATCTGCCAGCTGAACACGGCGATGAACAGGAACAGTCCTACGACCGCGCGCACTCCCGCTGACAAGCGCCACTCCTCGTCGATCGGCAGTGTGTAGTAGAGAGCCACGAGAACCGAGACACTCAGCAGCGCCCGGAGCACCACGATCGCGGTCACCCTGCGGCGCTTCTTCGCTTCGATCTGACCCGTTATCGCTGCGGTCACACGTCCCCCGTATCGTCCTCGCTTCTCCGGTCTCGCGTCCTAGAGGTAGGACTCCTTCTTCATCCACCGCATCGCGAGCACACCCCACAGGGGCGGCAGATAGAAGGTGACGAGGCGGAACGCCAGCGCCGTCGCCGTGGCCGCCCCCTCGGGGATGCCGACCGCGATCAGGCCCGCCGTGTACCCCGCCTCCGCGACCCCCACCCCACCCGGCACCGGCATGAAGCCCGCGAAGAGGCTGACGAACGTGTTGACGAGAACCAGCTCCGCCAGGGACGCCGAGTACCCGAAGGCATGGAGGCAAACGCCCAGGATGATCGCGAGAACCACCTGGGCGATCAGGTTCCCACCCAGCAGGAGGAGGACCTTCTTCGGATGACGGAGCACCCGGAGGGCTTCCTTCGCTTCATCCCACTTCGCCCGGACGGTCTTCCAGAAACCCTGGAGCTTCGCGCGGAACTTCGGCATCAGGAGCGCGATCCCGATCGCGACCGCGACGAGGAGGACCGCGGTCAACAGGGCTCCCCAGTCGAATCCCGATGATCCCCTCGAGGACCCGCTCTCCGCCGAGGCCAGGTTCAGGCTCACCAGGTCCGACGCGAGGATGACCACGATCAACAGCATCTGGATCACGAAGGTGCTGAAGCCGTCCACCGCGCCGATCGAGATTGCGCCCGCGCCCGGCACGCCGGCGCGTTGCCAGAAACGGACCTGCATGGCAAGGCGGCCGGCGGAGCTCGGGACGGCGAGCGAGACGAACTGGATCGCGAACTGGAGCATGAGGACGGGCCCGAATCGGACCTCGTGCAGGGTCGCTCCCATCGTCGAGAACGCCTGCGGGATCTGCGAGAGGGGCGACAGGATCAGCGCCGCCAGCAGCCACCACCAATCGGCGTCCTGGAACGTCTGGACGATGGTGTCGATGCCGATGTTCGCGAACGCGGAGATGAGCGTGGAGGCCAGGAAGGCGATCACGGCCAGCTTGACGAACGAACGCCACGTGACCCGTTGCAGCGGCTCGAGGGGCGGGACCTCGGTGCTCGTGCGCTCGGCGATCGACTGGCGCAGTTCCTTCAGATCTAAGTGCTGGTCGTGGAGCGCCTTGCGCGTGTCGCGTTCGAACGCGGCCGGCTGCAGGAAAGGCAGGATCTGCGCGAGGCCCTCGTTCCCGAGGACGCCGGCCGCGGCGGTGAGGGCACGGTCGGCATCGGCCAGGAGCGCGGTGGTCACGAGAAGCTGTGCCTGATCCGTGCGGAGCGAGCCCTCGGGTGCGGCGACGTGAGCAGCGCCGAGGTCCGTGAGGGCCGCAGAGCCGTCGGTCCGCACGACCAGACTCTGCGCGTCCACCCGACCGTGCGAGATCCCGAGCTTGTGGAGACCACCCAGGGCCTTCCAGTACTCGCGCAGAAGGTCGGGGGTCATCTCGTTCGCGTCGAGCGAGCCGAGGCGCCGTCCGTCGGCATCGAGCACGAGGAGCGCGTCGCCCTGGTCCGTCTCCCCCGCCGCGATGGCCGTCATCACCGGTGTGCCGCCCCGCTCGGCGGCCAGGGTGAGGAACGCCTCGTGCTCCACCTGCTCGAGCCGTCCGGCGGAAACCGGTTTGGCGCCACGACGCCAGATCGCGGACCAGGTGGCGGCCACGAGCTGGCCGTCCTGGGCGTCGCGGCCGAAGACCTTGACGACGAGCGGGCGACCCTCAGGCGTCGAAGCGAGGGTCAAAGCAACGCCTCGGGGCTGCAGCGGGGCATCTCGGGTCGCGGTCGCCACGACGCCGAGCTCCCGGAGCGCTTCCGTCACCTGGTCGAGGGTGAGCCGCCCACCGGGTGAACCGAAGACGAGATGGACCAGGGCGGCCGAGCCGAGCCCGATCAGGAATCCGGCGCCGACCCCGATCGGGAGGGCAGCCCCGAGGGCGATCCCTGACAACGCTCCGATCGCGATCAGCCACCGGCCGACGAGCCGGATCGGTCGAGTCAGGAACGGTGAGGCCGTCACGATCACGGTGGTGGCGATGGCCACACGCGTCGCCACGTAGATCGGCGGCGACGTGGAGTTGATCAGCCCCGAGAGGCTCTTCGACGGGTCGATGCCGCTGACGCTGCCGGCCAGGATGGCGAACCCCAACCCGGCCGCGACGGCGAGCACCTCGTAGAGGAACAAGAGCCTCCTCCCCGGCGCGAAGAGGGACAGCAGGAGCAGGCAGAAGGACCAGATGATGAGGAGGTCGTACGCGACCTCCCAGAACCAGCCCGCGAGGCCCGGCAGCTGGGCAACGAGATCGGTGGCCGCGGTATCGAAGGCGGTGGGACCGGGGGCGGAGAACGACAGGACGACGCCGCCCACGATCGCGAGCGCCAACAGCAACCCGTCGGTGGGCCGACGCGATCGTGGGGCGTCGGATGCCGAGGAGAAGACCCTGACGCCGGCGGGTCGCCGCGTCCTCCGACCAGCGGGTGCGGCCGTCTCCCGTTTCGACGCAGTCTCCGGCTGGGCTGGCTCGGCGATGCCATCGTCCCCTTCCATCAGGGGGCACCTTTCGTCGTCATGAACCCTCGGTGCTCTGGAAGGCCTCACGGAGCCTGGGCTCGCGAACGGGCGGCTGCAGCGAAGGGGGCGCGCCGGGGGTCAACGTTCCCGGCGCGTTGCCACGGATGAGCCTGCCCACGGACCCCGCGTCCTCCGCGAACACCGGTCCGACACACGCACCGATCAGCACGCAGATCGCGGCACCGGAGAACCAGGTCACCAGGGCCAGTGCGATGCCGAAGACGCCGAACTGAGCCTCGTTGCTCGTCACCACCGACGGCATCCAGACCTGGGCGGAGAGCGCGTACCCGCCCAGCGCGACGCCGGTGACCACACCGGTCGGCACGAGGACGCGCATGCGCACCTCGCGCTGTAGGAAGAACCACGCCGTGAACCACCACAACCCAGAGGTCACCGCGAGACCCACGATGACGAGCAGGCCGGATCCGAGCCCTTGGTCGAAGACGCCACGCAGGGCGCCGAGGATCGCCAGCGTGGTCAGCATCGCCAGCAGCCAGACCGCCCCGCGCCCGTACGCGCCGGCCCCGGCGCGGGAAGGAGGACGCCGCCACGCGCGCAGATACACGCGTTGCAGCGCCGTCGTGAACGAGGTCGCGAAGAAGACCGTGAGCACGAGGCCGAGCACGCCGGTCGCCTTCCGGACGTCGTCCGACGACGCGAAGCCCTCCCTGAAGAGCGCGAACGCGTCACCCCGGATGCCGAGTCGGGCCGACACGGCGGTGATGATGGATGACCGGATCCGCTCGGGCACGAAGGCGGCGACGACGATCACGAGCGGGAAGAACGAGACGAAGGCCTTCCCTGCGAGCGCGATGCTGCGGTCTACGAACTCGATCTCGAGCATGCGTTCCCACACCCGCCAGAGGAGCAGCCGTTCCAACCATGTCCGCACCCCGCCGAAGCGTTGACGAGCCTCGCCGGTCTTCGCCCGGCCGGTGGTCTTCTCGTCCTCAGCCATCCGAGGGTCTCCGTCTCGTCGGCTGCGCGTCCGGAACCCCTCCGCGACCGGTTCGCGACCACCGATGAGCGGTGGTCCCGGCAGCGAACACGGTCCAACCGAGGACCGCCATGACTCCTTCGCGCTGAAGGCTAGCCCCTTCTGGGCGAGCCTAGGTCCGCACGCTCCGCGCTGCGTCACCCGGATTGCGTGATTCTGGGCCGAGGGGCCGAGGGGCCGATCGGCCGAGCGAGATGCCCCCGAGGCCGGCCGTTTCACCCTGTTTGCGTGATGGCACACCGCAGGGGCAGGGGTTCGATGCAGGCATCGCATCTCGGCGACCCACGACCGAAAGGAGCCCAGGGATGAGCGATGAGGCTGAGACCCCGATCCTGGATCTGCTGGCGACGATGACCGAGGCGTCCGTGGAGGCCTCGAGCCTCGATCCACAGAGCCTGATGCTGGCGCGCATCGCTGCCCTGATCGCAGTGGACGCACCGCCTGCGTCCTACGTGTTGAACCTCGGAGTCGCCGGCGATGTCGGACTCGACGGGGAGACGGTCCGAGGTGTATTCGCAGCCGTCGCCCCGATCGTCGGGACGGCCCGCGTCGCGTCAGCGGCGGTCAACGTCGGCCGCGCGCTCGGATTCGCGGAGCTCGTGGCCGAGCTGGAACTCGAGGAGGAACTCGCCGAGGAAGAGGACGAGTAACTCGAACCGGTCGACCTTGACGCTGAACAGCGACTGAGAAGGAGGAAGGGATGTCTCAGGAACGGAGTAGCGGTGCTGTGGGTTGGACCGCGTTCGCCGGGGTCATGCTGATCCTGATCGGGTTCTTCCACGCGCTCGCAGGGCTCTCGGGCATCATCAAGGACCAGTTCTACGCGGTCACCCCCAACTACGTGCTCGAGTTCGACGCGACCACGTGGGGGTGGATCCACCTGATCGGCGGCATCATCGTCCTGTTCGCGGGCTTCAGCCTGTTCAGAGGCGCGGTCTGGGCACGGACGATCGGCGTGATCATCGCTGGCGTGAGCGCGATCGTGAGCTTCGCGTGGATCCCCGTCTACCCGATCTGGGGGATCGTCGTCATCGCGATCGACGTCGCCGTCATCTGGGCGCTCACGGCGCACGGCCGCGACATCACGATGTAGCTCCCGAAGCCGCGGGATCAGATCTCCTGAGGGGGCTGGCATGGCGACCACGATCAAGATCGAGCACCCGGGCGTCGATGAGCGGAAGGCACGCGGCAAGGAGTTACGCGCGACCGTCGAGCCATCGAGCCATGCGGGATGGAGGCCGGCCGACGACCGCCCCGACCCCGTCTCGCTGCTCGAGGCGCAGGACGCAACGCGTGAACAGGATCTCGTTCCCGTGCGCCACGGCAGGATGATGGTCTCCCCGTTCACCTTCTACCGCGGCGCGGCGAAGATCATGGCGGCCGACCTGAACGGGACGCCGCAAGCCGGGCTCATGGCTCAGCTGTGCGGGGACGCTCACCTGTCGAACTTCGGCATGTTCGGATCGCCGGAGCGGGCGCTGCTGTTCGACGTGAACGACTTCGACGAAACCCTTCCCGGGCCGTTCGAATACGACGTCAAGCGCCTCGCGGCGAGCTTCACGATCGCGGGGCGGAACAACGGGTACTCGAAGGCAGACACCCGGGACGTCACGCTCGCCTCGGCGCGAGCCTACCGCGAGGCGATGGCCGGCTTCGCGCAGATGGGAACGCTGGACGTCTGGTACGCCCACCTGTCCGAGAGCGAGCTGATGGCGGCCATCAAGAGTCAGGCGCACACCAAGGCCGCCGGAGGCAAGAAGAGCGCCAAAGGCCAGAAGAAGGCCAAGAAGGACGAGAAGGGCGCCCGGGCGATCATGGACAAGGCACGGACGCGCGACAGCCTGCAGGCGCTGTCCAAGCTCGCCGAGAAGGTCGACGGCCGATACCAGATCGTCAGCCAGCCACCGATCGTGATCCCGGTCCGCGAGCTCGCCCCCACTGCGGAGATGTCACCAGACGAGGTCAGGGACGTGCTCCACGAGCAGTTCCGCGCCTATCGAGCGACCCTGCGAGGGGATCAGCGTCATCTGCTGGAGCGATTCGAGCTCATCGACGTCGCGCGCAAGGTCGTCGGGGTCGGGGGCGTCGGAACGGGCGCGTACATCGCCCTCCTCCAGGGTCGTGACCAGCAGGACCCGCTCTTCCTCCAGGTCAAGGAGGCGACGACCTCGGTGCTCGAGGACCACCTTCCGAAGAGTCGGTTCAAGCAACCCGGTGAGCGCGTGGTGCAGGGACAGCGGATGATGCAGGCCGCGAGCGACATCTTCCTCGGTTGGACGAAGGGCGCGAGGGACGACCGCTTCTACTACTGGCGGCAGCTGCGCGACATGAAGGGTTCGGTCGAGGTCGAGTCGATGGCCCCAGCCAACCTCGCGTTCTACGCACATGCCTGCGCGTGGACGCTGGCTCGGGCACACGCGCGTTCGGGGGACCCGGTCGGGATCGCCGCCTACCTCGGCAAGAGCGACGGCTTTGACCGGGCGATCGCCGATTTTTCCGAGCGCTACGCCGATCAGAACGAGAAGGACTACGAGGCGTTCGTCGGTGCCGTCCGATCCGGCAGACTGGAGGCGATCGAGGGGGTATGAGGACTCCGCAGCAGCCGAACGACGGCGGGATCTGGAGAGGAGGAGGTACGCGATGAGCGAGAAGGACACGTTGATCGTCCTCGGGGCTTCGTACGACAGCGTGGCGGACGCGGAGCTCGACTACGAGACCGTGAAGGCGTTGTACGAGGAGGCCGGCGTCGGGCACGCGTTCGACGCCGCCGTTCTAGAGCGTGGCGCCGATGGCAAGGTCAAGGTCGTAGACAAGCATGAGGCCTCCACGCGCCATGGCGCGTGGACGGGCCTGGCGATCGGGGCCTTGGCCGCCGTCCTACCGGGGATCGGCCTGGGCGTCGGCGCCGCCGTCGGCGCGGGGATCGGTGCCGTCACCGGCCATCTCAAGAACGGCATGAGCGACAGCGATCTCAAGGAGCTCGGCGCCGTCCTGGACAAGGGCGAGGCCGGCCTGATCGTGCTGTACGCGACGAACATGGCGGATCAGATCGCCGCCACGATCAAGGCGGAGAACCGGTACATCTCCGACGCGATCGACGCGGACGCCGACGAGCTCGCCAAGCAGCTCAAGGCGGCAGACGGCAGCTGAAGCATCCATCGCCCGCGCACGAGGGTCAGACCTGCTAGGCACGCAGCGCTCTAGCAGGTCTGACCCATCTCCACCCCCTAGCAGGTCTGAGAGATCTCCGACGTGAGGCCAGTCAACGCGGTGCCCAGCTCCGCGAGCGCGCTGCCGACCTCGGTCGCGGCGGCTCCCAAGCCCCCCGCCGACGAGACGCCCTGAAGCGCCGTCTCCAGATCGTCGAACGACGTCTTCACCTCATCCACCGCCGGCTGGAGTTCGGCACCCACCGCCGAAACGGCCGCATCCAGGTCCGTCTTCACGTCGGAGGCGGCCGACTCCAACGCCTCGGTGCCGTCGGCCACCGGGTCCACCTCGGTGAGCGACGTAAGCGATTCCTTGAGCGCGTTCACCTCGTCGCATCCGGACGTTGCCCCGGACGTCGCGCCGGAGCCTCCGTTGTCGCCGTCGTCGCTACAGGCAGCTGTGGCGAGCGCGAGAACGACCGCCATCAAGGGAACGACGATGGATCGAAGACGCGTCATGTGCTGCATCTTGGTTCCTCCTTCATGGTTGTTCCTCCTCATGTTGGCTCCTGCTCGAAGAGCGACGAGCTTCCTCCTTTCGGTCCGGTCTCCTCCGTCGTCCATCGACCTCCCTTGCCGAGTCGGCGAGTCAGTCGAGGATCTGTTGCACGGCAGGCTGGGCTCGGTCCGCCACCCGCCCGAAGAACCCTCTCGATCGCAGGCGCCCGATGGCGTTGCCGGCGATCACGGTGAACGGCACCGCTAGGATCAAGCCGACGATGCCGGCGAGGAAGCCGCCCAGCGCCGTCACGACTAGCACGACCAGGGGGTGGATGTCGAGGGTACGACCCATCACCTTGGGTTCCACGAAATTCTCGAGCAGCAGGTTCGAGGCGAGCACGATCACCAGCATGATGGCGGCGATGCCGATCCCGCCGTCGCCCAGGGCGATGATCACGGCCAGCCCGCCGCCGAGGAACGCGCCGATGTAGGGGATGTAGCCGCCGATGAAGTTCACGACGAAGATCGTGAACACGAGCGGCAGGCCGAGCAGGAGCGCGGCGAGGGCGACGACGACCGCGACGACCGCGGACATGACGGTGCGACCCCGCCCGTACTCGCGCAGGATCCGGCAGGCGTCTCCGATGAAGTCGTCGACATCTTCCCGGGCCGATGGATCGATCTTGGAGACGACGTTTCGCCTGAGGGCGGTGCCGTCCTTGAGAAGGTAGTACATGATGAGCGCGCCGAGGATCAGGCCGCTGACCAGGCCGAGCAGTGAGTTGATGCCTTCCACGAACTTGGTGAGGACCCCTTCGGCGATCGTCGGGCCGGCCTCCTGGGTCGCCGCCCGGGCATCGTCCAAGGAGCCTTGCTCGATATCGAGTTGGTCGGAGGCCTTGTCGATCGCGGCGTCGACCGACGCACCGATCTCATCCGTCTGGTCGAGCACCCCCTTCACCGTTGCGACCAGGACCACGGTCATCAGAAGGAGGAGCCCGAGCACGATCAAGCCCGCCGCGAGGGAAGGCTTGAACCCGCGCCGTTCGAGGCTCCCGACCGTGGGCTTGAAGATCACGGCCAGGACGGCCGCGAAGAGCAGCGGGAGCAGGATCTCGCTCACGTAGCCGAACGCGGTAACGATGATGATCGTCGCCACCACGACGCCCACGAAGCTCCACGCCAAGACGCCGATCTTGGGGGCCGAGGCCACGGCCACCGCTCCGGCATCTGGCCTTTCTTCTCGCTGGGCGAGCGCACGCTCATCAGGTTCGTCCACGACCAGTCCCCCTTCACAACTCCTCTGATCGCGATTGAATCCCGCTGCTCCGGTGGTGCCATCACGCAAAGGGGGTGAAACGCCGGCCTCGAGAGAATCATGCATTCTGCATGACGCGCAGGTGGCTGGGGAGCGATACGTTCGGCGTTCGTGGACCATCGAACTCGGGGCTAGAGCGACGTGGACTACACAGATGTGCTTCGGCGTCTCGCCATCAACGACCCTCGCCTGACCGAAGACCTCAACGAGGGATCCCGTCCGCCCGAAGAGCTCGATCCGAAGACCCGGGCGCTCGTCCGCCTCGCAGCATTGGTCGCGGTCGGTGGTGCCCCGCCGTCCTACGGAGAGATGGCCGACGCCGCGGTGGACGCCGGAGCGAGCGCCGCCGAGATCGTGGACGTACTGGTCGGCGTCGTCCCCGTCGTGGGTCTCCCGAGCGTCGTGGCGGCCGCGCCGAACCTCGCGATGGCGCTCGGCTACGACACGGACGAGGCGATGGAAAGGTAGTACGCGCTACCCGCCGAGCAGACCGACCGACATCGCCCGCTGCACGGCGTCGCTCCGCGACGAGGCACCGAGCTTTCGGTAGATCGAGCCGACCTGCGACCGCACGGTGTTGTGCGAGACGAAGAGCCGCCCCGCGATCTCCGCCATCGTGAGGTGGGTCTGCAGGTACGGGAGGAGACGCAGCTCCGCGGGGCTGAGTGGCGGTCCGCCGACGGCTCCTCCAGGCGCACTCGATGCGACGACCCCGCGAAGCTCCGACACCTCGTCGACGAGCACGCCGAGCTGCGGCCGGTACCTAAGGATGTCGTCGATCTCACGCAGCAGGTGGCGAGCGGTCGTCGTATCGGCCAGGGCGACTGCCACCCTGGCGATCTGCAGCCGTCCTCGCACGGCGAGCCAGGGCAACGCGTACGTGCAGGACGGCCGGCCACGCATCGCGCCCGCGATCTGACGGGCCGCCTCCTCGAGATCGCCGCGATGCACCGCGAGCCTCGCGGCGGCCGCGAAGGCCAGAACCGACACGACGTAGTCGTCCATGCGGTGCTCAGCGATCGTCGCAAGAGCCGGCTCGAGCTGTTCTGCAGCGTCCATCCAGTCCTGGCGATCCATGGCCATGGACGCGAGCTCGGATCCCCCGAGCACGACCGTGTCGGTGTTCCCCAGGGCGGCTCCGAGGCTGGCGGTTTCGGCGAAAAGATCCGCCGCCTGCTCCCGGTCGCCCGCGAGCAGATGCGCCTCGGCGAGGAGCACGAGTGCGGTGTCTCGCCAGGGACTCCATGCAGGCTCTTCGTCGACCGCGACTCGAGCCTCGGTCATCATCTGCTCCGGACCGGCCGAACACATGGCGGCCCGCAACATGGCCCGGGCTGAGTTGAACGACGCGCTGCCGTCCAGCGGGACCTGGTCGAACGACGAGGCATCGGCGACCGCGGCCCAACGTTCGCCCTCGGTCGGCCGCCCGGTCAAGATGGCGATCCACCCGGCGAGGACGGCCAGCGGCGGGTAGGCCCGGATGCTGGCCTCATCGAGCGCCGAGAGCCACCGCTGAACCGTCGACATCTGTCCAACGCTGTAGGTGGGGAGCACCAACGAGGTCACCAACTGCACGGTTCGGTCCCGCTCCGCCGTCTTCAGGAGGTGTTCCACCGCCAACGAGGGGGACCCACTCGACTCGTACCAGTCGGCGGCGCGTAGGTGCAACTTCGGGACGATGTCGGGTTCGCTCCGATCCAGCTCGTCGAGCAGGAACTCCCGGAACAAGGCGTGGTAGCGGTACCACTCGCGCCGACGGTCGAGCGAGATCACGAACAGGTTCGATGCCTCTAGCCGCCGAAGCTGCGCGTGTCCGTCACTCCCCTCGAGGAGCGCATCGCAGAGGGGGGCACAGAGTTGATCCAGGACCGCGGTACGCCGCAGGAAGCGCTGAACATCCTCCGGCTGCTGCACGAACGACTCGCGGTAGAGGTAATCGGCCACATATCGGTCGTCCCCGGTGATCGCCGGCGCCTTGTCCGAGCTCTCGTTCGCGATCAGCGAAGCAAGGTACAGGCCCGCCGGCCAACCCTCGGTGCGCTCGGTCACCGCCTCCGCCATCGGCGGGCTGAGCTCGATCTGCGCCTCCGCGAAGATCTGGCGCGCGCCCTCCGCGTCGAGGGCGAGGTCGCCGGCGCCGAACTCCATCGCCTCACCCTCCGCCCGCAACCGGGGCAGGTGCGGCTGCTCGTCACGGCTCGCAGCGACGAATTGCGACCCCGGAGGGATCCCCGCGATCGCGACCCCCAACGCGTCGTGGCAGGCCGCCGAGCGCACCACGTGGAGGTCATCCAGCATGAGCACGAACGGTTGGGGGCTCATGCGGAACGCCGAGGCGAGGCGCGGAGCCGCGCGTCCCAGGACCGACACGCCCAGGCCTCCCACGTCGGCGGTCAGCGCCTCGCCGTCGGACGTGATCCGTCCGTACGCCGAGGCCAGGCTGAACACCAAGGCTGCGGGATCATCGTCGAAGCTGTCGAGCGACACCCACGCGACCGGGCGATCCTCCGTGCGTGCCCACTCGGCCAGCAGGGTCGATTTGCCGTACCCGGCGGGCGCGGTCACCCCCACGACGCGGCGATGGCTCTCGCGCGCAGTTCGGATCAGGGGAGCCCGACTCACGGCGCCCGGCCGGGCGCCCGGCACCGAGAGCTTGGCATCGAGCAGCGACAGTCCAAGGCTAGCGACCGCGGACGCGAACCCTTCGGATCCTTCGTTCAAGGTGCGGGCCTCCCGACTTCGGCGCCCAGTTTCTCGGTAGGGCAACCTGGCGTCAACATCACGCGTTTTGCGTGACGACAACCCGGTCGATCTCGCGGCACGATGCCCAGGCATACGTGAACGCGCGGTGATCGGACCGAGCTTCCGATCCGCCGGACCGAGGAGGGACCATGCAAAGCGCCGACGAGAGCCTGCGACGTGTCCTGGGAGCCCCGGATCAAACCGAGACCAGGCTCGGCACGTTGACATCCGTGGACGGCGTGCCGAGCGCCGAGACCGCCGAGGCCGTCTACGAGCACCTCGACTTCGTGCACGCCCTCAACGCCTACCTCGACGGCTTCGCGGGAGCATCGACGTACGCGATCCGCAAGGGCTTCCACGAGGCGGGCGTGAAGGACAACGAGATCCTCATCTTCTCGGAGCTGATGGGGTCCGAGTCCGTGTTCCTGACCGCGAACGCCGACACCGTCTACTACCTCGGGATCGTCGATCTCACGTCGGGACCGATGGTCGTCGAGACGCCCCCGCAGGCGCTCGGCGTGTTCGACGACATGTGGTGGGGATGGATCATCGACTTCGGCCTTCCGGGCCCAGATCGCGGCGAGGGCGGCCGTTTCCTGCTCGTCCCACCCGGCTACGACGGCTCGCTTCCAGACAGCGGCTACCACATCGGTCACTCACGCACGTCGAGGGCGCTCCTGCTCGGGCGGTCGTTCCTGACCGACAACGACCCCGCCCCTACCGTCGCGACGATCAAGAGCAAGCTGAAGCTGTATCCCTACGCGCAGGGTGGCACCGGCACGAGCGTCGCCACGCTGCTCGAGGGCGGCGACGCGCTGCCCGCTCCCCCGGCAGCAGTTCCCGAGACGGTGTTCGTGGAAGGCAGCGGGAAGGCTTTCAACACGGTGCCGCCGAGCGACTTCGGCTTCTTCGAGCTGATGAACGAGGTGGTGCAGGACGAGCCCGCGGGGAGCACCGACGCCGGGCTCATGGGACAGCTGGCCGCGATCGGGATCGTCAAGGGCGAGCCCTTCGAGCCCGACAAGCGGATGCGGGGCATCCTCGAGGAGGCGGCCGTCGTCGGCAACGTGACGTCGCGAACGCTGTTCCTGGACGCCCGGGCATCGGAGGGATTCGCGTACTACGACGGCTCGGCATGGTTCAACATGCTCTGGGTCGGCGGATACACGTTCGAGACGCCGCCGCCCCTCGTCACCCCAGAAGGGATCAAGCCGTTCCCCGCGACCGGCGTTCGGAAGCAGCACTCGCGGACCTCGTTCCTGTACGCGGCGACCGGGGTCACGCCCGCGATGTGCATGCGGCTCACGGGGATCGGGTCGCAGTACCTCATGGCAATGAAGGACTCCGGCGGCGATCGCCTCGACGGGAGCGTGCACTACACGGTCAAGCTCCCCCCCGACGTCCCGGAGGCACGATTCTGGTCCCTCACGCTCTACGACAACCAGACACGATCGATGCTGCAGACCCCGCAACGGTTCCCGCGCGCCGGGAGCCAGTCCTACCCGACGCCGGCCGCCGAGACCGATCCGGACGGCTCCACGACGGTGCATCTCGCGCCGACCAAGCCCGAGGGTGTCCCGGATGGGAACTGGATCCAGACGACGGAAGGTAGGGGCTGGTTCTCGATCCTGCGCCTGTACAGCCCGCTCCAGCCCTTCTTCGACAAGAGCTGGCAAGTCGGCGAGATCGAGCGCGCGTAGCCGGAACGTCGACCCGGACTCCTGGCATTCGGATCACACGGGATCGGGGACGAACGAGGAGCGGAGATGGCGGGAGCATTCGGCTGGGGAACCCTCGCGGCGTCCTCGCTGGTGATCGGCGCCCTCTTCACGCTCCGCTTCCACATCAGCCTGCGCGCGATCGGACTGATCATGGCGTTCGGTTCGGGTGTCCTGATCAGCGCGGTCGCGTTCGACCTCGTCGAGGAGGCGGCGCCTTGGGCCGAGAGCTGGGCGACGGCGTCGCCCGGTTGCGCGCGCTACGCGCGCCGACGGCGCCGGTGGATCCCGCGCGCGATCATCGCCGTCGCCTCGCCGATCGTCACGCCGATCAGCGAGCCGACCACCACGTCGCCCGGGTAGTGAACGCCGGTGTGCACGCGGGAGTAGGCGACGGCCGCTGCGAGGCCACGCAGCGGCACGGCCGCGATCGGGAGCGTTCCCGCCACCGCGCTCGCGAACGCGAAGCCCGACGCGGAATGCCCCGACGGGAACGAGGTCGACGTCGGCATCTCGACCCACCGATGCTCGGGGACGCCGACACCGCCGCGATCGGGCCGGCGGCGGCGGCCGGCGAACTTCATCGGCAGGTTCACGGTCGCGGAGCTGATGGCGATCGCCGCGGCACCGGTGAGAGCGGCACGGCGCCCAGTACGACCGCCGAGGACGAACAGACCGCCCGCGATCGCGAGCCAGAGCTTCGAGTTGTTGGCAATGTCCGACAGCTGCCGCAACGGCTCGTCCAGTGTCGGCATCGGGGTTTCGGCGATCGCGCGGTAGGCGGCGGCGTCGAGATCCGCGATCTCGTGCAGGGCGTTGACGATCGCGGACCGCCGCGGCATCTCCTTCGCCTCGAGCCGCTCGGCCAGCCGAGCCTCCGGAGGCGGCCGTGGCCTCGAGCGCGGCATCTCGCTCATACGCCGATGCTACCGTCCCGACACCTCGCTATCGTTCGACGCCGAGGAGGCCGCGTGGACGCAGAGCCTGCACAGCGGAGCCGACCCATCGACCGGTGGATACCGGGCGTGCGCATGCTCCGCACCTACCGCGCTTCGTGGCTGCGGCCCGACCTGATCGCGGGGGCGGTGCTCGCGGCGATCCTCGTTCCGCAGGGCATGGCGTACGCCGAGCTCGCGGGTTTGCCACCGGTGACGGGTCTCTACACGACGATCGCGTGCCTCGTGGGCTACGCGTTCTTCGGTCCGTCGCGGATCCTCGTGCTAGGCCCCGATTCGTCCGTGTCGCCCCTGATCTTCGCGGCGATCGCGCCCCTTCTCCTGGTGCCCGACCCGAGCACCGCGATCGCCCTCGCCGGGATGATGGCACTGATCGTCGGCGCCATCGAGATCGGGCTTGGCCTCGGCAAGCTCGGGTTCGTCGCCGATCTCCTGTCCAAGGAGGTGCAGGTCGGGTACATGAACGGCCTGGCCATCACGATCATCGTCGGCCAGCTGCCGAAGCTCTTCGGATTCTCGACCGACGCGGACGATTTCATCGCCGAGACGAAGGCGTTCGTGTCGGGGCTGGACCAGACGAACACGACGGCGCTCGCGATCGGCGTGGCAACGCTCGCGGTCCTGATGATCCTGCCGCGGATCACGACCCGGGTACCGGCGGTGCTCGTCGCGGTGGTCGGCGCGACCGTGGCGACGGCGCTGCTCGACCTCGGCGAGAAAGGCGTGAAGACGGTCGGCGCGCTCCCCCAAGGTCTGCCCACGCCGTCGATACCGCACGTCTCCGTCACCGACCTCGGGCCGCTGCTGATCGCCGCGCTCGGGATCGTGCTCGTGTCGCTCACCGACACGATCGCCACGTCGACGAGCTTCGCGGCTCGTCGGGGCGATGAGGTCGATCCGAACCAGGAGATGATCGGCATGGGCGCGGCGAACGTGGCCGCCGGTCTCTTCCAGGGGTTCGCGATCTCGGCGAGCGGTTCGCGTACCGCGGTCGCCGAGCAGGCCGGCTCGAAGTCGCAGGTGACCGGGCTCGCGGGCGCGGCGATCGTCGCGATCCTGCTGTTGTTCCTGCCGTGGTTGCTGCAGAACCTGCCGCAGCCCGCACTCGCCGCGGTGGTGATCGGCGCCGCGCTCTCGCTGCTCAACGTCCGGGTGCTGCGATCCTACGCGAGGATGCGCCGCTCGGCGCTCGCGATCTCGGTGATCGCCACGTTGGCCGTGATCTTGCTCGGCGTCCTGCAGGGCATCCTGATCGCCGTCGTGCTCTCGATCCTGCTGTTCTTCCGGCGCAGCTGGTGGCCGCACGGCGAGGAGCTCGGGCGTGTCCCCGAGATCGGGGGGTGGCACAACGTCGGTCGCTATCCCGAGGCCGAGCGCGTCGAGGGCGTGGTGATCTTCCGCTGGGAGGCGCCGTTGTTCTTCGCCAACGCCGGGATCTTCCGAGAGTCGGTGCGCGAGCTGGTTCGCCACGACCGGCCCCGCTGGATCGTGCTTCAGTGCGAGGCGATCACGGACATCGACGTGACGGCGGCCGACATGCTGGAGCGCCTCGACACCGAGCTGAACGACCAGGGGGTCAACATGGCGTTCGTCGAGCTGCGGACCCGCTTGCAGGAACTACTGCACCGATACGGTCTGTTCACGACCCTCGATCGGACGCACGTGTTCCCGTCGATCGAGCGGGCGCTCGCGGCGATCGAGGCCGAGGCTGCCTCAGCCGGCGGAGCGAGAGGGTCGGCCGAGGGCGACCCCCCAGAGCTCCCGGAGCCATTGCCGCCAACGGAGTGACCGCGCGGCAGGCGAATAGCCGGGCGCGTGCCGTGGAAGCCGCACACGCACCTGAGTTGGTCGCATCGAGAACCGCAATGGCGGATCCATCACCTGCGTCTCGCCGTCGAGCCCCATCTCGATCGGACCGTCCGAGGTCACCTCGAAGGTCGGGGTCGACCAGGTGGCGAAGCCCGGGAATCGTTCGGGGTGGCCGGTCGCGAGGGCCGCGAGGAGCGCCGCGGCGCTGCCGGCCTCGGGGCCCAGCACGAGCGAGACGACGCCCAGTTCCTGTGTGTCCATGCGCGGTCGGCTCCCCATCCCGGAAGCGGTCCGGCCGTACGGGTTGTTCGAGACCTGGATCACGTGTGCGCCGGAGTGCTCAGTGCCGTCGGGCCCGGTGAAACGCAGGTCGAACGGCCGACTGTCGGGCCCCAGCACCTTCGGCAGGGTGGCCAGCGTCGTGTCGACCTTCGCGTCACGGTATTCGGGAGAGCGGACGATCGCGGCGTACAACCCGAGCGACACGTTGTTCACGAACACGTGCCCGTTCACGTCGGCGAGGTCGAGACGCCGCTCAACCGCATCGCCGTACGCGTCAAGCGCACCAACGACGTCTTCTCGGTCGAGCCCCAGGTCGAGTGCCAAGTGGTTTCTGGTACCGGCGGGGACGACGACCATCGGCAGTCCGAACTCCGCCGCCACCGTCGCGACCATCGCCTGCGACCCGTCGCCGCCGGCCATCCCGAGGACGTCGACCCCGCTCTCGGCGGCGTCGCGCACCCTTTGCAACCAGTCCTGCCCGGGCTCGAGCACCTGCGGCTCGATCCCACGCCGATGGCACTCGTCCACGAGGTGGAACCGTTCCGCCTTCCCGCCGCCAGACCTCAGGTTCATGAACAGGACGCCTCGCTGCGCCGGTGGGACCGGCGTACCCGGTACCTCGGCCGCCTTGAGCGAGCGCAGGGTCGTGCCGAGCGCATACCGGGCAAGGCCGACCGCGACCACGAGGGCGACGATCCGCAGCGCGAGGGAGAGGCCGGTCAACCCCTCGTCGATGACGATCGTCACGCCGATCGCGATCACGGCAACCAGCGCGACGACCGCACCGACGATGCGGGCGACACCCGCACGCGTCGCGGCCGTCCACAGCCCTGCCAGCGCCGCGACGAGAAGCGCCAGCTCGACGAGGACCCGCCCCGCATCGGACACCGCCGTGACGGCGGTGACGACGGTGACCGCCGCGACCAAGGCGACCGCCGCGATCGCCGCGACCCGCCTGTTCGCCGACGGCCTTCCCACCCCGCTCACCTCCCCGCATCGTATCGTTACTCCGGTCGACGGCCGCTGACCGGTCATCACCGACGACCGAGGGGGCTGAACAGATGACGACCGCTGAGCGTGCGCAGGACAGGGCCGAACTGCTGGATCCCGCGCCCTACGTTCGATCAGCCAAGGACGTCGTCTCGGCGGAGGCGTCGGACGCCGACAGCGGGCTGACCGCGGCCGAGGCCGTCGCGCGGCTCGCCAGCCTCGGCCCGAACGCGATCGCAGGCGAGAAGCCGCCGTCGACCATCGCGGTCGCCCTCGCCCAGCTTCGCGACCCCATGAACATCATGCTGATCGGCGTCACGGTGGTGAGCTTCCTGATCGGCGAGATCTCGACCGGCATCATCGTCGCGCTCCTCATCGCGCTGAACGTTGTGCTCGGGGCCCGGCAAGAGCTCAAGGCTCGGGCGAGTGTGGATGCGCTGTCGAAGCTCCAGATCCCCCAGGCGAAGGTGCTCCGCGACGGCGAGGTCACGCTCGTGCCGGCCGCCGATGTGGCGCCCGGCGACATCGTGTCCCTCGAGGCCGGCGACATCGTCCCGGCCGACGGCCGGATCCTCCGCTCGGCCACCCTCGAGGCGCAGGAGGCAGCCCTCACAGGAGAGAGCGCCCCCGTCCCGAAGGACCCCGGCGTCCTGGCGGGCGAGGTCGCCATCGGGGACCGTTCGAACATGCTGTTCCAGAACACGTCGGTCACCCGCGGCACGGGCGCGATCGTCGTCACCGCCACCGGTATGCGCACCGAGATGGGGCAGATCGCCACGATGCTGACCTCGGTCACGCGCACGCGATCCCCGCTGCAGCAGGAGCTCGATTCGCTGACGAAGGTGATCGGGATCATCGCGTGGACCGCCGTGGCCTTCATCGTCGTGATCGGGTGGGCGCGCGGGACGCCCGTGGACGAGCTGCTGCTGCTCGGCACGGCGATGGCCATCTCCGCGATCCCCACCGGCATGCCCGCGTTCGTCTCCGGGTTGCTGTCGCTCGGCGCGAAGCAACTCGCGGAAGCGAAGGCCGTCGTGAAGAACCTGACCGACGTCGAGACCCTCGGGGCGACCAGCGCGATCAACACCGACAAGACCGGCACACTCACGATGAACCAGATGATGGTCTCGACGATCTACGCCAACGGCGCCTGGTTCCATGTCGATGGGGAGGGCTACCGAAAGCTCGGCGCCATCACGTCGGCCGCCGGCACGGCCACGCCCGACTTCACACGGCTGGCGCTCGGCCTGTGCCTCGACAGCGACGCGACGGTGAGCAACGACGGCGATGTCGTCGGCGATCCGACCGAGGCGGCGCTCGTCGTCCTGGCGGCCAAGCTCGGCGTCGACGCAGAGGAGACCCGGCGAAGGTACCCGCGGCTCGCCGAGGTCCCGTTCGATTCCGACTACAAGTTCATGGCGACGTTCCACACGGTGCACGTCGACGGGGTCGACCGCGTGATCCAACTCGTCAAAGGCGGCCCCGACGTCGTGCTCGCCCGGTGCACGGAGGCCGGCGGCCCCATGAGCGGCGCACAGGTGCCGATCTCGGAGGCTCGCCGTGGGTTCGACGAAGCGAACGCGACGATGGGCGAGAAGGGTCTGCGCGTGCTCGCGTTCGCGGCGCGGTTCCTGGCCGAAGATGAGATGCCCCGGATGACGCAGGACCCGATGGCGCTCACGCATGGCCTCGGGTTCGTCGGGATGGTCGGCATCATCGACCCGCTCCGCGCGGAGGCCAAGGGAGCGGTCGAGACGGCGCTGCGCGCCGGGATCGACGTCCGCATGATCACCGGTGACCACGCGGTGACCGCCCAGGCGATCGGCGAGCAGCTCGGGCTCGGGCCGGGCGCGATCAGCGGCAGCGAGCTAGAGGCTCTGTCCGATGACGAGCTCGCCCGCCGGCTGCCCGAGCTGCACGTGTTCGGCCGCGTTTCCCCCGAGGACAAGCTCCGCCTCGCGCGCACGATGCAGGCGCAGGGGCTGATCGTCGCGATGACCGGCGACGCCGTGAACGACGCGGCGGCGCTGAAGCAGGCCGATATCGGCGTAGCGATGGGCAGCGGCAGCGAGGTCACGAAGCAGGCGGCTCGCATGGTGTTGACCGACGACAACTTCGGCACGCTGGTGCAGGCCGTCGGGATCGGCCGGAGGGTGTACGACAAGATCACGTCGTACGTGAGGTTCCAGATGACCCAGCTGCTCGGGCTCGTGATGCTGTTCGTCGCGGCCACCGCGTTCAACGTGAACGAGGGTGTGGCGCTCACCCCGTCGATGGTGCTGTTCCTGCTGTTCTTCGCGACGGCGCTGGGCGTGGTGATCATCGCCGTCGACCCCGGCGACCCGGACGTGATGCGCCGGCATCCGCGGGATCCGAAGGTGCCGATCTCCAACCGCTCGGCGATCGTGCACTGGGTCGTCTACGCGTTCGTCCTGTTCGTCGCGGCGTTCGTACCGTTGGTCGCGGGGCCGGATCCGCCGAGCTCCGATCATGCCAGCGCCTCGATGACGATGACCTTCGCGGTGATGGGACTGGCCACGGTCCTCAACGCGCTGACCAACCGGCGCGATCCGACCTCCGGACTCACCGCGCCGATCCTGCGGGCGATCGGGTTCGGTGCGATCACGGTGGCGCTCGTATACCTCGGCACGGTGCTGTCCCACCTGCAGGCCTCCCTGATGACGACGTCGCTCACAGGCCCGCAGTGGCTCGAGGTGATCGGGCTCGCTCTGATGCTGCCGATCGTCGTCGAGGGGTGGAAATGGATCCGGCGTCGGCGTGCGCCGGCCGACGCTGCACTCGACCCCTCGCGCGCGGTGAACCCGGCGCGAGCCGTCGCCGAGGCGTCCTGACGAAGGAAGGGGTGGACCCGATGGCGAAGAACAGGAAGCATGCCGGTGACGCCACCGAGCCGGCCAAGCCTAGGAAGATGAAGCGTCGCGAGTACGAGCGCGAGATGGCGAAGCTCCACGGCGAGCTCGTCGCGCTCCAGGAGTGGGTCAAGGCGTCGGGCGCCAAGATCTGCGTCGTCTTCGAGGGTCGGGACACGGCCGGCAAGGGAGGCACGATCAAGCGGATCACCGAGCGCGTCAGCCCCCGGGTCTTCCGCGTGGTGGCGCTCGCGGCGCCGACCGATCGCGAGAAGTCGCAGATGTACGTCCAGCGCTACATCCGGCACTTCCCGTCGGCGGGAGAGGTCGTGATCTTCGATCGCAGCTGGTACAACCGCGCCGGCGTGGAGCGGGTGATGGGCTTCTGCACCGAGGAGCAGACCGAGCGCTTCCTCGAGCAGTGCCCGGGTGTAGAGAAGGCGATGGTCGAGTCCGGGATCATCGTGCTGAAGTACTGGCTCGAAGTGGGCCCGCAGGAGCAGACGCGGCGACTGGAGAGCAGGATCGACGATCCGCGCAAGGTATGGAAGCTCAGCGACATGGACCTCAAGTCGTACAGCCGTTGGTACGACTACTCACGGGCCCGCGACGCGATGTTGGCGGCGACCGACACGGCGTGGGCACCCTGGTTCGTCGCGGACACCGATGACAAGAAGCGGGGCAGGCTCAACATCATCAGTCATCTGCTGAGCCAGATCCCCTACGAGCGGCTCGAGCTCCGGGAGGTGAAGTTGCCGAGGCGCCAGGCGCGCGGCGACTACCAGGAGCCGACACGTGCGCTGCGGAACATCCCGACTCCGTACTGACCCGCTCGAGCCCAGCAGCTAGGGCTGTCACCTGGTGGCATCCGCGATGCGAGGTACACCATCATGAAGCATCGCGCGAAACGTGAGCGTGCCCGCACTCGACCCTCTACAGTGCTTCACGTGACGCTCGAGGACCGGGATACGCCCGTCGCGGCGGGAGCGAGTGCCGTGCTCCTCGCCCTGTGCGCCGGCCAGTTCCTGATGGCGCTCGACAGCTCGGTCATGAACGTCTCGATCGCAACGGTCGCCGATGACCTCGACACCACCGTCACCGGGATCCAGACCGCGATCGTCCTCTACACGCTGGTGATGGCGATGCTGATGGTCACCGGTGGCAAGATCGGTTCGATGATCGGTCGCAAGCGGGCCTTCACGCTCGGGCTCGTGATCTACTGCAGCGGTTCGCTCACGACGGCCCTCTCGCCCAACCTCGGGGTGCTGATCTTCGGGTGGTCGGTCCTGGAGGGGATCGGGGCCGCGCTGATCATGCCCGCGATCGTGGCCCTGGTCGCGGGGAACTTCCCGCCGGGGGGACGACCACGCGCGTACGGCCTCGTGGGGGCCGCCGGCGCCATAGCGATCGCGGTGGGCCCGTTGATCGGCGGGCTCGCGACCACGTACGCGTCGTGGCGGTGGGTGTTCGCTGGGGAGGTCGTCGTCGGGGCGGGCATCGTGCTGCTCGGCCGCCGGATGGCCGACACTCCGGTCGAACATCGACCGCACCTGGACCTGCTCGGTTCGGTGCTCTGGGCACTCGGCATGGGGCTCGTCGTCTTCGGCGTCCTGTTCTCCTCCGAGTGGGGACTGATCAGGCCGAAGGAGGATGGACCCTCGATCCTCGGCTTGTCCCCCGTCGTCTGGCTGATCCTCGGTGGACTGCTCACGCTCCGGCTGTTCATGGGCCACGTCCGCCGCTTGGACGCCGCGGGCGCCGAGCCCCTCGTGACGCCCTCGCTGTTCCGCAACCATCAGTTGAACAGCGGGCTCCTGATGTTCTTCTTCCAATTCGTGGTGATGATGGGGATCTTCTTCGTGATCCCGCTTGTACCTGTCGGTCGCGCTTGGGCTCTCGGCGATCGACACCGGCATCAGGATCACCCCGCTCTCGATCACGATGCTCCTGGCGGCTGCCGGCGTGCCGAAGTTCTTCCCCTCGGCCTCGCCCCGACGAGTGGTCGAGCTCGGTCTCGTGGCGGTCGTGATCGGGATCGTGGTCCTGATGACCGCGCTCGACGTGGATGCCAGCGCCAGCATCGTGACCGTCCCGCTGCTGTTGATGGGGCTCGGCTTCGGTGCCCTCGCCTCACAGCTCGGGGCCGTCACCGTCTCGGCGGTCCCCGACGAGGAGAGTCCCGAGGTCGGCGGACTCCAGAACACGGCCACGCAGTTCGGCGCCTCGATCGGCACCGCGCTCGCCGGCGCGATCCTGATCACGTCGCTGACGTCCTCGTTCCTGTCCGGCATCGCCCAGAACCCCGACGTTCCGCCCGAGGTCACCTCGCAGGCGAGCGTGGAGCTCGCGAGCGGGATCCCCTTCATCTCCGACGCCGACCTCGAGGCCGCGCTCGAGGAGGCGGGGGCCACCCCGGAGGTCACCCAGGCCGTCGTCGACGAGAACGAGCAGGCGCGGTTGGACGGCCTCCGTGCCGCCCTCGCCCTCCTCGCGCTGATCGCCGTGGTCGCGTTGTTCTTCACGAGGCGGATCTCGCAGCACCCACCCGGCACCACGGCGGCCGCCGGCTCGCCGTAGTCGATCGGTGCACGTCACCCTGTTCGGTCATATCCGAGGGA
Source organism: uncultured Actinomycetes bacterium (assembly GCA_963712645.1). Taxonomy (GTDB): domain Bacteria; phylum Actinomycetota; class UBA4738; order UBA4738; family HRBIN12; genus DASSJM01. Next base: position 102,832 of record CAVQIQ010000003.1, on the reverse strand, counting down.
GCGATGCCACCCCGTACACGGTGTAGGCGAGCAACGCCAGGGCGAGTGTGTTCGCACCGATCCGAACGCCCCGCAACCGGAACCGCTGCGCGATGGCCACGAAGAACAGCACGGAGGCGAACAGCACCGTGAGCCGAACGTACTTGTTGGCGGTCTCCCGGGCGGCCGTGCCTGCATCGAAATACCTGGACGCCTGAGCGTTCAACCTCGCGGCCCTCGTCACCCCGGGGTTCGTGTACCCGGGCATGGCCGCGGGCCCGGGCGGTGCATCCAGATCGGTGAACGGGTCCGTCGCCAGCCACTCGCGGAACGCGGTGGCGTACTCGGGCGTGAACCGGCGCTCCAACATCGCCTCCAGCTGCCGGTCGCCGGCTCGATACGCCTGGAGCCAGGCCGTGAGGAACGCCGAATCCGCGACGAGCTCCTGACCGCCGAGCGTCGACGCCGCATCCGCCTGGAACCGGGTCGACGACGCGAGCCCGTACAGGCGCGCCTGCTCTCCTCCCCACTGCGTCCCCTGGTAGCCGCTGAAAGCCGTCGCCATCGCGACGATGGCGAGCACCGAGACCTCGAGGATCTCGATGACCTTCTCCCAGGACCGCTGCGCGGGCCGCTCGCTCACGTCTACCCCGGGAGCACGTTGATCGCCCGAGCGATGACGAGGACGGCGGTGATCAACGAGATCACCGATTCGACCATCATCGTCATCTTCGCCCAGATCCGCAGGGGCAAGGTGTCGGTCGGGCTGAAGGCCGTGGCGTTCGTGAAGGACAGGTAGAGGTAGTCCGGATAGCGAGGGATCCATCCCTCGGGGACCAGCTCTGGCATCGCCTCCTCGGGGAAGCCGAAGCTCGGGGGGATCTTGGACGGGGCCGCGCGCTCGGCGGCCCCGCCCCGATCCACTTCCCAGAACCAGAGGCTGAACACCACCACGTTGGTCACCCACAGCGCGCCACCGCGCCCCAGCAACGCCGTCGCACCGACGTCGGAGTAGGACGTATCGACGACGTCGAGCGCCAGCACCACGAGCCCACCCAGTGTCCCGACGGTGAGTAACGCGATCAGTACGAGCGTCGTACGGCGCGCGGCTCGCGTGCGCCGATCGATGCGCCCCGGGTCGCGAACGACCACCGCGACCAGGGCAGCCACCTCCAGCACTGGGAACACCCACCAGAACACGAGCCTGCCGGTGTGCGGTGTGATCACCTGGAGCACGATCGCAACCAGCACGGCGGTCGCCATCGGCCAGCGCCGTTCCGGGGCCGACGCGGCGCTGCGTGTTCCACCGTTCGTCATCATGAGCCCTCCCGCCGGGCGCGGGCATCGTGTCATACCGAGACCATCCTGGACGACCTGGCCAGACGAAAGGATCCTGTCGACCCGACCCCGATGCCGCCAGGCGCTCGCGCTGGTCTCAGCGCAGATCGAAAACCAACCAACCGGGACCACTCCCGCGCTCCCGCCCGACGCCGAGACGCTATCCCTGTCTCGAGCGTTCCCCGATGGTCCTGGTTGCCCGCACCCGTCGGACGGGCGGAACGACCTCCAACCGAGTTACCGCGGATGTAGCCGGAGCGGCGCCTCAGTCGGGGGAGCCCACGCGCCGCAGGAGCGAACGCAGGAGCGCCGCGAGCTGCTCCTGCTGGGCCGTATCGAGGTGCGTTGTCAACGCCACCTCCTCGGCGTTGAACCGCGGGAACAGCTCCTCGATCTTGCGTCGGCCCGCGTCCGTCAACGTGACCCTGACCAGCCTGCCGTCCTCCGCGGTTTTCGAACGCCGGACGTAGCCGCGGCCCTCGAGCGTCGTCACGACCCCCGTCGACGTCGGCCGGCTGATCCCGACCGCGGCGGCGAGGTCACGGGACTCCATCTCCCCCCACACCCACAGCACCCACATCGCGACGAACGACGTCCACGAGAGCCGGTCGTCGGCGAGGACCTTGGCCTCCATGTGCCGCCGGATCGCGGCGGACGCGCGGAACAGGTTCGACACGGCGGCCATCGCGCGGAAGTCGAGCGGCAAGTGGCCGAGCTCCTCGACGACCTTGCGCTCGGCGGGCAGCAGGTCGCCGGCGTCCTGTGGCATCCCGGCGCATCGTAGCCCGCGCCCCGAGCGCTAGCAGGAGACGAGGGAGTCGGCTCCGGGTCCGCCCCGGCACGTGTCCGCGCCCCCTCCTCCGCTCAGCTCGTCCTTGCCAGAATCGCCGCTCAGCGAATCGTCCCCCATGTCGCCCTCGAGCTCGTCGTCGCCGGAACCCGCCTGGACGAAGTCGTTCCCGCCCCCGCCGAGGATCCGGTCGTTGCCCTCGCCGGCCTGCAGCAGGTCGCCGCCGCTACGACCCTTGAGCCGCAGGTTCCCGGTGAACGAGTCGCCGAAGATCACGTTGGCTCCGGGTCCCCCCGTGATGGCCGCGACCCCGATCGAGCCCAGCGTCGTGATCTCGTCGGCCCGCACGAATAGCGCTCGTACGTCGCTGATCTTCCAATCGCCATCGCCGGCCAACGAGACAGTGTCGCGACCTTTGCCGCCGATCGCCTCGCCGCCACCGGGTCCGGGAGTGAGGTGATCGGGACCCATCCCGCCCCGGAGCGAATCGACGCCGCCGCCGCCGATCAGGTCGTCACCGACCTCCGAACCGATGAGCACGTCGTCCCCCAGCTGCCCCGAGACGGAGGTCGCCGTCAGGCGGTCGAACGCCGTCGGCGTCACGTCGTCGAGGCTCACGCGATCCGGTCCCTCGCCGGCGAACACGAGGATGCGATGCAGGTCGGCGCACGCCGTGGCTCCGCCCGACGGATGGTGGTGGTTCACTGTCACCCGCCCGCTCTGGCACCGAACGGTGATGTCTTCCCCTTCGGTCGTGCCGTTCACCGTGAGGATGCCGTCGGCGATGTTCGCGACGATCGTGCCGGCCCGTGAGGGCGGGATCCACACGATCGAGACGGCGACGGCGGCCGCCAGGGCGAGGACGCGTCGCATGGCGCCCGACGCTAGGCCCGCGAGGCGGCCGGGTCAACGACCGCCGGCGTCGCTTGGTCCGTCACACCCTGATGACGGCCGAGCGGTCAGACCTCGGTCTCGGTGTGCTCGTAGTACTCGTACGCGCTCATCGCGCGACCGGCCGTGCTCTTCCATGCGCGTTCGGCGACCGGGGTCTTCCCGATCGCCTTGCCCATCGCGCGGACGTGCGCCTGGATGCTCCCGCAGCACGAGCCGATGTAGTCGATCCCGCCCTCCTGGGCGGCCCGTGCGTACTCGGCCATCTCCTGGCGAGACAGCTGCAGCGGGTCGAGCTCGTAGGGGAAGCTCGGCGTCGAGGTGAAATCGGGCTGCTCGGCGCTCGTCCGGTACGCGACCGGCTGCGCGGCGACGAACCCGCCGACGGCTGAGCGCATCTCGAGCGCGATCGGCAGTTGCTGCTCGGGACCGTTCAGGCAGTTCACGCCGACGATGTCCGCGCCCGCGTCGCTGAGCCTGCGGGCGCAGTCCGCGGGCGTGTCACCCTCGTACGAACGCGCGACCGGCTGCTCGAACGACATCGTCACCATCACGGGCAGGCCGGTCGCCTTCGCGCGCTCGACGAACAGGAGCGCCTCGCCCAGGTACGAGAACGTCTCGCCGATCCAGAAGTCCGGCGGTCCGGCATCAGTCTGATCGCGGAGCTGGCGATCGAAGAGCTCGCGGACGTGATCGGCGCTCGAGAGGTCGTCTGGGTGGTACGCCCACGTGAGCGACAGGTTCCCGGCGACGAGGGCGTCCCCCTCGGAGGCGACCTCCCGCGCGACCTTGACCGCCGTGCGGTTGATCTCGTCGACCTTGCCCGCCAGGCCGACCGTGGCGAGCTTGTCGTCGCTCGCGTAGAAGGTCATCGTCTGCAACACCTCTGCCCCCGCGCGCAGGAACTCGCGATGGAGCTGCGCCAGCGCGTCGGGGTGCTCGATCACCACCTCGGGGGTGAACGGGCCCGCCTGTACGTAGCCTCGCTTCTCGAGCTCGAGCAGGTAGCCGCCGTCGCCGAGGACCGGCCCGTCGGCGAGCCGGTCGAGGATGCCTCGCGCCATGGATGGTGCCTCCTTCGTCGATCCCAGGCTTCTTCGATCCCGGGCGACCTAGCGTAGAGCCTCGGGCTCGCGCGCACCCCGGCCGACGGTACCCAGGGTCACCACCCGATCGGCGAGCTCGAGTGCGGTGGGACGGTGCGAGATCACGAGCAGGCTCTTGTCCCGCACGAACACATCGATCTGCTCGACGACCTCGGCCTCGGTCGCCGCGTCGAGGTTCGCCGTCGCCTCGTCGAGGATCAGGATCGGCGCGTCCTTCAGGACGGCGCGAGCGATCGCGACCCGTTGGCGCTCCCCGCCGCTCAGCTTCAGGCCGTCGTCGCCGACGAGCGTGTCGAGCCCGCGCGGGAGGGAACGGAGGAACGCCCGGAGCCCGGCGCGTGCGCACGCGTCGAGGATCCTCTTCGTCGTCGGCGTCGCCGCTCCGCCACGAGCAGGTTGTCGCGGAGCGAGCCGTTGAAGAGGTAGACCTGCTGCGGCACCACCCCGATCAGCGCGCGCACGTCGTCCGCTCGGAACCGCCGGACGTCCACGCCGTCGAGCAGCACCTCCCCCGACACCGCGTCCCAGAACCGCAGCAGCAGTCCGACGATCGTCGTCTTCCCTGCCCCGCTCGGGCCCGTGAGGCCGAGGCGGTCACCCGGTCCGAGCGTGAGGCTCACGTCGTCCAGCACGTCGGGAGATCGTTCGTCGTACCGGAATCGAACGTGCCGGAGCTCGAGGCCCGGATGCGCGAGAGGTGCGAGGGGTTCGTCCGGCTCGGGCACCGGGGCCGGCGCGTCCACGATCTCGAACGTCCGGCCGGCGGCCGCGCGGCTGAGCTCCACCTCGCGGAACGCGTCGCCGAGTGGCTGGACCGCCTCGTAGGCCGCGAAGGCCACGAGCGGCAACGAGGCCAGGAACACGCCTTCGATCCCCCCGTCGCGCACCTCGGGGATCGCGAGCGCGAGCACCGCGAGCCCGGCCGCGCCGGCCAGGATCGAACCCGCGCCGGCGCCGGCCCCGCGGATCGAGGAGAGGGTCCGCCGCTCGCGATCCATCGCCTGCGACCAGACGGCCAGGTCCCCGCTTAGCCTCCCCTCCCGCCCGAACGCGGTCAGGTCGGCCAGGCCCGACAGATCGCTCGCCAACCCCGCGTGGAGCTCCGCGCGGGCCGCGATCGAACGCTCGGAGGGACGCCGCGCGAGACGGCGCGCCGCAAGGGGGACGGCGACGCCTCCGATCGCGAGGAACGCGAACAGGACGATGGCCATCGCGGGCTCGAAGGCCGCGAGGATCGCGCACGCGAACGCCACCGCGAGGACCGCCGCCGCGGGCGGCACGAGCCCACGAACGAAGAAGGCGTCGAGCGTGTCGACGTCGGCGACGCTTCGCGCCAGCAGGTCGCCGCTCCGGAACGCGCGGAGTCCGCCCGGGGCGAGCGGTTCGATCGCTCGGTAGAGCCAGACGCGGATCTCGGTCAGGACCCGGAGAGCGGCGAGGTGAACGACGTACCGTTCCGAATAGCGGAGCGCCGCGCGCGCGATCGCGAACGCTCGCACGGCCGTCACCGCCACCGCGAGCGCCGCGAACCCGGTGACCAGCGTGGCCTTCGAGATCAGGTACGGCGCCGCGGTCATCAGCGCGATGTTCGCGGCGAGCGCGCCGAAGCTCGCGAGCGCGGCCAGCAGCACCCACCAACGCACGGGGGCGGCCAGCCGCAGGAGCCGGCGGAGCGGGCTCGCCGTCACGGCCGGCCCTCGAACGCGATCCGGGCGACCCCGCCGTTCGGCGCATCGGACGGCTCGGGGCGGTGGTCCCCGACCACCCGTCCCGCGCGCAGAGCGACGACGACGTCCGCGTCCGCCACCGGCTCGGGTCGGTGTGCGATCACGAGCACCGTCCGGCCCAGCGTGAGCCGCGAGACCGACTCGAGCACCAGCGATGCGCTCTCGCGATCGAGATGCGACGTCGGCTCGTCCAGGATCAGGAGCGGTGCGTCCTTGAGGAATGCCCGCGCGAGCGCGAGGCGCTGGCGCTCCCCGCCACTCAGCCGGACGCCGCCCTCGCCGATCGGCGTCGCGTACCCCTCGGGCAGGTCCGTGACGAAGCCGTGGGCGTTGGCGGCGCTCGCCGCGACCACGAGGTCGTCGTCCGAGGCGTCGGGCCGGGCGATGCGGAGGTTCTCGGCCACGCTGCCGTGGAACAGCGACGCGTGCTGCGGGACCCACGCCACCCGGGTACGCCAGAGCGCGGGGTCGAGCTCGGACAGCGGCTCACCGCCGATCGTGACCCGTCCACGATCGGGGTCGACGAACCGCAGGAGGACGTTCGCGACCGTGGTCTTGCCGGCGCCGGTCGGGCCGACGAGTGCCACCGTTCGGCCATGTGGGAGCTCGAGCGAGCATCCGGCGAGGGCGGTCCGCGAACCGTCGTCGTACGTCACGACGACGTCGTCGAACCGGACGTCCATCCGCGCCGGCAGCGGGCGGCCGGCGCCGGGCGCAGGGACGTGGATCCTTACCGGCGCGTCGAGGACGGCGTAGACGCGTTCGGCGGCGGCCGTGGCCGAACGCCCGACGTGGTACTCGGCGGACAGGCGCCGGAGCGGCAGGAAGAACTCGGGCGTGAGCAACAGCACCGCGAGCGCCCGCTCGAACGCGAGCCCGCCGGCCATGAGCCGCACGCTGGTCTCGATCGCGACGAGCGCGGTGGCGGCGGTGGCGCCCCACTCAAGGACGAGCGTCGTTTGGAACGCGGTACGCAGGACGTCCATCGTGCTCGAACCCTGCCGGCGGCTCACGGCCCGGATCGTCGCGGCCTGTTCCGCGCTGCGCCCGAACATCTTCAAGGTCGGCAGCCCCCGCAGGACGTCGAGGAAGTGAGCGTTCATCCAGGCCAGCTCGCGCTCGCGGCGATCGGCGAGGTCGCGGACGCGACGTCCGATCAGGCCGAGCAGCAGCACGAGCACCGGGCCCGCGATCAGCAGGATCGCCACCGACCAGGGGTCGAGCGCGGCGACCACGATCGCCACCAGGACCGGGACGAGCACCGCGAGGCTGCGCGCAGGGACGTAGCGCGTGACGTACGGGTCGAGGCTGTCGATCCCCTCCCCCGCCGTGTAGACGAGCTCGCCGATCCGCTCGCCCCGGACCGCGGTGGGACCCAGGGCGACGAGCGCCGCCGCCAGCCGTTGGCGCAGGTCGGTCTCGAGATGGCCCGCCGCTCGCTGGGCGACGACCTCCCCGCCCCACAGCAGAACGCCGCGGACGATCACGAGCCCGAGCATCCCGAGCAGCAAGGCGTCGACCGAGCCGAGCACCCCCCCGTCGACGAAGACGCGCGCGATCACGACGGACAGGAGCAGTGCGACCGCGATCCAACAGACGGAGGCCGCGAGCGAGAGCCCGGTCGCGGCCACCATCGTCCGCCGTGCGTGTGGTTGTTCCCTCCAGAGGCGGCGCTCGACCGCGCCCGTGCTAGCGCTCCGACGCATCCACCTGGATCCGGCCCGAACGCTCGTGCGTGAATCCCGCCCAGGTCCAGTCGACCACGGCCTTCGCCCGGTCCTCGCCGGTCGACAGGAGCGCCAGGTGGACCGTGCCCCACGCGAGCCACGCCGTGGTCCCGGTGAGCGACCTGCCCCGACGGAACTGCACCACGGCCGCCTTGCGACCGATGGTCGCCATCGTCCCCTTGTCCTCGTACTCGAACGGTTCGGCCTTCTTCTTCTTCAGGATCCGCGAGATCGTGCTGCCGGCGTGCTCGCCGGCCTGCAACGCGACCGAGCCGAGCTGCGGGAGCACGGTCTTGGTCTTGGTGTCGGTGATCCAGGCGATGTCGCCCACCCCGTATACCTCCGGGTGGCCGGGGACCGTGAGGTCGGGGCCGACCGGGATGCGGTTCCCGTGCTGCAGCTCGACCCCGAGGCCGGACACGAGCGGGTTGGCTTGCAGGCCCGCTCCCCAGATCAGCGTGTGGGCGTTCAGCACGGTTCCGGACTTCAGCCGTACGCGCGTCGGCTCGATGCTCTCGACGACCTCGCCGAGCAGGATCTCGACGGTGCGCTTCTCGAGCGCCTTCGCGGCGTACGTCTGCAACTTCTTCTTGAACATCGACAGGACGGCGTCTCCGGCCTCGACCACCACGATCCGTGCCTGATCCTCGGGGATGTCGGGGTAGTCCTTGGCGAGGTTCTGCCGGTACAGCTCGGCGAGCGCCCCGGCGCTCTCCACGCCGGTCGGGCCGGCGCCGACGATGACGACGTTGAGCGCCCCGTCCTCGATCAGGTCCGGGTCGCGATCCGCCGCCGTCCAGCGCTCGAGCACGTGCTCCTTCAGGCGTACGGCGTCGGGCAGGGTGTACATCGGGAAGGCGTACTTGGGGGCGCCTGGGACCCCGAAGAAGTTGACGGTCGCCCCGAGCCCGAGCACGAGGTAGTCGTAGGAGACGGGCCTCATCTCGGCGAACGACAGCCGCCGCTTGTCCAGATCGATGCCGGTGACCGTGGCCTGCTTCACCCTGACGTTCGGACGGTCGTGGAACAGGTCGCGGAGCGGGTGACCGACCGTGGGCGGCTCGAGGAGGTCGGTCGCGACCTGGTACAGGAGCGGTTGGAACGTGTGGTAGTCGTGCTTGTCCACGAGCAGGACGTCGGCGTCGGCATCCCCGAGCTTCTTGATCGCGCCGACCCCGCCGAACCCACCCCCCAGCACGACGATCCGTGGCCGATCGGGCATCGATAGCTCCCCCTCCCGCGTCACTCGGAGCCCGGACGCGCTCCTCCTATGAACCGGCCGGGTGCGAGCCTAGGTGACACCAACCCCCATAGAATCGCCCTGGTCGGTGCCCAGCATCGCCCGAACCGGATGAACACCGGATGAACATGAGACCCCGCGCCGGCGTGGGCCCCACCGTCCGGCTTCATTTTCATACATTCGGCATGATGGCCCAACCTGCGGGGAACGGTTGCATAGGTAGGTCGGCCCGGCGCACATGGAGGCTTCCGTGAGCGGACCCATCGAGGAGTTCTTCGAACGACTCTCCGGCGACGGCCCCGGGACGCTCCCTCGGCGAGCGAGCGGCTCCCTCCGGATCGACCTCGCGTCCGGGGCGACCACCGAACGCTGGTTCCTCACGATCGGGAAGGACGCCGTCTCGGTCTCCCACCGCAACGCCAAAGCCGATGCGGTGATCAGGACCTCCAAGGACCTGTTCGAGGGCATGGTCACCGGGAGGGTGAACGCGATGGCCGGTGCCCTGCGTGGCGTCGTGTCGCTCGAGGGCGATCCCACCCTGCTGGTGTTGTTCCAGCGCGCCCTGCCGGGGCCACCGGCACCCGCCAACCGAGGGTCGACCACGCAGGGAAGGCGATCGTGAGCGACGGGGTCGTCAAGATCCTCGATGGGAACACCTTCGTCGTCAGCGACCCTCGCGGTGACATCGAGGCATCGCTCACCGATCCGACGGGCCTGTTCTCCTTCGATACCCGCTTCCTGTCGACCTGGGTGCTCACCGTGAACGGCGAGCGCCTCAACGCGCTCTCCGTCGACGACCTGCAGTACTTCGAGGCCCGGTTCTTCCTGGTGCCGGGGACCGGCACCGTGTACGTCGACGCGAAGCTGTCCGTGATCCGCCAGCGGGCGGTCGGCGACGGGTTCCACGAGGAGCTCACGATCCTGAACCACGCCGAGGAGCCGATCGAGCTCACCGTACGGGTCGATGCGGACTCGGACTTCGCGGACCTGTTCGAGGTCAAGGACGCGCTGAAGAAGAAGGGGACGTACACCAACCGGATCGACAAGGACGGCCTCCACCTCGTGTACGAGCGCGAGACGTTCGCTCGGATGACGACGATCTCGGCCTCGGCGCCGGCCGCGATCGACGAGAAGGGCCTCACGTTCGTCGTCACGATCGAACCTCACGGCTCGTGGACGACCGACCTGGACGTCGTGACCGCGGCCGGCGCCGGCGGACGCATGGTTCGTCCGAAGTACCGGCGCGGGGAACGCCGGGCCCAGCCGAACATGGGCCGGAGCCTCGAGAACTGGCTCGAGGAGGCGCCTCGCGTCGAAAGCGAGGACGATCGCCTGAGGGCGACCTATCGGCGCAGCTTGGTCGATCTGGCCGCGCTCCGCTTCTCGCCGTTGGTCGCGGGGGGGCGGAGCCTTCCCGCCGCCGGGCTCCCCTGGTTCATGACCATGTTCGGCCGCGACAGCATCCTGACCAGCCTCCAGGCTCTGCCCGTTCACACCCGAGCTCGCGGCGACGACCCTCAAGGCACTCGGGGACTGGCAGGGCAGTCGGATCGACGACTTCCGCGACGAGGATCCGGGTCGCATCCTCCACGAGATGCGGTACGGCGAGATGACGGCCTTCGAGGAGCGCCCGCACTCTCCCTACTACGGGTGCGCGGACGCGACACCCCTGTACGTGGTGCTGCTGGACGAGTACGAGCGGTGGACCGGCGATCGCTCGCTGGTCCGGCAGCGCGAACACGAGGCAAGGGCGGCGCTCGCCTGGATCGACGAGTACGCCGATCTCCTCGGCAACGGCTACGTCTGGTACCAGCGCCGCAACGAGCAGACGGGGCTCGAGAACCAATGTTGGAAGGACTCGTGGGACTCGATCTCCTACCGGGACGGTCGGATACCGGGGTTCCCCAGGGCGACGTGCGAGCTGCAGGGCTACGCCTACGACGCGAAGATCCGAGGAGCTCGCCTCGCGAGATCGGTCTGGAACGATCCGGCGTTCGCCGACCGCCTCGAGAAGGAGGCGGCCGATCTCAAGCGGCGCTTCAACCGGGACTTCTGGATCGCGGACGAAGGCTACTTCGCGCTCGCGCTCGACACGGAGGGTCACCAGGTCGACTCGCTTTCGTCGAACAACGGCCACCTGCTCTGGAGCGGCATCGTCGACAAGTCCAAAGCCAAGGCCGTCGTCGAGAACCTCCTGGGCCCGAGGCTGTTCTCCGGCTGGGGCGTGCGGACGCTCGCGGAGGGCGAAGGCCGGTACAACCCGATCGGCTATCACGTCGGCACCGTCTGGCCCTTCGACAACTCGTTCATCGCCTGGGGGCTCCGCCGGTACGGGTTCAAGGACGAGGCGGCGACGATCGCGGGGGGGATCCTCGACGCGGCCGGGTTCTTCGACGGCCGCCTGCCCGAGGCGTTCGGCGGTTACGAACGCTCGTTCACGAAGTACCCGGTGCAGTACCCGACGGCGTGCAGCCCCCAAGCCTGGTCCACGGGCGCGCCGCTCCTGCTCCTTCGGACCATGCTCGGGCTCGAACCGATCGGCGACCATCTGGTCGTCGACCCCGCGCTCCCGACCAGCATCGGGCGCCTGGAGCTCCTCGACATCCCGGGCCGATGGGGGCGGATGGACGCGTTCGGACGCGGGCGCGTCGACGTCGGGAGCCGTCCGTCGCGTCGGCGCCGGAACACGAGATCGCGATCGCGCACACGCAGCAGCTGACCGAGCAGAAGGAGGGAACGACATGGCAGGAAGCGCTCGAGTGACGGATCAGGCAAGACCCGCGGACGTGCTCGTCGTGTTCGGCATCACGGGCGACCTGGCCAAGGTGATGACGTTCCGCTCCCTCTACCGGTTGGAGCGTCGCGGTCTGCTCGACTGCCCGATCGTGGGCGTCGCCGTGGACGACTGGTCCGTCGACAACCTGAAGGAACGGGCCCGGACGTCGATCACCGGCACGGGCGAGCCCCTGGACGAGGCGATCTTCGATCGCCTCGCCGCCCGGTTCTCCTACGTCGCCGGCGACTTCTCCGACGCCGAGACGTACAAGCACGTCGCCGACACGATCTCCGAGGCCCGGACGCCGGTCTTCTACCTGGAGATCCCGCCGTTCCTCTTCGGCACGGTGATCAAAGGGCTCCACGAGGCGGGACTGACCGATGCCGCCCGGGTCGTCGTCGAGAAGCCGTTCGGCCACGATCGCGAGTCCGCGATCGCGCTCGCCGAGGAGATCCACCAGTACATCGACGAATCGCAGCTGTACCGGATCGACCACTACCTCGGGAAGATGGGCCTGGTCGAGATCCTGCATCTGCGGTTCGCCAACGCGATGCTCGAGCCGGTCTGGAGCCGCAACTTCCTGTCGAGCGTCCAGATCACGATGGCCGAGTCGTTCGGCGTCGAGGACCGCGGCCACTTCTACGATCCCGTCGGCGCGCTGCGCGACGTCGTCGTGAACCACCTGATGCAGGTGGTCGCGGCGTCCGCGATGGAGGCGCCGTCGCGAGGAGACCCTTCGACGATCAAGGACGCCCAGGTTGCCCTCTTCCGAGCCGTAGCGGAGGCCGACCCTGCGCACTACGTGCGTGGACAGTACGAGGGATATCGGTCGATCGACGGGGTGGCGAAGGACTCGACGACCGAGACCTTCGCGGCGCTCCGTCTCGACATCGAGAGCTGGCGCTGGGCCGGCGTTCCGTTCTTCATCCGAACCGGCAAGCGCCTTCCGATCACCCAGACCGAGCTGCGGCTGGTGTTCAAGCATCCCCCGAAGCTGGGATTTGGATTGATGGACCGGCGGCCCGAGGAGAACCAGCTCGTGATCCGATTGGACCCGACGACCGGCATCCGGCTGATCGTCGAAGCACACCGGGCCGACATGGCGGGCGCCGCCCCCGTCCATCTGGACATGGAGTTCACCCAGGAGGGTGGGGAGGGCCCCACGCCGTACGAGGTGCTCCTCGATGCCGCACTGCGGGGCGACAGCACGCGCTTCACCCGGCAGGACGGGGTGGAGGAGACCTGGCGGGTCTTCCAGCCTCTGCTGGATTCGCCGCCGCCCGTCCACGCCTACGCGCAGGGCTCGTGGGGGCCCGCGGAAGCCGACGGGCTCGTCGAGGGGTTCGGCAGGTGGCACGAACCGTGGATGAGCCAGTGAGCCCAGACACCGAATCGACGACCGACGGCCGGGCTCAGAGCGCGGCGATGCCGTCGCCGTTCCCGCCGATCGCCGACTACGCGTTCCTGTCCGACTGTCACACCGGAGCCCTGATCGCGCCGGACGGCGCCGTCGACTGGCTGTGCGTCCCGCGGTTCGACTCGCCGAGCGTCTTCGGCAGCCTGCTGGACCGGCAGGCCGGATCGTTCCGGTTCGGGCCGTTCGGTATCAACGTGCCGACCCAGATCGCCTACGAGCCGGGGACCAACGTGCTCGTGACCACGTGGAAGACCACCGGCGGCTGGGTGGTCGTGCGCGACGCGCTCACGATGGGGACGCGCCAGGGCGAGGACACCGTCACGCCCCACACGCGTCCGCCGGCCGACGACGATGCCGATCACATGCTGGTTCGGACGGTCCAGTGCCTGGACGGGCAGGTCGAGATCGAGCTCGTGTGCGAGCCGATCTTCGACTACGGGCAGGTCCCGGCGACGTGGAGCCTCGGGGACGGGAACGACGGGATCGCCGACGCCACGGGCGGCGATCAGATGTTCCGGTTGGGGACTGACCTGTCGCTCGGCATCGAGGGCGATCGCGTGCGGGCCCGTCACGTCCTGAACGCCGGCGACCGCGCGTTCTGCGCCGTGTCGTGGGCCCACGAGCTGGAGACCCCGAGCGACGTCGACGACGCCGAGGCCCGGATCGCGGCGACCGTGCGGTTCTGGCGGACCTGGCTCGCCCGGGCACGCATCCCGGACCATCGATGGCGGGAACCGATCCAGCGTTCCGCGCTGGCGATCAAGGGCCTCACGTACATGCCGACGGGAGCCACTGTGGCGGCGCTGACGACGTCGCTGCCCGAGACCCCCGGTGGGGAACGCAACTGGGACTACCGGTTCACCTGGATCCGGGATTCGACGTTCACCCTTCAGGCCCTGCACTTCCTCAACCTCGACTGGGAGGCGGAGGAGTTCATGCAGTTCGTGGCCGACCTGGAACCGAACACGGACGGCGGCTTGCAGATCATGTACGGGATCGACGGCCATCGCGACCTGACCGAATCGACCCGGGACGAGCTCTCCGGGTACGCGGGCGCCCATCCCGTCCGGATCGGGAACGGGGCGTTCGATCAGCGGCAGAACGACGTCTTCGGCGCCGCTCTCGACTCGATCCTCCTGCACACGCGCCGGAGCCAGCGGTTGCCGCGGCGTCTGTGGCCGATCGTGCAGACCCAGGCCGCGTGCGCCACCAAGGTCTGGCAGGAGCCCGACCAGGGCATCTGGGAGGCGCGCGGGAAGCCGCAGCAGTACGTCTCGTCCAAGCTGATGTGTTGGGTGGCCCTGGACCGCGCGGCCAAGCTCGCCGCGATCGGAGGAGACGAAGGTCTCCGAGGGACATGGCAGGGCACGGCAGACGAGATCAAGGCCGACATCCTCAAGCACGGCGTCGACGATCGCGGTGTCCTGCGACAGCACTACGACACCGACGCACTCGACGCGTCGGTGCTCCTCGCGGCCCTGTTCGGCTTCCTCCCCCCCGAGGACGACCGCCTACGAGCGACGGTGCTCGCGATCGCCGACGAACTCACCGAGAACGGCTACGTGCTCCGGTACAAGACGGACGAGACCGACGACGGCATGTCGGGGAAGGAGGGAACGTTCCTGATCTGTTCGTTCTGGCTCGTCTCCGCGCTGGCGATCATCCGCGAGTGGCAACGCGCCCGGGACCTCATGGAGCGCCTGCTTCGCGTCGCGTCCCCCCTGGGATTGTTCGCCGAGGAGTTCGACGTCGAGACGGGACGGCACCTGGGCAACTTCCCGCAGGCGTTCTCGCACCTGGCCCTGATCGAGGCCGCCGGGCAGGATCATCCTGGCCGAGCGTGTCGAGGAGATCTCATGAGCGACTACGACGTGATCATCATCGGCACGGGCGCGGGCGGGGGCACGCTCGCGCGCCATCTGGCGCCCTCGGGCAAGAGGATCCTTCTGCTCGAGCGCGGGGGTTGGCTCGCCCGCGAACCGCAGAACTGGAGCACGGCGGACGTCTTCATCGACGGCCGATACATCTCGCCCGACACGTGGTACGACGCCAAGGGCAAGACCTTCCAGCCGCAGGTCCACTACTTCGTGGGCGGAGCCACCAAGCTCTACGGAGCCGCGCTGTATCGCCTGCGCGAGAAGGATTTCGGGGAGCTCAAGTATCCCGACGGGATCTCCCCCGCGTGGCCGATCGGCTACGACGACATGGAGCCGTATTACACGATGGCCGAAGGCCACTATCAGGTTCGCGGCGCCCGAGGCGAGGACCCGACCGAGCCGCCCTCGAGCGCCCCCTACCCCTTCCCGGCGCTCCCGCACGAGCCCCGGATCCAGCAACTGTCCGACGACCTCGCCGCCGCCGGCCTCCACCCGTTCCATGCGCCGTGCGGTGTGCTCCGGGACGAGGACACCCCACAGACGAGCATCTGCGTCCGCTGTGGCAACTGCGACGGCTTCCCGTGCCCGCTGCACGCGAAGGCGGACGCCGAGGTGATGGGCGTTCGCCCGGCCCTGGAGTCGCCGAACGTCACCCTGCTCACGGACGCCCCGGCGGTGCGCCTGAATACCAACCCCGAGGGAACGTCCGTGACCGGGGTCGTGATCGAACACGACGGCTCGACCGAGACCGTGACCGGCGACGTCATCGTCGTCTCGTGCGGTGCGGCCAACTCGGCAAAGCTGCTGCTGTCCTCGGCGAACGACAAGCATCCGAAGGGCCTGGCCAACGGCTCGGACCAGGTCGGGCGCAACTACATGTTCCACTACAGCCAGGCGGTGCTGGCCCTGTCGAAGGAGCCGAACCCGACCGTCTTCCAGAAGACCCTCGGCGTGAACGACTTCTACTTCGGGGACGACGAGTACGACTACCCGATGGGCAACATCCAGATGGTCGGCAAGTCGCAGGCCGAGATGTACAAGGGCGAGAAGCCGATCGAGACCAAGCTCGCGCCGAGCTTCGCGCTCAAGGACATCGCCACGCACGCGGTCGACTTCTGGCTCTCGACCGAGGACCTTCCGCTGCCGGAGAACCGCGTGACGCTGGAGAAAGACGGCAACGTCAAGCTTGCGTACGAGCCCAGCAACGAGGAGTCCGGTAAGCAGCCTGTACCACAAGCTCAAGTCGATGCTGGGTCACCTAGGGATGAACGAGGAACACCTGATCCCGCGCCACGCCTACCTGAAGACGACCATCCCGGTCGCGGGCGTCGCGCATCAGGCGGGCACTTGCCGGATGGGCAACGACCCGGCCACGTCCGTGGTCGATCCGAATTGCAAGGCCCACGAGCTCGAAAACCTCTACGTCGTCGACACAAGCGTCTTCCCGAGCATCGGTGCGGTGAATCCCGCCCTCACGGCGATGGCGAATGCGCTGCGCGTCGGAGACCACCTGCTCGAGCGGCTCTAGTCGATTGGTTCGTTCGCACGAGGAGCGTGCCCCGTGGGATGAGCCTCGCCCGAGCAAAAAAATAAAATAAAATTACTTTTTTTCCATATGTATACATACCTTAAAAAATAAAATTTATATATTATTTATAATATAATTTTATAAAATAATAATATATATTCATTTATAATATTTATTAATTTCGTGTTCTTCGACGAGGAGCGTGCCCCGTGGGATGAGCCTCGCCCGAGCACTACCCCCGGCTGAGCGCGATCCCCCACGCGCCGGACCACGAAGCGCCCGGCTCGAGCGGGGTCACGGCGACGCCGGACGCGAACGCGTTGGGCGGGCACGTCATCGGTTCGATCGCGACGGCTTGCCGACGCCGGGAGGCCGGCTCCAGGGTGTCCCCCGTGTAGACCTGGAGGTAGCCGAACGCCTCGTCCGCCCAGACCTCGACGCCGCGTTCGCCGTCGGTCGACACGAGCCGGGCGCGCAACCGGCCGTCGGACCCACGAGCGAGGCCCGTGAAACAGGTGTCAAGCCGCGTGGCGCCGACCGAACGACCAACGGTGAAGTCGAACTCGGTCCCGGCGACGTCCGCCTCGCCGACCGGAAGGGCTCGGTCGTCCGTGGTCAGCCGGCGCGAGGCCGGGATCGTGAGTCGCACGCCGTCGACCGGGATTCCCATCGTCAGGTAGGGGTGGAACCCGATCCCGAACGGTGCCGCCTCCGCGGAGGCGTTCGTCGCACGCGCGACGACCTCGAGCCCGTCCGCCGCGAGCCGATACTCGATGCCCAACTCGAGCCGCCACGGGTACGCAGGTTGCGGGTGCAGGACGCACTCCAGCTCGACCGTGTCGTCGGTCTTGGAAACGAGCAGCCAGGGGAGCCAACGCACGAGCCCGTGGATCGCGTTCCCGAGCTCGGGCTCGTCGATCGCGGCGGCCCCCGGACGGCCCTCGAACTCGTAACGCCCGCCGTCGAGACGGTTCGGCCAGGGTGCCAGCACCTGCCCGCGTCCGGCCGGCGACGACTCGTCCACCGAGAAACCGTCCAGGACATCGAGCCCGCCCGCAGAGTAGGTTCGGAGCGTCGCGCCGACCTCGGTCACGACGACCACCTGATCGCCGTGGCGGATCTCGTGTTGTTCGCCCGAGGGTGGGTGCGGCAGCACGGTCTCCTCGCTCTCGCCCGCCGTCGTCAGTAGCTGCTGGGCGTGAGCTTGACTTTCCCGCTGAACAGGTACTGCACGCCCGCTGTGTACAGGAGCACGAACGGGATCCCGATGATCGCAACGACCAGCATCACCGTGAGCGTGTAGTGGTCGGCGGAGGCGTTCGAGACCGTCATGCTGTTGGCCGGGTTCGTCGACGACTTCAGCATGTTGGGGTACAGGCCGGCCGAGATCGTCGCGAGGGACATGAAGAGCACCGCAGAGCTGCTGAAGAACGCGGCGAAGTCCCGGCCGCGGCGCACCATGACGATCATCAGCACATAGGCGACCAGGGCCCCCAGCGGGAACACGATCGTCCATACGTCGTCCGTAAACGTGTCCGTCACCCCGTAGTCCCCGACCGCGATCCACACGGCCGAGATCGCCGCCGTGAGGGTGAACAGGGCGATGAACCCGGGGACCCATCGTCGCACACGCGCCTGCAGATCGCCTTCCGTCTTCACGACCAGGTAGTGGGCACCGTGCATGAGCAGCATCGCGACCGTCGTCACCCCCAGGAACAGGACGAACGGATGCAAGAGGGCGATGAGGCTGTCGATCTGGACCTCCCCGTTCTTGTCGAGCGGAACCCCGGTGACCACGTTCCCGAACGCCACACCGAGCAGCAGGGCCAGGCCGAACGACGACGCGGAGAAGACCGAGTCCCAGAGCGCCCGCCAGCGGGAGCTCTCGCGCTTGCCGCGGAACTCGATCGCGACCGTCCGCAGGATCAGGGCGATCAGCACGAGCATCAGCGCCCAGTAGAACCCGGAGAACATCGAGGCGTACACGACCGGGAACGCCGCGAACAGCACCCCGCCACCGACGACGAGCCACACCTCGTTGCCATCCCAGATCGGGCCGATGCTGTTCAGCACGATCCGTCGTTCGCGGTCCTCCTTCGCGGCGAAGGGATGGAGCATCCCGACGCCGAGGTCGAACCCGTCCAGGACGATGTAGGCAGCGATGATCGCGACGAACAGCATGAACCAGACGTCAGCCAGGGACATGTTCCTCCTCCAGCTCCAACTCGCCCGATGCCCGACCCTGGCTCCGTGACCGGAACACCTCGCGGAAGGTGTTGGGCAGATCCGAGACGTGAGGCTCCTCGGGTGCCTCCGGGCCGTGCTTGATCTTGCGGTCAAGCAGGAACAGGAACAGCACGAGGAGCAGCGCGTACAGCAGCGCGAACGTGATCAACGAGAGGAGGACCTGCCCCGTGGTGAGGGTCGGCGAAACGGCCTCGTCGGTGCGGAGGACGTTCCACACGATCCACGGTTGTCGCCCGACCTCAGCCGTCCACCAGCCGGCGATCGTCGCCACCTCCGCCAGGAACACCGTCGAGATGCAGACCCACAGCAGCCAACGCGGCATGCGCTCGCGCTTGCGGCGCCACCACACGAACCACGCCACGACACCGATCACCGGGAACAGGAACCCGAGGTCGATCATCAGGTGGTATGCCTGGAAGGCGACGTTCACCGGCGCCCAGTCCTTCTTCGGGAACTTCTCGATGCCGGGGACGGTCGCGTCGAACTTCCCGTAGGACAGGAGGCTGAGCAGGCACGGGACGCCGATCGCATAGGTCTTTTCGGCGCTCTCGTCGACCCAGCCCACGATGTAGAGCGGCGCGCAGCTCTCGTTCGTCCAGTTGCCCTCGATCGAAGCCAGCTTCTCCGGCTGGTTCTTCGTCACCGACACCGCCATCTGGGCGCCGAAGACGAACACCTGCAGGATCGCGAGGACCGTGAAGACTTTGATCGCGGTGGAGAAATTCCTCTTGGCGAACTCCTGGTGACGGTTCTTCAAGAGGTACCAGGCACTGACGGAGAGCACGAGTGCCGACCCGATGATCCAGGACGCGACCCACGTGTGGAGTAATCGCGGCAGGAAGGACGGCGTGTTCACCACCGATCCGAAGTTCGTCATGAACGCCTGGTTGCCCCACTCCGTCATCTTGGTCGTGAAACCCTGCGGGGTCTGCATCCACGAGTTCGCCATCAGGATCCACAGGGCGCTGAAATGCGCCCCGAACACCACGAGGAAGGTGGCCAGCAGCCACATCCTTGGCCCGAGCCGGTCGCCGCCGAACAACATGAGGCCGAGGAACCCACCCTCCAGGGCGAACGCGAACACGCCCTCGGCCGCCAGCAGGCTCCCGAACACGTTGCCGACGAACCTGGAGTACTGCGACCAGTTCATCCCGAACGCGAACTCCTGGACGAGTCCGGTCGCGATGCCCAACGCGAACACCAGCCCGTAGACCTTCACCCAGAAGACGGAGGCCTGTCGCCAGACTGGATCCCCGGTGCGGACGTGCTTCCAGGCCATCCAGACCAAGAGGATCCCGAGCCCCATCGAGATCGGAGGGAAGATGAAGTGGAAGCTCGCGGTCAGGGCGAACTGGAGCCGGGACAGGAACTCCGGGTTCACGCCACCCTCCTCCCCCCTCGATCGGTCTCCGCGTCACCGTGCCGGGTCATGACACGACCCCGATGCGCCCCGAGGCATCAACCCAACAGGATGATTCCCGCCGATCGCTCGCCCGGTTCAACGAGATCGGTTCGCCCAGGGGTCGACTTCGGGCGGACCAGGGCGCGGCCCGTCTGGATCCGGCGGGCCCAGGTCCTGGTCAGCGCCAGCGTCAGGAGTCCACCCATTCCGCCACCGGCTCGGTCGCGCCCCCTCGTTCGGCCGTGATGTGCGTGACTCCAGGGTCCTCGCCGAGTGCTCGGAGTACCGATGCCGTGAGATCGGGCGGGGAGATGATCCGGAGGTGGAACATCCTCGCGCAACGATATCCCATGCCCTCCCGACCCCGCGGGAACGGGCGGCCCGCTGCTCGGTGGCTAGGCTTTGAGCGATTCAGTCCCGGCGGTCGTGACGGCGTTCCTTGCGGCGACGGTGGCGACGCAGCACGCCCAGTCCGAACCACACCAACGCCCCGAGAACCGCGGAAGCCAGGGTGAGGAGCCAGAGCGGCCACGTGAAGCTCCAGACGAGGAAGTCGAGCTGCACGCTCTCGGTGTTCTGGATCATGAATATGAGCAGCAGCCCTACCCCGGTGAGCGAGGCGATCGCTCCTCCACCGAGTCGGCGTCCTTCCGGCTGAGGGCTCGTGCTTTCACTGGAACTCCTCATGACATCGCTCCCCTTTCGTACGGCCTCGGACGTCGTGCCTCGTCAAGGATGTGTTTGTCCACAGCGCCATCTGATCATGACCTCGCCGCGACGAGCTCGCTCCTCACCTCCTGGCCGCCTCGCGCTCGATCACCTCGACCCCCTTCGACATCGCCGGCTCGCTCGGGCCTAGCCCGGATCAGGCACCCCCGTCGTGGCGGCGCTCGCTTCCGAACCTTCGGCGCCCTCGGGAGGCGCTGCCTCGTCATCGTAGGAGGACCTATAGACGACCTGGTAGCTGCGTTCGCGGTAGTTGGTAACGACCGAGAAGATCAACGCGGCGACCGGCAGGGCCATGAACGCCCCCATCGGTCCGAACAGAGCCCCACCGGCCAGGGCGGCGCCGAACGCTAGGCCACCGTTCAGCTCCATCGTCTTCGCGCTGATGTGGGGGCTGAGCCAGTAGTTCTCGATCTGCTGGTACACGAGCGCGTAACCCAACACGATCAGCGCCGCCACGAGGCCCTCGAGCGCGAGCGTGAGCGCGATCGGGATGGCCGCGCCGAGGTAGGTGCCGATGTTCGGGATGAACTCGGACACGAAGCCCCCGAAGATCGCGAGCGGGATCGCGAGGCCGACGGGCACGCCGACGGCAACCATCACCGCGAAGAAACCCAGACCGTTGATCGCGGTCAGCAGCAAGCGCGAGTAGAGATAGCCACCCACCTCCTCGACCGACTTGTCCATCGTCCAGCCCAGGCGCTCCTGGGTGGAAGGCTTGAACCACGAGAGGAAGGAGCGCGCCAGACGCGGGTAGTCGGCCGCGAAATAGAAGGTGAAGGTCGCGATCGTGGCCACCTGGAAGACCATCCCGACCCCCCTCGTGACCGCGCCGCTCGCGGCCCCCGTGAGCTTGTCCGACCATTGATCAAGGAACTCGCTGGTCGTGACGACCGCGTCGGAGGCTGCCTTGGCACTGACGATGTGGAACCCGAACGTGTCCGAGGTCCAGCGGTCCAGGCTCGTCAGCCACTGGCTCCCGCTCTGGCCGATCCGTGACGCCAACTCCGCGATGGCCGGGATCAACACCAGCGTGAGGAGGACCAGGGCGAGAAAGCCGATCAGGTAGATGAAGCCGACGGCCGCGCCTCGCTTCCAGCCGCGCTTCTTGTGGAGGTGGTTCACGCCGGGAACGAGTGCCAGCGCGAAGAACAACGAGATCACGAGCATCGTGACCAGGCTCCGCGCCTGGTGGATCGCCCACAGCCCGAACAACGTAGTGAGGATGACGCCGACGGCACGCCAATAGCTGCGCGAGCTGATCTCGACCAGCGCTCCCGCCGCGGGACCCGACGCCTCGACCGTAGGGACCGACACCTCGACCCCCGGACTTGCGCCCTCAGACCCCGTGGATCCCATGGCGTTCTCTCCTTCCATCGTCGATGCGTGCCTCGGCGTCGGTCGACTCCACCGTAAGGGCGCTTGTTCCCGCCGTTCCGGGGAACCTGCCTCGCCGGACCCGGTTGGGCGCGATCTCGAACACGCCGCCGCCTGCCGAACGATAACCTGGGCGCGGTGAGTTCCCACCCCGTTACGCGCTCGGTTGCCAAGCGGGTCGCCGCGATCGCGGCGATCGCGCTCGTGGCAGCCGTGGTCATCGCGACGCTCGTCCGCGGGTGGAACGAACCGCAACGGATCGTCCTCGACCTCCTCATGCTGATCGTGCTCATCGCCGCGACCTGGATCGCGCTGACCCGCATGGGGACCAAGCGCGTGGTCGCCGTCGTGGTGGCGGTGGCGACGATCATCGCGCTCTGCATCTCGATCATCGCCGCGGACGGTCTCCTCGTCTCGATGCTGGCGAGGGTCGCCGGACTCCTCGCTGCGGTCGCGCTCGCGAGGTATGCGTTGGGGACGACGGTGCGATCGCTGAAGGCGGCAAGAGTCCCGGGCACGCCCGTGCCGCCGGCGACCCGAGGCGTCCTGTTCATGAACCTGAAGTCCGGCGGGGGCAAGGCGGAGCGGAACCACCTCGTGGACGAGTGCACACGGCGCGGGATCGAGCCCATCGTCCTCGAGCCCGACGAGGACTGGCTCCAGCGGGTCCGTGACGTGGCCGGGAGCGGCGTGAACGTGCTCGGCATGGCGGGCGGCGACGGCTCGCAGGCGATGGTCGGAACCGTCGCCGCCGAGTTCGGCCTGCCGATGGTGGTCGTCCCCGCGGGCACCCGCAACCATCTCGCGCTCGACCTCGGGCTTGATCGCGACGACGTCGTCGGCGCGCTCGACGCGTACGGCGAGGCCGTCGAGCGCCGGCTCGACCTCGCCGATGTGAACGGACACGTGTTCGTGAACAACGTGTCGCTCGGGCTGTACGCCGAGATCGTCCGTTCGCCCGAGTACCGCGACGCCAAGGTGGATACGACGCTGTCGACGCTCCCGAAGGTGCTCGGTCCGAACACCGAGCCCTTCGACCTGCGGTTCACGGGACCGGACGGGCGGGAGCACCGGGGTGCCCACGTGATCCAGATCTCCAACAACCCCTACGGCACGACCGCCGGGGGCGCCGGGAGCCGCCCGCGGCTCGATACCGGACGGCTCGGCGTCATCTCGCTCGTCATCGGCGCGAAGGGCGGCAGCGCCGCGTTCCTCGCGGCGTCCGCACTGGGTCATCCCGAACGCTACGACGGCTTCGACTCGTGGAGCACGCCGAGCTTCGAGGTGACCTCCGACGGGCCGATCGATCGTCGGGCTCGACGGGGAGACCCAGGTGATGGACCCGCCGTTGCGCTTCTCGATCCGTCCGGACCCCGTTCGCGTGCGGCTGCCGCGGCACGCGCTCGGCTACTCGCCGGCGGCGCTCTCAATCGGGTGGCGGCAGGGCATCCGGGATCTCTGGGGGATCGTCCTCGGACGCCCCTCCCCGTTCCACGGGTGATGCACCGTCCGCCGAGATCCCGGCGAGCGCCGTGTCGATCGAGGGGAACACGTGCCGGCGATCGATCGTGGCGAACAAACCGTAACGGTGCAGCAGGTCCTCGAGGCGGCCTCGCAGTTCGACGAAGGCGAGGTTGACCCCCGCGTCGTTGAGTTCGACATCGAGCCGCTCGAGCATGTCGGCAGCGGTGACGTCGATGTCCGTCACCGCCTCGCATTGCAGCACGATCCACCGAGGCCGGTGACGGCGCGCGAGGTGACGCAGCTGCTGGCGGAAGATGCCCGAGTTCGCGAAGAACAGGGGCGCCTCCCATCGGTAGACGACGATGCCCTCCACGGTCTCCGCATCGGGGTACCGGTCGGTGCCGTGCCACCCGTCGAGCGCCGCCACATGCCCCAGCACCTGCCCCTCCGGCCACCAGTTGCGGCGGAAGAACATGAAGATCGACAGGGTCCGCGAGGGTCAGAAGAAGGCGTAGCCGACGAGGCAGGCGATGGTCGTGTACAGCCCCGTGACGGGCGGCAGGCCCGCGAGTTCCGCGTACGCCATGCCCTGCGGCACCAAGATCGCGGCCAGCACGATCCCGGCGATCAGGTCGGAGCGCAACCACGGCCGCCGGTACGAGCCCAAGACCGCGACCCCCGGGACCCACCGTGCGAGCGCGCCGTGCGCCGGTGCCGTCTGTTCGTTCGCCATCCGCCGTCCCCTCGTGGTCACGATAGCTACACGCGGAGGCGCTAGCATCGCGGGGTGTCCGAGACGCCGTCGCCGGTCGCGCCACTGCCCGAAGAGCGCCTCGCGCATCGGCTCGCCGCCACGCCGACGCCGCGACGCTCGGCGCTCGCCGAGGCGCTGCAGGAGCTGGCATCCGTCGACCGAGCGATCTACCGCGCGATCGCCGAGACGCCGACCCCGACGCTCGACGAGCCGCTCCGTCGCCTCTCCGGTCTCGCGAACAACTCCGGGCTGTGGCTCGCGATCGCCGCCGGCCTCTTCCTCGTCGGGGGCCAACGGGGCCGGCGCGCGGCGTTGACTGGGGTCGCGGCGATCGGCGTGAACTCGGCGGTCGTGAACCTGCCGATGAAGTTCGCGAGCAGACGGACGCGACCCAACCGCGAGGGCGCCGGCGTGCCGTCGCAACGGTGGGTCACGATGCCAGCCTCCACGTCGTTCCCGTCGGGTCATTCCGCGTCGGCGTTCGCCTTCGCGGCGGCGGCGAGCGGTGACGTGCCGGCCCTGGCGGTGCCGCTGCGCGCGCTCGCCGCCGTCGTCTCCTACTCCCGGGTGCACACCGGCGTGCACTATCCGGGTGACGTCGTCGTCGGATCGATGATCGGCACGACGATCGGCGAGGTCGTCGGGCGCACGGCGCGATCAGTTCGAAGGCGCCGTGCGCGACGTCGAGGCGCGTGAGCGTGATCCCTCGCGATCACCCGATATCGCGTCGTGCTCAGGCGACCTCGTCGTTCGATACCGGCCGTAGGCCGCGAGGGTCCCCGTTCCGCCGCTCCCAGAGCACTTCCGAGAGCTCGGCCGAGAGCAGGAGCAGGTAGGCCGCTGCGTACAGGAAGGCGAGCAGCCCGAAGACCGCGCCGAGGGCTCCGTACAGGGCCGAGCCGCGCGCGACGACGCGATCCACGTAGAGCCCGCCGATCCCTTGGAGCAGCAGCCAGCCGACCGTCGCCATCACGGCCCCGGGCAGGTGGTCGCGCCACGAGAGCGGACACTGGGGGGTGAGGAACCGGAAGACCACGACGAAGAACGCGACGCCGCCGACCAGCACGGCGACGTAGGTCAGCACCTCGACGAGGACACTCAACACCCCAGACCCGACGAGCCTCGACACGCTTCCCGGCAGAGCGAGCACGACCAGCACACCGGCGAGCAGCGGTATCCCGACGATCATCCCCCGGAATCGCCCGCTGATCAGCCCCGTCCAGCGCGTTCCGAACACGACGCCGAGCGCGTGCCGCAGCCGCGCGACGAACCCGGATGCCGCCCACAACACGCTGGGGATCGCGATGAGCCCCACGGCGACGCGGCCCTCGACGAGGGAATGGACGAGTGAGGCCGCGACGGCGTCGAGCCCCGGGATCAGGTCGACGAGGGAGCCGATGACCTGCTCCTGCTTCGCGGGATCGTCGATCACGAACCCGGTCACGGACGCCGCGAGCAGCAGCAGCGGAGGCAGGGAGAGGAATGCTCCGTACGTGAGCGCGCCCGCGTGGGTCGGGAGTTCGTCGCCCTCGTAGCGGGCGGCGATCGCCCAGACGGGGTCGACGACGATTCGACCGAACCGCGGGAACCGCGTGTCGATCCGGTCGAGGACATCGAGGACCCGGGTCGTGAACGCCTGCTCATCGCGGCCTTCCCGGGTCGCGTCTTCGCCCATGGGTGAAGCTTCCCACGTCGCCGCCGGGGCCTCGCACGACGCGGTCCCAGATCACCCAGCGTTGCGATCTCCGTGGCCGCGAGGAACGGAGCTTCGTCGTCGAAGGTGTCGGCTCACTCGGACGCGGTTCGGATGACACTGCTGCTCGTACTGGCCGCGCCACTCGATCCTCAGACGCCCTCGGTGGCCTGCAGCCTTCCTGATCGGATGGCGCCCACGAACTCCTGGTAGTCGCGTTCGTTCTGGTCGGCGTAGCGCTCGGAGAAGTCGGTGATCGAACGGTCGAACTTGTCGCTCGTGCCCAGGTACTCCGCGATCGCGACCGGGTCCCCGGAACGAGCGTGCGCCCGCGCCAGCGTCCAAGCGCACAAGTTGGCGTAGGTCACGAGGACGGCCGGCGACATCGTCTCGATCTGGGCGGATGCCTTCATGTCGCGCAGCTGGCGCCAGTAGAAGTGCCGAGTGGTGTCCAGGCCGACCGTCCAGCCCAGGTAGATGTCGCTCGCGGCCTGCATCATCCGCTGGCCCCGTACGACGCGTTCACCGTGGTGCTTGTACCGGCTCTTCGGAAGATGGTCCTCCAGGACCGACGCCGTGGCCTCCTTGACCTGCAGGAAGAGCGGGTCCTGCTGATCTCGGCCCTGGAGCAGGACGATGAACGCCCGGGTGCCGACGCTCCCGACGCCCACCACCTTGCGGGCCAGGTCGAGGAACTGGAACCGCTCGAGCAGGTGGCGTCGGTCGTCCTCCAGGGTTGCCCGGTACGCGCGGAACTGCTCCCGGACCGCGTGCTCCACCTCGGTGGCGGACAAGCCGTACGTCGGTGCCAGCTCCCGTTCGGGGATGACGATCGGTGGCTGGCTCACGATCCGGTATCGCCCGTCGACGAGCTCGCCGAGCTTCGAGAGGGCCTGCAGGCTGTCGCGGGTTCGCGCCTTCCTGGCGCCCTTCTCCACCTGCTTCGCCATCTTGACGTCCTTCTTGGTCTTCGCGGCGCTGCGCATCGCCGCCATGATGTCGTCCGCGGACAGGTGGGCGTACCAGACCTCCATCGTGGTCATCTGGGCGAACCCGGCCATCGCCTCCCGGTACGCGCTCACCGATGCGCGCGTGGCCGCGCCCGCGTCGGCCTTCGTGAACCCGTTGTTGCGCGCAGCGATCGTGAAGCTCGCGGCCATGCGCTTCACGTCGTACTCGAACGGTCCCGGGAGCGTCTCGTCGAAGTCGTTGACGTCGAACAGCAGCTGCCGCTCCGGGCGAGGCGAAGGCGCCGAAGTTCGACAGGTGGGCATCTCCGCAGAGCTGGGCGTCCAGCCCGGCCCTCGGCGTGTCCTTGAGGTCGGCGGCCATGATCCTGGCCGCTCCTCGGTAGAAGGTGAACGGCGAGACCATCATGCGGCCGTGGCGGACCGGCACCAGGTCCTGCTCACGGGTGGTGTTCTGCTCCTCGAGCAGTGCCACCGGGTCCGTTCGGTCGGGCGCCGCCTCCCAGCCCGCGTGGGCGGACAAGGGTGTCTGCGCTCGCGCCTCCTTGCCGCGTGCTCGCCGCTCCTCCACGCTCGGATGCTGGATCTTCTTCACGGCCATCGGTTCGCTCCCAACTCGACGCGTCCCGCACGTAGCCAGAGAGGGGCTCGTGTTCCGGTCGTCACGCCTGATCCACCCCACTCATCCACGGTGATCGCGCCGCCGGAACATATCCGTGTGGCTCGAGCGTCGAGGGCGAGGGGGGTGCCCCTCGCCCTCGTGTCCGCCCCCAGCGGCTACTTCTCCGCCTCCTTGATCTGCTTTGCCAGCTCGTCGGCGTCGGCGTCGATCGCCTCGGAGACGAAGCGGTTCTCGGCCTTCATGCTCGCCGCAACCTGGTCGGCCATGTTGGTCGCGTAGATCACGATCAGACCGGCCTCGCCCTTGTCCAGCACCTCGCCCAGCTCCTTGAGGTCGCTGTCCTTCATGCCGCCCTTCATGTGGCCCGCGACGGCCCCGACGCCCGCACCCACTGCCGCGCCCACGCCCAGCCCGATCCCGGGCAGGATCGCTGCCAAGGCCCCGATCGCCAGGCCCTCCCACGCACCGTGGCGCGTGGATGCCTCATGCTTCTTGGCGACCTTGACCTTGCCGTCGTCCCCACGCTCGAGGATCGCCGCGTCGAAGTCGTGCCCGACGCCGGCGGCGGCGTACAGCGCCTTGACGGCCTCGTAGTCGACCTCGGCGTCCGAGACGCTGTCGTACGACGCTCCGAGCACCACCAACGTGTCCTTTTCGCTCATCGTCCCCACCTTTCCCTGGCCTACGCCAGGCACGTGCTTCAACGCAGGCGAGGTCGTCCTTGCCTCGTCTGGCCTGTAGAACTACCAGGTCGGAACCACTCGCGACCGGGACCAATGGCCCCCAGCTCCAGGGTCCCCAGGCTGCTCTCTTAGCCCGCGTCGCACAAGTAGACATGACTCTTTCCGTAGATTGGGACCCTGGGAGAGGGTAAGAACAGATGGCCGTTAAGAAGACCGCGCGCCGCAGCGCAGAGGGGCGCCAAGCAGGCGGCGAGCAACCGCGTGCCCAGACGCCACCGTCGGTGCAAGCCGGCCGGGGCTCCCGCTCGCTCGAGGTGCGTTGGATCCGCCGAGGCCCGCTCCCATCCGTCCTCATCGACCGGTTCGGCCCGTTCCGAGATCCGATCGAACAGCGGACCGACCGGTACCTCGTCGACCACTGGACCCCGGAGCTCAGTGTGAAGATCAGGGATGCCGTCCAGCTCGACCTCAAGGCCTATCGCGGGAGCTCGGGACATCTCCGCGTTCCCGGCGGCGGCGGGCCACTCGAGGTGTGGGAGAAGTGGTCGTTCCCCCTTGGCGAGATGGGCTCCGAGAGGGCGGTCGAGGGCTGGCTCGCGCTCGACAAGACACGCCATAGGCGCGCGTTCGAGCTCACCGCGCAAGGTCTCGTCGAGCGCTCGGTGCTGGAGGAAGGCGGGCCCCGTTGCACGTTCGAACTCACCGAGGTCGTCGGAGGGGGTGTCCTATGGTGGACGCTCGGCTTCGAGGCCTCGGGCGCAGCGGAAACGCTCGAGCCGAACCTGCGAGCCTGCGTCGGCCTGCTCCTCGACGACCCGCTGCCCGATGGCATCAAGCTCCCGTCGAAGGCGTCGATGTCCTACGCGCGCTGGCTCGGCCAACCCTGACCCGGCAGCGGGCGTCTTCACCTCCACGTCCTCTTCGGACGCGCCGAGCAAGGATGCGGGCCGACCGAGCGGATATCATGCTCACGACATCGCGGGTCGGGCACCACGCACGATCTGAGGTAACCCACGGACGTTGCGGTGAAAGGAGAGGTCGTGGCGCAGGAGGGCACGTCCGATACGAGGGCGCGGGTCGAACGTTGGATCGAAGCAGACGTCCTTCAGCCGCTGAAGGACTTCCAGGATCCGAAGCAGGAATGGCGCCGACTCTTCTCCGAGCTCCTCGGAACGTTCTTCCTCGTGCTCGTCGCCGCCGGTGGGGGGATGATGGGACAGGCCTTCCCGGACACCATCAGTCGCACCGCCGCCGTCGTCGCGCCGGGGCTGATGGTGATGGCCATCATCCTGTTCATGGGCAAGGTGTCCGGCGCCCACCTCAATCCCGCGGTCAGCATCGCGTTCTCGCTGCGCGGCGACTTCCCGTGGCGCCGCGTGCCGGGCTACATCGTCGTCCAACTCGCCGGGGCGGCGCTCGCCGCTTGGTTCCTCCAGTCGGTGATCCACGTGTCCGCGACCTACGGCTCCAACTATCCGGCAGCGAGCTACTCCTCGCTCGACGCCTTCTGGATGGAGACGGTCCTTACGCTCGGGCTGGTGAGCGTGATCCTCGGGACGGCGTCGGGCGCCCAGAACATCGGCATCCTCGGCGCCCTCGGCGTCGGCGCGTACATCGCCCTGGCAGGACTCTGGGGAAGCCCGATCTCCGGAGCCTCCATGAACCCTGCTCGCACCTTCGGTCCGGACCTGGTCGGGGCGAACTTCACGGACTACTGGGTGTACGTGGCAGGGCCGCTGTTCGGCGCGTTGCTGGCCGTCGGAGCGGCGTACGTCCTCCGCGGGCCCGGAGGTGGACGGGCCGGATCTGGGGCCGCACAGGGCGCCATCCAGACGAAGGTCGAAGACCCTCACAAGGCCTGACGCCGGCCGCGACACGCGATCCTGCTCGACCGTCTCCGCACCCGAGCTCGCCTGGCGAGACCGGGATCGCTATGCCTTCCGGAGCAACGGCTTCGCGCCGGTCGCCTCGGACGATGTGGCGTAAGGTTGCACCGAACAGGGAACGGCATCGGAGGGGTAACCACGAACGAGACCGCGAAGACCCAGTCGCAGGGATCCGGCTCGGCCGAGTCCGGGCGCGCGAAAGCGCCGGCTCCCGTCCCCCACCCGACCCCGAAGGAACGGGCCGCCAAGGGGAAGGCGGCTCGGGCGAAGATTCCTCGCGAGAGCCACGCGGGTTGGGATCCGCCGTCGGACCGTCGTGATCCGGTGGATCTGCTCGAAGAGCAGGCGACATCGCGCGTCCCCGAGCTCGTGCCGATCCGCTACGGCAGGATGCTGACCTCGCCGTTCGCCTTCTACCGAGGGGCGGCCTACCTCATGGCCGCCGACCTCGCTTCGACGCCGCGATCCGGGATCACCGTCCAGGCTTGCGGCGACGCGCATCTGTCGAACTTCGGGGTGTTCGGTTCCCCCGAGCGCGAGCTGTTGTTCGACATCAACGACTTCGACGAGACGCTCCCGGGTCCGTGGGAATGGGACGTGAAGCGCCTCGCCGCGAGTCTCGCCGTCGCCGGC
Source organism: uncultured Actinomycetes bacterium (assembly GCA_963712645.1). Classification (GTDB taxonomy): domain Bacteria; phylum Actinomycetota; class UBA4738; order UBA4738; family HRBIN12; genus DASSJM01. The sequence goes on along the minus strand of CAVQIQ010000003.1, from coordinate 71,981 downwards.
AGGGCGAACGGCTTCTCGGACGCCGAGCGCCGCGACGTCGTCATCGCGTCGGCCCGCGACTACCGAACGTCGATGCGGGAGTTCGCCTCGATGCGCAACCTCGACGTCTGGTACTCGCGCCTGCAGGTGCAGGAAGGCTTGCCGCGCATCCGAGCCCTGCTCGACAAGAAGTCCCTCGAGAGCGCCGAGAAGATGGTGAGCAAGGCGCGGACGAAGGACAGCATGCAGGCGTTCGACAAGCTGACCCATGTCGTCGACGGCGAGCCGCGGATCATCAGCGACCCGCCCCTGATCGTCCCGGTCGAGGAGATGATGTCGGCGGAGCAGGCTGCCTGGCTCAGGGAGGGCATCCACGAGCTCCTGCGGACCTACCGACGGAGCCTCCTAGGCGATCGGCGACACCTGCTCGAAGACTTCCGGCTCGTCGATATGGCGCACAAGGTGGTCGGGGTGGGCAGCGTGGGGACGCGCGCGTGGATCATCCTGCTGCTGGGTCGCGACGAGCGCGATCCACTCTTCCTCCAGGCGAAGGAGGCGCAGGAGTCGGTGCTCGAGCCCTTCGTCGGCAAGAGCCGGTTCACCAATCAAGGTCAGCGGGTGGTCGAGGGTCAACGGTTCATGCAGGCCGCGAGCGACATCTTCCTCGGGTGGGAGCGCGCCAAAGGCCTCTCCGGCGAGCAACGCGACTTCTACATCCGACAGCTCCGCGACTGGAAGGGCTCGTGGCCACCCGAGGCGATGAACCCGCGAGCGATGGGCGTCTACGGGCGGGTCTGCGCCCAGACGCTGGCTCGAGCCCACGCCCGATCCGGCGACCGGATCGCGATCGGCGCGTACCTCGGAGGCTCGGACGCGTTCGACCGGGCGATCGCGGAGTTCGCCGAGGCCTACGCCGACCAGAACGAAAGGGACTACCAGGCGCTCAAGGACGCAGCCGCGAGCGGGAGGATCGAAGCGAAGTCGGGGATCTGAGCGGAACGCGATCCAGGTCCGTGCCATCCACGCACGCGCAAGGAAGGGGTTCGTCATGACGTCACCGTTCAAGGGCACGATCAACATGGACATCCGGGATTCGGAGCCGGACTGGTCGCCCTTCGAACCGCCGAAGGCGCCCGCGGGCGCGCCCAACGTCATCTACATCGTGCTCGACGACGTGGGCTTCTCCGCGATGAGCAGCTACGGCGGACCCATCGAGACGCCGAACATCGACCGGATCGCGAACGAGGGCGTCCGGTACACGCAGTTCCACACGACGGCGCTCTGCTCACCCACGCGCTCGTGCCTGCTGACGGGGCGGAACCACACGCGCAACTCGATGGCGTGTATCACAGAGGGCGCCTCGGGGTTCCCGAACGCGAGCGGCACGATCCCACCCGAGAACGGCATGCTCTCCGAGATCCTCGGCGAGCTCGGCTGGAACACCTACATCGTCGGCAAGTGGCACCTGTGCCCCACCGACGAGATGAACCTCGCCTCCACCCGCCGCAACTGGCCGACCGGCCGGGGGTTCGAGCGCTTCTACGGCTTCCTGGGTGCGGAGACGAACCAGTGGTACCCGGAGCTCGTCTACGACAACCACCCGATCGAGCCCCCGAAGACGCCGGAGGAGGGCTACCACTTCACCGACGACATCACCGACAAGGCCCTCGAGTTCATCAAGGACGCGAAGGCGATCGCACCGGACAAGCCGTTCTTCCTGTACTACGCGCCGGGCGCGGCCCACGCCCCTCACCAGGTGGCCAAGGAGTGGAGCGAGCGGTTCGCGGGTCGGTTCGACGAAGGCTACGAGGCGATGCGCGAGCAGACCCTGGCGCGCCAGAAGGAGATGGGCATCCTCCCGCCGGAGACCGAGCTCCCGCCGATCAACCCCATCGGGACCACCGAGACCCGCACGGGCCCCGACGGCAAGCCGTTCCCCGGCCTCGATGTCACGAAGCCGTGGGACTCCCTGTCCGACGCCGAGAAGCGGCTCTTCTCCCGCATGGCCGAGGTGTACGCGGGCTTCCTCGCGCACGCGGATCACCACATCGGCCGGCTGCTCGACTACCTCGAGTTCTCGGGAGAGCGCGACAACACCATCATCATCCTGGTCTCGGACAACGGGGCGAGCGGCGAGGGCGGCCCCGAGGGCTCGGTGAACGAGAACCGGCTGTTCAACGGCGTCCCGGAGGACATGCAGACGAACCTCGACATGCTCGACGAGCTCGGCGGGCCGAAGACCTACAACCACTACTCCAACGGGTGGGCGATGGCGTTCAACACGCCGTTCAAGATGTGGAAGCGCTACGAGTTCAACGGGGGAACCTCGGACGCGTGCGTCGTCTCGTGGCCGGCCGGCATGGAGGCCCGCGGCGAGCTCCGGACCCAGTACCACCACGCGATCGACCTGGTCCCGACGGTGCTGGACTGCCTCGGCATCGATCCCCCGGAGCGGATCAAGGGCCATGTCCAGAGCCGGTTCGACGGCGTGAGCATGCGCTACAGCCTGGACGACGCGTCCGCGACATCGAAGAGGACCACGCAGTTCTACTCGATGCTCGGCTCGCGGGGCCTCTGGCACGAGGGCTGGAAGGCGATCACGACCCACCCGACGATCGCCGGTTGGAGCCACTTCGACGACGACGAGTGGGAGCTGTACGACACCGACGTCGACCGCTCCGAGCTGCACAACCTTGCCGCAGGGAACCCCGAGAAGCTCCGCGAGCTCCAGAACCTCTGGTACGCCGAGGCGGGCAGGAACGACGTCTTCCCGCTCGACGACCGCTCTGCGCTCGAGATCCTCCTCACGCCGAGACCGCTCCTGTCCCCACCGCGCGATCGGTACGTGTACTTCCCCGACACCGCCGATGTCCCCGAGACCCAGTCCGTCAACATCCGCAACCGTTCCTTTGCGATCGGAGCGCTCGTCGACATCCCGGGTCCCGGCGCCGAGGGCGTCCTGTTCGCCCACGGCGCCCGCTTCGGGGGGCACGCACTCTACGTGAAGGACAACCGGCTCCACTACGTCTACAACTTCGTCGGCGTGATGGAACAGCACATCGATGGGTCCGAGGACATCCCGATCGGCGAGAACCTGATCCTGTCGGCCGCGTTCGAGAAGGACGGCGAGGACCCGCCGAACGTCGCGACCGGCATCCTGTCCCTGTACCACGGCGACGAGAAGGTCGGCGAGGGCCGCATCAAGACCCAGCCGGGGTTCTTCTCCTTGGCTGGCGAGGGGCTGTGCGCGGGACGCGACAGCGGCGAGGCGGTGACCGACGACTACCCGGGGACGTCGCCGTTCGCATTCACGGGCGGGACGATCAAGCGGGTCGCGGTCGACGTGAGCGGGGAGCCGTACCTGGACCTCGAGCGTCAGGCCGTCGCGATGCTCGCCCGGGAGTAACCACCGCCACACGCGAACCCGGCTGCGGACGCCGTCGGATAGACGTGTCGACGGGCAGGGACTAGCCTCCGCCCGCGGGACGGGGGCACGTGGGGACATCGGGAACGGCAACGCAGACCGATCGATCATCGAACGACGAGGGCGGCGGCCGCCTGGCGAGACTCGACCCGCGAGCGCTCCGTCGCGCCGACATCCGGATCTTCTCCTCCGCGAGCAACGCGCCGAACGCCCGGCGCCCAACCGATGTGATCCTGCTGATCGTCGCGGTGACCGGCGTGGTGATCCTGTCGTTCCTAGCCCCCGGACCCACCGCGATCGACAAGACCCTCAGCGACTTGCTGAAGGAACTTCCGGGTCTCCTCGGGTGGTTCTGGAACATCTGCTACGACGTGATGATCGCCTGGGCGATCATCCTGCTCATCCTCGCCCTCGTCGCCCGCGGGCGGAAGCGGCTGTTCTTCACCGAGCTGGTCACGGCGGCGCTGACCCTCGTGCTGGCCCTGCTCGCGGGGAGGATCGCCGGCACCGATTGGTCATCGAGCTTGAAGTCGCTGTCGGCGTCCAACGCGCCACCCGTCTACCTCGCCGTCCGGCTGGCGGTGGCGACGGCCATCGTCGTGATGGCGTCCCCGTACATGAGCCGACCGCTCCGGTTCATCGGGCGCTGGGTCGTGACGTTCGGAGCCCTGGCCGGCATCGCGCTCGGCGTGACGCTCCCGATCGGGATGCTGGCCGGCCTCCTCATCGGGTTCGGGTCGGCCGCGATCATGCATCTGATCCTCGGCTCGCCGGCGGGACGCCTCACGCTCGACCAGGTCGGCACCGCCCTCGATGACCTGGGGGTCGAGGCCACCGATCTCCGGCATGCGCCGCTCGAACCGAGCGGCGTGGCGCTCGTCGTGGCGACCTCCCCGCAGGGCAAGACCCTGCTCGCCAAGGTCTACGGCCGGGATGCGTGGGACGGTCAGTTCCTCTCCTCGATCTGGTCATCGCTGTGGACCCGGGGCGAACGCCCCACCCTCGGGTTCGGCCGGTTGCGCCAGGTCGAACACGAGGCGTTCGTCACGCTGCTGGCCGAGCGTGCGGGGATGCCGGTCCTGCCGGTCGTTGCGGCGGGGATGGCTACCGCTCGCGACGCGCTCCTGGTGAGCGAGGTGACCGGACGCTCGCTCGATTCGGTCGACCCGGCAGCCCTCGACGACGAACTCGTACGCAACATCTGGCGGGCGATGGCCCCGCTCCACGACCTGGGGATCGCCCATGGTCAGCTCGACGGTGAGCGGATCGTGGTCAGGCCGGACGGGACCCCCGCCGTGGGAGACTTCGGCGGCGCCCGTGTGGCGGCGCCCGACGGGGCGATGATGGCCGACCTCGCGCAGGTCCTGGTCACGACGGCGCTCGTCGTCGGCCCCGACCGCGCGATCGCCGCCGCGACCGACGTGATCGGGAACGACGAGTTCGCGAAGGTCCTTCCGTTCCTGCAGCCCGCCGTCCTCGACAGGGATACCCGACGAGCCATCCGGGATGCGGATTGGGATCTCGACGCCCTCATGCAGCGCTCGACCGAGATCACCGGTGCCGAGGCGCCGGAGCTCGAGCAGATCCGGAGGGTCACCGGCAAGTCGATCGCGATCGTGGCGCTGATCGCGTTCCTGACCTACGGCCTCATCTCCACGCTCGCCCACGTCGGGCTCCAGAGTCTCTGGGACGAGCTGAAGTCAGCCAACATGGCGTGGTTGCTCACTGCGCTGATCCTCGCGCCGATCTCGCAGGTCCCGCAGGCCTTCTCGACGCTCGGCGCGTCGCTCCGCGACATGCTGTTCGTCCCCGTCCTGATGCTGCAGTACGCGGTCCAGTTCATCCAGCTCGCCGTGCCGAGCTCCGCCGCTCGCGTCGCGCTGGAGGTGCGGTTCTTCCAGCGCAACGGGGTCGAAACCGGCGGCGCGCTCTCGATCGGCCTGATCGACAGCCTGAGCGGATTCGTGATCCAGATCCTCCTGATCCTCATCATCACGCTCTCGGGGCTCGCGAGCCTCGATCTCTCCACCGGCTCCAGCTCGTCGAGTGACGCTTCCTCCTCCTCGGGACCGAGCCTTCTGCTCCTCGCGGCGGCGCTGATCATCCTCGGAGGGATCATCGCGCTCGCGACCCCGCGCTACCGGGCTCGTATCAAGGAGGCGATCCCGCGCTACCGAGCAGCCATCCGCGCGCAGATGTCCGAGGGGGCGAAGGCGCTCCGGGTGCTGCATTCCCCCTCGAAGGTCGCGATGCTGTTCCTGGGGAACCTGGTCGCACAGCTGATGCTGGCGATGATCCTCGGGATCTGTCTGCGCGCGTTCGGACAGAGCACCTCGTTCGCGGGGCTGGTTCTGGTGAACACGATGGTCGCCCTGTTCGCGGGCTTCATGCCCGTGCCGGGCGGGATGGGCGTGTCGGAGGCCGCTCTCACCGCCGGACTGGTGGCGCTCGGGGTTCCCAACACGGTGGCCATGTCGACGGCGATCGCCTACCGATTGGTGACGTTCTACCTACCGCCGATCTGGGGTTCGCTCGCGACACGCTGGCTGAAGCAGCATCAGTACCTGTGATCCGCGGGTAGCACCCGTCTTCGGTCGCGGAGCCGCGAGACGTCAGGATCCCGCCTTCGCGCCGGCCGTGTCGGTCGCGTGATACTCGGCGAGCAGCCGCTGCTCGTCGTCCTTCTTCGGGAACATGAAGAAGACGAGCGCCGCGCCGAGCAGCACCGCGACGATCCCCGCGGTGTACGCCCACTGGTCGCCCGAGAGGAACGACGCCTTCGCGGCCGCGGTGATCTGGTCCGCGTACTTCGGGTACTGCTGCGCGACGGCCTCGGCGCCCGCGAACGACTTGGTCAGCTGGGCCTCGACGCTGTCGGAGACCTTCTGCGAGTTCGGTGAGGCCGCGATCGCCGCCGTGAAGGAAGCGGCGTAACCCGCCGCTAGGAGCGCCCCGAAGATCGACTGCATGATCGCGCCGCCGAGATCGCGCTGGAGATCGGCCGTCCCCGAGGCCATCCCCGCCCGTTCGACTGGGACGGAGCCCGTGAGGGAGTGCGAGGCGGGCGTGCCGGCGAAGCCGACCCCGATACCGATGAACGCGTAGCCGAGCCCGACCTCCCAGTAGGGACTGCCCTCGGTCCAGAGCAGGAGCATGGTGAGGAACCCCAGCAGGCAGAACACGTACCCGGTAAGCAACGTGAACCTCGCCCCCCTCGCCTCGACCACCTTGGCGGAGCGCGGCGCGACGAGCACCATGAGGAACGCCGCCGGCAAGATCGCGAGGCCCGCGTCGAGGGTCGAGTAGGCGAGCACGTCCTGGAGGAACTGCTGGCCGACGAACATCGCGCCCATCAGGGAGCCGAACACGATGATCCCCGCGCAGGCGGCCACCCAGAACACCCGTCGTCCCGCGATGTGCAGGTCGTACAGGGGGTTGGCCGCCCGCCGCTGTCGGATGATGAAGGCGATCCCCGCCGAGATCGCGATGATCGCGAGACCGGCCACGAGGGCTCCCTCGTTCGGAACCGCCGCGAAGTTGATGCCGAGGATCAGCGCTCCGACGAGCAGCATGGACAGGATGCCGCCGAGGTTGTCGACGGGTTCGGTCGCCTCATTGACGTGAGCCGGAACCACGCGAACAGCGAGGTCGAGAGCCACGACCGCGAGTGGGAGCGTGATCAGGAAGACCGAGCCCCACCAGAACTCCTCGAGCAGCAGCCCCGAGAGCAGCGGCCCGAGCGCCGCGACGGCCCCGCCGATGCCCGACCACAGCGCGATCGACTTGGTCCGGCCGGGACCGGACCACAGCGCCGTGATCAGCGCCAGGGTGGTGGGGAAGGCCATGCCGGCGGCGAGGCCGCCGCCGACGCGAGCGACGAACAGGACGCCGTCGCTCGGAGCGTACGCGGCGAGTAGGCTGAACGGGATCGCGAGCCCGGTCCCGACGACGAGCATCAACTTGCGCCCGTACCGGTCCCCCAGCGCGCCGAGCCACAGCACCGAGGCCGCGAGTCCGAGCGAATAGCCCACGGCGATCAGGTTCAGGGTGGTCTGGGAGGAATCGAACGCCGCGCCGATCGACGGCAGCGCGACGTTGGCCACCGCGAGGTTGAGGTTGGCCACGGCCGCGACCAGGATCAGGGTGACGAGGATGATGCCCTGACGCTCGGGCGCGGAGCCGGCCGTCGCCGCCGGTTCGGACGTTTCCGATGTGGGGTTGTTCAGGTCCAGGTCACCCCTCTCAGCGCCTCAACCGCCCTGCTCGGCCATCTTGGTTTGCGCGTCCGCGAGCGCGCCTTTCAGCGCCTGCACGTGACGTCCCTCCGCCTCCCCGACGACCTTCGTGATCGCCCGCGTGACGGCCGACTCGACGGTGCCGACGTCCTCATGCTTGAAGGCCACGATCAACCCCGCGCCCCCGATCGGGATCGTGTCTCCGGCGGCCTCCTCGATCTTGCTCCCCGTCTTGTGATGCAACGCCTTGCCGCCGACGGCGCCGAGGGCGGCCCCGATCGCGGTCGCCGCGAGCAGCGGCGGTGCGAACAAGCCAACCACGAACCCGACCCCCCCGAGCCCGGCTGCTCCCTCCTCGACCATGTGGTCGGTCTGCTCGATCGTGAGCTCGCCAGCCATGTCCTTCGATACCACGACGGCCCCCCACAGGCGCGCGCCGCACGCAAGGACCGCTTCATAGTCCTCCTTGGCCGCGTCCGCGGACAGGTAGCCGCCGATCAGAACGTCGGTCGTCTCTGCCATCCCAACTCCTCCCGAACCCGAACCCGTCTCAGCCGGACAGGCTGTGCGCCGCGATCCCGCGATGCGCCTCGGCGTGCAGGTCTTGCTCATCCTGGTCCGCAAGGTGCGGCTTGATGTCGAAGACCACCTTCCTCACCGTGCCCGTGAAGGCGAACGGCTTGCGGTCCTCGTAGGCGAGGTCGACCACACCACCGTTGTCCCGCCCGATGTCCATGCCGGCGTAGGCCGAGAACCGGATCGGGACGGTGTGATCCATCCGTCCCTTCCCGACCGGGCGGTCGTCGATGAACAGGGTCACCTCGCCCCCCGTCGCCGGCTTCGCCTCGTCGGCCGCAAACTCCATCCGCACCGTGACCTCGCCGGTCGGCAGCTCCTCCTCCGCGACCTGCTTGAACACGAACACGCCCATCATCGAGTAGGTGTGCGTGAGCTTCCCGTCCTTCACGTAGAGCGTGAACCCACCGAGGTGATCCGACTCCGCGACGATAACGCCCTCGGCGCCCCCTTCGGGCACGACGAGGTCCGCCGAAATCGCATAGGAGTGGTTGTAGATCCGCGGGATCATGCCCGACAGCACGTTCTGAACGTCGCCCCGGAACTCGAACGTGGTCTTCTGATCGATCGGCGGAACGATCCCGAAGAACGTCGACAGGGTCGCCAGCAAGGGCAGCACCTTGTACTTCTCGGCCTCCTTCCAGAAGAGGTCCTTCAGCTCCTGCACCTTGTCCGGATGCTCCGCGGCGAGATCGTGGGCCTGGGTGAAGTCGTCCGGCAGGTAGTAGAGCTCGGCGGGACCGGCGTCCGGATCCCAGACCCCCGGAGCGTAGGGCTTCAGGGCGTCCGGCGTGACGACCCACGGGATCCGTTCGGTCTTCATCGCGAGCCACCACCCGTCCTTGTACATGCCTCGGTTGCCGATCGTCTCGAAGTACTGCTGCGTGCGGAACTCGTGCGCGGCCGCGTCGGCGAACGTGGCGGCGAAGCTGGTCCCGTGCATCGGGTCCTGCTCGATCCCGTCGACCGTGGTCGGCTGGGGGATGCCCGCGAGGTCCAAGATCGTCGGCGCGACGTCGATCACGTGGCCGAACTGCGAGCGCTGCCTTCCGGCGTCGGTGATGCGCTTCGGCCAGCGCGCCACCATCGGGTTACGAGTGCCGCCGAGATGCGAGCCCACCTGCTTGCCCCACTTGAACGGCGCGTTGCCCGCCCAGGCCCATGCCGCGCCGTAGTGCGGGTCCATGATCTGGGCGCCCCACTTGTCCAGGCCGCCGAACCGCTCGGCCAGCTGCAGCTGCATCTCGTCGGTCAGCGGGATGCCGTTCTGCATCGTCATCTCGTTGAACGAACCCGTGACGGTGCCCTCCATGCTGGCCCCGTTGTCGCCCCAGATCCAGATGACCACCGTGTCGTCGAGCTCGCCCAGCTCCTCGATCGCGTCGATCAAACGGCCCACGTTGAAGTCGGCGTTCTCCGAGAAGCCCGCGTACACCTCCATCTGACGCGCATAGAACGCCTTGAGCTTGTCGGGCACGTCGTCCCACGCGGGGAAGGCGGCGTCGCGCGGTGTCAGCTCCGCGTCCGCCGGCACGACGCCGAGCTTCTTCTGGCGCGCGAACGTCTCTTCCCGGAGCTTGTCCCACCCCTGGTCGAACTTCCCCTTGTACCGGTCGGCCCAGCTCTGCGCGACGTGGTGCGGCGCGTGGCTGCATCCGGTCGAGAAGTAGATGAAGAACGGCTTCTCGGCGTCCTGCCCCCGTACCCCGTGTAGCCACTCGATCGCCCGATCCGCCATCGCGTCCGGGAAGTAGTATGGGTCCTCCTCGTCGTAGAAGCCCTCAGGCGTCCCGATCACCTTCTGGTTCTCGATCAAGCAGGGGTCCCACTGGCCCGAGTCGCCGGCCAGGAACCCATAGAAGTAGTCGAAGCCCCAGCCGGTGGGCCAGCGATCGAGCGGCCCAGCCGGGCCCTGTTGCCCGTCGGGCGTCAGGTGCCACTTGCCGTAGGCGGACGTGCTGTAGCCGTTGTCGCGCAGGATGCGGGGCAGGGGCGCGCAGTCCCTCGGCAGCGACGCCGAGTAGCCGGGGAACCCGCCCGCGAACTCACCGACGGAGCCGAACCCGACGGCGTGGTTGTTGCGACCGGTCAGCAACGCGGCTCGGGTCGGCGAGCACAGGGCGGTCACATGGAAGCGGTTGTACTTGAGGCCCTGCTCGGCCATCCGGGAATAGCTGGGCGTCTGGATCGGCCCGCCGAACGTGCTCGGGTTCCCGAAGCCGGCATCGTCGATCAGGACGAGCAGGACGTTCGGCGCTCCGGGCGGCGGCGTCGGGTGTCCGATCAGGTTCCAATCGGGCTGCGAGCCCGCGAGGGTTCGGTTCGCCACCCCTTGGAACGACTCGCGGCGGATCGGGAGTCTTGTACGGTCCGGCTCGGTCATCGGTGCCTCCTTGCTCGTTGGGCGATCTTCGGTCTCGACCGGAGCTCTGCCCTCGGCTCGTCGGACGTGCATCCCCAAACGTAGCCAGCGGTCGCGGCAAGCGTCACGTCGGTCCGAATACACCCACGGCTGGGATCCGCCCGGCCTTCACCGCCTCGAGGAACGCTTCGTTCAGACCGAACACCAGCGAGCGCTCCGGTGACGCGAACACCCCGAAGTTCGACAGGATGACCTTCGATGACACCGGTGCCACCTCCCGAATGGCTCGCACTCCGCCCAAGTGATGCGACCATCCCGCGGGGTCGAGCTCATCACCCGGATGGGATGAACTCGGTGAGCGAACACCGCCGCCGCAGATCTGCCGGCGCTCAGCAGCTCCGGGCCCTGTTCGGATGGTCCTGAGAGATCGCCGGTGACCGCTGTGACGGTTCGTGAGATAGTGCTCGCCTCTGGTCAGCACTCGTCGGAACGTAGAAGCGACGTGGAAGGGGAAGGCGGATGTCGATCGGTCCAGTCGAGTACATGATCGTCGCGTTTCCAGGCAACCGGTTCAAAGGGGAGATCGTCCCGGCATTGAAGGAGCTCGTCGACGCCGGCACGATCCGGATCATCGATCTCGCGTTCGTCATAAAGGACGCGGACGGAACGATCGGGACGGCGGAGCTCGCCGACCTCGACTCGGACGTGTTCAAGGCGTTCGACTCACTCTCGCCCGAGACGATGGGTCTGCTGAACGAGGACGACTTGGCGGCGGCCGGCGAGGAGCTCGACCCGAACTCGTCCGCGGCGTTGCTGGTCTGGGAGGACGTCTGGGCTACCAAGCTGCGCGATGCCATCGTGAATGCCCACGGGGAGCTCCTCGATCTCGAGCGGGTCCCCTACGAGGTCGTCCAGGCCGCGGTCGATTTCGCGGACGCCAACAGGTAGCCCACCCGTAGCCGAAAGGAGACCCCACCATGATGCGCAGAGGACCAGGGCTCGTCGGGATGGCCGCACGGACGGCCGTCGTCGCCGGCACGGCGACGGCGGTGTCGGGACGCGTCGCCCGGAGGCAACAGCGGAAGTACGCAGATCAGGATTCGGCGTACGTGCAGCAGCAGGCCTCCGCCGCCGAGGCCGGCTACCAGCAACAGGCGGCGGCCCCGCCGGAGGAGGATCCCGCGACGCAGATCCAGAAGCTCGCGCAGCTGCACGATTCGGGGGCGTTGTCCGACGAGGAGTTCGCGGCGGCGAAGGCGAAGATCCTCGGGATCTAGGCCGCCGGCGCCTCGGCGCCGTGGCAGTGCTTCCACTTCCGGCCCGAGCCGCAGGTGCAGGGGTCGTTGCGACCGCGCTTCGCGTCCTCGGCCGCGTACTCGTGGACGAGCTCCGATGGCGCGCGGCCGGCGGCGAGCAGCTGCGACATCCGGCGCATCGGACCATCGACGTGGTGGAAGAAGGCCTTGAAGCTCGGGCATTGGTAGTTGAGGCCGGGCTCGCCGTAGGGATCGTCGGTGAACCGGTCCTTCGGACAGCCGCCGTGACACGCGAAGCGCACGTCGCACTCGCGGCAGAACCGCGGCAACGTGTCGCGCTTGTCGAGCCCGAACTTCCGCTGCTGCGGCGACGCGATCAGCTCGATCATGTGCGTGTCCCTGATGTTCCCGAGCTTGAACGCCGGCTCCACGAAGTGGTCGCAGGAATACAGGTCGCCCGTGTGCTCGATCGCGAGCGCGAGCCCGCACGTCTCCGAATGCACGCACAAGCTCGGGGGCTCGCCGTGCCAGTTGGCGAGCGCGACGTCGAACATCTGCACGTAAACCTCGCCGATGTCGCGCCGCACCCAGTCCTCGAACACGTCGATCAGGAACCGGCCGTAGCCGTCCGACGAGATCGAGCGCTCGGTGAGCAGGTTCCCCTCCTGGGTGTAGAGGGGCCGCCCTCGCACGCCCCCGCCCCATCCCTCGTTGGCGACCAACAGCGTGTCCGGCGTCGCCCGCTCGACGATCGGGATGAATTGCATGAACCGGGCGCCACACTCGTCGCGCAGGAACCGGTAGATCTCGCGCCCCCGCGTTTGGTTCGCGGCGTGGATCGTGGTGAGGGCGTTCCACTCGACCTCGCGCTCCCGGAGGTGGGCGAGGCCGGCCATCACCCGGTCGAAGCTGCCCTTGCCGCCCTTGTCGACGCGGTAGGTGTCGTGGATCTCCCTCGGTCCGTCGATCGAGACGCCGACGAGGAAGCCGTGCTCCTTGAAGAACACCGCCCACTCGTCGTCGATCAGCGTCGCGTTCGTCTGGATCGTGTAGACGATCCGTTGGTGCGGCATCCGGTGCCGCTCCGCCAACTCGACCGAGCGGCGGAAGAAGTCGACCCCCATCATCGTGGGCTCGCCCCCCTGCCAGGCGACCACGACCTCCGGCGAACGCGCGTGCGCCTCGATGAGTTGCCGCAGGTACGTCTCGAGCAGGTCGTCGGCCATCCGGAACCGGCTGCCCGGGTAGAGCATCTCCTTGGACAGGAAGAAGCAGTACTCGCAGTCCAGGTTGCAGATCGCCCCGGTGGGCTTCGCGAGCAGGTGGAACGCTGGAGGGGCGTCGGGGTTGGTCAACAGGGAAGCGTCGGTGACCATCGGGCTCCCATGCTACTCAGCGCGCCGATCCGTGGAACGCAGGAGGCCCGCCGGAGCGGGCCTCCCACCTCGATCGATTCTGGAACCGCGGATCAGGCGGTGACGTCGCGCCCGTGCGCCGTGAGCGCCCAGATCACCGCGATGTCGATCGCGATGATCGCGATCGCCGAGACCGGCGCGAACGGCAGCCACGCGAACGCGGCGGCCGCGCTCACGATGGCGATGATGACGCCGACCGTCCGGCCCCACACAGCACCGCGGAAGATCGCGAAGCCGGCGAAGAAGACGATGATCCCCCCGATCAGGTGGATCCACCCCCACGCGTCGCTCGAGAGCTTGAACACGTAGTCCCCGGAGACGTTCGTGACGTAGTAGTCCGGATCCACGACCTCGGCGAGCCCCGCGAACGCGTGGAAGATGCCGAGCATGATCAGCATGATCCCGGCGAACGTGGCCCATCCCGCGGCCCAGTAGCTCGGTTGCTTCTCGGACTGCATGTTCCTCCCCCCCGGTCGTCGGCCCGTGCCGACGACCATCGACACTTCCCGGAGTGTCGCCGCAGCGAAACCCCGAGTCAAAGACCTTCGCGTAACGAGGGTTCTCAGATCCCGAGGATCTGCTTCTTCTTCGCTTGGAACTCCTCTTCCGTGAGGATCCCCTGGTCCTTCATCTTGGCGAGCTGCTGGATCTCCGCCATGTCGTCCTGCTGCGCCGGCGCGGCCGGTGTCGGTGCGGCCGCCTGCGGCGGTGCCTCCTGGGGTGCCGGTTGCGCCGCGGACATGCGCCTCGACGTGCGCCTCGACGTGCGCCTCGCGACCCTTCTCGCTGGCATCATTGAACGTTCCCTCCTTCGATCTTCGGTTATCGCCTCGAGTCGGCGGCGGCGAGCGCCTCCGCCTCCTCGCGGGCGACGAGCCCGACCTCGACGAGGTCGAGCGGACTGATGAAGCTGCCGGCGATCGGGAAGCCGCCGGCGCGAACCATCGCGTCACGGAGCGGGATCGCCCAGCGGTGCTCGAGCAGGATCAGCGCGGCGGCGGCGTCGTTCGGGAGCTCCTCGAGGACGTCCCACGCCTCCTCCTCGTCGAACACGTCGACGCCGCCGGACGCCGCCTCAGCGCCCGCGGTCGCACCGACCTCCATGCCCTCCTCGCCGCCCTCACCGAGGCCGATGAGCGCGCCGACCATGGCGCCGAACTCCTCCGCCTCGTCCTTCGAGAGCTGGCTGCCCTTCGCGATCGTGACGTCGCCCTCGGCGTCCTTGTAGACCACGAGCGCGTCGATCACACGCACGGTGTCGCTCTCGCGCAACCGCTCGAACTCCTCGATCATCTCGCCCTGGAAATCGGGCTTGTCGAACCCGAGGGCGATCAGCTGAACCGGTCCGATCGTCATACCCCTGCTCCTTTCCGTGCCTAGGCCTGCTGCATCGCGTCCGAGAAGAACTCGAGCGCCGTCTTGGTCTTCGTCTGCTGCTCCGCCGACAGGTCGACCCCGTGCGAGTGCAGGAACGCCCTGGCTTCCGCGGCGACCTGGAACGCCTCGTTGGGTCGGCACTTGGTCGACAGCTCGACGATCGCCGATCCGTCCGGATACATCCACAGCTCGCCGACCAGCCGGCGCCCGAACCCGTCGGGTTCGAGCTTCACCTTGAGGATCGAGATCGGGCCGAGGACCGAGAGCGAGTCGAGGTCGATCCCGTTGGGTGCGTGCGCGGCGTAGAACGCGCGCTGCTCCTTCGAGAAGAGCTTGCGGATCGGCCGGGTTCCCTGAGCCGTTTCCAGGATCGCCGCGTTGTCCGCCACGCCCTTGAACGACGCCGAGCACACGAATCCCCCCGGCATCGCGTCGACCTCGACGTTGAAGGAACTCGAGGTCCGAAGCTCGGCGGGAAGGTCGTTCGGGACGACCGGCCGGAGCTTCACGACCGTGTCGCCCTCCTCGCCTTGCCGGCGCCGGGCGCGAACGACGACCCCTGCCGCGTTCAGCGCCAGCTCGGGCGTATCGAAGAAGAACACCTGGCGCACCTGCGCGTCGAGCGGGTCGACGCCGAGGGCTCTCGCCGTGCTGGCTCGTGCGGTCTCGTGGATCGTGAGCTTCAGCTCGACGCTGTCCGCGTCGCGGATGAGCTCCAGCATCTGCCCTAGATCCTCGTTCGAAAGCTGGCTGGCAACCATCGCTCCCCTTCGGTCGACGGGTGCGCACGCGCCCGCAACGCCACCATCGCACCGGGGCGAGGAGGCGTCGTCGTCCGATGCGGATGATTCTTCCCCCAGGGCCTGGCGCTGCCTGGAACCTTTGCCCCCTGGGACATATAAACGAGGGCGAGGTTGCGGATCGCCTTCGAAACGGCGTTTCGTCCACGGTCAACCCCGGGCGCCCGTACTGGATAAGATGGCCAACCATGTCGAAGACGTTGGAGCGGGAGATCACCCTTTCGGCGCAACGCTCTCCAGCGCAACTCGAGATCGCCGAAGCCAAGCTCCTTCGGCCCCCGACCCGCCCCGGCATCGTCCACCGACCCACCCTGGTGGATCGGCTCATCGGTTCCCCGACGCCGTCGCTCATCGCGATCGTCGCACCTGTCGGATACGGCAAGACGACGCTGTTGTCCGACTGGGCGGATCGAGACCGGAGGCCGTTCGCCTGGGTGACGATCGATGAGGGCGATGCGGATCCCGTGGTGTTCCTCTCGCACGTTGCCGAGGCTCTGGATCGCGTGGAAGAGATCGATGCCGGGGTGTTCGATGCGATCGCCTCCCCGGGCGCCTCCGATCCCGGACGCGTCGTTCGTCGTCTCGGCGCCTGCCTCACAAATCGAGCTCGGGGGTTCGTCCTGGTGCTCGACGACCTCGATCGTGCCGGTGAGCCATTGTGCCTGGATGCCGTCGCCGAACTCGCTCGGTACGTCGCCGAGGGCTCGACGATCGCGGTCGCCGCTCGAACCGTGCCCAACATCGGCCTGCCCTTGCTGCGTGCGGACGGACGCGTCCTCGAGGTCGGCGTCGAGGATCTGGCCTTGGACGCGGCCTCCGCCCGCCATCTGCTCCGGGGCGCCGGCTTCGACGCGACCAAGAAAGAGGCGCAGGAGCTCACCGAGGCGACCGAAGGCTGGCCCGTCGGCCTCTACCTCGCTGGGCTCTCCCGTCAACAGCAGCGCCGATCCGGCCTCCCACCGATCCGCTTCACCGGCGAGGACCGGTACGTCGTCGACTACATCCGCTCAGAGATGTTGGGTCGCCTGTCCAGGCAGAGGCAGCGCTTCCTGATGCGGACCTCGGTCCTGGAACGCCTGAGTGGCCCCCTGTGCGACGCGGTCCTCGAGCGGTCGGGATCGGCTCGGGCGCTCGAGTCCATCGAGCGCGGGAACCTCCTCCTCGTGCCGCTCGATCGCGAACGCGAATGGTACCGCTACCACCTGCTGTTCCGTGACGTCCTGCTCGCCGAGCTGCAGCGCCGCGAACCGCAGGTCGTCCCGGAGCTGTATCGGCGTGCGGCGGAGTGGTACGAGTCGCTGGGTCTGCTCGAAGAAGCGATGAAGTACGCCGGCGCGGGTGGGGATCTCGGTCGGGTGTCGGTGCTGCTCCAGCGTCAGATGCTCCTGGCCTATCGAAGCGGACGCATCGCGACCATCCGAACCTGGCTCGATCGGCTGGGCGCTCAGGCCGAGCGCGACCCCGGCCTGGCGATCGTGACGGCGTGGGTGGCCGCCCTCACCGGAGACCCCGTCTCGGCCGACCACTGGCTGGACGTCTCGGAGCGCTCCCATCCCTCGGGACCGTCCCTGCACGGCACGGCGTCGCTGCGCGCCTCCCTGGCGTTGGTCCGCGCCATCATGTCGCCGAACGGACCGGAGGCGATGCGACGTGATGCCGAGCACGCGGTTCAGGAGGAGCCGGATCACAGCCCGTTCCGGTCTGCCGCGCTCGGACTCCTGGGGCTCGCCACCCTGCTCGAGGGCGACCCCGAGCAGGCGGACGACATCTTCGCCCAGACTGTCCAGACGGGCGTGCCGATCGGTGCCTTCCCCTCCGTCTCCCTCGCCCTCGCGGAACGCTCACTGATCGCGACGGCACGCGGGGATCACGAGGAGGCCGACGCCCTTGCGAACCGAGGGGTCGAGGTCGTTCGGACGGCCAACCTCTCCGAGCACGTGACCAGCGGCCCGGTGTATGCGGCATCTGCCCATGCCGCCTTGCGGGCCGGGGACCGAGACGGCGCCCAGGAGATCATGATCGCCGCCCAGAGGCTCCGCCCGATCCTCTCGTACGCGTTCCCGTCGATCGCGGTGCAGACCCGACTCGAACTCACGCGCGTCCAGGTCGGGCTCTCCGACGCGGCGGGGGCTCGGACGCTCCTCGCAGAGGTCGGGGACATCCTCGCCCATCGACCCGATCTGGGGACCCTCGTGCAGCAGACCCGCGCGTTGGGTGAGCATGTGGGCACGATCCGCTCCCGACGATCGCCAGGCCCCTCGACGCTGACGGCCGCCGAGCTGCGTGTGTTGAACCTCCTGCCCACGTACCTGTCGTTCCGCGAGATCGGGGCGCGCCTGTTCGTGTCACCGAACACGGTGAAATCGCAGGCGATCTCGATCTATCGCAAGCTCGGTGTGTCCTCGCGATCCGAGGCGGTCCAGACCTCCCGCCGGCTCCAGCTGCTCGAGCCCTAGGCGCGCTCGGAACCCACCGGAACGCCGAGCGAACCGCCTCTCGCTTTCATCCGGTCGGGACGATGCCGTCCGCGCCGCCGCGTGAGGGTATGAGCTGAAGGGCTCGCGCCTGTCCACGCGCAGCGAGGAAGGACGACCTCATGATGCCTCACCGGGACACTCTCCGGAGGCTGGCCATGAACGACGAGCGATTGATCGAGGAAGGTCTGTCGATCAAGCTCAACGACGTCGATGGCTCGGGCCTCGACCCCAAGACCCACGCGGTTGCCCGCTTGGGTGCGCTGATCGCCCTGGACGCCGCGACCGCTTCGTACCAGTGGAACACGTCGGTCGCGCTCGCCGCGGGGGTGACGGAGGACGAGATCGTGGGCGTCCTGGTCGCGGTCGCGCCCATTGTCGGGGTGGCGAAGGTCGTCTCGGCCGCGCAGGAGCTCGCCCTGGCGATCGGTTACGACATCGACGCCGATCTCGAGGCGGTGGATCCGTGGAACGCGTGACCGCATCGCACGGGATGTAGCAGACCGGCGCTCGGCGCTCGAGCCGCACCGGCCCGATCGCTGGTTCCGAATGGGTTCGGCCCGAGTCGTTCAGTGAGCTCCGACCGGTCGCTCGATGAGCAGGTCCTCGAGACGGGCTCGCGCCACACGCCAGGAGATGGTCGCGACGAACTCCTGGACCCGTGCTTTCCGGAGATGCGTGATCTCTTCGACCGCGACCCGCTGGATGACGTCGGTGTCGATGCGGTCACCGAACTCCGTGGTCAACCTGCCGATCACCTGCCTGAGATGCCTCGACTCACGTGATGTCCGCTGCGACGTCTCGAGCACGATGTCCCTCCGCGCGTTCCGGGCCGATCCATCAACATCTCTCTGCCGCTGTCTGTTCGCCATGGTTCCTCGGAAGATCTGCGATCGACATCATCCCGTCGGCATGATCACCGCCCGATCTGAGCACGGAGCAGGCAGGTCCATTAGGACGTCGCATCGACAGGCTCATGGGGATCCGGGCGGTCTCGATCCACAGGTGTGGGAGCGCTCCTCCGCGCTGTTCGATCATCTTGGACGCTAGGCCTCCAAGAGGAGTCCCCCTCCCGCGTTTCATCCCGTCAGGACGATGCCTCCGGCGCCCGAACGAGGGGGACAATATGCGCGGAGATGCCGGGGCTGACACCGTGGTGACCCAGACCCGGGCTGGCGAGGCGTAACGACGAAGGAGGAAAAGGCGATGGTGGCTGACTACGACTTCGGCTCGTTCTTGTGGACCATGTTCGCGTTCTTCTTCTGGTTCATGTTGATCTGGATGTTCATCATGGTCTTCGCGGACATCTTCCGTCGCAAGGATCTCTCCGGTGGTGCCAAGGCCGGATGGATCCTGCTGATCTTCATCCTGCCCCTGTTCGGCATCCTGATCTACCTGATCGCCCGGCCGAGCATCGTCGACGCCCGCGAGATGTCCACCTCCGCGGGGCAGATGCAGGGTGCGGCCGGGTTCTCGAGCCCGGATCACATGGCCTAGCTCGGTCTGCCGGATGGCTGGCGAGCCGGACGTCGGCGGCCTGAGGAACCGCATCGCACGGTGCGGGAGACCTCCGACTCGCGCCGAGCTGGTTGGTTCGCGTCGAGGTGTCGCGGCGCGAGCGGAACGGCTCGGCCTTGGGCAGGCGGGGGTGCCGCCGGGTGCAGGAAGGAAGGGGAGAACGGATGCCTGACACACTCACCGATGTCCTCGTCGCCGCCTATCCGGACGTCGACGTGGCGACGAGGGACTTCGACATCCTCATGCAGAGCGTGGCCGCCAAGCTGGTCGAGATCGAGGGCGCGATCCTCGTCACCCACGGCGCCGACGGCGAGATCACCGTCGTGCAGCACGGTGACCACCTGGGCCGCAAGGGCCTCGGGTGGGGTGCGGGCGCCGGCCTCGTGGTCGGCCTGTTCGCGCCGCCGCTGCTGGGAGCCGATCGCGGTCGGCGGCGCCGTCGGAGGGCTGATCGGGAAGTTCACCGATCGCAAGGTCAAGGCCGGCATGGAGGAGCTCGCCGAGAAGCTGCCGGCCGGCACGGCCGGCGTGATCACCGTGTTCGACGACGAGCACCGGCTCGCGATCGAGCAGGCGCTGCCGGGATCACCGGCGAAGTCGGTCGCGCAGACCGACAAGGAGGGTGTCCGCGCGCTCAAGGCGGAGCTGGCGAACGCGATGGGCAAGTTCCAACAGGACCGCAGCGCGCTGCCGATCCCCGATCGCACGTTCGGCGGGACCGTGGGACGCACGCTCAAGGACTCGGTCGCGGATTGGGCGATGATCCCCGGGCCGAAGGCGCCGGAGGGGGCGCCGAACGTGCTGCTCGCCATCATCGACGACGCGGGGTTCGGCGCGATCGACACGTTCGGTGGCCCGATCAGCTCGCCGGCCTTCTCCCGGGTGCAGCAGATGGGCGTCACCTACAACAGCTTCCACGTGACCGCCGTGTGCTCCCCGACGCGTGCCGCGCTGCTCACCGGGCGGAACCAGCATCGCGTGGGGTTCGGCTCGGTCGCCGAGTTCCCCGGTCCCTTCCCCGGCTACACTGCGGCGAAGCCGAGGAGCTGCGCGGGCCTGCCGCGGATCCTCAAGGAGAACGGCTACGTCACCGGCGGGTTCGGCAAGTGGCACCTCACCCCGAACAACGTGCAGGGCGCGGCCGGGCCGTTCGACCACTGGCCCAAGTCGTGGGGCTTCGACCACTGGTGGGGGTTCCTGTCGGGCGCCGCCGGGCAGTACGACCCGATCATCACGCAGGACGACGCGGTCATCGGCGTGCCCACGGAGAGCAAGGACGGCGGGCAGTACTACTTCCCCGACGACATCACGGACAAGGCCGTCGAATGGCTCCACGGTGTGCGCGCGCAGGACGCGCAGAAGCCGTGGTTCATGTTCTATTCGACCGGTTGCGCACACGCGCCGCACCACGTCCCGAAGGGGTGGGCGGACAAGTACGAGGGCCGGTTCGACGACGGGTGGGACGCGCTGCGTGAGCGGACGCTCGAACGGCAGAAGCGGCTGGGGGTCGTCCCGCAGGACACCGAGCTGACCCCCCGGCCCGACGCGTTCCCGGCCTGGGATTCGCTCGACGACGCGTCCAAGAAGCTGTACGCGCGGCAGATGGAGGTCTACGCCGGCTTCCAGGAGAACGCCGACTGGAACATCGGCCGCCTGCTGGACGAGATCGAGGAGATGGGCGACCTCGACAACACGCTGATCATCTTCATCTGGGGCGACAACGGTGCCAGCCTCGAGGGCACGATCACCGGCTCGTTCAACGAGATGACGTTCCTGAACGGGTTGGTCCTGGATGCTGCGCAGCAGACCGCGCTGATCGAGAAGTACGGCGGCCTCGAGGCCCTCGGCGGTGACCACACGGCGCCGCACATCGCCGCCGCGTGGGCGCACGCCTGCAACGCGCCGTTCCAGTGGGGCAAGCAGACGGCGAGCCACCTCGGCGGCACGCGCGACCCGATGGTGGTCGCGTGGCCGTCGCGGATCAAAGCCGACGACGTGATCCGCTCGCAGTTCACGCACGTGATCGACGTTGGGCCCACGATCCTGGAGGCCGCCGGCATCCCGGAACCGGAGACGGTCGACGGCATCACGCAGGAGCCGATGGACGGCACCAGCTTCCTGTACACGTTCGACGAGGCGACGGCGCCGGAGCGTCACACGACGCAGTACTTCGAGATGTTCGCGACTCGCGGGATGTACAAGGACGGCTGGTGGGCGGCGTCGCGGCCCGACCGGCTCCCGTGGGATCTCTCGCCCGCCACGCTTGCGCGGTTCGGGCCCGAGGCGGACTTCGACCCCGACCGGGACATCGGCTGGGAGCTCTACTACCTGCCGGACGACTTCTCGCAGGCGAAGGACATCGCGTCCAGCCATCCCGACAAGGTCCAGGAGCTCCAGGAGCTGTGGTGGAAGGAGGCCGAGCGCAACCGCGTGCTGCCGTTGATGGCCGGGTTCTCGGTGATCTACGGCATCCTGCCGCCGCTGGCGACGCGGACCACGTTCACGTTCGCGGGTGATGTGCAGAACGTGATGTGGGGCATGATCCCGAGGATCTTCGGTCGCTCGTACTCGATCGCCGCCGACCTCGTGGTGCCCGAGTCGGGCGCCGAGGGGGTCATCGTCGCCTTCGCCGACTTCATCGGCGGCTTCGGCCTGTGGGTCGACGGGGACGGCATCCTTCGCCACACGTACTCGATGCTGGGCGTCGACACGTACCGACAGGCCGCGACATCGAAGCTGCCCACCGGCGAGGTGCACGTGGAGATGCTGTTCGAGTCCACGGAGAACAAGCCCGGGAGCGGCGGGCACGTCACGCTGTTCGTCAACGACGTCGCGGTCGGCGAGGGCGACATGCCGCAGACGGTCGCGATCACGTTCACCAGCTACGCGGGGATGGACATCGGCCGGGACAACGGAGCGGTCGTCGACCTCGACTACGAGGACAAGGCGCCGTACGCGTTCACGGGCACCATCAAGAAGGTGGTGTTCGATCTGAAGCCGGCCGCCCACGAGGACGAGAAGGTGCTGCACGTCCACGACGTCCACCAGGTGGTCGCCGCAGGCGTCGCCGGGTAGACCGCGGATCGGCGTCGATGCCGCCTGTTGACGGGCCGACCGGGCGATCGACGCGGAGGGCTGACGCGGCCGGTCAGGCGTCGGCGGCGCGCTCGAGCACCGGCAGGATCCGCTCGAGGCCCCACTCGAGCTCTTCCTGACTGATCACGAGCGGCGGCGCCAGCCGCAGGGTGCTCTCGTGCGTGTCCTTGGCGAGGACGCCCTCCTCGAGCAGCCGCTCGGCCGAACGTCGCGCCGGTCGCGCGGCCTCGACGAGCTGGATCCCGGCCCACAGACCGCGGCCGCGGATCTCCTCGACGGTGTCGAGGCGGGGAGCCCGCAGCGCCGAATGCAGGTACGCGCCGAGCCGCGCCGACGCCTCCTGGAGCTCGCCGGTCCGCAGCATCGCGACCACCCGGCGACCGATCGCGCACGCGACGGGGTTGCCGCCGAACGTGCTGCCGTGCTCCCCCGGCTTGAACACTCCGAGGACCTCCTCGTCGGCCACGATCGCGGACAGCGGCACGATCCCGCCGGCGAGCGCCTTGCCGAGGATGAACATGTCTGGGCGAACACCATCGTGCTCGCACGCGAAGGTGGTCCCGGTCCGCCCCAGCCCCGTCTGGATCTCGTCGGCCACGAACAGCACGCTCCGCTCGGTGCAGAGCTCGCGCGCGCCCCGCAGGTAGCCCTCGGGCGGGACGACGACGCCGGCCTCGCCCTGGATCGGCTCGACGAGGAACGCGACCGTGTCGTCGTCGATCGCGGCCTCGAGCGCCGCCGCGTCGCCGTACGGGACCACCTCGAACCCGGGGGTGAGCGGACCGAAGTTCCGTCGCGAGGCCTCGTCGGTGGAGAAGCTGACGATCGTGATCGTCCGGCCGTGGAAGTTCCCGCCGGCGACGATCACCTTCGCGTGGTCTGGAGCCACACGCTTGACCTCGTAGCCCCACTTGCGGGCGGTCTTGATCGCGGTCTCGACGGCCTCGGCGCCGGAGTTCATGAGCAGCGCCATGTCCATGCCGCAGAGCTCGGTCAGGTCGCGGAGGAACGGCCCCATCTGGTCGTTGTGGAACGCGCGGCTCGTGAGCGTCACCCGGTCGAGCTGCTCCTTGGCCGCCGCGATCAGCTCGGGATGACGGTGCCCGAAGTTCAACGCCGAGTACGCCGCCAGCATGTCGAGATACTGCCTGCCCTCGACGTCGGTGACCCAGCAGCCCTCCGCCTCGGCCACCACGACGGGGAGCGGGTGGTAGTTGTGCGCGGTCGTCCGCTCGACGAGCTCGATGTGCTCCTGCGAGGTCCTGGGCTGCGTGGTCCCCAGCCGCTCTGCCTGCGTGGTCATCGGTTCCTCCCGGTCGTGGTGGGTGGCTCGAACGGCCAGTCTACGGACCGGCCGATGCCGCGGCCTCGAGCAGGTCGTCGAGGATCTCGTCCATCGAACCCACCGCGAGCGACAGGTGTCCGTCCTCGGGGCGCAGACGCGCACGAGCTGTCGGGACGTGCTCCACCAGCCACACGCCGTGGGCGAATGGCACCATCAGGTCCTGGCGTCCCTGCCATACCGAGACCGGGACCCGGATCGACGAGAGCTCGAACCCCCACGGGCGGACGAACGCGAGGTCGTCGTCGTACCAGCCCCAGCCGCCGTTCGCGAACGCTCGACGGAACGACGCGGCCAGCAGCTCGCCGA
Organism: uncultured Actinomycetes bacterium; assembly: GCA_963712645.1. Lineage (GTDB taxonomy): Bacteria > Actinomycetota > UBA4738 > UBA4738 > HRBIN12 > DASSJM01. The sequence goes on along the minus strand of CAVQIQ010000003.1, from coordinate 47,818 downwards.
GCGCGCCGTTCACCTCCGCCTCGTCCACCTCCGAGATCACGGTCCGGAGCTCTGAGACGATGTCCTCGGGTTCCGCGACGGCGAGGGCGTCGACCTGGGGCTTCATCCAGCGGAGCAGCTCGTCCGGGTCACGCGCCGCGAGCGGGTACTCGATCTGGTTGCTCTCCCCCATCCCGTCTGTCCACGCGAGACCCTCCGCGTCGTACGGCGCGACGCCGGCGATCGTGGCCGCCGCCAGGACGCGTTCGGGCAGCAGCGCCGCACACGCGAGCGCGTGAGGTCCACCCCCGGACCACCCCATCGTGACGAACCGTTCGGCGCCCAGGTGGTCGGCGAGCGCGGCCGCATCGGCCGCCGCGCTCGCGACGCCCCGACCCTCGTGCCGGCTCGAGTCCCCGAACCCCGCCCGCGACAGCGTCACCAGCCGGATCCCACGCTCGGCGGCCGCCCGGTCGAATGGCTCGAAGGACACCGCAGCACCGGGGCTGCCGTGGTGGAAGAGCAGCAACGTCCCATCCGGGTCCCCTTCGTCGACGGCCTCGAGCGTTCGACCGTCGGGCAACGCGAGGGTGACCGTGCGACTCATCCGTCGAACGGTAGCCGACCTAGGGCGATCGAGGCGCGAGGGGGCGAACCGCGGCAGCGGCTTCATCCGCACCCTCGATCGCGCCGAAGGAGGTGACCGCCTGCGCGAACGCCTCGACGTTGTCGACGTAGCGCTGCGCGTCCTCGTCCGAGTGCCGCACCGACAGCGTCCAGGTCTCCTGTTTGGCCCACGGCGACTTGAACACGCCGCCGTTCTGCTGGAAGAGCCAAGCGAGGTAGGTGATCCGCTCGTCGATGCCGATCGAATCGCGGTACTCACGCACCGGCCGCGTCGAGTAGATCACGGACCCCTTGGCCCCCACGCCGGTGACGTACGCCGGCAGCCGGTACCGCTCGATCACTGAGGAGAGCCGCTCCTGCAGGTAGCCGTCGAGGTGGTTCAGCGTGCGATACGCGTCCTCCGTGAGCACCTGGGTGAGGGTCGCGTGCATCGCCGCCATCGTGAGAGGGTTCCCGTTGAACGTCCCCGCCATGTCGTACTCGCCGTCGACCACGAGCGCGAACAGCTTCTCGGTCGCGCCGACCGCGCCGCACGGGGTGCCGCCGCCGATCGCTTTGGCCAGGCACACGATGTCGGGCACGACTCCGAACGCCTCGACCGCGCCGCCCGAGGCGAGCGTCACGCCGGTCTTCACCTCGTCGAAGGCGAGATACGCCCCGAACTCGTGACACAGGTCCGCGAGCCCCTGCAGGTACCCGGGCTCGGGCAGGATCACGCCGCAGTTCATCATCGCCGGCTCGACGATCATCCCGGCCACCTCGTCGGGATGTTCCTCGAACGCCTGCCGGGCCGCCGCCAGGTCGTTGAACGGCACCACCCGGACCAGGTCGGCGAACGCCTGTGGGATCCCGGGCGCCTGCGGGACCGTGACCGGATGGTCGCGCGGGCCCATCAGCTCGGGGTCGGGGATCACGCTGAACATCAGGGAGTCGTGGTGACCGTGGTAGGTCCCCTCGATCTTGATGAGGAGGTCGCGCCCGGTCTTCGCGCGCATCAGCCGGGCGGCCTCGAGCGTCGCCTCGGTGCCCGAGTTGCAGAATCGCCACAGCGGGAGCGAGAACCGCTCGGCGAGGTTCGCGCCGATCGCGTCCAGGTGCTTGGTCGGTTGGGCGAAGTGCGTCCCGTTCCGCACCTGGCGTTCGATCGCCTCGACGATCGCGGGATGCGCGTGACCGACAACCATGGCCCCGTAGCCGAGGTGGTAGTCGACGTACTCGTTGCCGTCGATGTCCCAGATGTGGCTGCCATCGCCGCGCTCGATGAAGATCGCGTGGGGCGGCGATGCCTGCCAGGAAGAGGCGACGCCGCCCGCCACGTGGCGCCGAGCGGTTTCCCGATATGCGATCGACGCGCGGTGCTTGGGTTCGAGCTCCGCCTCCTGCTCCTGGATCAGACGATCGACCCGGCCGAGGTCGATCTCGACCGACTCCCGAACCGCCATGGCCTCGTTCCTCCTGCTGCTTTGGGGGTTTGAACGACCGTTCAATCATGGCAGAGGGCATCGTGGTCGGCAAGGGCTCTGAAGGCCACGGGTACAATCCCGGTCGAACGCGGTGGCCGTAGCTCAAGTGGTCAGAGCACCAGGTTGTGGTCCTGGGGGTTGGGGGTTCGAGTCCCCTCGGTCACCCGAAGCCCCGATGTCCGGTTGCTAGACTGCGCCGGGCCTCTAGCTCAATCTGGCAGAGCAACGGACTCTTAATCCGCAGGTTCGGGGTTCGAATCCCCGGGGGCCCACGGAACAAACGCGCAGGTAGACGAACTAATTGTTGGCGGTGCCACGACCCGATCGCGGCGCACACACCCTCAAGATACCTTCACGGGCTCCCACGTCGAGCGAGATAGCCCCGAAACCCTGCTATCGGATATAGCAGGGCGCAGGCCTCTGCGGCGAAGAGGAGTGCTTGGCCCTTGGTGGTCTACGCGACCCGATCCGCTGAACCTGAAGGGTACGTTTTCTCTGATCCATCACGCAGCCACCGGTTCGTATTCGTGGATCAGGCCACCAAGTAGATCGATCCGGCGAACGCGTGGCGCATCGGGCGAGATCGGCCGCTCGAACGCTCCGGCTGGAGTTCGAAGATCCAGACCTCGGTGGGGGCGCTGGGCGTTGTAGTGCTCCGCGTAGCGCCGAAGGATCCGGTCCAGGTGTCGTCTGCCGAGCACGAGCGTGTGATCCAAGACCTCGTGGCGAACGGTGCGAACGAACCGCTCAGCACACGCATTGGCCTTGGGAGCCCGAACCGGGGTCTTGATCACCCGGGCACCCTCGGAGATGAACACCTCATCGAAGGCCCGCGTGTACTTGGAGTCTCGATCCCGGATCAGGAACGCCACCCCTTCGAGTTCACCATCCATCGAGAGGTTCCTGGCCTGTTGGGCGACGAACTCCCCTGAAGGGTTGCGTGTCGATGACGTCATGTGCAGCCTTCGAGACCCGACTTCGATGAAGAAGAGCACGTAGAGCGTTCGCAAGAACACGGTCTCGACCGTGAAGAAGTCGCATGCCAAGATCCCGTCCGCCTGAGCACGCAGGAACTCGCTCCAGCTCGGGCCGTCTCGGCGGGGTGCCGGCTCGAGCCCCGCGGCCCGAAGGACCTGCTTCACCGTGGTCGCAGCCACGCTCATCCCGAGCTTCTGGCACTCCCCCTTGATCCGCATGTAGCCCCATCGTGGGTTCTCCCGTCCCATACGGCAGATGAGCGCCGCGAGTGCCGGGTCGATGGGCGGCCGCCCGACGCGTTTCTGCTTGTGTGTCCATTTCCGCCGCACGAGTTCTCGGTGCCAACGCATCAGGGTGGAGGGCGCCACGATGAAGGATCCCCAGCGGTGCCTCGGCACCACGCGCGAGCAGGCTGCGAGGAAGGCCTTGTCGATCCGGCGGAGCTTCGGTCGTCCGACCTTTCGGGAGAGCACCTTCACCTGGTGACGAAGGACGACGACCTCGATCTCCAGTTCGCGATCCGCACTCGGACGACCGGACCCGATCACGCGGCGGAGCCACGCGTAGAAGAGAGCGAACAGCATGACCGCGCGATGCTACATCGGCGCTGGTCAGGGCGAACGAGTCAGAGAAAACGTACCCTTCAGGCGCTGGCGGACCCGAACCGACATCCACCACGGCAGCGTAGAGGGTCATCTCACCAACGTCGGATCCGGCTTCACCGGCGTCTCCTTCGCTGACGGCATTTGCGCCAAGAAGATAGCTCCGGGCGATGACGCTCCTTCGCGTTGCTGCTGCTCGTTGGCGCCGGAGGGGATCTCAACGGGCGACGGGTCGAAGCACACCCCGGGGCGCGGGCGGCCGCCACCTCGGCGCCGCGGTTGAGGCAGCGCTCATTCGTCCGGGCCGGCCGCGGGCGCCGCCCCCCGCTAGCGAGTGTCGAAACTTCCGGAAGCGACAGCTCTGATCGGGCCGCCCCCACCGACCGGGAGATCGGAGGAGGTGTCGCTCACTCCCCGCCCTTCTGGACGTAGGAGTTGACGAACTCCTCGGCGTTCTCCTCGAGGACCGAGTCGATCTCGTCGAGGATCTCGCCCATCTCCTCCTTGAGCTTCTCGCCCTTGGCGATGGATTGCACCTGTCCGGCGTCCTCCTCGGAGCCACCGCCGGACTTCTTCTGGATCTTCTTCTGGATCTTCTTCTGCTCTTGCTCCTGGGGCACGACGGGTTCCTCTCGCTCCTCCAGCCATTCCACCTGTTTGCGTCTATGTGGACCTCTTATGCTGTCACCTAACGCTAAAGATGCTCGTCTCATAGGAAGGTTCCTCCAGGATCAGGAGTCTTCGGGCACTCCCGAGACTCAGTTGATCGCTCAGTAGGAGAAGCGGGTTCAGAATGCGCGGCACCTCTGGCCGGGCGGAGCGAGAACAGGAAGCGCGTTCGCACTTGAGGATTGGGCTTTGTGGGGCTCGACAATCGTGCTCTCGATTGCACTCTTCAGCTACGGCGTCTTCCTCTGGTCGCCGTTCTCTCTGCCGTCGGTTACGAGCCTCCTGCGGCTGCCGCTACAAGCTCCGGCCGGATTTTCCGGCTCGTGATGATCTCGTCGACGGCTCCGTACTCCACGGCTTGCTCGGCCGTCAGGATGAAGTCATGGTCGGTGTCCTTGGACACGCGCTCGAGCGGCTGGCCGGTGTGCCTGGCGATGATCTCGTTCATCAGCTCGCGGTTGCGGACGATCTCCTTGGCCTGGATCTCGATGTCGACGGGCTGGCCCTCGGCGCCGTCGTAGGGCTGGTGCAGGAGGACCCGCGCGTGCGGGAGCGCGTAGCGCTTGCCCTTGGTGCCGGAGAGCGCGAGCACGGCTGCGGCCGACGCCGCCTGGCCCATGACGATGGTGGACACGTCGGGCTCGCACAGGCGGGAGCGTTGGCCGCCCTCCAGGCACCAGCCGACGACCTGGCTGGCGCCGTCGCCGAATGGGAACGACGACGCAACGCCATGCTCGACCAGCTCAAGGGGCTGCCGGCTGTGCGTCCGGCGGGGGGTTGGTCAATGCTGATGGACGTGGAGGCCCTTGGAGCATCGGTCCCGGACCTGTCACGGGCCCTGGTCGAAGCGAAGGTCGCCGCCACTCCGATGACGATATGGGGTGAGAGCGTGTCGCCTCGGTTCATCAGGTTCGTGTACAGCAACGAACCTGTCGAGCGATTGTCCCTGCTGCGCGAACGCCTCGACGCCGCCCTGCATCAGCTCTCCTGAGTTCGCGCCGGTCTCCGAGTCCCGTCGAGGTCCGCGTCTTTGACCGACGGCTCGTGCTTCTCGCCGCTCCTCGTGCCTATCGGCCGGATCCGCCCGCACGCGAGCTGTCGGACTCGAAGGGATGCAGCCCGGGACCGATGCCCATGGAGACGGCGGCCATGGCCGCCTGGGTGCGGTTGGTGACCGCGAGCTTGCGGAAGATCGCCGCGAGATGCGCCTTCACGGTCTTCTCGGACAGGAACAGCGCTCTGGAGATGTCTCGGTTGCTCTTGCCCTCGGATAGGTGCGCCATGATGTCCGTCTCACGCTGGGTGAGGTTCCCCGGGGAGCGGGACGGATGTCCGTCCTCGCTCGCCGAACCACCCTCCATGTTCTCGAACAGGTTCTGGATCACCCTAGGTGACAGGACGTTGCCTCCGCCCGAGAGCGCGATCCGGATCGCTTGTTCGAGATCGTCGGGGGTCGCGTCCTTCAACATGTAGCCGGCCGCCCCCTCCGCCAGCGCTCGGCGCACGTACTGCGCGTGGTCGAACGAGGTCAACATGATGACGGGGAGGTCCGGCCATCGAGCCTTCATGTCGTGCAACAGCTCGAGGCCGTCCGCCTCGGGCATGCGCACGTCGACCAGGGCGATGTCGGATTCGCTCGCGGACATCACCTCGAGGGCCTCGGCGGCGCCGGCTGCCTCCGTGACCTCGGCGTCGGTGAAGCACTCGCGGACGACGTGCCCCATCCCACGGCGCACCAATGCATGGTCGTCGACGATGAGGACCTTCACTCGCTCACTCCCTCGTCCGTGACGGGCAGCCTCGCGACGACCCGCGTTCCCTTGCCCGGCGTCGACTGTGCCGTGCTTGTCGGCGACGCGCCGGCGCATCATCTCCAACCCGAGGTGGCCGACCGGTGCCTCGGCCTCGGCCGAGGAGCTCCGCCCATGAGGTTGGTTCGGGCAGTTCAAGAAGGGATGCGCCTGGCGTTCGGAGTGGGAGACGATCGACCAGGCGAGGAAGGAGGTCGCCCGCTACATCGAGAACTACCACCACCGGCCCCACTCGAGCGCCCGCCATCAGTCCCCGCATCTCAAGCGGGTTTCGAGCCAGGACCCGTGGCCGGCCGGTGCCTCTGCGAGCATCTGCTCGAAGTCCGCGGAGAAGGTCATCCCACTTGGAGGTATCGGTCGATCGGGCCTCCCCTGAAGCACGGACGCTCGAGCTCGGCTGGAGTGGCTCCCCAAGCTGCGCGTCGAGGGAGGCGAGGTCGCGGGCCCACGGTAGGCGCCGGCGCGTCCGTTCGAGGAGGGGGTGCGGCGGCGCGAACCGGTGAGACGGTGAGCCCACCGCGGCTGGGTGTGGCTACGACGTCCCCTTGTAGTTGGCGATGGCGTGGAGCTCGTGCACGACCTCGACGAGGTCCGCCTGATCGCGCATCACGACGTCGATCGGCTTGTAGGCGGCCGGGTGCTCGTCCAGGAGTTGCTGCGCCGAGCCTCGCTGCCACGCCGTCTTCCCCATCACGCGCCCGAAGTCCTCGATCGAGAGCGTCTTGCGTGCCCGCGTCCTGGACATCGCGCGCCCGGCGCCGTGCGCGCACGACTCGTACGCCTCGGCGTTCCCCAGCCCCCGCACGACGAAGGATCGCTGCCCCATCGCGCCCGGGACCAAGCCCCAGTCGCCCACGCCCGCACGGATCGCTCCCTTCCGGGTGACCCACAGGCGACGTCCGCCGTGCCGTTCGAGCTCCGTGTAGTTGTGGTGGCAGTTGACCGCGAAGGTCGCCTCGACCTCGCGACCGAGGACGCCATCGACGGCGTCGTGCGTCGCGCGAAGCATGAATTCGCGATTACAGCGCGCGTACGCCTGCGACCAGCGCAGGTCCTGCAGGTACGCCTCGAACTCGGAGGTTCCCTGCTCGAGCCAGGCCAGCTCGGGATCGGCGAGGGGGTAGGTACATACCCTGCGGGCGACACCGATGTGGAGCATCGCGAGCCGGTTCCCCCCGCGGCGCGAACCCGAGTGCAGCAGGATCCACACGACCCGGTCGGTGTCGGCCGCGAGCTCGATGAAGTGGTTGCCCGACCCCAGCGAACCGAGCTGCGCCATCGCGCGCGCTGCCTTGTCCAGACGCGGAGACGGCGGGTTGGCCTCGAACCACGCCTCCGCCTCGTCGGAGGGCATCCGATGCCACCGACCCAGCCCCGCCGGCACCGCCGACCCCATCACTCGCACCCACGCCTCGAGCTCCGGCGCCCCCAGGTCCTCGGCGCGCAGATCGAGTCGTCGCGCCGCCATCCCGCATCCGATGTCCACGCCGACGGCCGAGGGGATCACCGCCGAGCGCGTCGGGATGACCGAACCGATCGTCGCCCCCTTGCCGAGGTGCGCATCCGGCATGAGCGCGATGTGTCCCTCCACGATCGGGAGCTCCGAGGTGGCACGCGCCTGCGCCTCGGTCTGCGGGTCGAGGATGCTCGCCCACGACACCAGCCGCTCGCTCAACCGTTTGGGCATCGCACATCCATCATCCCCGGCGCCGGTCGGGCCGACCTCAGACGGCCCAAGGTCGAGGAGATCGGCCGGCACCTCGGGATCCCGGCCGCAAGGGTCGAAGAGAGGAGGGCTCCGACGAACCTGCGACACTCAGAGATTCGAGCGTCCGGTGAACCCGGCGCGGTTCAGGAGCCCTGTCCGCTCTGAGCCTGCCCCTGTCTTGAGAGGCGCTGGCACGGCCCGGCCGGTAAAGGAAGGTTGAGCGCTTCCTACTCAGGGGGGTCGTTCTGCGAAGCAGCCGCGGGGCCAGCAATCGTCCGATTGGCGGCATACCCGTCCGGCCAGGCCGGCACAACGCTGGAATATGAACCTGCAAGTCAGGGCGGGGACCGAATAGTTGCACCCACAAGCCTTGGGGGACCCGGCAATCGTCCACTCCGCTGGATCCCCGTCAGCCAGGCCGCCCACAACGCTGGAATCACGAACCTGCAGGTAGGGCGCGGAACCGAATAATTGCACCCCAGAGGCTCGACCTCCAGGCGGGCCGCATCACGTAACCCGCCTGTGCGATCCCGGGATGGCCACGCCAAGAGGACCTGTCCGAGTTCGGCCGGGTCAGGGTGCTGAGCGGCTGACCGTTCCGCGGCACGTATCCTGCCGGCATGGCCGCGACGCGGGCGGTGCTCCTCGATCTGTGGAACACCACCGCCTGGGGTGAGGTGCCGCCGGAGGAGGAGCGTCTCACCACGCAGCTCGGCGTGACCGAGGGGATGCTGTACGAAGCCTTCGAACGCACGCACCGATACAGGGGGACGGGTGGGCCCTCCACCACCGTGGAGAGCCTCGCCGTGCTCGTCGAGGCCTGCGGCGTGGAGCTGGACCGGGACGCCGTCCGCCGGATCGCGGAGGTGCACATCGCTTGGCTGCGGCGGGGCGTGCATCTCTACGACGACACGCTGCCGGCGCTCCGGGAACTCCGGGGCCGAGGCATGCGCACGGCCATCGTCAGCAACTGCGACCACTTCACCCGGCCCGCCGTCGACGCCCTGGGCCTGGAGGTCGAGGTCGACACGGTGCTCCTCTCCTTCGAGGTCGGCGCGATGAAACCCGACGCGCCCATCTACGAGGAGGCGCTGCGGCGGCTCGCCGTGGACGCCGACCAGGCGGTCTTCGTGGAGGACCAGGTCGACTACTGCGAGGGTGCCGAGGCACTCGGGATCCGCGCGTTGCGCATCGAACGCGAGGGAAGGGATCCGGATCTCGAAAGGCAGCCGGTCATCGGGGACCTGCGCGCGCTCCTGCAGCTAGTCTGAGATCGACTAGTGGCAGGCGGCGGTACCGGAGTCGTGGAACGCCGGCTGGCCGGGAGCCGAGACGAACTCGGGCTTAGCCGCCGATCCGCGACATCTCCACCTTGGGCAGCGGACGTGTCTCAGCGGTGCGGGACTCGGAGTAGCGGTCCGTCCGCCTTGTCCAGATGGTTGTGAGGCCCTCCGCGATCTCGTCGTCGCTGGCGCCCTCGCGGAGCAGAGACCTGAGGTCGTGGCCCCGCGAGGCGAACAGGCACGTATAGAGCTGGCCGTCGGCGGAGAGCCGGGCGCGGGTGCAGTGGCGGCAAAACGGCTGCGTCACGGAGGCGATGAGGCCGATCTCGCCAGCATCGTCACGATACCGGTAGCGCCTCGCGACCTCGCCCGGGTAGTTCGGCTCGACGGGCTCGAGCGGCCAGACGGCGTCGATCGACCGGACGATCTCGGCGGCGGGAACCACGTCCTCGAGCCGCCAGCCGTTGGTCGTGCCCACGTCCATGCACTCGATGAAGCGAAGGACCTGCCCGGTCCCCCGGAAGTGGTCGGCCATGTCGAGCACGCTGTGATCGTTGACGCCGCGTTTGACCACCATGTTGACCTTGACGGGCGTCAACTCCGCCTGGGCCGCGGCCTCGATCCCCTCGAGCACCCGGGCGACCGGGAAGTCGACGTCGTTCATGGCCTTGAAGACGTCGTCCTCCAGCGAGTCGAGGCTGACCGTGACTCGCTGGAGGCCGGCCTCGCGAAGCGTCCGAGCCTTTGGCGCGAGCAAGGCGCCGTTCGTCGTCATGGTGAGGTCGCGAAGGCCCTCGATCCCCGCCAGCTGCTCGATCAGGCGCTCGACGTTCCGCCGCACGAGGGGCTCCCCTCCCGTGACGCGGATCTTCCGCACGCCGCAGGTGACGAAGACGCGGGCGAGCCGAGCGATCTCCTCGAACGTCAGCAGCTCCTCTCTCTTGAGGAACTGGAAGTCGCGACCGAAGACCTCCTTCGGCATGCAGTAGACACAGCGGAAGTTGCAGCGGTCGGTGACCGAGATCCTCAGGTCCCGAAGAGGCCGGCCTAGGGCATCGCCGGGTGACCGGTCACCGTCGGCGGAGCCCAGAGCCCGTTCCATTCGCTCATCTCCCTAGAGGAATCGAGACTACTTGGAGATCGTGATCGGCGCACGGGAGCGATCACTCTTCGTCCAATGAGACGTGGTCGCATCAGGCGTCGACGAACAAGGCTGTCGACGCGGTGAAGCCGTGCAGGAAGTTCTTCCCGCCGACCGGCCCGATCTCCCCCGTGCAGTTGAATCCCGCAAGCGGAAGGCCTCCGAGCTTCTCTGAAACAAGCGACGCGTCGTGGAAGCATTCATGGCGACTCGCCCAACAGAGACAGGGCGCTAACAGCCCCAAGCCGTGCTCACCCGCCAGCGATGCGTCGCCGACCGGGCCCGCGCGACTTGCGCTCTTCCACACCCGGGGTCCCGACCGGCCGCCGGTCGCTCTCGGTCGGCTTCGGCAGCGCCGGCCCGCGCACAACCTCGTCGAGCTTTGCGTCGAGCCCGGCGGCAGTCGCATCGGCGAAGCGCTTCAGCGCCTCATCATGGTCCTCGTAGACGAACCGTCGTGAGTGCCCGTTCTCCTGAATCGTCAGGTGGTAGACCTGCATGGCTTCCATGCTAGTCCTCCGTTAGTTCGCGCTCTCAATGGCACCAGTCCCTTGCGGCATCGGGTACAGGGGCCTGGCCTTGGACACGGGGGGCGGCCAGACCACGAGCTTCCTCCCGCGCCGCCACTGCACGAGGACCATCTCGTGACCGACCTGCAGGCCCGTTGCAGGGTCGATATGGAACCGCCCGAAGAACGTCCCACAGTCCAGGGCGCAGGCGGCTCGCCACAGCGACTCGTCGTCGGCGCCGGCCTCCTCCAGGCAACGCTGGGCGATCAGACAGGCGGCGTAGGCCTGGGCGGCCGGATAGTCGGGCGGAGCGCCCTGGGCCCGGATGCCCTCGGTGGCCTCGTCTGGACCGGGTCCGAAGTCAGGGACGTAGGCGAGACGCGGCTCCCACTGGCTCGGCCCCAGGAACCCCTCGGCGTGGGTGCCGAGGGCCTGCGGGAACTCCTGCATCGCCGCGGCCGTGAGGCCAACCGCTTTCGGGCGTAGCCCGGACTCGAGGAGGGCCCGGGCAAGGACCACCTCGTCGTCGAAGGAGCCGGCGCTGATGACGAGGTCCGGGCTCTGTCGTTGCAGGCTGGCCATGACTCCTGGGAGGTCGCTCCCCAGGGACGAGTAGGTGAGGACGTCGGTGACGAACATCGCATCGCTCGCTTCCACCCCAACCCCGAGGGCCGCTAGGCGGCCGAAGCCGCTTCCCCGCCGGTGGAGGAGGGCCACCCGGGCGGCGTCGCGGTCCAGGCTTCGCGCCAGCTCGATCAGACCGCCGAGGTACCGGCTCACCGGTGTGAGGATGCCGACGGCGCGACCGCCCTCCGTGTGGATGTCGTCCGAGGCCCCGCCGTGATTCCAGAGGACCCTGCCACGCCGGCGGGCAACGGGGAGCACTGCTCGGGTTAGGTCGCTCGCGTACGGCCCGATCAGAACCTCTACGGCGTCCCCGTCGAGCAGCCGCTCGGCGTTCGCCGCCGCCCTGGCGGGCGAGCTCGCATCGTCGTAGTAGACGAGCCTGACGGGAGCCCGCGCCCCGGCCCCGTGCACTCGGAGACCCTCGCCAGCGTTCACAGCCTCAACCCAGGCCCGTAGACCCGCGAGCACCTGCCGGCCCTGCAGGGCGTTCCTGCCGGACACCGAGACGCTCGCACCGAACCTGATGGCACCGGCCACTGCTCGCTCCGGGTTCCGTTGCGATTAACGGTGCTGCCGTGGGCACCACGGTGATGTCTCGGGACATCGTGCCCACATGTCGCGAGATCCGACATGGCTGGGCGGGGCGCATCCCGGTCGCGGGATATGGACCAACGCGATACGCTTGGTCAGCGCTGCAACGCGTGCCTGTACTGCGGCATGGTGTGCAAGTAGCAGGTCCTCGAGCGGTTGTACGTCGACAGGACCGTCGACCAGCCGGGCGCCTCGCACTGGCGACCTCGCGCCTCGCGGGAGGTCGCGTCCCTGCCGCGCTGTGGTGGTCCGAACTCCACACCGGCACTCACTCTGTTCACGTCCTGCCTCCTCCTCCACGTCGCCCGTGGCGAGTCCGGACGGTCACTAGGGCGGACAGCGTACCGCTCTCCTGCGCTGTGATGTCTCTCATAAGACCCCCCGCAAGATCACTCTGTCCCTGTTCTGCCTCCGGCCAGACGTTCAGAGCCGCGGTGGCCACGTTCTCGTTGGGCGAAGAGCTCAGTTCGATTCGCGTAACGGTCGACCCCATCGGCATCCTCCTTCCTCACCGTCTGGATCACCCTCTTCGCCCAATCGACCGCAGCCTTCACGCGAGCCATCGTTCGAGCGGAAGCGCCACAGCCCGGTTCTCTACAGTGCTCACCCGCCGGCGGCTCAGGGACAGCATGCCCCGTGCACGCCGTCGGGTCCCATTGATTCCCCACATGAGGTTCGCCTCGCTCACCGGTACCTGGTATATGGTTGATCTGAGGGCACCGATCGCGGTTCGCTTCGAGCAGTTCCCTCCCCGGCATTCGCCGAGCGCCCGACGAGCAGCAGGAAGGCTCCGACGGCGAGGAGAGGAGGGGATTGCGCATGACGACCGGCACCGTCAAGTGGTTCAGCTCCGAAAAGGGCTACGGCTTCATCACCCCGGACGATGGCAGCGCCGACGTGTTCGTGCACTTCAGCGCCATTGCAGGCGAGGGATACAAGAACCTCGACGAGGGCCAAAAGGTCGAGTTCGAGACGACTAGCGGGCCGAAGGGCCCGCAGGCCGCGAGCGTGAAGCTCGCCTCGGAGCTGACGCCCAAGGAGAGTCTGGAAGGGGGAGGCCCGCCGCATCACGAGCCAACCGTCTAAACTTCCGGTGAAGGGCCGCATTGCAGCTGCAGCACAAGACCGCTTGCGTCGCGTCTTTCCCGGGGAGGGTGAAGGACACGGAAACCTGCAATCAGCCCCCTGGCCACCCCTCTCGTTAGCATCTCCCCTTCCTTAGATCCGAAGGGGCTCGATCCAGGCAAGCACCTCCCGCGGAGGGCCACGGCGGACGTGAGGAGTGATCACCCTAGTCCCGTGAGACCGGGTCGCATCAGGCGTCGACGAACAGGGCTATCGACGCGGTGAAGCCGTGTAGGAAGTTCTTCCCGCCGATCGGCCCGATCTCCCCCGCGCAGTTGAATCCCGCCAACGGAAGGCCCCCGAGCTTCTCCGAAACGACCGCCGCGTCGTGATCCGGGACCGAGAACAGGCGTGACCCCCTCCCATTGCAGGTGAACAGAAGCGCTCCGGCCGCCGGCACAGCCTCCCGCTCGAGGAGGCTGCGCAGATCCTCATCCGCGGTGGCCGCGTCCCGCACGTGGAACTGGATAGTCTCCCCGACCTCGATCCTGTCTCCCACCGCGAGTGCCCCACTCTGCGGGTCCACCCCCGCCACCCCCCGGATCAGGAAGTCCCCACGCTCCAGCTCGGTCTTGTACTCGTCGATGACACGACCCACGTGGAGGCCCCGACCGACCAGCTCGCGGTCCTCGGACGGGAGCGTTGCCACCAGCTCCTGCAGTCGCTGGAGGGGCGGCCGACCTCCCAACTCGTGGATGACGTTTCCTCCTGCCCGCGTGACGGTGTAGACGTTGCCGATGGGGCGGCATCCCTGGGAGACGAGAGCCCGGATCGCGATCCCGGGCAGGCGTGCCCCGATCGCGCCGGTGTCCACCACACGGTCGTCCAGGAACAGCCGGGTATCGCCGGACCTCATCCCGCCGCTCGCCATCCCGCCCATCAGGACCGTTCCGGGCACCCGCTCGTTCAGATGCCCGAGGAGGAGGTCGGTGGGGAACGAGAAGGGATCGCCGATAAGCAGGTACGGGCCCGGCCCGGCCTCCTCGAAGCGATACCCTCCGAGCACATCTCCCGCCGAGGTGCGGACGAACTCCATGTGAAAGGTCTCGACCGGCTCGGGCAAACAGGCCAGCCAAACCGCCACGGCCGGGCCGTCCTCGACCTCGCGGTCTCCGCTCACCACCGTCTCCGCGACACAGCCGATCACCCGCTCGGGCCCGGCCTTGATGCGAACGGTCTCCAAGGCGACCTCAGCCGAAGGAGCGTGTTGCCGGGAGGCGACCACCACGGCGAGGGAGATCTCGGCTCCGCCGATCTGGGACCGGGCCCCCTGCACGGCCGCCTCTGCGGCCGTTGCCGGATCGGGGTCGGTCGAGAGCGCCGCGCCGATCCTCATCCCATCGACCCGCCGCCAGCGATGACGATCTCGAGCTGGCTGTGCGCGGCCCGCAGCGCCCCCTCGACCTCCTTCGGCGTGCCGGCTCGGGCGAACATGAAGCCGAGATACCGGTCCCCCTCCGGGAGCGGCTGGACAGCTCGGCCGTATGCGATCGTGATCTCGAGCCCGGCGATCCCCGGGACGGCTCGGGCCTCGTCCTGCCCGCGCACCCCCTCGAGCACGCCTGCCCTAGGGATGGGGAGCATCATCACTCCGGAGGCCGCCGACTCCCTGGTCAGGTCGTCCGCGGGAAGGCCGAGCGCGTGACGAAGGATGAGCTCCTCGAGGCTGACCCCGATCCCGAACCGGAGCGACCGTGAGCACAGCCCGCCTATGGAACGGGCGGCCAGCTCGAGCACCCAAACGCGCTCCCCGTCAACGCGGAGCTCGGCGTGGATCGGGCCCTCGACGAGGCCGAGCGCCGCCGCGGCGTCGGCCGTGGTTCGGGTGATCACCTCGAGTGTCCAGGGCGCCAGCCGGGACGGTGTCACGTAGATCGTCTCCTCGAAATAGGGACCCTCGAGCGGATCCGGCTTGTCGAACACCGCCAGGACCTCGAGGGCGCCGCCCCGCAGCAGGCCCTCGACGGCGACCTCCTGTCCGGGGATGTAGCGCTCGACGATGAGCGGCCCGCCGGGGTCCTCGCCGGCTTCGGCCAGGATCGCCCTGATCCGTCCGGCCGTCGCGCCGGCGTCCGCCGGATCGTCGACGCGGATCACACCACGACTGCCCGACAGGGAGACGGGCTTGAGGACGCAGGGGACCCCCACATCCACGGCGAGCGCATCGAGGTCGGCGTCGGGCCCGGCGACCCGGTACTCGGGCTGGGGTACGGCCGCGGCCCCGAGCGCCTCCCGCATCGCCGCCTTGTCGCGGCTCCTCGCCACCGCCTCGGGCGGATTGTGCGCCAGGCCAAGACGCTGCGCGGCGAGCGCGGCGACCAGCACGCCCTGATCGTCGACCGGGACCACGGCATCGAGCGGCTTCCGCCGGGCGATGTCGACGATCGCGTCGGCGGCCGCCTCGGGCCGCCTGCAGTCAACCGTGAGCGCTCGCTCGCCCATCACGCCGGCAAGGGCCTGCCGCTGTTCGGAGGCGACGATCACCTCGGCGCCGAGCACGCGAGCCGCCTCCAGGAAATCGGCCGCGCGATAGGTCGAGGTGGGCAGCAGGAGGAGCAACCGAGGCACTCTTGTACCCTAGCCTTACCCGTCCATCTCGCGGTGACTGGGATCGGCGGCCGAGGCCATGAGATGAGCGAACACGATCCGGCGCTCGACGGGTTCACGATCACGAAGAGGGCCCTCGACAAGTTCGCAGAGGTCCGGGACGACGACCCGCAGCCCGAGCGGCTCATGCTCCGGGTGGCCGTGACCGGCATCGAGCAGGGCGATTACGCCTACGACATGTCCTTCCAGCTCCGCGAGGCGGTGACGCCCGCCGAAGCGGTGTTGGACTACGGCGACCTGGCCGTCGTCGTCCCGCACGAGAGCCTCGAGAAGCTCCGGGGCGCCGTCATCGACTTCGCCGAGGCCGACGGCGAGAGCTGGGTCATCGACAACCCGAACCACCCTCGGCCAACCATCGGGACCCAGTTGCCGATCATGCCGACCGGCCCGCGCAGCCCGGCCGTCGGCAGCCGTCCTCCGGAGCGCCTGAAAGCGGACCTCAGCGGCGACGTCGCGCAGCGGGTCATGATGGTGTTGGACCGCCAGATCAACCCGAGCATCGCGGCACACGGAGGCCACGCCGAGCTCGTCGGCGTCGAGGAGGGAACCGCCTACCTCCGATTGGGCGGAGGCTGCCAGGGCTGCAGCATGGCCACCGTGACACTCGGCCAGGGGATCGAGGTTGCGATCAAGGAGCTCGTCCCCGAGATCACCAGGGTCCTTGACGTCACCGACCATGCCAGCGGCACGAACCCCTACTTCGAGGCCGCGAAGAAGTAACCCGGATGAGGCGGTATGAAGGCACTAGGTCGGAGAAACCAGGATGGTGACTAAGGGTTGACGACCGTTCGCCAGATCATGACCACGGAGTTGGTCACGGTCGACCCCTCGATCACCTTGATCGAGGCCGCACGCGCGATGTCAGCAGGTCACGCGGGGTCGGTCCTGGTGGTTCAAGACGGCTCGCTCGTCGGCATCTTCACAGAAAGGGACATGCTCCGGGCGATGGCCCAGTCCTCCAAAGCCGATGCCGCAAGGGTGTCGTCTGTCTCCAAATGGATGACCCGAGACCCGTTGACGGTCGCCCCCGACACTCCGGTGGGTGAAGCGTTGGATCAGATGCTCTCCGGCGGGTTCCGGCACCTCCCCGTGATGGAGGCCGACGCCATGGTGGGTGTGGTCTCGATGCGCGATCTTGCTAGGAGCATCAGCAAGGAGTGAGCCTGAAGGGTTCAAGAATCACGGTCGCGGTCACGCGGCCCACCGGTACTCGTGAATCAGACCGCCGAGGACGTCATTTCGCTCAAACCGCTTTCGCTCAGCCTGCCGAATCGGTGACGAGCAGCCTGTAGGGGTCAGAAACTCCGATCATGAGCTCGACCTGCGGATTCGCAGCGGGCGGCGAAGACGAGCTAGCGACTCTAAGGAAGCTCGGGAAGCGAGTGTCCGCCATTCGGATTCGCCTACCTTGGCTGCCGAACTGCCCGAGTGCGGAGCCGCTCCGTGCAGGACTTGAGTCCCTCGGACTCAGATCTCAGCCAACTCGGTTGGCGGCGGGGTTCTCACTCGGGCTTCAGGGCAGGCGATTCGCGCCGATCTGACCGGCGGCCAGATCGGCGAAGCCGCAGGTCACAAGGGTGATCGGAGTTTTTGACCCCTACAGGCGTTCCCGCCCCGAAAGGGCACGGCAGCGTGCAGCCGCTCGGCGAGGTCCCGATACGGCTCCATGACCTCGGGGTACTCGGCGGGGTTACGAGCCTCCTGCCGCTGCCGCCGCAAGCTCCGGCCGGATTTTCCGGCTCGTGATGATCTCGTCGACGGCTCCGTACTCCACGGCCCGCTCGGCGGTGAGGATGAAGTCACGGTCGGTATCTTTGGACACGCTCTCGAGCAGCTGGCCGGTGTGCCTGGCGATGATCTGGTTCATCAGCTCCCGGTTGCGAACGATCTCCTTGGCCTGGATCTCGATGTCGACGGCCTGGCCCTCGGCGCCGCCGTAGGGCTGGTGCAGGAGGACTCGCGCGTGCGGGAGCGCGTAGCGCTTGCCCTTGGTGCCGGAGAGCGCGAGCACGGCTGCGGCCGACGCCGCCTGGCCCATGACGATGGTGGACACGTCGGGCTTGATGTACTGCATGGTGTCGTAGATCGCGAACAGCGTCGTCATCTCGCCGCCCGGCGAGTTGATGTAGAGGTTGATGTCCTTCTCGGGCTCCTCGCTCTCGAGGTGCAGGAGCTGGGCCATGATCAGATTGCCCACCGCGTCGTCGATGGGCGTGCCCAGGAAGACGATTCGCTCCTTCAGCAGACGAGAGTAGATATCGAATGAGCGCTCGCCGCGGGCGGTCTGCTCCACGACGACGGGGACCAGGTAGTTGGTGATCTCCTTCATGCTCGCCCCTCCGCTCGGTCCTGCTCGGGAGGCTCGGAGACTGCCTCGGTGGAGTCCTCGTCCGGAGTCCTCGTCCGCCTCGAGGCTCTTGCCTTGCGAAGCGATCTCTGCGTGATCGACGAGGAAGTCGAGCGCATTCCACCTGACGATATCACCGGCCAGTGATACGACCTCGCCGGTACGCTCCGGCTCACGCTCGAGGGGGTGATCTACAGGCCCCGACACCCTCCTGCGTCGTGAGACCTGTATGCGGCGCGCCAGGAGGCGCAGGGTCGAGCCCGTGACCGAGACTGGCGTCTATCGGACCGAGCTGGGACGATCTTCCGGATCTCGGAGCGAAACGACGGTCACCTCTCGGTCCAGCTGCTGAAACGGACCCTCTGGGTCCCGGACCCGATCGGGATGGTCGGGCTTAGGCTCGCACCGACGACCGCCCGGTTGACCGCATACCAGGTCCGAGCGTTGCCTCCGTAGCCTAAGGTACGGTACCTGTCGGGCGCCGTCGCGCCGACTTTCAACCGGACGTCGTTCCGTTTGGTGGGCAGGCGATGGAGCCGGCGATTCGACTGCCATACCGATTCGTGCGGTTTCGCGGTTAGGGCCGGTCGAGACGCAAGCCCATGCTGGGTGGTCGCCACCACCGCGGGGTAGGGTTGCACCGTGATCGCCCGCGAGGACCTCGAGACCATGGCCTCCCGCGACCTGCACGACCGAGCCATCGGCACGGCCAAGGCGGAAGGCGACCTCGATTGGCTATGGCACCTCCTACGCTCGATCCCTGCGGCCGAGGGGGAGGTCGGCGACCTCGAGGACTCGGGCATGGACATGGTCAGCACGGTCTCCGCCATCAACGGGTACACCCGGGCCGACCGCGACCTCCCCGGCACCCTTCGATCGCAGTACATCGACTACCTCCTGGAGCACCTGTAGCGACGCCGTGGGGTACAAGAAACTCGATCAGGCAGCCCCGCCCGGCTAGCGAGGCGTCGATGAACCTTCAGCCTCTCCGAGACCAGAGCGTTGGCGAGGTGGAGTCCATGTCGCTTTCGCGAACGAAGGAGCAGTCAGCGGCGTGAAGGGTGCGCAAACCTACACTGCGATGTCCAAGAGCGGCGGGGGTCACCGATGGTCTCGGCGCAAGAGACCTCCTTCCCTTGCGGAGATCGAACTCAGCCGCACGGTGGTGCGGAGGGCCAACAACTCACACGGGAACCTAGGAGAGGCGAAGCCCTGATCCTTGGAAGGGCTGGCGCTCGAGAGCAGTGGCGTGCCGAGGATGCATGACAGATGTACCCATTCCGCCGTCGCAGAACAGCTGGCGCGACCGCCGACAGCGCTCGCGGTCTGAGCGTCTTTCGCCAAGAGGGCGTCTTGCCGGCGCTGCCAGCGTGTTGCTAACTGCTTGCGTTGAAGACAAGCGGGGCTGATGCGGCTGATGGTCTGGTTGACGACGCTGCCATAGAAGCCAATGTCGTCGAACATCGCGGGCCGGCGCCGACGCTGAGCTGGAGACTCCGGCGAAGGAGCGGGTCCTGTTGCGCTATCGAAGGGGACCTTCGATCTGGCCATGAGTGACCAGGGAGATCAGGTACCCGCCTCACCCTCTCGACCGAAGCGTTTGACGAGCTCGTGCACCCATTGTCGCGAGACCCGGTAGTCGCGGGCCACCTCCGCCTTCGTCCGCCCCTCGATCCTGACCGCGGTGCCCACCAGCCGAGCCAACGACATCCGGCACCCCCCTGGTCTGAGGTGTCAACGACGTCGTGAGACACCCGTCAACTATGTCCTGAAAACCAGACACTGCCGGGGGCACTCTGACCAGGGCGTTCTCTGGAGAGAGCTCGCCCAACCCGTGATGGAGACCACGTTACTTCTTGGCGGCCTCGAAGTAGGGACTGGTCCCGCTGGCGTGGTCGGTGACGTCGAGCACCCTCGTGATCTCCGGGACGTGCTCCTTGATGGCAAACTCGATCCCCTGGCCAAGCGTGACGGTTGCCATGCCGCAACCCTGGCATCCTCCGCTCAGTCGCAGGTAGGCCGTGTCGTCCTCTACGGCCACCAACTCGGCGTGACCCCCGTGGACCGCGATGCTCGGGTTGATCTGGCGGTCCAGGACCATCATGACCCGCTGGGCCACGCCGCCGGAGAGATCGGCCTTTAGATCGGCCGGCGGACGGCTGCCAACCGCAGGGCTGCTCGGACCGACCGGCATGATGGGGAGCGGACTCCCGATGGTCGGCCTCGGGCGGTTGGGGTTGGCGATGGCCCAGCCCGCTTGGTCGAATTCGATGCGGGGAGCCTCGAGGATGGCCGGTACTCCGGTGAGCAGCTGCGTCCGGATGGCCGTTCCGATCGCCGACTTCAGCCCAGTCCAGGAGGTGCTCGGCTCCTTCCCGACAGTCACGACGTCGTCGGCGACGAGCACATAGGCGACGCCGGGAAGCGCGAACAACCGCTCAGGGAGCGGGGACCCGGCGGCGAGTTTCCTGTCGTCGAAGAAGAACGGGCCTCCGAGATGCACCGTACGGCTCACAATGAACTTGCACGCGTCGGGGTCGGCGAGCAGAGTCTCTGCACGGATCTTGATCGTCGGATCGACCGGTTGAACATCAGACATCTTCGATGACCCTTCCTGCGTCGAGCTCACCGAGGGCCCGCAGGCGCTCGAAGGAGTAGATCCCGGTGCTGTGGCTGTCGCTCCAACTGATGGTGATGGCGTAGTTGCCGACGCTCGAGATCACGCGCGGAGTTATGTCAGGCCGCACGGTCTTCGGGTCCAAGAGCGGCCGCCCGCTGGTCTCCTCGATGCAGACGGCACAGGGGCATGCCAATCGGAGGTCTCGGACGTCGAACTCGTCACCGTGCCCATCCTCCCAGAGCACGGACAGCGTTCGCGCATCTCGCCGGCGGAAGCCAACCGGCGTTGTCAGAGACCCGGACGGCCGAACGGCGCTCTCGACCCAGGCGGCCTCGCCCTCGCCCGTCTCCCACGTCCACGCGAATGACCTTAGCGCCGTGGTCGGGAGCCCTTCGAGCCGGCCAGCGAGCGTCGCGGCGATCGCCCGGTAGGCCTGGGCTGCGACCGAGTTCGGTCTATCAACTACGATCGGTCGTCCCTTGTCCCCGCCGATGACGATGTCCGCGTCGAGGGGTATCGCACCAAGGAACGGGACGCCGAGCTGCCCGCTCATTCGCTCGCCGCCGCCGCGGCGGAAGACATCCGTGTCCTTCCCGCAGTGCGGGCAGGTGAACATGCTCATGTTCTCGATGATGCCAAGGATGGGCACATGCACAGTCTCGAACATCCGCAGCCCACGGCGGGCAATCTTGAGACTCACGTCCTGCGGCGTCGTTACGATGATCGCCCCCGACAGCGGGAAGCTCTGAGCCAGCGTCAACTGTGTGTCACCCGTTCCTGGGGGGAGGTCGAGGATCAGGGCGTCTAGCTGTCCCCACTGCACGGAACCGATGAAGAAGCTAAGGAACTTGCCCACCATCGGTCCTCGCAGGATCGCCGGGTCGTCGTCCTCCCTCAGCATGCCCATCGAGATGACCTTCAGGCCGTGCGGCTCAGGAGGCACCATCCTTCCGTCCTGGTTCGCCTCCGGCTGCTGACCGGTGGGAAGACCCAGCATTCCGGGGATGCTCGGACCGAAGAGATCGGCGTCGAGCAGCCCAATCCGGCCCCCGACGTGCTGGAGCGATAGCGCGAGATTGACGCTGACGGTGGACTTGCCCACGCCCCCCTTTCCACTGCCCACCGCGATGAGGTCCCGGATCCCTGGCAGCCTTTCCGGACTTTCGGATGGCCGGGCCGACGCGCCAGGCGCGTGGTCGTGGCCATGGCTCGAGTCGGTGGTCCGCATAGTTCAGGCTCCTCTCCCCCTCAGCATCAGGCGTCCCCGAACCGTGCCCGCAGTCGCGTCTCGACCTCAGGAGGCGGAAGCGGGTGTCGAGAGCTTGCCACTCCACTTCTCCCTGATGTCCTCGGCGGCGATCTTCTCTTGGAGCCGGATGATCCCCTGCAGCAGCGCCTCCGGCCTCGGCGGGCAGCCCGGGATGTAGACGTCGACCGGCAGGACCTGGTCGATGCCCTTGGTGACCGAGTACGAGTCCCAGTACGGGCCGCCGCAGTTGGCGCACGAGCCCATCGAGATCACGTACTTCGGCTCCGGCATCTGGTCGTACAGGCGCTTGATCACCGGTGTCATCTTGTCGGTCGGCGTCCCGGCGATCACGATCAGGTCGGCCTGCCTGGGCCCGTGCGCGAACGGGATCACGCCAAACCGGATGAAGTCGTGCTTGGACGTCGAGGCCGCGATGAACTCGATCGAGCAGCACGCGAGTCCGAAGTTGAACACCCACAGCGAGTACCGTCGGCCCCAGTTGAGGAGGAACTTCACCGGTTGGATCCTGGCGAGCGGCGTCCTCTCGGTGATCAGGCCCACTTCAGGGCTCCCTTCGCTAAGCTGCGTTCCGCATCTTCCTGCCACCGGGCAAGCGGATACGTACCCGCTCGTGTTGCCAGCAGAACCTGAACCCGTTGTAGATGGAAAGCCGCGTATCGCACCCGTCCGCGGCGCACTCGCGGCCGGCCGTGTAGGTGCGATTCGGGCGTGAGGCCAAGATCCGCTGGCCCCTGAGTTCCAGCGGGTGCCGGAGCTGCAGCATCCTCTCTTCCCACATCGTGGGCTCCGTCGAGTACCTCGGTCGCTTCCAGAAGCCTACGAGCCATTTGCAAGGTTGACAGAGTGATAATCGTGAGAGTCCTCCCGCATGCAACTGAAGCCCTACCGCACGACGTTCTTCGGACGGCTCCGGATCGACCCGGAAACGGGGCAAGGCAGGTCAGCTACGGGACGGTCCTAGCACAGGGGCGGCGTGGCTGGGGCTCGTAGTGTGATCTGCGATGGGCCTTCTCGTCGAGCGATTTACCTTCGCCTGCTCACGGCGTGGGACGAAGGGCGGAGCCCGATGAAGCCGTGGCTGGATGATGAGCGGGCCCGCGCTGGGGCTCTCTGACCTGCTAGCGATGGGCGAGGCTGTGGTACCCGAAGAGGAAAGTCCGGATCCTTTCCCCCCTTTCGGGGCACCTCACCGCGCCCCGATGGTATGAATGCGGTTGTCGCCCACGATGGGGAAGGTGATAGCGATGCCGGCGAGAAGGACCAAGGCCGCAGCGCGGACCAAGAGCGCCACCCGCAAGAAGACCGCCCGGAAGAAGACGGTTGCAGTGCGAAGGCCTGCGGCACGGAAGAAGACCGCGGCGACGAAGGCAGCGGTTCGGAAGAAGACAGCGGCCCGGAGGCAGTCGGCAACCAAGAAAGCCACGACCCGGAAGAAGACAGCGGCCCGGAGGCAGTCGGCAACCAAGAAAGCCACGACCCGGAAGAAGACAGCGGCCCGGAGGCAGTCGGCAACCAAGAAAGCCACGACCCGGAAGAAGACAGCGGCCCGGAGGCAGTCGGCAACCAAGAAAGCCACGACCCGGAAGAAGACAGCGGCCCGGAGGCCGTCGGCAACCAAGACGCCCGAGCAGCCGGTTGCCCCTCCCCCTCCTCCTCCGGAGCCCATGGGCTCCGAGCCCCTGGGGGCCGATGATGCCAATGGCGGGCCGAGCTTGATTCGGGAGGAACCCACGCCTCAACCGGCGCCCCCTCCTGCCGGGGATGGAGGAGGCTGAGGAGCGGCGACTCTCCACGGACTTCTCCGAGCGCGAGGAGGAACCCGGGAAGGACTCGTGCTGAGACCATGGCATGAGTCATCCGACCGGGGAGCGTTCATTGACGGCGTCATAAACGGCAGACCGACCACGAGCATCATTGGTCCGATCCTGGGGATCTACGGTTTGACCCAAGCACGTTCATGACTCAAATGGACGGCGGCGCGCGTGAAGACGCGGATCGAGAGGACGGATAGCGCGATCGCTACGGCGCCGACGACCGCGAGGCTCAGAGCGGCCATCACGGGAGCATCGCTCATGCCCCAGATGTCGTGCGGTGAGCGTGCCCTTCTGGCTCGCGACGACGCTCACGGAGCAGGGCGAGTGGCTCGCGGCGCAGCGACGCAGAGAGGAAGCCGCGCCGGGTCTCTTAGGATAGAGGCAGACCTTACTCGGGAGGAACGATCTCTCATGGACGAGTCGACCACACAGGATCGGGCGACGCGCGAGGATGCTGCGGTGAGCACGGCGACCGACGCGGGCGCGACCAACGGCACCTCGAGCGGCGGACCCGCCAGCGAGGAGGCGGTTCTGGACGCGCTCAAGCACGTCGTGGACCCCGAGCTGGGCATCAACATCGTCGATCTCGGCCTGGTCTACGACGTAGACATCTCCGAGGGCGGCGCGATCCACATCGAGTACACGCTGACCACGATGGGTTGCCCGATCGGACCGCTGATCGAGCAGCAGATGCAGTCGTTCCTCGATGGCGTGCCCGGCGTGACCTCGGTCGAAGCCGAGATGGTCCTTCGGCCGCCGTGGACACCCGAGATGATGTCCGAGGAGGCCAAGGCCGCCCTCGGGTACTTCTGAGCAGCCCAGCCTGCCCCTCGTCCCGGGAATCCGCTGCACCGCACTCGGCATAGAGACACCGCCGAGATTCGCGTTGGCCGTGAACGAACTCGGAGTGCTCGCACGTCGTGCGGAAGATCAGACGGGGTTCGGGGCCGCGGTCGAGCACGACCTGCTGATACGGATGCGCCTGAATGCGACCTACGTCCTATGACCAGAAGCGTCGCCCAATGAATCGCTTGTCGAATAAATGGGTGCTGACTTCCCTCTCTCCGGGCTGCCCGGCCCGACACGCGAGCGCGGTTCCACATTTCGGCAGGCCGTGAGGCTCGCCGAACGGTCCCCGCTCGGTCTGGGAGAAGAGGCGCCTACGCCCTTCGTCTCATCGTGAGCTGCGATGAGATCGACTCCCTTCTAAAGAGAATGCGGAGGAGTCGTGCAGGGGTATGTCCAGAAGGGCGGCGAGTAGCGGCGGTCAGCGGGCTATTGTCCCGCCTCACCCAGCCTTCTGGACGAGGACCACCCGATGCGAATCCAGAACCATGGTCTCCTGATGTATGGCCGAATTGACGTCGCGGAAGCCGCTGACCAGTCGATATCTACGGGAGAGAGCCGAAAGGAGCAATGGCCGTCGGGTGCGGAGGTCCCCGACGAGACCATCGCCCGGGCGGGTTGGTCGTCATGAGCCCATCTGCGTCGCGTGCCACCCCGGAGCTTGATGAGCGCGATTCGCGAGCAGCCTAGGACGCTCCCAACGCACGCCTTCGTCGGAAATGATTAGGCGCCCATGACCCTTGCAAGGATCGGCGTATTCACATTCGGAGTCGATTGTTCCTCCATCGCAAGCATGCGCTGACCGTAGATGAGGTACGAATCGCAAGCGAGGGGCGAAGGGTCCATGAACGAGGGGACATCCCGGATGATTCGCCCTACCTGAGTAGGAGGAGGGCAGCGCCTCAGGCTCTCCCACACCGACCCCGAGGTAGTGATGAAACGCACCAAACACGGCGACGCTGACCTCGCGAAGGTCGGACTCGGATATCGAGAAACTCGACTTCGGAATCACGCTCTCGGCCTAGCCTCACCTAAGAGCTACCCCCCTCCCCGCAGTAGGGTTCCTTTGTCGAGCACGGTCGGACAGGAGAAGGAGAGCGACGATCATGGCCCGGTTCGAAGAAGATATTGAGCGAATCCTGGCGGGTATGCCGCGTTCCGGTCGTACGCTGCGGGCTGGCGGCTCGACACCGCCAGACTCGCTCGAAGACCGAGTCGCGTTGCTTGAGGGACGTCTTGCCAGTGCCCAGGACGCGATTCGCCACATCGCGAAGTCGTTTTCTCGTGCCACGAATCCGCCTCGACCGCTGTAGTCTCGAGGCGCACTCGACCGCTCTGCCGAAGCGGGGTCGACCAGGAGATTCAGATCGGCGAGGCGAAGGCGTCGGTGATGGTCATCACGACAACTCCATCGTGGTGGTCACGTGGGATCGCGCACTCGCCTCGGCCGCCTAGACCGCGGGCCTCGATGTCACTCCGCCTGTCTGAGCCGAGAGGACGGCACGCTCCGGAGATCCCGAGTGGCTGGGCCGCTGAGCTTCCGGGTCGCGACGAGTAGCGTATGGGCGTCGTGGTGTTGGAGCGAAGACGTACACTGAAAGGGATGCGATCCCCATCCATCTGATGGGAGAAGCAGGAGTCACGGAGATCGCATCAGCCGATCCCGTTCCATCGCTGGTTTCAGCGAAGGCTTGATACCCCGAGCGAACTCTGCTCTCGATCTGGCTCACGTTGGCCCTTGGACGGCTACGGGTCCGAAACGATCGAAGGAGAGCACACATGGAGCACGTACGCATCGCAACGTATGAGATCAAGGACGGCACGTTCCAGGAGCTCGCCGACCTCGCCCGGGAGGGGATGCTCCGCACGCTCCAGGAGCAGCCCGGCTTCATCCGGTACGGACTCGCGGACCTCGGTGACCGGAAGTGCGTGTCACTGAGCCTGTGGGAGACCCACAAGGAGGCCGACGCCTCGGTCCCGGTGGTCGAGCGCTGGGTCCGCGAGCACATCGCCAGCCGCGTCGACCTCCGGACGACCCAGATCGGGGACCTGGCCTTCTTCGAGGGCACGCCCGCGAGGGTCTGACCGGTCGGTAGTTCGCGGCCGCGTCGCGCCGCTGCATGAGCGCGACCGTGCGGGGAGGGGGTCCACTCCGGTGGACTCCCTTCTCCACGACGAAGGTCAGGGCACCATGTCGATCCTGCAGGATCTGGTCCGCCCGCTCGATCCGTCTTCGCAGCAGGAGTTCGTCGAGCGCGACCGTGAAGCCGAGGCCGAAAGGGGAGGGCCGGAGCCGCTCGAGGAAGCTCGTGGTCTGGCCGCCTGTCGTGTCCAAGGCCAGGCCCCGGTACCCGAGGCCGCAATGGGCTGGTGCGAGTTGGAGTGCGAACTGACGGAGGACTGGCATTGAAGCCATGCAGATCTACCACCTGACGATTCACGAGAACGGGCACTCACGACGATTCGTCTACGAAGACCGTGATGAGGCGCTGAAGCGCCTCGCCGATGCGATAGCCGCCGGGCTCGACGCAAAGCTCGATGAGGTTGTGCGCGCGCCGGCGCGCCCGAAACCGACCGAGAGCGACCGGCGGGCGGGCCGGAACCCCGAACGCCCCGTCGGAGCATGGCTGGGCTCGCAGCTCAAACGCCGTGGGTGGGGCCGCTGGCGAGCCGCCGAAGCCCTCGGCGTTCGTCTGCCGAAACTGAGCGCCTGGCTGGACGGCAGCGCCGACCCGACCGAGAGGGAACGAGAGCGGATCACGAGCGTGTTCGGACCAGGCCTTCCCTAGGGCCCCGAACGGGCCCATGGGGCTCGTCTGCCAGACCGGCACCTCGTGACACTTACCGAACTCGGCTGGTCGAGTAGCCGTTCAACTTGAGGATCCGAGATTGAGGGCTACAGGGTCGAGGGGCTAATCGGCCGAGGCGGCATGAGCTTCGTCCACCTCGCCGGGCACGGGGGGCTGAGAACGGAAGGTCGCGCTCAACGACCTGGGCGTCTCCTCGATCGCGTGGCGATCTCGAACGGCGGCGACAACTACTTCCCGACGATCGCCTGCGATTCCGACGGAACCGGCTCGTCGCCGCGTGGTTCACGAACCAGTTCGACGGCGACTTCCGCAACCGGAGCGACGTCGAGCTCGTGCGCCTGAACGACGACGGAACGGCCAAGTCCAGCCGACGGCTTACGAGGCCGTCGAACGAGCCCGAGGCCAACCTGCTCCGGGTGGGTTCTTCATCGGCGACTACATCGAGGTGTTCGCGCACGACCGGACGGCGTGGGTCGGCTACAACGCGAACGACCGGTCACGTGCAGTGCTGTTCGAGGGTCTCCCGATCCCGCAGAAGGACAAACTACCTGGCCAAGGTGCGGGTGTAGCCGTCGCTTGGCTCGGTTCGGAGGATGGAGCCCCGCTGGACCGGGGCCTTCATCCATCGCTTGCCGCGGAGGCCGGTAACGCGCGCGGTGGCTTGAGGCAGCCAGACGGAACAGGTAGGTACGGCGTCAGGCCGCCATCTTCCTCCGCGCCGCTTAGGAGTCGACGCTCCCAAGCGTGAAACAGATCCACCTCCAGACTTACCCGACCCGCGCTGATCTTCCTCGGAACCCGTACGGCTAGACTCGTCGCCGATGGTCAAGTCGTGGCTCGTTCGGCTCCGGTTGGCTCGTGATGACGGCGGATCGCTGAGCGAGGATGGGATCCGCGAGCTGACCGATCTGCTGACCAGCAACGGAGTGCTCCCCGTCTTGGAGAACCAGGAATCAGGAATCGTCCTCGTTCATATGACGATCGATGCCACGAGCGACAGGGCGGCACGGGCTGCCGCGGAGAGCATGTTGTGGGATCGGGCACACGACGTGTGGGTGGCACACGGCCTGCCTCCGTTCACGATCACCTTCGTCGAGGCGAAGCCGAACGGTGACCCGACCAAGTAGCCGCTCCGGCGGCTACTTGCCGGTCGAGACCCGGATGAGCCCGAGTGGGCGGGCCGGCCGGAAGGAGTTCGAGCGTTCCGCCCCCGAAAAGAGAGAGTGGGAAGGACGCACCATCCATCCAGTGGGACCGTTTTGCGAAGAGGCCGTGGGCAGCCCTCGGAGCTCAACTTGCAGCTCGTCAGCCGCTTATCAAAGTCCTCGGAGGCCGGTGCCGGCCCTACTTGAGATGCAGGCTGATCCCGAAAAGGACGAGGGGCCACAACAGCACTGCGAGGACTGCCGAGACGATCGGCTTCACCGCGTTGAGATGCTCGAAGTAGTGGTGTCCAGCCGCCACGACCACGCCGATGACGATGTAGATGACGAACAGCCATTTGCGCAGCGTGCGCCTCAAGCTCGCTCCTGCCCGTCGTCTTCCGTTCCGCCGCACCGTCTCCGTTCAGCACCCACGAGCTCGTACCGCAGAGAGCCCTGGTCTAGGGCGTGCCCCAGTCCCGTCGCTCCTCGACGCGTTCCTGTCCCGTGGGCGTGCTCTGGACGTTCTCGATGGTCGTCGAGCTCTTCCGGCTGCCAGTCACGAAGATCGCGATCCGATCACGAGGACGATGATCCCCACGACGAGCAGGATCCAACCCGCAGTGTTGATGTTGAACCCGTGCGTGTGCACGGTGATCGCGAACGCCATGATCGCGCCGACGACGCCGAGCACGACGCCGAAGACGATGAGTCCGGTTCCGTTCCCCTGTTCATGGCCCCAGGATATTCCCGGGCCGCGGCCCATTCAACTGCGCTCGCGACGTGAGCTTCGAGGAGTCGAGGGCTACCAGTCCCGCTTGGCCGGGTCGACCGCGCACGCCTGCTCACCGAGGACACGGCCCAGCCGTTCGCGGTGCCTCGCCACCCACCGGTAAGCCCGATCCGCCGTTCGAGGGAAGGTGCTCGCGAGGGCGGCGATCGGCGCGCCGGCCGGCAACAGTCTTGCGAGCTGAGGGACGGCCTCGCCGCCTGAGTAGCTTCGGCCGTCGGGGGCGACGAGGTGCCAGGATGCCATCTTCCGCTCGCGGTCCATCCCCATCAGAACGTCGTCGGCCTGCTCGCTCTGGAGCGCGACAGGCCGCAGCCGGCCATGGCGGTCCCAGGCCAGGAGCTTGGAGAGCGACCACCGGCAGAACCCGCAGTCGTTGTCGAAGAGGATCACCGCGCGCCTCATGGCACCCAGTCCAGCCAGTCGGGGCGCTCACGACCTGCGCGTTGATGGAACTCCTCGACCACCCGGCGGGCCGCGTCGACCGCCCAACGTGCCGTCTCGACCGAGAGCATCTCGGGCACCTCCGGCGGAGGGGTCGGCGAACGGCGGTCGAGCCGCTCCGGTGGCCCGCTGAAGCCGGCGACCCCGTCCCGGAGCGCATGCAATCGCTCCAGGTCCGGCGCGGCGTCGAGCTGCCTTCCGATGGTCCGCTCGCACAGGTCGTGCCACTTGGGGAGGAACCGGGCCCGCTCGTTGAAGCTTTGGATCTCCTGCCCGCCGAGCTGGTTCACCAAGGACTCAAGGACCGCGTGGGCCGCCAGGACCGCGAGCGCGGCGAACCCCTCGTCCTCCGCCGCACGCCGAGCCATGTCGTCGGCCAGCCGCAGGAGGCGCCCAGGGTCGGCCATCGGAAATCGCTCGGCGGTCACATCAGGTGAACCAGGGCCCGGGGAACCGCGCGAGGCAGATGCGGTAGCCGAGCTCCTCGTCTCCGATCGGAATGCCCGCGTACCACATTCCCACAGACCCGTCGTGGAGCCTCACCACGCACGGGGTGTGGACGCTCAAACCGTCGGGCCCTTTGCCTTCGGGCTCCAGGACCGTGCCCCGGCGGTCCCACGAGAGGCCATCGGATGAGGTCGCCATCGCGATGCGGATCAGACCTCCGACGTCACTTGCGTGAAACATGTAGATGGTCCTCGAGACCTCGAGCGCGCAGGGGTGCGACACCGCGATTTCGCCCTGCTCCGGCTCCAAGACCGTCCCTACCCGGTCCCAGGAGGCTCCCGTCTGAGAGACCGCTGCGACAAGCACCGAGTGCTGGCCGCCGCGCGAGCCCGGATACCCCGTGTAGAACAGCCACCACCGTTCGCCGGTCAGCAACAGACAGGGATGGTTGGCCCCGCCCGCGTCCTCGGGGCCCCGCTGCATGATCGTCCCCTGGGCGTCCCAGTGATGGGAGTCCTCCGACGTCGCCATGTGAAGGCGGCTGATCTCACCGTCGGACCCCCCATACACCATCAAATAGCCACCGGGGGTCTTGACCACGCAGGGCGATTCGGCCTCGTAGGAATCGCTGTCGCCGGCGAATCCGGCGTCGATCGCCACTCCCAGCCGTTCCCAGCCGCCGCCCGGAGGTTGGACCGCCGTCAAGATCCTGGAGGTGGTGCCGTCACTGGCGGTGTACCACATCCGAAGGGTGCCATCGGCCTCCTCGAGCACCCACGGACGCCACGCACGGAGGCTGTCGGGCTCGCCGGGAGCCCTCGGTAACGAGACCTCCCCTTCGCGGATCCAGTCCACGACCTCACTCTAGGCCGCCCTCGGCGAGATCGATTCCGCCGGCCGTTGACGACAATGCTCCCGTCTCGCTCATGCACGTCCAAGGCGGTACTCTGAGTCTGTGAGGGACTACTACCGCACGGAAATGGGCAAGACGCTTCGTGTCGAGGAGACCGAGGAGGGGGCACTGACGGTCGTGGTTCTCAAGGAAGGTTCATGGGCGGTCGCGCCGCTCGGCATGATCGGCCTTCGCCTCTCCCCGAACACGCGTCGACTCACCGCGTCGGAGATCAAGAACCTTCCACAATGACCGGTGCGGCGACACGCCGCAGGTGGTCTCTTCAGTCCCGTTGCGACACGTTCGGTCAAACCGTCCCTCGTCGCCTCGAGGGCGTCGTTCCCGGTGGGAACGGGCTCATCGCGTTCGGCTTATCCCCAGTCGCGGCGAATGAGGTACGGCTCTGCTAACCGTGGAGCGTAGGATCGTGCGTAAGGACATCACGCGAGGGTAGAGCGCGACAGCTCTCAGACAAGATCAGCGCAGGTGGCTGCGAAGGCTCGCGAAGTGATCGCGAAGAAGATCGCGGACCTCACGCCGGGGGTCGAAGACGCGGCTGCCGCACAGGTCATATTGCGTCTCGCTGAGGCGTACGCACACCTCGCGGCGGAGCCGCCGAGAGCCCGGGCGGCAAGTTAGTCAATCGGTACGTGGGGGGCAGTGCGCCAGGAGTCGGAAAGGTGATGAGGCTAAGACGGGTGGAGTAGCCAGTCTCTCTGTCGCGGTTCTGGAGTTGCTCGAGGAGGTCGCAGACCGCCTCGACGCGCGAAGGCCCGAAAGGGGCGGGGCGACATGAGAGTTGGAACCAGGGCCGTCGCGCTCGTCACGATCCTGGCTCTGCATTCGGGTACCTCGGTCCAGACTACGCCGAACCTCACCGGGTACCCGAATTCGATGGCCGCGACCGGCGATTCCATCACCCGCGCGTACAACACCGGCACGGTGCCGTTCTCCGACGGCCCCGGCAACTCCTGGTCGACGGGCACGCGGACCTCGGTGGGGAGCCACTACGGTCGGATCCTGACCGCCGAACCCGCCATCCTCGGCCGGAACTACAACCAAGCCGTGACGGGGGCGAAGATGGCTGGGCTCTGGACGCAGATGCAACAGGTCAACGACCGGGACGTGGGGTACGTGACCATCCTGATGGGCGCAAACGATCTGTGCACCTGGGCGGTCGCCGGGATGACGTCGGTGGCCGCTTTCCGTGCTCAGTTCGAGCGCGCCATGGCCACGCTCTCGGCCGGCTCCCCCCGAGCGCGGATCTATGTCGTGAGCATCCCCGACGTCTACCGGTTGTGGGTCATCTTGAAGGACAACCTCCTGGCCCGTTTCGTGTGGCGGACGTTCGACGTGTGCCAATCGCTGCTGGAGCGCCCGCGCTCCACCGACGCCTCCGACGTTACGCGGCGCAAGACCGTGCGACAGCGCAACGTCGAGTTCAACGTGCAGCTCGCGGAGGTGTGCGCGATGTACATCCACTGTCGCTTCGATCAGAACGCCGTCTTTTCCGACCCGTTCCAGCCTGAGGACGTCTCGAGGCGCGACTACTTCCATCCCTCACTCCGCGGGCAGCAGCGGCTTGCCCGGGTCACATGGAGCGCGAGCTTCGACTTCTCGGACCTGATACCTCCCGTTACTACGGCAAGCACGGCTGTCGTTGAGGGCGGGGTCTTGGTCTCGCTCGAGGCCACCGACAACGCTAGCGTGGCCGGAATCGAGTACCGGCTCAACCTCAGCGCCTTCCAGCGTTACGAGGGTCCGTTGCTTCTTGCCACGGGCAGCAACATCCGCTTTCGGGCGGTGGACGTGAACGGGAACACCGAGGCCACACAGTCGATCGCCGCGTGACAGCCGACATCGGTTGGAGCCCTTGCAATCCGGGCCTGCTACGAGGAACGGGATAGGTCCCTGGAAGACGAGGACCGATACACAGCCAGCGTGGCACTTGCTGTATGAAGATGACCGCTAGCCTCCCGCGTTGACGTCCCGATCAGCGGCGCGCCGCAGCTCTCTCGCGGACGTGTCGGATCGCCTCCTGGATGCCGCCGGTCCACAGATCGCCGTGCCCGGGAAGCACCAGTTCAGCCGAGACCGCTTCGAGGCGGGACAACGAGGCCACCGCCTCCGCTGCATCCGCGGTGAAGGGCGCGACCTGCGGGCCGCGAGCGCCGGTCGTCACCGCGTAGGTCGCGAACGCGTCGCCGACGAAGAGCGCACCGAGGGAGGGGACGTGAAGCGCGGCGCTGCCTGTTGTGTGCCCGGGGGTCAGGATGACACGTGGGCTCCCCGGCACATCCAGGGTCGCACCGTCCCCGAAGGTGGCGACCTCTGCGAGCTTCGGGGTGCGGAGCCCACCGCGGAGGATGGTGAACCACAGGAACCCCAAGAGAGGTCCGAGCTTGGTCGGACCCAACCCTTCGATGGGTTCGGCACGTCACCGCGCGCGAGGTCTGCGTCCATCTCATGGACCGAAACCGGGATCCCTTGCTCGCGGCGTAGCCGCTCCGCGAAGCCGATGTGGTCGGTATGGCCGTGGGTAAGGACGAGCGCGCGGACATCGGCGACCGTCCGACCCATGGCTGCCAGCTCGCGGGGGATGTCGCGGTAGAAGCCGGGCACCCCTGCGTCGATGATCGTCACGTCGCCCGAGTCCTCGACGAGGTACGAGTTGACGATGCTTTTGTCCCCGATTCGATGGATGCCTGGTGCGATCTTCATCGGTCAACCTCGTCGAGCACGAACACCGGGATCTGCCGGTCGGTCTTCGTCTGGTACGTAGCGTAATCGGGCCATGCTTCGACCGCGCGCTCCCACCAGAGCCGCTTCTCGTCGCCCGTGACCTCGCGCGCGACGTAGTCGCGTTTGGTCGCGCGGTCTTGCAGCTCGACCTCCGGGTTCTTCTTTAGGTTGTGGTACCAGACCGGATGTTTCGGGGCGCCGCCCAGTGACGCGACGACCGCGTAGACGCCGTCGTGCTCGACCCGCATGAGGGGGGTCTTGCGGAGCTTGCCCGTCTTCGCACCCACCGAGGTCAGCACGATCACGGGCCTGCCGCGAAGTTCGGCACCCTCCTCGCCGTTCGTCGCCTCGTAGAGCTCGGCCTGCTTGCGCGACCATGCGGATGGGCTCGGCTCGTACTCTCCGGTGAGGGGCACGGCCTCTATCCTCCTTCACGTCCCTGCGGCGAGGGTATGCGAGTGGCGGGCCGTCGTCGGTCAGCGAGCTTCGAGCACCTCGACAGTCCCTGGTCCGTATCCCTGTTCGAACGATTGACGACATCGACGGTGCACGGTGCCGCACGACCGCGCCCATCAACCGAACTCCTGCCTCACCGTTGCGTACGACAGCCCGAGCTCGTTCGCGATCGCCTGGTACGTCAGCCCCCTCGCTCGCAGCGCCACGATTCGCGTTCGCTCCGTCACCGTCGCCACGCGGCCGCTGCCCACCTTCTTCTGCCTCTTGCCTCCCCGCCGCTGCCTCTGCTTCTGTCTCACCGGCTCCTCCCGCACCCAGGCGCGCATGCCACCGGCGACCTCGACCTGCTCACCGAGTCGCGCGGGCTTCGGCTTCCCCGTAGGCCAGTCGTCCTCTCGCGTTCGCCGTGCCTTGTCGTGCTCCGCCGCGACCTGCTCCGCCGAACTCCTTCGCCCCTTGTTCAGCGTCACCGAGCCCGGTACCACCCCCCTGCCCCAGAGCCGGCGCTCCGCTGGCGTCGAGCCCGGGTTCGGATTGCGACTCGTCATCACTCAGAGCCTCGCGGCGAGGTCGCCGCCAGCGGTCTCCTGGAACTCATCCATCACCCGAGCGAGCCGTCCCCACGGCCCACCTCGCCGTCCTGGGCCCTAACTCGCCCGGGACCTCCGGTGGCGGGGCCTGGGAGCGACGGTCCAGGCGTTCCGGCTCGCCGCGAAAGCCCAACACGGAGTCGCGGAGAGCGTGGGGTCGCTCCAGCTCCGGCGTCGTCTCGAGCTGGCGTCCCAGGGTCCGCTCGCATAGATCGTGCCACTTGGGCAGGAATCGGGCCCGGTAGTTGAAGCTCGCGATCACCTCGCCGCCCAGTCGGTTCACGAGCGGACGCTCCTCCACGCCGATTGTCGATTCAGGTACAGGGGCGGTCGATCACATATCCAGAGACGGATGCATGGAATGACGCTCCCCTGGCCGGTGCCCGGATTGCGGCTTGGAGGCCGGGGGCGTCACCCGCTCTCCTGCGTCTTTGTCCCCTCGACGTCGATTACCTGTCGCTCCGTGCTTTCTTCGCCAGCCCGGATCTCGATCCGCCGCGGCTTGGCCTCCGGGGCAACCGGTATCTGGATTGTGAGCACCCCTTGTTCGTAGCTGGCTTGGAGCCGCTCGGGGTCAAGGTGCTCGCCGAGGAACATCTGGCGCTCGAACGCGCCCACGGCCCGCTCCTTGGCAATGATCTGGTCGCCTTCTTTCCTGTCGTACAGCCGCTCGGCGGTCACACTGAGCACGTTCTGCTCGACGGTGAGGTCGATCGTGTTCGGGTCGATGCCGGGGAGATCGAAATGCAGGAAGACCACGTCCCCCCTCCGGTAGGCATCCATAGGGATCGATCGAACCGGAACGACTCCTCCGAACGCCTGCTGGGCGAGGCGGTCCAGATCCCGGAACGGATCGAAGCGCATGACCACTGGGTCGTCACCCCCCTGGGGCGCGAAAGTCGCTCTCCTATTATCCGCAGTCGGACTGCCTCTTTTCAACTCCCGTGCGCCCAGCTGGCTGCGGGAGCGCTCGTCGGGCACGCTCGGCCGCTCGATCTTCGCTCAGCCAGAGCGTGGTTTCCTCGAGATTGCCGCCTTGCGTCCCACTCCGTCGCAGTCCCGCCCGCTTGCTTCGCCTTGTTGGTCTGGAAGGCGTCCGACGACCCGAAGCGCGGAGAACGATCAGATCCGGTCGCTCCTCGCGCCCGAGCCGTTGGACGAGAGCCTGCCACGAGGGCCGTCGCCACACCGAAAGGTCACTCAGGAACGCGAACGCCCACCGATTTGATCCCGCAATTGAGAAAGAGGGGAGGGCGGTCCTTCGGGGCCGCCCTCTCAGAGGTCGCCATAGCAACAACGCCGACCTCTTCGGCCGGCCTTTCGACCGGCCAAGCCATGTCACGCTCCCCCATCGGGGGCTCGCCGGTTCCGGGGCTGGCGGCAGCTCTTTGGTACTCGCGTTATTGCCCAAGGCTCGCGCGAGGAACCGCGCGCGAGGCTCGATAGTACGCTGGCGAACGTGCCACTCCTCGAGGAGACAGTCAGGTCATTCCCCGCGTATCTGGACGCCGGCGGAGGCCGCGGCCTGGAGGTCGCCTTGGGTCTTCCCCCCGAGGCAGTCATCGAGGAGATCGCCAAGAGTGGCCTCCGTGGCCGAGGCGGTGCAGGCTTCCCTACCGGTGAGAAATGGCGGTCTATACGGGCAACCGGCACGGGAAGCAGGTTCGCTGTATGCAACGGCGCGGAAGGAGAACCGGCAACGTTCAAGGATCGTTTCCTCCTCCGCACCAACCCGTATCAGGTCTTGGAAGGTCTCGCTGTCGCCGCATACGCGGTCGGTGCCGAACGCTGCTACATCGGGATCAAGGAAGCGTTCGCCGAAGAGGTGCGAGCCCTCGACCGCGCCCTCGAAGAGATGAGTCAAGCGGACGCGCTCGGGGGCGTCCCGTTCGAGGTGGTCCTTGGGCCGGATCTCTACCTGTTCGGAGAAGAGACCGGTCTGGAGGAGGTCATTGAGCGTCGCCCGCCCCTGCCGCGGGTGGCGCGGCCGTTCATGCTCGGCTTGTTCGCCAGGCCGCCCAACGAAAACCCCACCCTCGTTAACAACGTGGAGACGCTGGCCAACGTGCCGCGAATCGTGGCTGATGGTCCGGACTGGCTCCGATCGTCCGGCACGGAGACCTCCCCAGGCACCATGGTCTTCACCGTGTGCGGGGACGTCCGGCGAGAAGGCGTGTTCGAGCTGCCGCTCGGCACGCCCCTTCGGTACCTGCTGGAAGAGTGCGCCGGAGGCCCGGCGGAGGGCACGTCGGTCAAGGCGATCTTTCCAGGCGCCTCGAACACGGTCATCCTTCCCGAGCAACTCGACACCCCGATGGACTTCGATTCGATGCGAGAGGTCGGATCGGGCCTGGGTGCCGGGGGGTTCGCGGTGTTCGACGACACCGCGTGCATGGTGCGGGCGGCGTACCTGTACTCCCGCTTCCTGTGGGTGGAGTCATGCGCCCAGTGTTCGGCATGCAAGTTCGGCACCGGCGAGGTCACGCGAGGCCTAGATGAGATCGAGCTGCGCGGTCTCGCCGCGGACCTCGAGTTGATCCTGATGCGAGCCAGGGGCTCCACCGACGGACAGAAATGCGCTCTCCCTACCGGAGAGAGCCTTCTGATGCAGAGCTTGGTGCAGGTCTTCGCCGACGAGTTCCGAGCTCATCTCGGCACGTCGTGTCCTCTGCCCCGCGATCTCACCTTCCACAAGATCGTCGACTGGGACCCGACAACGAACAGGTTCCGATACGACCTCACGTATGCCAGCAAACAGCCGGACTGGACCTTTGCATCCTGACTACAACCGGTCACATAGCCCGAGCAGCGCGAGCCCTCTTGGTCCCTCGAGTGTGCGGACCAACCCGGTCACGAGCGCGCTCATCGGCGCGATGTGTGATCGAAATGACAGCGACAGCCGCAGTCCTGTCCCCGTCTCATCCCCGTGAAGGAACGGGAAACGTCCCGAAACGATGGGATGCGTAGAGACGCAAACCACCAGCTCAAGCGTCATCCAGCGCTCTGACCAGCACTCCTCCACCAGACTCTTAATCCGCAGGTTCGGGGTTCGAATCCCCGGGGGCCCACTAGAAGGTGTGCCCACCACCAAATGTCGTGTTTCGGGTGATCCTGGACGTTCCGAGGTCACCCGATCCTTGACGGAGTTCGGCTGATCCTTGACACCGTGTTCGCCTGATCCTTGCTGCCGCTCGCCTGGGACGAAGGCCTGCGACGGCTTGACGCCGAGATGGCCCGCGGCCCCACACGGTCGAGTGTCGTAGCCGCGAGCGGCCCTCACCTGCCCCGCTGTCGGGCCGCGGCCTCGAACCTGGAGATGTCGAAGCTCGACACCATCAGCGCACAGACGCTGAGAAAGGCCGACGCGAAGGACAGCAGGATCGCCCACGTCAGGTCCTCCCGGGTCGGGTGGAGCCCCCCGAGGATCCACGGGAGGAGGACGATCACCACGACGGCTCCCGTGCCCACCACCTCGTTCACCAAGAGGGCCGTCGAGCGGTGGCTCGCGATACGGCTCGCATCCGGATGGCCGTGTCCACGTTGGCGGCAACAAGGATCAGGCTGAGCAGGGCGAAGAGCACCGTGTTCCAGACCGGCTCCAGGACGACGAGCGTGAGGGAGAGCCCACCGGCGCGCCGGACACCTCGGCCACGTTCAACAGGAAGGCGTTCGAGACGTGTCGCATGGTCCGAACCATACCGATGTGGGGCGCCGGCTGGTTGCTCGTGCCATGGTTCTGACGCAGGACACCTCGGCCATCTCGCGGCCTCCCGATGCTCCGGCATCATGGCCCGCCCGTCCCCATGCTCGACCTGTGGGCACGTCTGCGCGCGTTTAAGGCGGCGAGGGGGTCCCGCCACGGTCGACCGAGCCGTCGTCCCCTCCCGGCTCCACCAGGCTCGCCACCGCCGCCAGGACCTCCGGGCTGCGGAGCCAGCGACGCCGGCCCTTGATGAAGTCCACGACGCCGTTGATCGACATGACGTAGGCATTCGGGAACCGTAAGGGGGAGCGTGAGACGGAGGCCCGCGAGGCGACCACGACCGCCTCGACCCACTCGTCGATGCCGGCCTCAAGGAGGAGTTGGCGGACCTGACCCGCGGCGCCCCGCGCCTGCCGCAACACTTGTTCGGCCGGCTTTCCGTTGCAGTAGAGCTGTCCTCGTCTCCGATAGAACGACCCCCGCCAGGCCTTCGTTTCGAGCGCGAACACACCGGTGGGGCCGATGACGACGTGGTCGACGTCCCCGTGCCCCGTCGAGACGCCATGCAGGACCCAGTACGAGGACGGCAGCACGGCCAGGGCGTCCGCGACCGCCTCCTCACCGAGGATCCCGCTTCGGAGGTTCTCGGGATCGAGGACGCGGCCCTTCCCCGCCAGGCGTCTCAGGACGAACAGGAGCCCGAGAGCCAGGAAGATCGCCGGCCACCACCACACACCCATCAGGGCGAGGACGCTCGCGGCCGCGACCGTCGTCGAGAAGACGGCGATCCGCAAGCGCAGCTGCGACCTCAGGAACTCGGCGGGTTTCGACACGTATGTCTCATCGGTCGGTCGGGCTCGCCGGTGAAAGCCCAGGCACGGCTTTGCATCCAAACCAGGCACCGCAGCGATCGACGGCGCGACCTCAACAACACGCGAATCGGGGCTACAGCAGGCCGTTCGCGGTCAAGAACCCATTGGCCACGGCGGCCACGTCCTGCCCATCGATCACGACCTTGCCCACGAGCTCGGTGACCTTCTCTGTGGAGAGTCGATCGCTCACCGCATCGAGCAAGGCACGGACCTCGCCGTTCAGCTTCTCCGAACGGATCACGGGCGTGATGTTCTCCGCGTTCTGGAGGTGCCTGTCGTCCACGAGTGGGACGAACCCGTTCCGTTCGATGCTCGGGTCCGTGGAGAACAGCAACCCGATCTGCACCGCATCGCGCCTGAGCGCGTCGACGGTCAGCGGCCCTCCCGCGTCCAGCGGCGTGAAGTCGTCGAAGAGGACCCCATAGACCTCGTGCAATCCCGGGAGGCAGAAGGGCCGTTGGGGGCATTCCGGTGGTCCGCCGAACGTCAGCTGGCCGGCGACGGCGGCGAGGGAGCTCATCGTGGTCAGGTCGAACCGCTGAGCCGTCTCCGCGTTCGCCACGAACTGATTGGTGTCCTCGGCCGGCGATGGTGTGAGCAACGTGAGCCCTTCAGACCGGAGCAGCTCGGCGGTCTGCCGGGCAACATCGGAGGCGTCTGCGGACGCCTGCGCGTTCGGGTCGAGGAACAGCAGGAGCGAAGACAGGTACTCGGGCTTCACGTCGATGAACCCCGCCTCGAGGGCATTCTGCGAGACCTCTCGAGACCGCAGCTCCAGCTGTCGCTCGACCGTGTAGCCGGCGTGCCCCAATACCTGCGCATACATCTCTGCGACGATCTGGTTCTCGGCGAAGTCGCCGGACACGCCGACGATGATCACGTCTTCGCCTCCGGAGGGCGGACGCTGCATCCCGCCCGCATCGGAGTCGGTGCACGCGGCCACAAGAGTGCCTACAACCACGACGATGGCTGCCGCGCGCATCAGGCCGTCTCGGAAGCATCCGATTTTCGTCGCGGTCATTCGACCTCGGAGGCAAGCGGCGTCATGATGGGGACGTTCGAGCGGCGGCCCAGGAGAACGCTGACGGTCGTGGGCCCCTTCCCCTTCACCTCGAGGATCTCGGAGGGCCCGAAGTCGTAACGATCGGTCAGTTCCCTGGCCGTCGACTCGGAGACCAGGACCTGGCCGGGGCCCGCGCTTTCCTCGAGCCTGCTCGCGAGATTCACGGTATCGCCCCACAGGTCGTACGCGAACCTGCGGTCCCCGATCACTCCGGCGACGGCCGGTCCGGTGGCGATCCCGCCGCGGACCACGATCGGGTCGCCGGACGACCACCGGATCTTCCCGGCGTCGGTGAGGATGTCGACCGCCATCCCGACGGCAGCGTCTGCGTGATCGGCCATCGGCGTCGGCGCGCCGGCGACGGCCATGTACGCGTCTCCGATCGTCTTGATCTTCTCGAGGCCGTACCGCATAGCGATCTCGTCGAAGTGGCGGAACAGCGCATCCAGGGCATCGGCGAACTTCTCCGGGGTCGACCGTGCGGCCTGTTCCGTGGATCCGACCGCGTCGAGGAAGAATACGGTCACGTGATCGAAGTTCTGCGCGATCCTCTCGCCGGACGAGGTCTTGAGCCGCTCGACGATGGGCCCGGGCAGCATGTTGAGCAGGAGACCGTCGGACCGGGTCCGTTCCTGATCGAGCTGACGTTCGCGGAGGAACAGATCTCGCGTGAACCGCTCCAACCGATACGCAGCCAGCCCGCCCAGGAAGCCGAACGAGACGAGGTAGAGCATCGCCAACACCAGGCTCACGCCGACGATCCACGCTGCCGAGATGGCGTATGGGAGGTACGCGACGATACCGATCGCCGTGACCAGCGCCACCAAGACGAAACGTAGCTGCAGCAGCGTGTAGGTGAACGCCGTGATCAGGATGACGCCGACGTATCCGTACTCCGGAGGCAACGTCGTCACGCGCGAGACGTAGAAGACCCAGAACAGGATCGTCGCCGCCGCGATGGCGACCGACAGCCATTCCCAGGCGCGCTCGAAGAACCGCGTGTACGTGAGCCCCAGGCCCACAACCAACATGGGGATGAACACGCCGAACCGCATGAGCAGGTCGAGTCGCTGGTCGGACAGGGCCAGCATGTGGGGGCGCAGGAGCAGGCCCCAGGTGACCCAGAGGGCGACCCCGGCCAGGAAGGCGAACCGGATGTTGCCGAGGTTGTGACGGAAGCGGTCGGCGCGATACGCGGACTCGAGACCCGGATCGCGAAACCGCAGCCGCAGCCGGGCCAGCCTGACTGACCAGCGCGACGGTTCTTCAGCTGGTGTCGACATCTCGATCTCGTCCATAGAGTCCCTCGCCGAACGCTTCCCGGGCCGACCATGATGGCCGCTTGAGGCCGGTCTGTCAGCCGGAGCCCTGCCACGGTCGGTGGCGGACGCGAGTCCTCAACCCGACGGCGTGCACGGATCTGCCCAGAAGGTCGCAGACCAGATCTGCGGGCGATCTTGGGTGCAGAGCGTCGAAACGTTCCGCGTGCACACGTTGTGCGCCTCGTGAGGTCGGGCCGCCTTGCCGCGTCCGTCGGGAACGGGTGAAGATGCGCCCCGTGGAGGTTCCGGGGACCCACACACCAAGACCAGCGCCCCAGTCATGATCTCGGATGTGACGTCCGGAGCCGCGTACAAGCACGCCGACGGGTTCGACGAGGTCTACGGCGACTACGGCGAGATCGCCATCACGAGCGCGGGGAAGACGATCGCCACCTGGGGCGAGGGGCTGAGCTGGAGCGGGCCCGGCGGGGTGTGGTTCAACCGGCAGAACTGAGCCGGGACCCGTCGTGTGATCTCATGAGGTCGACGCGGGCGCACCTGCCGCGAAGCTCGCGAGGAGATGGTCGGCGGCGGCCCGGAAACGGGCGGGGTCGCCGTACGGCCGCGTGACGAGCATTGCGCCCTCGAGGCCCCCGACGATCATCTGGGCGGCCTCGCTCGCGGGTCCCGAGAACCGTACGGTGCCCTCGTCGCGTCCCTGTTCGAGCACCCGGACCAGCCAAGCCTCCTGATCGTCGAAGAAACTCACGACGGCGGAACGCATCGGCTTCGGGAGCGTCTGGTACTCGGCGGCGAGCATCCCGCACAGGCACATCCGCTTGCGCTGCAAGACGTCGCCGTACAGCTGCGCGTAGGCGGCGAGCTTGGCGCGGGCATCGACGGGGCGCGTGTCGATCTCGTCGAGCGACCCGGTGAAACGGGACGCGTAGCGTTCGATCAGCGCCTCCCCGAGCTCGGCCTTGCCGGCGAAGTGGTAGTGCAGGCTCGCCTTCGAGATCCGGAGCTGCTCAGCCACGTCGGCGTAGCTGAACCCGTTGAACCCGCGGAGCTGCACAAGCCGTTCAGCCACGTCGAGGATCTTGGACGCGGTCCCGCCCTCGGTCTTCCGAGCTTCGGTCGCCACCCCGACATCCTCCCTCATCCGCCGCCTCGAACGGGGCCCGGGACGGCTTGACTCCTGACCTACTAGTAGATAAGGATACCGCGGACAGATGCGGGCGACGCGGAAGGGGGAGCAGCGATGCAGGAGACCGCACACAAGGGGTTCGCGTCAGCGGACGAGGTCCGCCCGTTCCCGAACGGCCACGCGGACATCCTCGTGATCGGCGGCGACGAAGTCGGACGGCTCGTGTTCGAGCCCGGCTGGCGCTGGTCGAACGACGTCAAACCGATCGCGAACACCGAGAGCTGCGAAGCGCCTCATTTCCAGTATCACGTGAGCGGGCGGCTCGCGATCCGGATGGACGACGGCACGGAGTTCGTGGCCGAGCCGGGGGACGTCACCTCGCTCCCGAGCGGGCACGACGCCTGGGTCGTCGGCGACGAGCCGGCGGTCGTGATCGATTGGTTCGGCGCGACCAACTACGCGAAGAGCGCCAGCGAGGTCGCGTCGTAGCTCGAACGGCCTGACTCCAGCCGTCGGGTCCTCCGGTATCGTGCCTCGCGTCTGCGGGGCCGCGGACGATCGAGGACGGGCCGATGGTGACGATCGACGACGTGCGGGCGTTCGCGATGACCTTGCCGCGCACGACCGAGGCGCTCGTACGGGACCGGGTCAAGTTCCGCGTCGGCCGGATCGTCTTCGTGGCCTTCTCGCGCGACGAGACCGAGATGGGCTTCGGGTTCCCGAAGGAGGAGCGCGAGGCCCTGGTTCGCTCCGAGCCGAGCAAGTTCATGATGCCGGGCAGGGGCGACCTGCGGTACCACTGGGTCGAGTGCCGGCTCGCGGCGCTCGACGAGACCGAGATGCGTGAGCTCGTCCTCGACGCCTGGCGGATGTGCGTCCCCAAGAAGGTGGCCGCCGAGTACGAGGCGGAGCACTGAGGTCGGGATCCGCCGACTTCTCCGATCGCCGCATGCCGGACCTGTAACGTTCGCGGATGGACGTTGCCCTCCCCGCTCCGTTCGACCGGTTCCCCCGCCACCGCGCCAAGGCCGAGTCCGCGTGTCGAGCCGCGCTCGCAGACCCCGATGTCGTGGCGATGGTCGTAACCGGGTCGTTCGCGACCGGAAGCGCCGATGAGCTCTCCGACGTCGACCTGCGCGTCTATGTCCGACCCGATGCCGTGGAGGGCGTCGTCGCTCGCATCCCAGACCTCGCCGCCGCCGGAGGGCGCGTTGTGGCGCTCTTCGCCGCAGAGCACCTCGGCATCCCCACACTCACGATCGTGCTCTACGACGACCTCGTGCACGTGGACCTCGACGTCGTCGCCGCCGACCGAGCGGCCGAGCACAACGACGGACTGCCTGCCGTCGTGCTGTGGGAGCGTGAGCCGATCTCCGGCGCCCTTCCCGGAACGTACGCCCCGGAGGTCGCCGCCGATGTTCGATGGTTGGAGGCTCGGATCTGGACGTGGTCCTGGTACATCCAGTCGAAGGTCCTGCGTGGCGAGCTCTACGAAGCCCTGGACGGGCTCCAGTACGTGCGCGACCAGGTGCT
The DNA here is from genome assembly GCA_963712645.1 of uncultured Actinomycetes bacterium. Taxonomy (GTDB): domain Bacteria; phylum Actinomycetota; class UBA4738; order UBA4738; family HRBIN12; genus DASSJM01. The sequence continues at coordinate 3,308 of CAVQIQ010000003.1, read as the reverse complement.
GTTCCGGCTGCTGGCGTTCCACGATGAACGCCGGCCGGCGGGTGGACGGCGAGCGGAGGCCGTCGTCGGGGATCACGGTGATGCCTTCGCGCGGACGGTCCCGAAGTCGCTGGACCCGGCGTCCGTCTTGGCCGCCCTGCGTGAGGAGATCGACCTGTATCGGCGGCTGGCGGACCCGCTCCTCGAACGGCACGGGATCGAAACCGCCGAAGCGCGCACGGTCGTCCTCCGCGCGCTTGACCTCGGCCTGGACTGGATCCCGCGATCGACGTGAGACCGTGGGCGGGATGCCGCGGGAGGGCACATCCCCATGATCCGGCCCCTGACCCGCCGAACGCTCCTGAGCGCGGTCCGCGCGTTGGCGAACGCCGACCCCGCGCTTGCCGCCTCGGTCGAACGCTTCGGCCCTCCCCCGCTGTGGGCGCGCGAGCCCTCGTACGCCACCCTCGTCCACCTCGTCCTTGAACAACAGGTGTCGCTGGCGTCGGCGCGGGCCGCCTTCGACCGGCTCGATGTGGCGCTCGCGGGCACCATCGAGCCGAGGGCATTCCTCGAGCTGTCGGACGCCGAGCTCCGTGCGATCGGGTTCAGCCGCCAGAAGGCGAGCTACGCGAGAGACCTGGCCGGCGCTCTCGCGGACGGGTTCGACCTCGAGGGATTGGCCCACCTTCCGGACGACGAGGTCCGCTCGAGCCTGATGCGCCTACGAGGCATCGGTCGTTGGACCGCCGACATCTACCTGATCATGTGCCTGCGACGCCCCGACGTGTGGCCGCACGGGGACCAGGCCCTCGCGACCGCTGCCCGCGAGGTCCTCGAGCTGTCGGCGCAGCCGGCCTTCGATGCGCTCGAGCTGCGGGCCCTGTCCTGGCGGCCGCACCGAGCGACCGCCGCCAGGATCCTGTGGCACCACTACCTGTCGGTGCGCGGCCGAGCCTGAGGTCAGAGTGGCTCACGCGCGGCTCGCGGGCGGGAAACGAGGGCTACGCGGTGATCTCGACCGGCGTGCCGAGCGGCACGTCGAGCAGCGACTTCAGATCGTCGTTGAAGACGCGGACGCAGCCGTGCGACACGGCATTGCCGAGGTCGCTCGGGCTCGACGTCCCGTGGATCGCCATGCGGCCGCCGCCCGGCCACTCCGAGAGCACCGGCGAGAAGCCCGACAGGCCGAGCGCGGCGATCCCGTACGGCTGGTACGGGCTCGCGTAGTGGATCTTGACCCACACGTAGAAGGTGCCGGTGCCGGTGGGGGTCGCGTCGGTGCCGACGCCGACCCTGAAATGCTTCTTCAGGTCGTCCTGGACGTAGTAGCGGAGCGTCCGGTCCGACAGGTCGACCTCGATCCGCTGGTCGATCCGGCGCAGCGAGACGTCGCTCTCGCGCACCCACGCGGCGGAGCCGTTCGGTCGCAGAGGGAGGAGGACCCGGTACCAGGCCTCCCCCGCCCTCCGCTTGGCCCCTTCGATCAGCATCGGGGAGAACGAGCCCGAGGGGTTCCGCGTGTCGAGCGAGAAGGTCGCGTCGGCGGTCCTCAGATGCCTCCACACGGGGATCACGCGCTCGGTCGGGACCGCCAACACGTCGACGCCCTCGGGAAGGAGTGGAGGCTTGGGCTGGACCACGTCTGGGGTCGCGGACGCGGTTGGGCCCGCGATCGGCTGGTCGGTCGCGGAGACGTCGGCCGAGCTCGAGGTGCAGGCGGCGAGCGCGAGGCACGCGGCCACGGCAAGCAGGTACCTGCGGAGCACGCGTCGAGCTTCCCAGCCGTGACAACCCTGCTGGTCATCGACGGCCGATCCTTGCCGCTTCATGCGTATCGCCATCTCCCCTCAGGTCGGCGCACGGGGAAGGACCCTTGAGAACGATCCGATCGTCGAGGCACTGGTTGACTCGGCTCGCTCTCCGCAGCTTCCCGGGCCTCCTGCCATTCTCCCGCATGGAGAACTGGCCTGCGTCGGTCTTCCCTGGGTCGAAGAAGTAGGCTGGAGGAAGCTACCGCGGTAGGGAGGCGAAGGATGCCAACGAAGAAGACCACCACCAAGAGCACCAAGGCTCGGAAGACCACGGCGAGAAAGACCACGGTCAAGAAGACCGCTTCGAGCAAGGCGAGGGCCAAGACGAGCACGTCGAAGAAGATCACGAGGAAAGCGGCAACGACGAAGGCCACTCAGAGGGCATCCGATCGTTCGGGGGCGCCGTCCAGACGTCTGTCCTCAGGGGCGATGCCAGCGCGACCCGGCGACACAATCGTCATCGACTCGACTCAGGTTGGCTCCCCAGCTCGTGAGGGGGAGGTCCTGAAGGTCACGGTGGGCGAATTCAGCGTCCGGTACCAGGTGAGATGGGGAGACGGGCGTGAGACCATCATCTCCCCCAGTGGTGGCACCGCCCGCATCATCCGGACGTAGCGAAGCACACCGCCATCGGCGCTGCCGCTCCTCGTGTGCCACGCGCGAGAGTGGCGGAACGGCAGGCGCACCGGATCTTGGAGCATGGACTCGTGTCCGGCGAGGCGCTCAGCCGTCGGCTGCAAGCGTACTGCGACGGCAGCTCAACCCAATGGGTCCTGCTGAGGACCTCAACTCACGTGGTCTGTGGGTTCGCCTCGCAGAATGCGGCTTCCGAGTCCTTTAGCGGGGACGTGTGACGGCATACGTCGCAAACGAGGAGCTTGGTTCGCTCGAATTCTGAGGTGTCGACGGAATGGGGATGCTCTCCACCGCCGACCACAAAATGCATGGTTGTGTGATGACAGCTGACGCAATCTCGCAACCCCGCGGCGGCGAGAATCGCAAGGCGTTGACCTCCGCCGGCAAGAACCATCTCTCCCCGCTACCTCCTGTGCGATTCCTTTCGGAAGGTATCGGCAAGGAAGCGACCAACCTGATGCGGGGTGGCTCCTTTTCAAGCGGCGGTGCTCAGGGCCGAGGACGACAGTGACGAGAAGGGGTGGTGATGGAGCCCGTAACGGCTCGGCAATCGAGGAACCCACCACCTCGACGGCTGACGCCCCAGCTGAGGCGACGCCTAGGTTCACTCTGAAGTGCCAGATGAGCCCTGCGAGCATTGCGCCTCGTCGCCTCCGACGAACGATCGGCCGCCCACGTCGCGGGGTCCGGCTGCCCGTCACGAGTCCATCCGGGCGGCAGTCCCGCTCGGTCCTGGGTGAGAGCACCCCGACCACCCCTCGTTGGTCCAGTGCGCCTCGCGCAGGTGCGTCACCTGTTTCCAGGCCCTCCCCCACCGTTTACGCTGGTCAGCGCTTCAACCACCGCGAGAGTGGCGGAACGGCAGACGCGCCGGACTTA
>CAVQIQ010000002.1:0-182848 GCA_963712645.1 uncultured Actinomycetes bacterium | reverse complement strand
ACGCGTCGCGCGCCTACGACAAGGCCGCCTCCAAGGGCATGCTCCACAAGCGTGCCGCGGCCCGGCACAAGTCGCGTCTGGCCAAGGCCGCCAACCGCGCCGCCTCGACCGAGTAGTCCGTCTCGGTCGCGTATCCCTCAGCGTCGCCGTGGTGTCGTACGCTTCCGGATCTGAGCGGAAACGACGAAAGCCCGGGCCGTTGCCCGGGCCTTTTTCGCATCTTCATCATCGCACGCCGAACCCCCTTGACCGCTCAAGCCCCCTCGACGCGTCACGGTGAGGGTGAGCGCACCCGAAGAGCTATGGAAGGGCGGCAGCATGAAGGGTTCGATCATGTGGTTCACGTTGTCGGCCCGAGATCTCGACGCGTTGGCGGGCTTCTACGAGCATGTGCTGGCATGGGAGGTCGATGTAGGCCGGCTGACCTCGGACGCGGGGGTGACCGGCGCCTTTCGGACACTCCGGACGGCAGGCCTGGGGGGCAGCATCTCGACCGAGGAGGAGCGCGGGTCGTGCTGATGGTGGAGGTCGACGATCTCGACGGGACGCTCGCACGCGCGCGCGAGCTCGGCGTCTCCGCGATCAGCGAGACCTACCTGGTGGAAGGGCTCGCCACGGGCGACGGTCGGTACCGGGTCGCATGGCTCGACGACCCCGCGGGGAACCGGTTGGCGCTCGTCGGGGGCACGGCCGGATAAACGGTCCGGTCGTCGCTGGTCGTCGCCGTCGTGCCGTCTAGACCGGCAGGGCCGCCGGCTCCCCCGCGATCGCGGCGACCAGCATCGGGAGGACGACGTCGTCGGTCGCGCCCGACTTCAGGGCCCGATCCGCCCACGCGATGCGTTCGTGGAGGCCGGCGAGCTCTTCCGGCGAGAAGCGCTTGGCCTGTTCGCGGTAGCGCCGCACCTGCCAGTCGAACCGGAGCCCCGCCTGCCTGGCGGCATCGGCGGGCGCCAGCCGCTCGGGCAGCGACTTCACGCGGATCAAGTCGCGGAGCCGCGACGTGACGGCGCCGAGGAGCATGAGGCCCGCCTCGCCGGCCTCCAACAGCGTCCGGAGCGAACGCATCGCGCCGGGGAGATCCCGCGAGAACGCCCTGTCGCACAGGTCCCACACGTGCTGCTCGCCCAGCCCGCGGAACTGCCGAGACACGATCTCGTGCGTGATCCGCTCGCCCGCGAACGCCGTGGCGAGCTGGTCCAGCGCGCTGTCGAGCGCCCCGGGGTCCTCCCCCAGCGTGTCGACGAGCGCTGCCGCGCCGTCCGGCGCGAGGTCGAGCTCCTTCGCCTTGGCCCGCTTGAGGATCCAGGCCGGCAGCTCCTTGCGCGCGATCTTGACCTCGGTCACCGTTCCTACGCCCTTGACGAGCTTCACGAGCGCCGCCGGCGCCTTCGCCCGGTCGCCGACCACCGCGACGAGCACGAGCGGCGCGTCGGGGTCCGCTGCCTCCAGGTATCGAGCCAGCTCCCGCACGCCCTCGTCGGGGAGCGCCTTCGCGTCGGAGACCAGGAGCGCTCGCCGCTCGCCGAACAGCGACGGCGTCGCGAGGTCCCCGGTCTCGCCACCCTGCCACAGCCCGCCGTCCACCTCGACCGGCCGGAGGTCGCCGAGGAGCTCGAGCGCGGCCTCCCGCAGGAGGAACTCGTCCTCGCCCCACAGCAGGGTCACCGGCGCGGCCTTCGGACTCACGCGGCGGACTCTACAACCAGCCCCCCGTCCTCGAAGGTGACGGTCACGGTCCCCGCCTGATCGGTTCGCAGCACCCGAGCTCCGGTCGCGCGGATCCACTCGAGCACCTCGGGGACGGGGTGGCCGTAGGTGTTCGGGCCGACGCTGACGACGGCCACCTCCGCGCCGACGGCCTCGAAGAACGGTGCGATCGACGTCGCGGCCCCGTGGTGCGGCACCTTGAGGACGTCGGCGTGCAGATCCACGTCCTCGTCGAGCAGCACCTGTTGCGCCGGCTCCTCGGGTTCGGTCGCGAACAGGACCGAGTCCTCCCCGAGGCTCGCGCGGACGACGATCGCGTCGTTGTTCGCGTCGGACTCGGTCCCGGACCAGCAGCGGTCCGGCGACAGGATCTCGAGGCGGACGTCGCCCACCTGGAGCACGTCGCCCGCCCGCGGGTACCGGACCACGATGTGCTCCGAGGACGCGGCCTCGTCGAGCGCGGCCCCGTCCGGTGAGTCGTCGCGGCAGCCGGGCTCGAGCATCAGACCGACCGGGAAACGCGCCAGCACCGCCGGGAGCCCCACGACGTGATCGGCGTGCGGATGGCTCGCGATCACCAGGTCCAGCCGCTTGACCCCGAGCGCCGCGAGCTCGGTCGCCATCTGGGCGGGGTCCGGGCCGCCGTCGACCAGGATCGCGACGCCTCTCGGCGAGGTGAGCAGCGCCGAATCACCCTGTCCCGACGTCGAAGAACCTGACCGTGAGCGCGCTCGGCGGGCCGGCCGAGATCGCGTTCGTCCACACCAGGAGCGGGAGCGCCGCGAGGATGCCCACGAACGCTCGACTCGGCAGACGCCGTCCGGCGCGCCACCACCAGGCGAGGAGCGCGGCGGCACCCAGACCGACGATCAACGTGAGCGCGCCGCCGCCGGTGATCCACGGGATCGGCGCTCGGGCGAGGCGGTCGGCGACGATCTCGAGGTAGCGCATCGGGACCAGCGCGAGGATCGAGACGAGGTGCCCGGCCGCCGGGACGACGATCCCGATCGTGGCCGCCGCCAGGCCGAGCAGCAGCGCCGGCGCGACCGCGGGGAACGCGAGCACGTTGGCGGCCACGGTCGAGACGGGAACCTCGTGGAAGTAGAACAGGAGCAACGGCGTCACCCCGACCTGCGCGGCGAGCGTCGCACCGGCGGCGAGCGACAGCGACGACGGGAGGAACCGGAGCCGCCGCGAGATCGGCGTCGCGAGCGCGACCATGCTCGCCGTGGCCGCCACCGACAGCTGGAACCCGACCGACCACACGAGCGCCGGATCGATCACGAGCAGGACGACGACGGCGCCCGCGAGGATCGACCCCGTGCTCCTCGGCCGGCCGAGCAGGACGCCGATCAGCGCGAGCCCGGCCATCACGCCGGCGCGCATCACCGACGGCTCGGCGCCGGTCAGCACGACGAAGAACGCCACCGTCCCGATCCCGAGCGCGAACCGCGGCCACCGGGACCATCGCAGGGCGGCCCCGAGCGCCACGATCGGGGCGAGCACCATCGCGACGTTCTCCCCCGAGACGACGAGCAGGTGCGAGAGCCCGGTCGCGCGGAAGTCGCGTTCGAGGCCGGGATCGAGCCGAGAGTCGTCGCCGAGCGCGAGCCCCATCAGCAGCCCGGCCTCGGGGGGCGGGAACGAGGACTCGATCGAACGGCCGGCGAGCGCCCGGAACGCCTGCGCCCACCGGACCGGCGCGAACGCCGCGGGACCGACGCGTTCGGCCACGTCGACCTCGAGCTCCGCGGCGATCCCACGACGGAGCAGGAACGACGCGAAGCCCTGGTCCTCGACGGGACGCACCGAGCCCGAGACCCGGAGGCGATCGCCCCGGACGGCGTCGGGCGGCTCGTCGCGGCCCGAGAGCCAGACGGTCTCGCGGACGGCCGCGCCGCCGTCCTCCCAACGGACCGAACGGGCGTCGAGCACCGCGGACCACCGATCGCGCTCGACCGACGGATCGACCCGGAGCGACCCCTCGACGGTGACCGGACCCGAGATCCGCGCGAGCACCGCGTCGCGCACCCGATGCTCGTGCACGCTCCCCCACCCGATCGCCAGCAGGAGCGAGCCCGCGAGCGCGAGCGGAAGCGGCGCCCAGACCGCTCGGTCCGGTGCGGATCGGCGCGGGCGCGACCGCGGCCCGGAGATCGCGCGTGCCGGTGGCGACGAGGCCGGCGCGCTCGAGCGACCCGGCCTCCTCGGCTCGGCCCGGGGCCGAGGGCCAGCGCCGCGCCGAGCAGCCCACCGCCGGCCGACAGCCAGACCCACGGGTCGGCGAGCTCGCCGACCCGTGGTTGCACCAGCAGACCGGCCCAGAAGACGGCCGCGAGCGCCGGCGTGATCCAGGCGCTCACACGGTGACCAGGTCCCGGATGTTCTCCAGCGTCGCGTCCCCGATCCCGCTCACGTCGAGCAGCTGGTCGACCGAGGTGAACGGTCCGTTCTCCGTGCGGTAGTCGATGATGGCTTGGGCGATCACCTCGCCGACGCCGGGGAGCTCCTCGAGCTCGGTGGCGGTCGCGGTGTTGACGTTGATCAGGCCGCCGGCGACCGCGCCGCCCGTCACGGGCGGCGCCACGCCTTCCTGACCCTCGCGCGGGACCAGGATCTGCGTCCCGTCGGCGAGCGGCGCGGCGAGGTTCAGCGCCTCGAGCAGGGCACCCGAGCGAGCTCCTCCCGCCGCGTCGATCGCGTCGATCACCCGTGCGCCCTCGGTGAACTCGTACACGCCGGGGTCGGCGAACCCAGCCCGCGACGTCCACCAGGACGACGACCTCCGGCGACGGGGCTCGCCGACGCGGGAGCGGACGCGGTGCCGCCGCTCGGTGCGGTCGAGACCTCGCACCGGGCGCGGCAGCGACCGGACGTACCAGAGACCGGCGCCCCCGAGGGTCACGGCGAGGAGCGCCACCAGCCCGATGAGCTCCCCGCGCGAGAGCGCGGCGAGGCGTTCGCGGATCGAGCCTTCGGACATGCCTCCCCCCGACCGGGGGAGATCGCGGTTGCCGAACGCTAGCGTCGGCCGCCCGACGGAACCGTGACCTGGCTCACATCGGACTCGATGACAGCGTCGTCGTCGACGGGGCCGACGCCTCCGAGGGGCCGACGTCGACCTCGTGCTCGCCGGGATCGAGCACCGGCAGCCAGAACGTGAACCGCGTCCCGCCCTCCTCCGGCGGCTCGCCCACCTCGAGCTCACCGCCGTGCGCCCGCACCAGCCCGCGCGAGATGTAGAGGCCGAGGCCCGTCCCCGGCGCTTCCGTCTCGTCGGCGCGACGGAACCGCTCGAAGATCGCCTCGCGATCCTCCTCCGCGATCCCGCCACCGGCGTTGCGGACGTCGACCGCCACGCGGCGAGCGTCGCTCGAGACCGCGACCGTGATCGGCGTTCCTTCGGGCGAGTACTTCCTCGCGTTGTCGAACAGGTTCGTGAGGACGCGGACGATCGCGTCGGCGTCGCACACCACCCGGGCGGGCGCGTCGGGCTCGAGCCGCAGACGCTCGGCGGTGCTGGATGCACGCGCCGCGTCGGCGATCAGATCGCGCAGGTCGACCGGCTCCATCGACAGGCGGAGCACCCCGTCCTGGATCCGGGAGACCGTGAGCAGGTCCTCCACCAGCCTCGTGAGGCGTTCGGCCTGCGCCTCGGCCCCGTCGATCAGCCCGACGCGGACCCGGTCCTCGAGCACCGCGCCGTGTTCCTTGAGCGTGCTCAGCACCCCGAGGATCGCGGCGAGCGGGGTCCGGAGCTCGTGCGCCGCGACCCCGACGAACTCGGTCCGCGCCAGATCGACCTTCCGGAGACGCTCCACCTCCGCGCGCTCCCTGCCGAGCTGACGCGCCCTCGACTCGGCGATCGCCTCCATCTCGAACCGCTTCTGTCGCTGGTCCGCGCGCTGCAACGAGAGCACCCCGATCGCGAACCCCGCGACCAGCAGCAGGGTCGGCCGGTACAGCCTCGACGTCCACAGCACGCCGTGCTCGACGAGCTGCGCCAGCAGCAGGACCGCGAGCCCGACGGCCACGCCGACGGTCTCGATGATCCCGAACCGCAGCGCGACCGCCACGATCACGATCAGGTACAGGGTCCAGAACTCGCTCCGACCGCCGCCGGTCGCCTCGATCCACGCCGTGATCAGGGCGACGTCGATCGCGAGCGTCACGGCGCGTCCCCACGGCGACGACTCCTCGCCTCGAGTGGAGAGCACCAGGCACGCCAGCGCGTAGACGAAGGCGGCGACCAGCAGGACGAGCGCGCCCGGCCCCGCAACGCGACGGACGCCGACCGAGCTCAGGAACAGGACCGTGACGACCGCGAGCACGCAGATCCGGAGCAGCGCGATCGTCGGCTTGGTCCGCAGGACGGAGGGGAGCGAGCCGGATCCCTCGTCTCCGTCCGGCACTGGCGTTGCGGCGGCCGTCGCGCTCATCGGTGTCCTCGGTCAGGCGGAAGCAGGCCCACTCCGGCCTCGCCCTTCCTATCGGGACGGCTCCGGCGGATGTTGAGCGGCGTGGCGAGGCGTGCCTAGCGGGAGGTGACCAGGTTCACCAGGCGGGGCTCCCGGACGATCACCTGGGCGAGCTCGCGCCCGTCGATCGCGCGCCGTGCCTTCTCCGAGGCCAGGGCCAGCTCTCGGCAGGTCTCCTCGTCGGCGTCGGCTCCGACCTCGATCCGGTCGCGGACCTTCCCGTCGACCTGGACCACCAGCGTGACCCGCTCGTCGCGCGCGAGCGTCTCGTCGAAGGTCGGCCAGTCCGCGGTGTGCACGCTCGAGGGGTTGCCGAGCACCTCGCGCCAGAGCTCCTCCGACGCGAAGGGAGCCAGCGGCGCCAGCATGAGCGTGAGCGCGGCCGCGGCCTCCCGGGCGCCCTCGCCGGCATCCAGTGCCGAACGCATCCCGTTCGACAGCACCTGCAGCTTGCTGATCGCCACGTTGAACCGGAAGCGCTCCATGTCGTCGGTGACCGCTCGGATCGTCCGGTGGGTCAGGCGCCGCAGCGGCTCGGGGTCCGGAGCGTCGCGCTCGCACGCCTCGCCGACGGCCGCGAAGACGCGGCCGAGCCACGTCGTCACGCCCGGACGCCGGTGGGGATCGGGCGCGATCAGCTTCCAGTCGATGTCGTCCTCGAAGGGCCCGGCGAACAGGATGTTCAGACGCATCGTGTCGGCCCCCCAGCGTTCGACGAGCGGCATCGGTTCGACGATGTTGCCCTTCGACTTGCTCATCGACGCACCGCCGAAGATCACCTGGCCCTGGTTCATCAGCCGCAGCATCGGCTCGGTGAAGCCGACCATCCCCATGTCGAACAGCACCTTCGTGAGGAAGCGGCAGTACAGCAGGTGGAGGATCGCGTGCTCGACGCCTCCGATGTACTGGTCGACGGGCATCCATCGCTCGACCGCCGCCGGGTCGAACGGCTGCGTCTCCTCGTGCGGCGAGCAGTAGCGGTAGTAGTACCAGGCGGAATCGACGAACGTGTCCATCGTGTCGGTGTCGCGCGTGGCCGCTTCGCCACAGATCGGACAGACGGTGTTCACGAACCCCTCGTGGCGCGCGAGCGGCGATTCGCCGCCGGGCCGGAAGTCGACGTCGTCGGGGAGCAGCACCGGGAGCTGGTCGTCGGGGACGGCCACCTCGCCGTGCTCGGGGCAGTGGACGATGGGGATCGGAGCACCCCAGTAGCGCTGGCGGCTGATGAGCCAGTCGCGGAGCCGGTACGTGACGGCGGAGCGTCCCTTCCCCTGCTCCTCGAGCCAGGCCGTGACCCGCGCGATCGACGCCGGCGACCGCACGCCGTCGAACGGTCCCGAGTTCACCATCACACCCTCGTGGTCGTACGCCTCGGTCATCGTCGCCGGCGTCACGCTGCTCGCCTTCGGGCTGCACCACCACGCGGATCGGCACGTCGTGGGCGCGCGCGAACTCGAAGTCCCGCTGGTCGTGCGCCGGCACCCCCATCACCGCGCCGGTGCCGTACTCCATCAGCACGTAGGGCGCGACGAAGACGGGTACCTTCTCGCCGTTCACGGGGTTCACCGCGTGGACACCCACGCGGATCCCCTCGCGGCTCTCCGCCTGCTCGCGGTTGGCCAGGGGCGTCGCCCGCAGGGCCTCGAGCATCGCCTCGACCTCGGTCTTGGTGCCACCGGCCTCGGCGAGCCTGGGCACGAGCGGATGCTCGAGCGCGAACACGAAGAACGTGACGCCCCACAGCGTGTCGGGACGCGTCGTGAACACCTCGACGGCGTCGCCGGTCTCGGCGATCTCGAACGTGACGCCCGCGCCCTCCGAACGCCCGATCCAGTTGCGCTGCATCGTCATCACGCGCTCCGGCCAGTCGAGCGGCTCGATGTCGTCGAGCAGCCGCTGCGCGTAGTCGGTGATCTTGAAGAACCACTGGGTGAGGTCCCTGCGCACGACCGGCGTGCCGCACCGCTCGCAGGCGCCGTTGATCACCTGCTCGTTCGCCAGGACCGTCGCGTCCTTGGGGCACCAGTTGACCGGCGCGTTCTTCCGGTACGCCAGACCGCGTTCGAACAGCCGGAGGAACAACCACTGGGTCCACCGGTAGTACTCGGGGTCGCAGGTGTTGATCCGGCGGGTCCAGTCGAACGACATCCCCATCCGGCGGAACGAGCGCGCCTGCTGCTCGATGTTCGCGTACGTCCATTCCTTGGGGTGGATCCCGCGCTTGATCGCGGCGTTCTCGGCCGGGAGCCCGAAGGCGTCCCAGCCGATCGGATGGAGCACGTTGTGGCCGCGCATCGCGGCGAACCGCGCCACCGCGTCCCCGCCGCTGAACGCCTCCGCGTGACCCATGTGGAGGTCGCCCGAGGGGTACGAGAACATGTCGAGCGCGTAGAACCGGGGTCGAGGGTCCGCGGGGTCCTCGGACGCCCGGTACAGGCCCTCGGCCTCCCACCGTTCGACCCACTTCGGCTCGATCTCGGAGGCGTCGTAGCGGCGCATGGTCTGCAGATGCTACCGAACCGACCCCGCCGGATCGGTCAGGCGAGCGACGACCGGATCAACGATCCGCCAGCTTGTCCAGCGCGTTGGCCAGGCGCTTGCGCTCGAGCGAGACGCCCCGGAGCTCGGCTTCCGCCGCCCGCAGCCGGTCCTTGGCCTCCGAACGCCGGCGGTCCAGGTCCTGGATCGCGCCGCGCTCGCGTTCGACGGCGGCGGCCGCGCGACGCTCCCGGGTCTCGGCCGCCGAGAGCTCGCGGCGCAGCTTGGCGGCGTCGGGCTTGGGCTTCGGTGCCTCGGCCGGTGCCGCCGGACGGGACGGCCCGCCCTCGAGCACCCGGAGCCCTGCGCCGGCGAAGGTCGCCGGCGGACGGACGGGCTTGGTGAGTCGACCGGCGCGGACGAGCTCCCCCGTCTCCTCGTCGACCGTGGCGGCCTCCAGGGTCCCCGCGATCGCGTCGGTCGTCGCCGTCGTTGCGCCGCCCGCCCGCTCGAGGATCGCTCCCGCCTTGCGCGTGAGCTCGTTCACGAGCTGACGACGCTCCTCGGTCGCCGCGCGGAACGGCTCGACGTCCCTGCCCGACACCGCTCGGCGATGGGCCGACCGGAGCGCGTCCCCGAGCTCGATCAGCGCCCGGACACCGTCGGGATCCTCGCGGGCGAGCGCGTTCACGGCCCACGCCGCAACCACCGGCTTGCGGAGCGCCTTCACGCGGGCGGCGCCGGCGCGATCGCCGTCCGCGGCGAGCTCCTTGGCCAGCGCATCCCGTTCGGGCGTGAAGCGCTCGAGCGGGAGCGCGTACAGGTCGTCGATCCGCGGTTCGAGTTCGTCGGCCACGCCTCCAACCTCTCACCCGGAGGTCGTGGACGCCACCTCCGGGAAGCTCCGTTCGTACCAGGCGACGTCCCAGTATCGCCCGAACTTGCGCCCCTGCTCCGTGTAGTAGCCGGCGCGGCGGTACCCGCACCGCTCGTGCAGGCGCACCGACGCCGGGTTCGGGATCGCGATCCCCGCGTACGCGCGGTGGACGTCCTCGCGCTCGAGCTCGGCGAGCAGCGCCTCGTAGAGCGCCGATCCCAGCCCCTGTCCGATGTGGCTCGGCGCGACGTAGACGCTGGTCTCGACCGAGGGCGCGTAGGCGGCCCTCGGTCGGTAGGGCGCGCTGGCGGCGTACCCGACCGACCTCCCCTGGCTCCGCGCGACGAGCAGGCGGTGACGTCCGTGCGTGTCGAACGCCGAGAACCACTCGCGGCGCCACGCCGCCGAGGGCACCTCGACATCGAAGCTGATCGCCGTCGTCCGCACGTAGTACGCGTAGATCTCCGAGATCGCCTCGAGGTCGTCGAGGGAACCGGACCCGATCCCGACGCTCGCTGCCGTCACGCTGCCCATCTTCCCGTACGGCCGCACCGACGTGGTTACGCGCGCCGTTACGCCTCGGCGACGCAGCACTCGGCTCCGCCCCACACCCGATCACAGTGCGTTCTCACCGCCCTCGGAAGCTCGACGTCAGGAGATGCGATCGGTTGCGGAGCTTCACTGCGCTTCGAGGACCTCGAGGTACTCGTCGAGCCGATCCCATGTCTCGGCGGCGCCCTCCTCCATCCCCGTCTCGAGCACCGCGTCGCGTTGCTCGATCGTGTCGAACTCGGCGGTGCTCGTGAGCGTGGTCTTGCCGTCGTGCTCCTCGAACACGTAGGTCTCGGGCCCTGGCTCACCCGGCATGCCCTCGAACCCGAACGTCCACACGAACCGCTCGGGGCGGACGATCTCGCGGTACTCGCCGAAGAACACCGGGGTCTCGCGGTCGGGGCCTCGGTGCGCGATCCTCCAGGCACCGCCGGGGCGGAAGTCGATCTCGCACGTCACGACCTCGTAGTTCCGCGGGCCCCACCAATGCGACATGTGCTCGCACGAGCTGTGCGCGTCGAACACGAGCTCGCGCGGCGCGTCGAAGACCCGTGTCATGACGATCTTCCGGCCCGGCGTGGCCAGCGTGTGCTTGTACCTACCGTCCTCGCCCATCGCCCTTCTCCTTCCTCTCGCTTGCGTCCTCGTCCCTGGAGCTCGTCCAGGTACTCGTCCAGTCGGTCGTAGCGCTCCTCCCAGAAGCGGCGGTACCGGTCGGTCCACTCGGCGACCTCCTTGAGCGGGGTCGCCCGGAGCCGCGCGGGCCGCCACTGCCGCTCCCGCCCCCGCGAGACGAGTCCGGCGCGCTCCAGCACCTTCAGGTGCTTCGAGACCGCCGGCAGGCTCATCTCGAAGGGCTCCGCCAGCTCGGTGACCGAGGCCTCCCCCTTCGCCAGACGCGCGAGGATGGCGCGGCGGGTCGGATCCGCCAGGGCCCCGAACGTGCGGTCGAGCCGATCGGTGACGCTTACCATTCGCTCACCATTCAATCCTTCGGTTAATTAACTAAACGGTAAACTACTGCGCGCATGCACGGGCTGTCAAGGCCGGAGCGGGGGGATCGAGGGGCCGGGCCGCATCCTGGGATGTCCGAGGGCGGGGGCGGCATGGTCCCAGACCGGCGAGGAGACGCCGTGGGCTAGACGGTTCGCGAGCTGCTCCTCTCACTCGCCGCGTCCGTGGCTCTGCCGCTCCTGCTCCTCCCCTGGTCCGGGGTGCTTCTCATCGGGTGACAGGTGCATGCCTTCTGTCGAGGATCGCCGGGGTTCGAACTCGGCCGGCGGTGGTTCACCTTCGATATGCATCGTGATCCGCCTCGCGAACCGGAATCCCTGGCGGTTCGGTCCAGGCTCCTCGGGCTCGCTCTCGGGGCTATCCAGGTACCGACGCATCCCGTTCGCGAACTGAATCCCCTCGATCTGATTGTCGGAAAGCATCTCGCCATCGACCTCCTTCGCAGCCAGAACGTCGCGGACCATGGAAAACAACGTCGGATGGTCGAGCGAACCCGGATCCCAATGCTCGTCGCCGGGGATCTCGACGTGACCGTACACGAACGGGTCGTCCCAGACCTCGTGGCGTCGGTAGTACGTGTCCACAGCCGCCGGAGGTTGATCGAGCCGGACCGGCCACCGATCTGGACGGCTCAGCGCTGTTGCCACGAAGCCGCGGCGATGCAGGAGCGCCATCAGCGCGACGAGCGGAGAGAGGCTCTCCGGTTTGGGTAGCCATGGATCCAGCTTCGAGAACCCAACGATCTCGATCTGGAGGAGATCGTGGTCGTGTTCGTCCACCGCTGAGCCTCTCGCCCACAGCGGTCGGTGTTGACCGATGACGTCCTCGCCGACCTGGAACTCGCTTGGGAAGCGGAGATCCTCAACGTAGCCGTGCGTCTCGGTCGTGTGCAGGCAGAGCAAGGGGTTGTTCCGTTGCCGTCGATCGTAGGGTCTCTGAGGGAAATGTTTGACGGGGATAAGCCCTCCGTCCGGTCCCGGGAGCTTCCCGACGATCCAACCGTTGACGATTTCGTAGGTCATCGATCGAGGAAGGGCAGGTCAACCGTGGCGCTTCCACGACGTCACCGCTTCATGCTAGCTCCGACGCGCAGCTCGGTCCCTGCGTCTCCCCGAACACTGGGCGCACCTCGAGCCGCACCCCACGGCGAGCCGGCGATCCAGCTCACCGGAGCAGGATGAGCCAGTCCTAGACTGGGCACGTGGTCGCCATCAAGTCCCGGCGAAACCGGACTGCGTCGAGGTGGGAGTCGCCGCTCATCGATGTCGGGATCTGGTTGGTCGCGCTCGTCGCGACGGGTCTCACGCTCTGGTACTCGTTGGGTCCGAGGCCTCCGAGCCACGGCTCGGACAAGGACCTCCACGCCGCCGCCTATTTCGTCGACGCGTTCGCGATCCTGCTTGCCGTGGTCTGGCGCCCAGGGCGTGAAACGCGACGTCTGAAGGGTGCGATGCTGCCGGTCGCCCTCGGGCTGCTCATCGTGGGCGGCGTGATCGAGATCGCACAGGGGGGCTTGGTCGACCGGGACGCGCAGTTCGGTGATTGGGTGGCAGATGCCGTTGGGATCGGGCTCGCCGTCTTGATCTACGCCTCGCTTCGGGTGGGATTCCGCCCGCAACCCCCGAAAGACACCAAGCAATCGCTTCCAGCACGAGACCACCGATAGGGCCGAGCCCTTCGGTCCGGCGATCGCAGGGCTACCGCTTCCACCACGGGACGATTAACGTCGATGATCGACGTCGTCGCCGTGGTCGACGATCCGGCCTCGGTGCCACCTAGGTGGTGATAGCACGCGGCAGTCGAACCCTGGCCCGTCGGCCTCGGAACAGGCCGATGGCTGCGCATGCATGGGGTGTGACCTGGCTAGTCGGTAACGCAGCCGTCGAGTTGGCGAGGCTCAAAGATCAAGCGAGCGCCGACCGGTAACGACCCCACAGGGCATCGCTCTCATCAGCGCTCATCGGCTCGTGGAGCTTGTCGACGAGTTCTGCGATCTCGGGACTCATCACGGCGAGGACATGCGCTCCTCTCCGAGTGGCGAAGGTGTGAACGGCTCCACGTAGAACCACGATGAACGTCCCCGGATCAACCTCGTGCCGTAGCCCATCGACTTCAACCTCGAGATGTCCATCGAGGCAGATGAACGCTTCTTCGCCGCCGTGATGCAGATGGAGCGGAGCTTGATCGCCCTGCCCTGCATCGAGCCGCCAGTCCCTCATAACGAAGTCGGGCATGGGGGTTTCCATACCAGCGAGATCAGATCAGGTGGGGCCTCGTCTCCCCGGGCGACGAGGGCCGGGGAGAAGGAGGCCAACTCCGAAGACCCAGTCGATCATGGAACGTGTCCGGGGTCCGTTCCGAGCAGAAGCGCGGTTGTGATGAGCCCGCAGATCACGATGACGCCCGCGATCATCACCGCGATGCCCGGAGCCGGCAGGGGTTCGCCTTCGCGGATCGCCGCGTTCATCGCCCGCCACCGACGCCGTGCGAGGGCAGCCGTCACGACACCCGCCAGGATCAGCAGGACCCCAACCGTCTCCCACGCCCAGTGCAGCGTCTGCCCCGCCAGGAGCCGTGCGGCTGCGACGCCGGAGGCGACGAGTGCGAGCGCCGTCCGGAGCCACGCAAGATAGGTCCGCTCATTCGCTAGTTGGAACTGCGCTTCAGGACTACTCCGTTCGCTCATGTCCGCACCCCCCGCTTTCGAGATGCCGAGAGCCTAGTGCGCACTCGACGGGTGGTGATAGCACGCGGCTTCGTCGGCCTCCCTCCCATGAAGGTTCAGGTCGACGATCTACTCAGCCTGCGCGCGGTCTCGCGTTCGGCGAAGCACTGATTGGCCGCCGGAAGGAGGCAGGAAGCCGGCGTGCCACTACGGGCGCCGGACTTCTGGCTGTCCAGTACTTCGGGCCTCTGAGCGCACCGAGCACCCGCTCCGCTCCGGGTAGGAGTGCGGCGGGCGATCGTCTCGCGATCAGGATCAGAATGAGCTTTCGCGAAGCTCCCTCAGTACCTGCTCCGCGAGGATCTCGCCAATCGCAAGGGAGGTGGTGGCAGCAGGGGATGGCGCGTTCGCGACGTGAACCAGCCCCGGTCGCCTCAAGAGCTTGAAGTCGTCGATCAGGGCCCCATCTCTTCCAACTGCCTGTGCTCGGATACCGCTGAAGCGCCCTTCGAAGTCATCAGCTTCTAGGTCGGGAACATACTTGCGGCACTCGCGGAGGAAGGCGTTCGCCACCTTGTCCTGCCACTCCTCCCTCAGTGCGATTGGCCACTGCTGCTTCAGGAGTCTCCAAGTACCCGGATACGTGAGGGATTCGCGCAAGTCATGGAGGTTCCAGCGGCCTCCATAGCCCTCCCTGCCTCGAGCTAGGACGGCGTTTGGGCCGACCCAAACCTCATCGTCAATTCGGCGAGTGAAATGGACACCAAGAAATGGAAGACCGGGGAGGGGGACCGGGTAAACCAGTCCGCGGATCAGGCCACTCCCTCGAGAGGAGAGCCCTATGTACTTACCCTCGAAAGGGACAACCTGATACTTGGTCCGAGAGGCGATGAGCCGCGCCACGCGATCACTCTGAAGGCCGGCACACGTGATAACGACGTGCGCTTCGACCTCCCGCTGTGTCGTCGTCAGACGCCAGCGAGTGGAGTCCTTACGGGCGGACACGAGTTCGCTCGATAGGGCAAGCTCGCCCCCCATCCGCTGAATCTCCAATCCAAGGCGCGAGGCCACCCCCGGGAAGTCGATAACTGCCGTCTCGGGGACATGGAGCCCTGCGATGCCCCGCACTGCTGGCTCAATGGATCGAATCTCTTTCCCGGTAACCTCGCGCAGGCCCGTCAGCCCATTCGCAATGCCTCGTTCGTAGAGAGACTTCGTGTACCGAAGCTCCCCCTCCTCAACCGCCACGATCAGTTTGCCGAGCTGGCGGACGCGAATGCCGTGGTGCTCAGAAAATCGCAGCATTGCCGTTCGACCTCGGCGACAGAGCACCGCCTTCCAGGAACCCGGCTTGTAATAGATGCCTGAGTGAAGCACTCCCGAATTGCGACCTGTCTGGTGGCAACCTACGGAGTCCTCCTTCTCGATCAAGAGCAAGGACGTGGATGGTGAATGCGACAGCACCGCATAGGCGGTCGCAAGACCAACGATCCCACCTCCCACGACCGCAACCTCGAATCTCTCTCCTGTGCCGCCCACATCACCCTCGTATGCTCCGACTGAACGAACTCGTAGCGTCTATCGCTCCGCGACGCCTATTAGGGACGGACATCTACCGATCCCCCACCTCGGCCGCGTGGAGCGCCCTTTCGCAATGCGGTCGCCCTCCTGGTCGCGGCGGAGGTCTTCGTCGACCTCCTTGAGGTATTCGCGCCGGACGGCCCCGTCGTGGGGCAACTGCGGCCCGTTAACTTCCAAACTCCCCATGAGTCCAGGGTAGCCAGACGCGACAAACTTGGCGCGCCGGGAGCCCTCGCCGCACGGCGAGCCGGCGGTGAAGTGGGAGGGGGATCTCGAATGATCTCCGTTTGATGGCCGAAGGCCGAGTCGCTTCACGTGCTGCGCCAGATCTTCGAGCACGCCGTTCACGCCGTCATCGAGCAGGCCGCGATGGCCGACCTCATTGATGAACTCCTCCGCCGCTGGCGCTGGCGGGTCGGATCCGATCACCGTTCACGCCAAGATGCTTCGGCTAGAGCTCCCAAGCGTGAAGAAGGAGTTGGAGCGCCAACGCGAGACTCTCTCGCTGAACTACTCCGCGTAGACGACACACGATCCCCACGCTCCCGGGTCTTGGCCAGTCGCCCCCCACCCTCGACGCACGAGCAAGCGCAGGTGCTCGGTCCACACGGCGAAGCACGGCCAGCACCACGCCGATTCGACCTCTCGATCCGGCCGCGCACCCGACCGAGGGTCAAGGGTCCCGTCGTCGGTGGGCCGGAAGACCCGCCCGCCTCAGGTTGTCGTGGCTGCCGCCTTCGGGCGCAGGACGGAGATCGTCAGCACCAGGAAGCCGACCCCGGTCAACAACAGCGCCGCGCCCATCACGATGGAGAACAGCGCGATCCGCTCGGCCAGGAACGCTGTGTTGAGCGCGGTCGTGAGCGAGGTCGCGGTGACCCAGATGTCACGCAGGCTGTTCGGCACAGGGTTGCCCTGCTCGTCGGTGGCGGCCTCGGCCTCGTCGTTGGTCTCCTCGCCCGAGGGCGTGAGGAACCGGCCCATCTCGGCGTAGGTCCGGCCGCCGGTGATCTCCAGCACATGGGCCCGGATGATCTTGGCGAACTCCTTGGCCTCAGCCCCCGTGTCGACCACCTGCCCCGGGTCAAGGTCCGCGCCCTGCTCCCTGGCGTCGGGCGTGGCCGTGATGTCCTTCTGCGCGATCGTGTCCCGCACCTCGGAGAGGCCCAGCGCCCCCACGACGATCGTGCCGGCCCCCAGCAGGATCAGGATCCCGCTCGCGAAGTACCCCCCGAACCGGAAGAGCCGCCCCATGTCCTCTCCTTCTCGAATGCCACAGCATTATCGAGGACGACAATGGAGCGTGGCACAAGCCATCTGTGCCTGGACGCACGCAGTGGCCTCGTTCGGCCGAAAGATGGTCCCTCTTGAGCCAATCAGGTTCCGGCGAACACCGAGGGGCTGTCGCTGATGCTCGCCCTGCTCCAGGCTGTGGGCTACGAACAGACGGTCACCTCGTGTGAGGCGGCCGTCATCGAGTCTGACAGGAGCGTCGCTGTCGGAACTTGCGCGCACCACCTTGCTGGGGCGCCTCACGCGCTGGCCGAAGTGGCCGACTACGTCCGCCGGGCCGCCGACGAATCCACCGGGCGGACGAGCCACGTACATCCCGTTGATGAGCCAGGCCGTCGGTGAAACGACGCCCTCCGGCTTGGCCGATACGTAGGCATCCCACCTCCCCTTAGGAGGGCCGACGAGCCGACGGATGACGGTGCGGGCGCGCAGCGAGTCGCGGACGTGGGCCGAGATCGCCGCCGTGTGCGGCGTCCTGGCGGTCATCGCCTACTCGCTGATCGTGGCGGTGCCCCTGTCGCTCGGTCCTGCCCTGATCGTCGTGTGCGTCTTCGGACCCTCGCTGGCGGCCGCCTCCGGGGGTCTCTACGAGGTTCTTCGACTGTGCCGGACGACGGCGAGCCTCAAGATCGGCGTCGTCGCGAACGTTGCGGCGGGTGTCGCGGTCACGATGACGCTGTTCGCCCAGCTCGCGTTCAAGGAGTGGCTCGAGCTCAGGTTCCCGCCGGGTGCCGCGGCGGGATCCTCATCGCCCGCCTATCAGGCCGCGAACGGACTCCAGCTCGGGCTCGACGTCGCGTGGGACGTGTTCCTTTCGTTGGGGACCATCCTCATCGCCCTCAACATGTGGCGGCATCCGCGGTTCGGCCGCGTGTTCGCGACCACCGGCGGGGTGATCGGGGCGCTGCTGCTGGCGACGAATCTCGCATCGTTCCCCGAACCCCCAGGCGATTCGGGGCTGATCGACCTCGGGCCGCTCGTTGGGCTGTGGTATCTCACTGTCGCCCTCCGCATTGGATGGTCCTTGCGATGGGTCGAAGAGCACGCCGGCGGCGGCCGCCGAGGGCCGTGATCGCCCGGTGCGACCAGTGCCCGGGACGGCTCTGCTCCGGTTGCACGCGCGACGAGTAATTGCCACGCCGAACGCCAGGAAGATCGTCTCGACCGTTTCGTCAGGGGTAGTTGCTTCACACTCTGGCACCACGGGGTCCTGTTCCACCGCATGCCTGATTCAAACCGCCTTCCACATACCAAGCGGACGCCAATTCATGCGACGCATGTCGGAATAGGGTGGAGGCCATGGACCATCAGGCCGAGCCACGCTCGGTGGCCTTGGTGACCGGCGCCTCCTCGGGTATCGGCGCGACCTACGCGGAGCGCCTCGCCTCGACCGGTCACGACCTGGTCCTAGTGGCCCGACGCGCCGACCGACTGGAAGCGCTGGCCGAGCGCCTGCGTGAGCGGCACGGCGTCTCGGCGCGCGTCCTCGTTGCCGACCTGTCCGAGGACCGGGGGATCGAAGCCGTCACCTCGTCGATCGAGAGGGAACCCGAACTCGCGGTGCTGGTGAACGACGCGGGCTTCAGCGGCTATGGGCCGTTCGCGGAGATCCCGCCCGAACGGATCGACCGCCTGATCGAGATCCACTGCCGTGCGACGACCCGGCTCACGCGCGCCGCCGCCTCGGGGATGACCGCCTCCGGTCGAGGCGACATCGTCAACATGGGGTCGCTGCTGGCGTTCTCGCGATCCGTCCCGCCCGACCCGCTGCCGTACCGGGCGATCTACGCGGCCTGCAAGGCGTTCATCGTGACGTTCACCGTCTCGCTCCACCGCGAGCTCCAAGGGACGGGCGTCCGTCTGATGGTCTGCTGTCCGGGACTCGTCGAGTCGGAGTTCCACGGGCCGGACTGGCAGGGACCGCCCCAGATGTCGGCGGAGGACGTCGTCACGGCCTGTTTTCGAGGGCTGGAGGCGGGCGAGGCGATCTGCCTGCCGGGGATCGAGGATCCCCAGGTGGTCGAGGCCCTCGATGCCGCCGAACGGGCGATGATCGCGCACTCGCGGGTGACGACCCTCGCTTCGCGTTATCGGAGAGGCCCGTCGTTTCGCGGTGCGTCCCGTCAGTGAAGGCCGGGAACGAACCGCCACCGGACGCGGTGTCGGTACGCCCCGTACTCGGGAAAGCGGAGCGCGAGCATGGACTCCTCGAGCCGTGACTTTGCTTCGAGCACGAGCGCAAGAGTGACGGTCAGCACCAGCGCCAGCGGTGAGGAGTTCAGAGACCACCCGAGGGCGATGAGGATCAACCCGCCGTAGATCGGATGGCGCACGAGTCGGTAGGCGCCGCCCACCTGCAGCCGTGCGCGTTCCAGGGGCCTCGGGAACGGAGTCAGGGAGTGACGGAGCCCGACCATGCCGCCGGCCAACATGGCCACGCCCCCGATCGCGATCAGGATCCCCGCGCCGCGGCGCAACGACGAGGCGTCCATCGGCCACGCTGGGCCCGCCACCCCGGCCACGATGATCGCGAACATAAGTGCCACTTGGATGATGGTCCATCCCTCGCCTCGAGGACCGAGAGGGGGGATCCGCATGCGCGCAGGCTCCCATCCCCCCGGAGGTGTGTCGAACGAGAGTTCTGGGCATGACCGGCCCGGTACGGACGCGGTTGATCGCCGGGTTCGATCCAGTCGATCGCTAGCCCGGCCGGCTCGAGCTTGAGCCGGCCGTCCACGGTACTTATGGCTTGCGCGATGCCCGCCGCCTCAGTTCGTAACTTCAGTTGCCAGCGCGACCGCCTCGTCCAAAGACATGGCACGGCCCTTCGTTCGTAGACGTTTCAGCTCAACTTCGCCGAGAGCGTTACCCAGCACCTCGATCACTTCTCGAACGAGATGACGGGCAGCAAGGGGATACCCCTCGCCATGACCCGAGACATGGCGCCGCAGCGTGGAGAAGATCCGGACACTGCCTGGCGGCCGAGCGAGGAAGGGCCCGAATCCGAGCGCCGTCGAAAGGCGCTGATCGCGAATGTCTGACAGCTCAGGGTGGGCAACCTCGGTGCGCTGGGAACGCGCGTGGGTCGGCGATTCGTCTGAGGGAGACGTAATCGACTTCGCGGAAGGAGACCCCGATGAGCCCGTCCGGAAAGTCCCCTCGGCGCCTCGTCGTCATGACGGTGGTTGCCTGTGCCGTCTTGCTGATCGTGGCGGCCGCGACCGCTCTTGGGCAGACCGGGTCCTCGCATGAGCCATCGGAACCCGCCGCGCAAGGGCCGACTGGGGCTGGAGCCTCAGCAGTGACCGCCTCCGGGACGGCCTCGAACGCTTCGGGCATCGGCCCGGTCGCGGCAATCGCGCCGATGGCCGAGGGATCATCGATCGCGTCGCCCGCGTGGTGTTGCACCACCGGCTCCGTCCCCGGGCTCACGGTGATGGGGCAGGCGACGATCAAGGACCAAGGCAGTGCTGCTCGTGATGCGGCGATCGCCGAGGCGGTCGCCGATGCCACCGATCAAGCACAGGCGGCCGCCGATGCGGCGGGGATCCATCTCGGCGCGGTGCTTGACATGCAGGTCTCGGCGATGGCGGTCGTCTACCCGATGGAGGGCACGGTAGACCCTAACTCAGGGATCGCCGTCGGGTCGACGGGAAGCTCGGGCGCAGGCTCCGAACCTGGGGCGACCAGCGCTGGTGCCATCCCCGATCGATACCTCGGATCGGCGACCGTGACGATCACCTGGGCGATCGGCTAGCAATCAAGATCGTACGGATACATCTCGGGGGCGATGTACATGTCGCATACCCAGGTGCACCCCGACTCGGGTGATGACGCCGCCGGATCGGCGCTGGTGGACCAGGCGAACGCCGCCCTGGATACGCGGACATTGTGAATGCCCTGACGGACTACATCCAGAACGGGAAGCTCGACAGTGCTCCTCTGTGTGAGCACGTCATCGACGCTGCGCGTTCAAGTTTCCCCTTGAGTCGATCGACCTCACGTGACCCAGTCAACGCTCTCTACCGATCCGACACGGCCAGTGCGTGTCGAACCGCGACCTGGCTCGACGACAACGACTGCTCGGTCCCGTTGGGCGTGCGGGTGGTGTCTTAGGTCGTGCCCGTTGGGGAGGGGTAGCCTCCGGCGCCGACCGTGACGATGACCGGCTCGCTCTTGCCTGGCCCACCGAACCCGTACACGCCTTCGGTGAACGTCACGGTGGAGGTGCCGACCACACC
The DNA here is from genome assembly GCA_963712645.1 of uncultured Actinomycetes bacterium. Classification (GTDB taxonomy): domain Bacteria; phylum Actinomycetota; class UBA4738; order UBA4738; family HRBIN12; genus DASSJM01. Next base: position 161,956 of record CAVQIQ010000002.1, on the reverse strand, counting down.
CGCGCCTGGCTTCAGGCCCGAGAGTCCCCCGAGGAACTGAACCGGCGGTGGTCCAGCGTACAGGCTGTTGAACCAGTCGTTCACCGATGTGTTGAGTTGACCTGCCGGGATGTCCTGCAGGATCCGTCCGGTCGAGATGTCCGCCGCCTTGTCCCCGGTGTTCGCGTAGGCGATCGTGGCGACCGTACCCGGGGAGATGGTCGCCGGCACACCTTCGAGCGTCGACCCGTTCCAAGTGAGGGTGAAGTCCGGGTGGGGCAGTGCGCCGCTCGGTTCGCCGACAACCTCGAACACGTGATGCATCCCCAGGATGGCATGCGGCTTGCCCTCCGCGTCGGGCATCCAGCAGAACGCGGCGTACCGACCGGGAGGGAGGTCCATAGTCACGTCGGTCGAGGCGCCGGGAGATACCAGACCGATGGATGGGAAGTCCGCGGGACTGACCCACGCAGGGGGAGGACCCTGAAGCGACGCGGGGTCGCTCAGGAACGCCTGGATATCCGCGTCGGTCTTGCCGGCCTTGATGCTTTGGAACTCCATGAAGTGCGGCATCCCGCCGACGTTTTCGATGTGAAGCGTTTGAACGCCGGCTGGGATAGTGTCGGGCATCAGGAAGTCGAACTCCGTCAGCTTGATCGAAACGCTGGCCGGTGACGCGCTGGCGGTCGGGGACGCGCTGCCGTTGGGGGTGCTGTTCGAACAGGCCGCGAGCAGCAGCGTAATCCCGGCCAGGGCCACAAGCGTGCGTCTCATGCTTCCTCCTCGTTCGATGTGCGGACACTAGCGGGGGGCGATAGTACACGCGCATCGTGAGCCACGACCTCGTACATCTGCCTCACTCCGAGGTGGTCGCGCGACGACGTCGACGACGCCGTCGTTGACGTACGTCATTGGGCAGTCGACCGGTGGTTACCCACCCTCTCGATCCCCGATTGTGCTCAGCGTAGGCGACACACGGTCCAGGGCTCCGCGTGTCACATCACTAGTGCCAGCAGCAGATCTGCCCGATTGGCCGTGCCTCAAGACCGAAGTGAAGATGGGGCGGAGAGGAATCAGCCTTGTTCACAGAACGCAAGTCATGGAGACCTCCTTGCCTGCACTCGCGGCCGAAACGATCTCTCATCCGACCCTGCTGAGACCGTCGTGGAAGCGGGACTCATATGAGGTGGAAATCCATCAGTCACGCGAGGACCCGCCCGATCGAGCCGTATCATGCGGCCGACCGGGGAGGACGTGAGTCCCGATCGACCCGGGGTCGGACGGATGCCGAAGATGCACGGCGATGAGCTCGAGATCGATGAGCCACTCGTGCGCCGGCTGCTGGCCGATGAGTTTCCCGAGTGGGCCGGCCTGCCGCTTCGCCGGGTCGAGCCCGCAGGGACGGACAACGCGATCTTCCGCATCGGCGAGGAGTGGGCGGTGCGGCTCGCGCGCCGGAAGGGACCGACGCGTTCCGGCGGCAAGGAGTTCGACTGGCTGCCGAGGCTGGCGCCGCTGGTCCCACTCGAGATCCCCGTCCCGGTCGCCCAGGGCCGTCCGACCGACGAGTACCCGTGGTTCTGGGACGTCTTCACGTGGGTGGAGGGCACGCCGACCCCGATCGAGGACATCGACCCGACCCTTGCCGCGCGCGACCTTGCTCTGTTCGTCGCCGCCCTGCAGCGGGTGGATCCCTCGGGCGCGCCGATGGGCCGCGGCATCCCCTTGGCCGAGCGCGACGAGGAGATCCGGTACTGGCTGGCCAGGTTCGACGGCGATCCCGCGGTGGTGGAGGGGTGGGAGCGCGCGCTCGCGGCGCCGGCGTGGGAAGGCCCGCCCGTCTGGCACCACGGCGACCTCGACGTTCGGAACTGGCTCGTGCGGGACGGGCGCATCTGCGCCGTCATCGACTGGGAGGCCATGGGCGTCGGCGACCCGGCCTGCGACGTGATGGTCGCGTGGAAGCTGCATTCGGGCGAGGCCCGCGACGCCTTCCGCGAGGCGCTGCCGACCGACGACGCAACGTGGGAGCGAGCGCGCGGGTGGGCACTCTCGCAGGCCGTCGCGGCCCTGGCCTACTACACACCGGAGAACAATCCGACGCTGTATCGAGAAGCCGAAGCATGGCTCGAGCTCGTGCTCTCGGAGCGTGGTTGAGCGGCTCCGCGCCGGCGGATCGTCAGCGAACTTGCTGGAACTCGAGCGCCCGCTTGGTCAGCAACCCGTGGCCTCCGCGTCGTAGGACGGCAGGCTGGAGTCGGCGAAGTAGTGCTGATCCCCCTGCCGCCGCTGACGCTGATCGCCCTGCCGTGGGCGCTCGGCGGCCTCCATCCCTATCGGCAGGACCTGACGAGGGCGATCCTGTTGTCCTTCGCGGCCGGGTTCCTCAGCATCTGCGCGACCGTATGTCGGTGTTCGACGTGGCCGGTTTGGAGGCGTCCTCGAACGACGATCCCGACTAGGGGTCGGCTCGGTTCACTCCGCCCTGCCGGCGAGGCCTCGCACGAGGACGTCCAGACCGAACTCGAAGCGTTCGTCCACGTCGCCGGCCGTGATGTACGGCAGGACCGCGAACGTGTTCGGGAATCGATCCGGTGGCAGCGACCGGAAGTACTCGCCGATCATCTCGACGACCCGCTCCGGCGGCAGGTCCTCGCCCGTCGGTGACGCGAGCCCCAGGCTCTCCTCGAACGCGAAGGCACCGACGTAGAGCGACATCAGGTCCACGACCCAGGCCGCCGTCCGATCGGGAACACCGCCCTCGCGCAGGATCGCCAGGATCCGTTCGTTCGCGTCGACCGCGTTCGGCCCCAAGGGGATCCGGCCGAGGGTGAGCCTCGCGAGGTCGCGATGGCTCTTCATCAGCCTCCGCATGTCCCGTGCGAGCTCCTTGGCCTGGTCCTGCCATCGGGGGGGATCGGGATCCGGCACCTCCAGCGCACCGATGACCCGGTCGACCATCAGGTTGAGGAGCTCCTCCTTGCCCCTGACGTGCCAGTACAGGGACCCGGCACCCGTTCCGAGCTCCTCGGCGACCGCTCGCATGCTGAAGCCGTCGAGCCCCTCGCGATCTAGGACGACCAGGGCCGCGTCGACGATGCCCTCCCGGGTGAGGGACACGCGCCGTGCCGGCCTCCCGTCTGGGCGCTGGGCCCATGGTGGCTCGGGGGTCGGCTCGGTGCGCTCGTCTGGCTCCATCCCGACCACCCTACCATCGAATCGAACACCGTTTGTTGACACGAACGCCGTTCGTTTGCTAGAACGGTGTTCGACCGAACGACGTTCGAGCCGAGGAGGCGGAGATGACCGAGCGGATCGTGGAGGCGGAGGGCCTGGTCAAGCGGTACGGCAAGCTGACCGCCCTCGACGGGCTCGACCTGGTGGCCGAGCGCGGGCAGGTGCTGGCGGTACTGGGGCCCAACGGAGCCGGCAAGACGACGTTCGTCCGGACGATCGCGACGCTGCTCCGACCGGACGGGGGGTCGCTCCGGGTGGCGAGGCACGACGTGCGGCGCGAGCCGGAGGCGGTCCGACGGACGATCGGCCTGGCCGGACAGTTCGCCGCGGTCGAGCCGGCGCTCAGCGGCCGGGAGAACCTCGAGATGGTGGCGCGTCTGTTCGGCCAGGACCGGCGGGCGGCGCGGGCCAACAGCACCGAGGTGCTCGAGCGGCTTGGCCTGGCCGAGGACGGCGACCGGCTCGTCCGCACGTACTCGGGCGGCATGCGGCGCAAGCTCGACCTGGGCGCGAGCCTGGTGGGTTCGCCGCGGTTGCTGCTGCTCGACGAGCCGACGACCGGCCTCGATCCACGGAGCCGCGTCGAGCTGTGGGACGCCATCCGTTCGATGGTCGAGCGGGGAACCGACGTCCTGCTGACGACGCAGTACCTGGACGAGGCCGATCACCTGGCTGGTCGCGTGGTGATCATCGACCACGGCCGAGCGGTCGCCACAGGGACGCCGAACGAGCTCAAGCGTCGCGTCGGGCGCAACGTGGTCGAGGTGCACGTTCGGGACCGCCAGGAGCTCCCGACGGTGGCGAACGCGCTGGCCCGGATCGGCGAGGGCGAGCCCGAGATCGACGAGGCGACGCGCCGGATCGGCGTTCGGGTCGGCGCCGGCACCGACGCGCTCCGAGAGGTGCTCGGCGCGCTCGATGCCGTGGGGGTCACGCCCGACGACGTCGCACTCAGGCCGCCGACGCTGGACGAGGTGTTCCTCGCGCTGACGGGCCGGGCCACCGACGAGTCCACCGATCAGGAAGCTGCCTGAGAGAAGAGAAGGAGGTCACCATGTCCATCACCATCGAGGAGGTCCCCCGGCAGACCGGGTTGCGGACGAGCACGCTCGCCATCGCTCGCCGAGGGATCCTGAAATTCCTCCGCACGCCGCAGCTGGTCGTGCTCGGGACGATCCAGGGCGCGATGTTCCTGCTGATCTTCCGGTACGTGTTCGGCGGCGCGATCGACGGCACCGGCGGGGTCGACTACGTCGACTTCCTCGTGCCGGGGTTCGTCACCACGAGCGTACTGTTCGCCGGCATGGGCGCGGCCACGGCGATCGCCGAGGACCTCGAGGCGGGCGTCGTGGACCGGTACCGCTCGCTGCCGATCCCGCGGAGCGCCGTGTTGACCGGCCGAGCGGTCGCGGACACCACCGTGCTGACGTGGTCCCTGGCGATCACCACGGCGATCGGGTTCGCGGTGGGGTTCCGGATCCACGGGTCCGTGAGCGACGCGATGCTCGCGTTCGGGCTTTGCCTGGTCTACGGGTTCGCGTTCGAGTGGGTGTTCCTGTACCTGGGTCTGACGGCTCGGACGGCGCAGGCCGCGCAGGGCATGGCGCTGCTCGTGTTCCCGCTCACGTTCGTCTCGAGCGCCTACGTGCCGGTCGAGACGATGCCGGGGTGGATGCAGGCGATCGCCGAGCACCAGCCGATCACGTACATGGTCGACGCGGTGCGTTCGCTGACGCAGGGCGAGGCGGCGGAGGTGCTGCTCGGCCACCCGGCGAGCTACTACGTCGGCCGCTCGCTGTTGTGGACGATCGCTATCGTCGCGGTCTTCGCCCCGCTGGCGGTGGCGCGCTACCGGAAGGGGTAAAGGGTAGGCGCCGGGCGGGACGTGTGGAGTCCCTCGCTCGGCGCCACCCGTTAGGGTTCTGCCAGATCCGACCTGCGGTTGCGTTGACAGAACCCTGGACGCCAGGCCCGAACGACCCGTTCCCCGCCCCTTTCGAGGTGGCGGACCCTCGGGAGAGTCGCGTCGGTTATGAGTCGGCGAGACTCACGACGAGGCAGGGCGACGGGGTTCGCCGCCGTGGCGCGGAGGGTGCTGCTGGCCCTCGTGGCCGTCCCTCGTCAGATCGTGGTCGTCGTGCGGTCGGCGGCAGGCCGCGGGTCGGGCTTCGCGCGTTCGTCGATCGGCCTGCCACTCGCGCTCCTGGTCAACGTCGCCGCACTCTTCATCGTGTTCGTGGTGGCCCGAGCGATCTAATACCCGTTCTGGGCGGCCGGCGCGTCGCCCGAGCAGCTGGACCAATCCTGGGGTGGCCCGAGCGCCGTGGGCGCGACGCTGGTCCACTGGTTGGTCGCGGCGGCGGTCATGATCGTGTCCTACGCCACGCGTATCGGCGATCAGCAGCAGCATCACGATCTCGACGGCGCTCCGGAACAGGTCGGGGAACACCCCTGTCGTCACAGGCGCGAGAGGTCACGGTCGTAGAGCTTCAGCCCCCACAGGAAGCCGACGAAGGCGATCAGCACGCACCACACGACCGAGAGCAAGGAGCTCTGCCGATCGCGGTTCCCATCAAGAGCCCGCGCAACGTCTCGATGAACGATGTGAACGGCTGGAACTCTGCGGCTAGCACGGGTTGCGTCCTGGTCTAGAGACGGCAGATTCTGCTCCGCGTAGATGACACATGGTCTTTGTTTCTGCAGTCGCCTCGACAAATGACACGCGGTTCGCTACATCGGCGGTCGTCGCAGTCGCCCGGCTATCCCCCAGGGGACAGCCTGCCGCTGCGGGTCATGACTCCTTCTCTGTATGGAGTCTTCTCTCCACGTATCGGCGTCGACGAGGAGGATTAGGCCATCTCGCCTGCGCCTCGGGTCCACCGGCCGAGAACCCGCCGGGTGCCTGCCCCGCCCCTCGCCGCTGATCCGCGTCGGGTCGAGGAGTTGCGCCCCCGATCCTGCTCCCGGGAGAATGTGCCGATCTCAGCCGATGGACGCCGATGGCGCCACGTGTCGTAGGCCGAGAAGGGCCATTTGCGAACATCACAGAGGTCATGGTCAACGGATCCGACGACGTCTACGTGGATCCAGAGCGGCGGATCGAGCTGTAGCGACCGCCCTCAAAGCGGCGTCAAGACGGCCCGGCTTCCACCGGACTGTGCTGCTGCGACCGACGCGTGAGTGAGCCTTCCGGACGGATCCGTGCCGTTATGGTGCGAGTGTGACGGCGTTCATCCTGGCCATCGCTATGGCGTTCGCCTTCGCGCTCACGAACGGTTTCCATGACGCCGCGAACGCGATCGCCACGCTCGTCGCGACCCGTGCCGCTCGCCCCCTCCCCGCGGTCACGCTCGCCGCCGTCTGCAATCTGCTCGGGCCGCTGCTGCTCGGGGCCGCCGTCGCGAACACGATCGAGAGGATCGTGCAGGTTCCTCCCGATCAGACGATCGCCGTGATCGGTGCGGGACTCACAGGCGCGGTGGCCTGGAACCTCTTCACGTGGATCAAGGGGCTCCCCTCGAGCTCCTCTCACGCGCTTGTCGGCGGACTCGTCGGTGCTGCCCTCCTCGACGCGGGCGCGGGCGCGGTCTACTGGGGAGGCATCGAGGACGGACGGCCGGTTGGCGTGCTCGGGACGCTGATCGCGCTAGCCGTCTCCCCGATCCTCGGACTCCTGGGCGCAGCGCTGCTCACGCTGCTCGTTAGGAGGCTCCTGCGGCGGGCGTCGGTCCGCATCGAAGGCACGGTCCGCGGCAGCCAGTGGTTCACGTCCGGGTGGCTCGCGTTCAGTCACGGTGCCAACGATGCGCAGAAGGCCGTGGGGATCGTGGTGGCCCTGCTCCTCGCCCACGGCACGATCTCGACGCTCGCCTCACCCGTGTGGGTCGAGCTCGCGTGCGCGACCATGGTCACGGTGGGGACGGTGATGGGTGGATGGACGATCGTGAAGACAATCGGAAGACGGATCGTCAAGCTCCGCGCGCTCGACGGGCTCGTAAGCCAGACGAGCTCGGCTGCCGTGATCCTCGCCTCGTCGGTGGTCGGCGCGCCCGTCAGCACGAGCCAGATCGTGTCCTCATCGGTCGTCGGGACGGGGGTCGGCCGCGGTCGGGCCAAGCGCGTACGCTGGCACGTTGTAGGCAAGATCCTCCTCGCCTGGGTGACGACCCTTCCTGCCGCCGCGCTCATTGCCGCCGCGGTGCTCCCGTTCTGGAGATGGTTGGCATGAAGCTCCCCTGGTTCCTTCCCGAGACGCCCGACGTGATCGGGCTCCTCCGGGAGCAAGCCGCCGTGACGATCGGAGGGCTCGAGGCGCTCACCGAGTGGGCCGCGGGCGAGTCGGCCGCCGCCGAGCGGGTGCGTGAGTCCGAACACGCCGCCGACGAGAGGAGGCTCGCGCTCCTCAAGGCACTCACGGCATCGTTCACGACGCCGATCGACGCGGAGGACGTCTTCACGATGTCCGAGCGACTCGACGCCGTGATGAACGGGGCGAAGGACGCCGTGCGCGAGGCCGAGGTCATGGACCTGCCGCCGGACGAGCACGTGCTTGGGATGGCGGGGTTCCTGTTGGAGGGCGCGCGGCACCTCGCCGAGTCGTTCGTGCGAATCGGCACGGGTGGGAAGGTCACCGACGGGCTTGCGACCGATGCGGCAGACGCGGCGATCAAGTCCCAGCGGCAGCTCGAGCGCGTGTACCGCAAAGCGATGTCGACCCTGATAACGGTCGAGGATCTCCGGGAGGTGATGGGACGCCGCGAGCTGTACCGGCGCTTCTCACGTGTCAGCGACGACATCGTCGCCGTCGCGGAGCGCGTCTGGTACGCGACCGTGAAGGAGGCCTGACCGGGTTCCGGGGGCGTCCTCCGTCGATGCGACCAACTCGCGGGCGGCGTCGACCTCACCCTCGTCGACGAAGAACGGGTCGGCGTCCGTCCCGAGGATCTGGACCGTCACACGCGCTGGCGACGTCCCGAACTCGGACGGGGGCAGGCAGGATAGAGGAACACGGCTCACCGCGCGCCGGGGCGGGTCTGCGCGAGCTTCGGGGTTCCAAGGACCTGTGCTACAGCTTCGCAATCACGACACACGGTCCACGGCTTTCGGGGCTCGCTCGGCACCGGGTGGAGGACCTTCGTGATTAGAACGCATGGTCGGCCTCCCGCAAGGACTTCCGTCGGGTCATCCCGACCGTGAACGAGGTCTTGCGAAGCGTTCGGATCGGATCCTAGAGTCGTCAAACTGCCTCGAGGCTCGCGACCTCGAACGTTCGATACGCGTTAGGGGCTGGGCGTAGGTGAGCTACGGCAAACAGACCTGGACAGAGAGACAAGTCCGTCGACAAATGACAAGGTTGCGCGCACCCAGTGGATTGCCGTGGAATAGATGGCAGTAGGGTTAGCCGTCCCTCGACTGACGCAGGAGGTTCATAGGCGCGATGGCCCGGCGTCTCCCGCGGTCTTTCGTCAGCGCCGCTGCAGACATTCCATGCGGGCAGAGAGGGGGTAAGCCACACAGACCCGGCGCCACCCAAGGTCGGCCGTGGATTCCTTGGCCGACTTTCAGGAAAGGGGAGACGTATGAAAGCACTTCGACCCGTACTGGCCTTCGGCGCGGCGATGGCACTGTTGGTCTCGCTCGCAAGTAGCGTAGGTGCTCGACCACCGCTGCCTGAGGGGGGGATGGCCACGAAACGCACAGTGACATTCGATGTCGCCGGCTACGACAAGCAGCACGGACCTCACTCGCAGTTCGAGTGCATCGCTCTAAGTGGCGGAGCGAACACGAACCTCGACTGCGACGACCCGTTCCCGAACAACGAGCCAGACATCGAGGTCGATCCGGTGGCGCCCGGACGCATGGTGGCCAGCTCGAACGACTACGGATCGTGCTGCGACCAGTTCTACACGAGCCTCGACAACGCAGCCACCTGGACGACCGGGAACATGTCGAAGAAGAGCCCGCAGGTGACCGGCAGCGACCCCGTCACCGTGTTCGATCGTAAGCACGGGACGGTGATCCACTCGTCGCTGAACTACTCGTTCCAGCTGCCGACGGGAGAAGCGTGTCGTGGCGACGTGGTCGCCTCGGTCTCGACCGACGGTGGGATCACGTGGCGGCCTCCGGTGGTCGTGGACTCGGGGTTCGGCTGTGATCTCTCGAGAACCCAGCTCTTCAACGACAAGGAGTGGATCGTCACCGACAACAACCCGTCCTCGCCCTTCTACGGCCGCACGTATCTCACCTGGTCGAAGTTCGAGTCGGCCTCCGGCGCCTATGTCAGGTCGGCGATCTTCGAGTCGCATTCCGACGACGGCGGCAAGCACTGGACGAAGGCGCAGGAGATCTCCGGCTCGAACTCGGCGCTCTGCACCTTCCAGGAGAGCGGTCCCGCAGGCCAATGCGATCAGAACCAGTTCTCGGTCCCGACCGTGGGACCGGACGGCACGGTCTACGTCGCCTTCCAGAACGAGCAGAACCAGGCGCTCTGGGAGACGGGCGAGGTCTTCGACGACCAGTACCTGCTGGTCAAGTCGACCAACGGCGGCGCTACATGGTCGAACCCGACGTTCGTCGTCGGTCTTGAGGACGGCTCGGCCGACTATCCGATCAACGTCAACGACCGCCAGACGCTGACCGGCTACCAGGTGCGGGTCAACTCCGCCGGCAACATCGTCGCCAGTCCGACCGACGGGAAGCTCTACCTCGTCTTCAGCGACAACCGGAACGGGACGCACGACGCGGCGACCCCGGTCACAAACGTCGATGTGTTCCTGATGGTCTCGTCCAACGGCGGCACTTCTTGGAGCGGCCCCACGCTCGTCGATCGGGCAGGGGGCGACCAGTGGTTCCCGTGGGTGGATGTCAACCCGACGGACGGCACGATCGGGATCGTCTACAACGACAGGGGCTCCTCGAACGGCGCGCTCTACGACGCGTCCCTCGCCGAAGGAACGCCCGGCTCGCTCGCGAAGACGGTCGTCAGCAGTGCGCCTTCGGACCCGACCCAGTCTCTGTACTTCCAGGCGGGGGTCGCCGGCTGTGAGAACTGCGCGACCTTCCACGGCGACTACATCGGTATCGCATACGGCTCCGACGGCAGCGCGAACATGGCTTGGACGGACATGCGCGACCCGTCCGACGTGGCCGGCTTGTTCAACCAGTTCATCTACTACGCCAAGCTATAGGAGTGCGCTGCGATCCATCGGGACGGGGCCGGCGCCATCGCGTCGGCCCCGTCACATCGATCGGAGGCCTTCGGCAACCGCTAACTTCGATGTCGGTCATGACGAAGGTGACGACCCCATCGGGGAGCGGTGAGGCCGACGCTTCCCGGTCACCGATTCTGCTCGGCGTAGGCGACACAGAGTCGAAGCAACTGCGTTTCACCAAACGCGGTGGGTCCAGATCCACAGGTAGCCGTAGCTACTCGGAATCCCGGCTGGGAGGGAGGCCGAGCCCACGCACCTCGAGTCCCCCGTCGCAGGCAACCACGAGGCCGGTGGTGGCCGCGGCATTGGCCCGCGAGGCCAACTGCACGTAGTGACCGGTGTAGTCCTCGGGCCGCGGCAGGAAAGCCAGCGGTGCCACGGCGCTGGCGAGCTGCTCGAGATCCGGCACCGACGACGGGGTCTGCTCGCCCAGGCCGAGCGACTCGGGGCCGCGGATGTCTGTGCGCATGAAGCCGGGCGCCACGCCGTTGACACGCACCCGGGGCGCCAGCTCGTATGCCATCTGGCGGACGAGCCCCACCACGGCATGCTTCGAAGCCGTGTACACCACGCCGCCCACGCCGGCGTGGGTCGATGACATGGATGCGGTCAACAGCACCGATCCTTCGCTCTCCATCAATGCGGGGACCGCGGCCTTCACACCCAGCAGGCACGCCTTGACATTGAGCGCGAAGAGCTCGTCGAAAGCTCGGTCGAGAGCATCGATCGGGGTGTCGACGAGGCGAGCGCCGTAGTCGAACATCCCGGCATTACCGATGAACGTGTCGAGCCGGCCGAACAGCTCGATGGCACGTGCCACGGCCAGCTGGTTGTCGCCGGCGACCGTGACGTCTCCCACGACCCCGGCAACGGAGCTGGTGTGGGCCACCTCGAGCGCCTCCAACCGCTCGGCAGCCCGATCGAAGGCGAGAACTCGCGCTCCCTCCTCCACGAAGCGATCGACGAGTGCGCGACCTAACCCCGATCCGGCGCCGGTGATGAGCGCCACGTTACCCTCGAGCCACCCCATCCTCGAACCCTCCTACGATCGAGCCGGCCCATGCCGGCGTCCGTCGTCGCTCAATCGGACATCCCATCGCCGGCAACGGCGAGCCCGGCGGCCATCGCCACCGCTGCATCCTCGTCGACGTCGGCGCCGGCGCCCCGCGCCGTCTCCAGCAACCTGGGATCGGCGGCATCGCCGATCGCCGCGAGAGCGGCGGCGACCTCGGCCGTCTCGCGCTGCGTCGGCATCGCCCCGGTCTGCGCCCGGAGCGCGATGGCTGCGCCGACGAGCCGCGCCGCTCCCTCGGGCTCGGCCGGTGCTACGACCGTCGCCAACCCTACGAGCGAATCGACGACCCCGAGTCGATCCCCGATCCGGTGGCGCAGCCCAAGTGCCCGCTGATGAAGCTCGGCCGCCTGGCTCACGGCTCCCGCAGCGGCCCTGACCCGCGCGATCCCCCACAAGCTGTTGGCCTGGTGGCGGACGACCTGACCCTTTTCGGCGAGCGCGAGGTCGTCGCTGAATTCCCGCTCGGCCGAACCGAGGTCGCCCTCCATCAGGGCCGCGGTTCCCAGCACCCACCTTGGGGAGACTCGCCGCATCGGGTGCGGGAGCGTCGACAGCGCCGTGGCCTCGCCGACCAAGCGGCGCGCCTCGTCGACGTCGCTCCTCCTCGAGCGCCTGACAGGCCTGCGAACAGCGCACGCCGGCCACCTCTGCCGGCGCCCCCAGCTCCTCCGCCACCACGAGTGCACGGTCGAGCGCGACGGTGGCGGCGTCCGGATCCCACCTGCGCAGGAGTGCCTCCCCCTTCAGCCGAAGAGCGTGAGCCCATACCCGGCGGTTCCCGAGATCCTCCGCGAGCTCGGCCGCCTCGATCGACAGATGCTCGGCGGTGACGAGGGCGCCACGAAGGAGGCCCACCCACCCCAGCTCGGCCAGCAGCAGGGGACGAGCCGACAGGTCGCCGATCGCCGAGGCCAGTGCGAGGGCGTCCCCGTAGGCGTCCTCCGCGGCCTGGTAGTCCCCCAGCCACAGGTGCCTCTCGGCGGCCGAGCCGAGCAGCAACCGGAGCTGTTGATCGTCTCCTGTGCGTCGAGCCATGTCGATCGCCCGGTCGAGGAGGTCTCCGGCCCGGTCCTGGTGGCCGCTGCTGGCGGCGGCGATCGCCAGGCTGCGGAGGACCCCCGCCGCAACCCGTTCGTCGCCGGCGTGCTGGGCTATCTCCAGCGCCTCCTCCCAAACGGCCTGCGCCTCGGCGAGGTGCGACCGGCGGAACTCCAGGTACCCCTCACCGGCCATGGCGCGCGCCAGGACGACGGCGTCATCCGAATCGGTGGCGAGCCGGCGTCCTTCGGAAAGGCGCACCGTCGGCCTCGGCCAGGTCCCCACGCAACAGCAGGAGGTTCCCCAGGGCAACGAGGGCCCGTCCCCGCAGTCGCACGTCGCTCGCGGGCAAGTCCAGCGCTGTGCGGAGTTGCTCGCATCCCTCCGTCCAGTCTCCGTGCGAGGTCCAGAACGTCGCCATCGCGGTGCAGAGGCGAAGGGTGACGGTGTCGTCCCCCGCCACGATCCCCGTGGCGATCGCGCGCCGAACGTTGTCCTGGTCCGCGGCCAGGTCGGCCATGACCTGCGATTGGCCGCTGCGGCCGATGGCGGGCTCGACACGCTCGACCCGATCGGCGAACCAGGTTCGATGGCGAGCGGCCAGTTCGTCGTCTTCGCCCAGCGCCTCCAGCTCGATGGCGGCCAGCTGCCGGACCGACTCGAGCATCGACCAGCGTTCCGGCAACTCGGGATGGGGAACGAGCAACGACGCACGGGCCAGGTGCCGGAGGCTTCGTGGGACGTCGACGCCCGCGCCGGGGAGGCCGCCGCAGACCTCGGCGATCGCTTCGGTTGTCCCACCGCTTGCGAACGCGGCGAGTCGAGCGAAGAGGCGGCGTTCGTCGGTTTGGAGCAGGTCGAGGCTCCACTCCAACGCGGCGCGAAGCGTCTGGTGGCGAGGCGGTGCGGTCCGCCGCCCACGCGTCAGTAGCGAGAAGCGGTCGGTCAGTCCGTCGAGCACTCCGCTGATCGGGCGGTCGCCGAGCGCCGCCGCGGCCAGCTCGATCGCCAGCGGGATCCCGTTCACCTGGGCCACGATGCGGGCGACATCGCCGGCGTTCTCGTCGGTGAGCTCGAACTGCGGGGTGGCCGAACGGGCTCGCTCCACGAACAGGCGCACCGCATCGGCGGCCGCGGCCTCGGCGGCCCCGTCGATCCCGTCGGGGTCGACGATCGGCAACGGGCTCACGCGCCACACGACCTCGCCATCGATGTCGAGCGGCTCCGTGCTCGTGGCCAGGATCACCAGGTGAGGGCAACGCCGGGAGAGGCGCGAGGCGGTGTCGGCCACGGCGTCGAGGAGGTGCTCGCAACTGTCCAGCACCAGAAGCGCAACCTTGTGGGCCAGCGCCTCGATCAGGACCTCGTCGATGCTCCTCCCCGGCTCCTCGGCGACACGGGTGGCCTCGGCAACCGCCCGGGGGATCGAGGCCGGGTCCGAAATAGCGCCCAGCTCCACGAGCCAGGCACCGTCGGGGAAGCGATCCAGGACATCGAAGGCAACCTGGATGGCCAGCCGTGTCTTGCCCACACCCCCCAAACCCACGACGCTGACAACGCCCTCCTCCGACAGCAGCGAGGCAAGAGCCCTCCGCTCCTCGGTTCGCCCGACGAAACCTGCCCGCAGGAACGGCAGGTTGTGAACCGCGACGCCGATCAGGCGCAGAGGCGGAAAATCGCGGCGGAGGTCCGGGTGACCGAGCTGGAACAGGGGCTGTGGCTCCGGAAAGCCCCGCAGTTGAAACAACCCGAGAGGGACCAGGGCGACATCGTCCGGGAGCCGGTTCTCGACGGCGGTTGCCGTGGCCGCGGAAAGCAGGATCTGGCCGCCGTGCGCCCCGGCGCTGATGCGGGCCACCTGATGCACGGCGAGATCGACGTAATCGTTCCCGACCGGCGTGGCCTCACTCGTGTGCACCCCGATCCGCACTCGCAGCACGACTTCGGGTGGCCACGGGTGCGTCGCAAGCGCTCGTTGACCTTCCAGACAGGCGGCGACCGCCTGCGCGGCGTCCGGAAAGACGAAGAAGAGCGCGTCGCCCTCGGTGCCGACCTCGACGCCGCCATGGTTTACGAAGGGAGCACGAAGCAGCCCTTGGTGGGTGGCCAACATTTCCACATATCTCTCGCCGAGCTCGCGGAAGAGACGGGTCGAGCCTTCGATGTCGGTCATGACGAAGGTGACGACCCCAGCGGGGAGCGGTGAGACTGACGCGTCCCGGTCACCAGATGGAGAGCTCGCGCCGCCCCCGTTGCCCCCGCTGGGCCGGTCCCCAAGCATCCCATCGGGAGTCCGTGCCAAAGACGCACCTCCTCACCGGCTCTCGTGGGCGCTCCCCGCCCGTCGCCCGCCCGCCGGGCGCCGGATCATCGCGAGGATACGCGAGGTCGACACGCCGATCTGCCAACCCCGCCGCTACCCGGCGCTCACGAGGTCACCGCCGCGACCGCGCTCACCTCGAGGAGCGCACCCGGCACAGCAAGCCCAGCAACCCGAGCGCCTACAACCGGCGGCACCGCTCCCGCCAACTCGGCGGCCGCGATGGGATAGGCCACGGCGAGATCGACGCCATCGACGAACAGAACGGTCATCATCACCAGATCCTGGACGCTTGCACCTGCCGCGGCGAGGGCGACGTGCAGGTTCTTCATCACCTGTTGGGTCTGAGCGGCGACGTCGTCGCCGCCGACGAGCGTGCCATCGCCGTCGACGGCGTTCTGGCCACCGATGTAGACGGTCGTCGCGCCCGGCGGCACGACCGCGACGTGCGTGAAGGCGGGAGACTGCACGAGTCCTTCTGGACGGAGCAGTGACGTCTGAGCCATGCACTCCACCTCCTTGCTTCGTCGTGCGCCTCAGTCCGCAGCTTCGGTTGCCAGCGCGACCGCCTCGTCCAAAGACGTGGCGCGGCCCTCCGTTCGTAGGCGTTGCAGCTCAACGTCGCCGAGAGCGTTACCCAGCACCTCAATCACTCTTCGTAGAGCCTCCGCCCTCGGTCCTTGCGGATGCATCCCCACCTTCTCCTGCATGGCTGCCGCCGCACCGAGCAGGAGAGCGGCGCGTTCGTTCTCACCGTTGTGGGCCAGCATGCGTGCGACTCCGGTCAGGCCGAACGTCGTCTCCCACTCCGATCCCTGGGAGTGGGCGGCGCTCACCCCGTTCCGAAATTCGCGCAGGGCGCCCGCGTAGTCCTTCTCGGCCTCATCGAGATGGCTCGCGAGGATGTACTGGCCCAGGACGTTCGCTTCTGAGGTCCCCTCTTCCTTCACGATCTCCAAGGCTTCGTCGACCGCTCGCTTCGCCCCTTCGAGATCTCCCTCCAGCCTTCGTCGATACGCCAGTTGCCGAAGCCACACGATCTGCATCATCCGATTCCCGGTCTGTCGCAGCACTCGGACCATCTCTTCGAGCGCCGGGCCGGCATCGACGTCCTCGCTTACCTGCGAGAGCCCCACCAAGACGTTCATAGCCATCCATCGCTCTCCAACCTGCTGAGAGAGATCCAGCGCTTCCGAGTAGACCTCGCGCGCGCGCTCGTTGTCCCCCGCACGAACATGCAAACGCCCCAGCGCATACAGAAGGTAGATCTGGGAGACGGCATCTTCTGCTTTGCGCGCCACCTCGAGGCCCTCTTCGTATCGGGCGCGGGCTTCGTCTCGATCGTCCTCCACCAACAGCCGACCGAGGACCTGCAGGGCGAAGGCCAGGTCGGCCGCGGCACCATGAGCCCGACTCAGCTCGACCGCCTTCTCAGCGGCGTCGATCGCGGCCGCACGATCCCCGGTGCGCTGCTCGATCACCGCTTCGAATCGAAGTCCACGCGCCTCGGTTGCCGTGTCTTGTGCCCGGACGGCCGCGGCAAGGCCTTCTGTCACCATCGAGCGCGCCGACTCGAGTCGACCGCGATAGAAGGCGAGGAACGACGCCGCGACCAGCGCGCGTCCTCGAAGTCCGTCCTCCGCGTCGGGCGCTCCGGCAAGCGCGTCTTCGAGCCAACCCAACCCTTCAGACCAATGTCCCCTGACTTCCCAGAATCTCGAGAGCGCGGCACCGAGTCGGAGCCCGAGCGCGGGATCCCCGTCGCCCAGACTCCAAGCCAGAGCCGTTCTGAAGTTGTCGAGCTCCGATTCGATGCGGTCGAACCAGCGCGTTTGATCCGGCCCCCCGAGCATCGGCTCGGCTCCGGTCTCGGCGAGGTCGGTGAACCACTCGGAGTGCTTGCTCCGAAACATCTGCGCCTCAGAAGACGAGACGAGCTTGTCCAGCGCGTACTGGCGCGAGGTCTCCAGCAACCGATAGGAGGCGCGGTCATCCCCGCGTTCTCTCATCACCCAAGATGTCGCCACCAACCTTCGAAGATGGGTAACCACCTCGGTACGATCGATCCCGTCGCCGACGCAGACTGCCTCGACATCCTCCAATGAGAATGATCCCGACATCACCGACAGCCTGCGCAACAGAACGCGCTCGGGTTCGGACAACAGATCGTGACTCCAGTCGACCGTTGCCAGAAGCGTCTGCTGCCGTCCGAGGTTGCGCCCGGCTCCGCCCGTCAGCAAGCGAAACCGGTCGTCGAGCCGGGAGAGGATCTCTCCAACGCTCAACGTCCCGACCAAGGCGGCGGCCATCTCGATCGCCAGAGGGATCCCATCGAGCCGGCTGGTCAATTGAGCGATCTCGGCGAGTTCCCCTTCGCCGCATTCGAACTCCGGCTCGTGACTTCTCGCCCGTTCGATGAAGAGCTGGACCGCTTCGGAGGACTCACCGGTATCGGTGTCCGAGGAGATCTGCAGACCTCCCACCCTGCGGATCACTTCGCCCGCGACACCTATCGGTTCCCGCGCAGTCACGAGGATCGTGAGCCCCGGGCAGGCCGAGAGCCACGTCTCGGTCAGTTCTGCGCAGGTCGGGATCAGGTGCTCGCAGTTGTCCAGGATCACCAGAGGTCTCCCGGACGACAGGACGTCGATCAGGGCCGAGTCGGCTGAGGCGGCCCGGCTCTCTTGAACCCCCATCGCGTTCGCCGCAACCGAGAGAACGAGCTCCCGATCGGAAACCGGGGCAAGGTCGACGAACCAGATGCCGTCCGGTCGCACGGGAAGGGACGCGGAGGCTGCTTCGATAGCAAGGCGCGTCTTCCCGCAACCGCCCGGCCCGGTCAGTGTGACGAGCCGTGCAGTTTCCAACAGCTCGGCGAGCTCCGCCACCTCGCGGTCCCGGCCGATGAAACTGGAGATCGCTGCGGGGAGGTTGTGTCTGGCGCCGGGAGCGGTGCGCGGAGCGGGGAAGTCGCCTGGAAGATCGGGATGATGCAACTGGAACAGGTCTTGGGGCTCCGGGAAGTCCTTGAGCCGAAAGCGTCCGATCGACTTCAGTGACACTTCGGGGGGTACCCGCTGTTCGGCCTGGGCCTGCATTGCCTTCGAGGTCAGGACCTGGCCCCCGTGCGCGGCGGCCGAGATACGCGCGGCCTGATGCACGGCAAGGCCGACGTAGTCCTCGTCCTCATCGATGGTCACTTCGCCGACGTGGATCCCCATCCGAACGCGCACGCGCGAGTCGGCGGGCCACTTGGCTTTGGCCAGCGCCACTTGTCCATCGATCGCACCGAGTATCGCCGACGAGGGATCGGCGAAGGTCACGAACAGAGCGTCTCCTTCGCGCTGCAAGACCGTGCCGCCGTGAGCGGCGAATGCATCGCCAAGCACACGCCGGTGCTGGGCAAGGAGCTTCCGGTAGTCGGCCCCCAGAGATCTCAGGAGATTCGTCGAACCCTCGATGTCGGTGAAGAGAAGAGCAAGCGTTTCGTTTCGCTCTGCCACCGGCGGCTCCTACGCGATTCGGACGAAGCGGCGAACCACGTCGATCAGACCTTCGAGCTCGGGCGCGGTCGGTGGCAGCTCGTAGGAAAGATGATGGCAGGCTTGCGACAACGCCCACCATGCGAGGTTCACCTCGTGCGCGGTCTCGGTGTCCTCGAGGTAGGACTGGAGACAGAGCAGCTGCACCCGAACCGGAGCGTTCTGTATCCCGAGGATCTTCTCCGAGAGCGCCTCGTGCAGGCCGACCTCGAGAGCCTGTCGCGCCAGGACCGCGGTCGCACGTGGCCACAGTCCGGCAGTCTCCGCGGTCGGATGGTTCAGCAGACCGGTGGCCTGCTCGAGGATCTCGGCCGACGTCATCTCGCTCGATCCACTCATGTCCATCAGGGAAGTTGCACCAGTCCGCGGGCCAGCCTCTCGCTCTCCTGGACCAAGGTCAGCATGGCCTCCTGGCTCACCGGCTTGTGCGCCGCCTCCTGCACCCGCCGATAGGCGGCGACCGCCCATTTTCCGATCCCTCTGTCGAGCGCTGAGGTCAGGTCTTTGGTCCTGGCGATGTCGTCGAACAGAGCCAGCGCCATCAGTTCCGCGAGGCCCTTCGCCGAATCGAGGAGAGCCTCGATCGACTCGTAGTCCTCGCCGTTGGCCAGCCTTCGCCGCGTGACCGCCTCGGTGCATGCGGCCTCCATCGCCAGACGGCAGAACACCCCCACGATACGAGCCTTCACCGCGGGATCCAGGTCCTCGCTCTTCGCGACGGCCCACGCGTCGTTGCAGTAACGGCTGACCGGATCCTGACCCGGGCGCAGCTCGACCACCGAATCGGGCCTTCGAGTCACCTCGACGATCTTGGCGTCGATCCCCAACAGGCGGCACGAACGTGCCAGGCGCTCGTCGTGAGTGAAGACGACGACCTGGCGAGTCTGCGCGGCCTTCTCGAGCATGCGCGCCAGCCCATCCACCCGCGCCGGGTCCATCGACTGAACCGGGTCGTCGATAACCACGAAACGAAAGGGGCTCTCCGGAAGCGTCGCCCTCGGCATGAACAGACTCAGCGCGAGTGAGTTCAACTCACCCTGGCTCATGACCCCGAGCGCGGCCCCCTCCATCCCGTCGACGCTCACCTCGAGGACGACCTTTCGCGCCGATCCGGCACCGGTGAGAACGATCTTCTTCAGCTGAACGCTGCTTTGCATCCGTAGCATGTCCCAAACGCCCTGAGCCTGATCGGCGATGGGAGCGAAACGCTCGTTGCGTATGTCGTTGGAGGCAGCACGGATCCACTTCTCGGCGGCACTCACGTCCTTCAGCACGTCCTCCCCGCTCCGGGCTCGCTTCGCGGTGTCGAGCCATCCCGCGAGATCGGTTGCGATCGGACGCCAGATGTCTTCCCTTCGCTGAAGCTCGCTTGAAGCCGTCGCCTTCAGCTTCGCCACGCCCTCGGCGACCGACGGAAGGGATGCGTGCAGGTGCTGCGCGAGGGCCTCGGACTCCTCGATCGACGCGCCGGCGGACCAGGTCTTCCACGCGCCGATCACGTCTTCGACCTCCAGCCCGATCTCGGAGGCGCTGGACAACACGGCGGGAACCGGCAACAGATGCGCTCGGGCGCTCTTCATCGACTCTTCCATCAACCGGTGGGCCAGGTCGACCTGCTCCGCCAGCTGACGAAGGCGGCCGATCTCCTCCTCGGACGCCGTGCGCCACTCGGCGTTGAGTGCGCCTTCTCCGCACACCGGACAATCCTGATCGCCGTGACGTTCGTGGAACGTGAGCGCGGCCCCCAACAGCTCTGCGGTCTCGCGCGCCTTGGCCGCCTCGGTGCCTCCCATCTCGCGAAGGGCGGACGCGGCGGCCTGGAGTCCGTCGGCCGCGGTCTTCACCTCATCGGCATCGGGGGCTTCCAAGACCGCAAGCTGTCGAAGCACCGCGAGTTGGCTCTCCTCTCGGTCGGCCTCCTCGGTTCCGATGACCGCCTTCTCCACCGCGTCGAGATCCCAGGTCTTGGCCGAAAGCGCCTCGATGCACATGCTCGCCCTCTCGTCATCGACCGTGGCGAGTCGTTCGAGGATCGGCGGCAAGGCCAGCTTCGCCTCGTCGGAGAGCTTCTTCCTCTGTTTGCTCGCCTCCTTGAGTCGCGCCTCCGCCTCGATCAGGTCCTCGAGCCCCAGGATCGCGGAGAGGGCGTCATACAGAGCGGAGGGCCCGGCATCGAGCATCGATCCGAGCTCGCTATAGGACAGGAACGGGCGGTACATCTCGACCGCGCCCGCCCAACCCATCGTCTCGAGATCCGAGTTCTTCGACCCCTGAGCCGAGACGACCGTCTCGGCCTCCTCCAGCTTGGCATCGGGCTTCCACTCCCTCGATACCACCGTCGTGCCCTTCGCTCCCTCGACGACGAACTCGGCATCGATGCGGGCGTTGGACTGGTGCAGGTTGCGCCATCCTTCCTTCCAGATGGCCGAGCGGGTGCTCCAACGGCTGTTGTCGCCGGTGAGCAGAAGCTCCAGTGCCTCCGCGAAACTCGACTTGCCGCTTCCGTTGCGCCCGACGACGAGCGTGAGGCCGGGACCGGTGGTGATCGGGAGCGACGCCGGTGGGCCGACGCCGCGAAAACCCTGCACCTCGATCGATTGGATGTAGGCGGGGTTTCGGGCAGAGGGCGCCTTGGCCTCGGCCTTCTTTGATGACTTGGGGGCCTTACCCTCCAGCGTCTCGTCGAGGGCCTCGGCGCCATGGCACGCCCCGATGACGAGGGCCCGGGTGCGCTCCGCCAGCTTGTCGTCGGCGTCCAGCCGCCCGAGGATGATGCGCTCGAGTACGTCGTCCATCGCTTCAACGAGGGTATTTCAAATCCCGGCCGGCCGACCCCTGCCGTCGGGCCGGCGGATCGTCTAGGCGATGTCCCGGCGCCGCATCAGGATGCCACCCGCCGCGACCGCCACGAGCGCGTACGCGCCGAGCAGTGTCGCACCGAAACCGGGCGTCAACAGGTCGGCGGAGTTGATGCCGACGGTCGCGAAGCCGGCCGCGCCGGGGAAGTACTTCGCGACGTTCGGCACCAGGCCGGACAGGATGCCCTCGGCCGCGAGGATCCAGACCAGCGTCCCGGCGATCGCCGCCACCTGGTGCTTGACCGCCAGCCCGAGCCCGACCCCGACCGCGGTCCACAGCACGGTCGCGCCGAGGAGACGCCCGACCACCAGCGCCAGCGAACCGGTCGACGACGTGACCTCGATCCCCTTGACGATCAGGATCGGCACGCCGACCGCGAACGAGATCGCCACCGCGGCGAGAGAGAGCGCGACCCCTCCCCCGGCGGTCGCGACGAGCTTCGCGCCGAGCACCCGGCGGCGGACGGGGCTCGCGAGCAGCGTCGGGACGATCGAGCCGTAGCGGAACTCGTCGGTGAACGAGCGCAGCCCGAGCAGGAGCCCGAACAGCGGCGCGATCGTCAGCGACACGTGCAGAAACGCCTGCTGCTCGAGCGGCGCGGACAGGGCACCCGGCTGGCCGTCCGTCACGATCGCCACCACCCCGAGCGCCACCACCGCGACCAGGCCGGCGAGCATCGCGTAGATGCTCCGGGTGGTCGTGAGCTTGCGGAACTCCGACGCGATCTGGTTCCTCATCGTGCGTCCTCCTCGGTGAGCTCGAGGAACGCGTCCTCGAGGCTGCTCTCCTTCTCCGCGAGCCCGAGCACCGGGACGCGGGTCTCGAACGCGATCATCCCGACGCGCGCGGCGTCGGCCCCGGACACGTGCAGCTCGCCGTCCTTCGTCTCGACCCCGAGCCCGCGCTCGTGCAGGGCGGCCGCGAGCCGGCCGGCCTCGGGCGTGACCACGACCAGCTCGCGGGAGTCGCTCGTGAGCTCTGACAGAGACGCCTGTCGGACCAGCCGGCCGCGGTTGATCACGATCGCCTCGTCCGCGAGCTGCGCCATCTCGGTGAGCACATGGCTGGACACGAGCACGGCGTTGCCCTCGGCCGCGAAGCCGCGCAGGAAGTCACGGAGCCACCGGATCCCCTGCGGGTCAAGGCCGTTCGCCGGCTCGTCGAGGATCAGGATGCGGGGCTCGCCGAGCAGCGCCGCGCCGAGACCGAGCCGCTGGCGCATGCCGAGCGAGTACGTCCCGGCGTTGCGCCGGGACGCCGCCTCCAGGCCGACCAGCTCGAGGACCTCGTCGACGCGTCGCTGCGGTATCCCCGACGCGGACGCCAGGACCCGTAGGTGGTTCCGGCCGCTCCGCAGCGGGTTGAAGCTCTGCGTCTCGAGCACCGCGCCGACGGTCCGGGTGGGTTCGGGCAGGCTCCGGTACGGCATCCCGAGCACGGTCGCCGAGCCCTCGGTCGGCGCGACCAGCCCGAGGACGATCCGGAGCGTCGTGCTCTTGCCGGCGCCGTTCGGCCCGAGGAACCCCGTGACCACGCCCGGGTGCACCTCGAGGCTGAGATCGTCGACCGCGCGGACCGAGCCGAAGCGCTTCGTCAGGCCGCGGACCGAGATCGCCGGCGACCCGAGCGGCGTCCTTCCGACCGACCGCCGGTCCGTCGTGCTCTTGGCACCCATCGCCGTGCTCCTTCCGTTCGGGTTCCGTCGGGAGACACGCTAGGGAGCGGTCGTTGGTGCGGCGTCGGCCCGAAGGGTGAACCTGCGGGTCCTCCTGCAGGAGGAGACTCGGTCCTCGGGGTCAGTCGCACTGGGCCATGGGAAGGCGGGCCGAACTGGTACGAAATCATCATCAGGTCGGCGGGACGTCAGCCAACACTGGCCTGGTGAGGTAAGCGCGCGTAGGCTCCGGCTCGTGCAGACATGCTCGAACTGCGGCCGGGAGAACCCCGACGAAGCTGCGTTCTGTATGGCGTGCGCTGCGTCGCTCGCGCCTGCTCCCGCACCCCACGAGCAGCGCAAGACCGTGACGATCGTCTTCTGCGACGTGACGGGCTCGACGGCGCTCGGCGAGAGGCTCGACCCCGAGGCGCTCCGCCGGGTGATGTCGCGCTACTTCGATGAGATGAAGGCCTCGATCGAGCGCCACCGCGGGACCGTCGAGAAGTTCATCGGCGACGCGGTGATGGCGGTGTTCGGGATCCCCGTCGTGCACGAAGACGACGCGCTCCGAGCGGTGCGCGCGGCGGCCGACATGCGCGTGGCCCTCGAGCTCCTCAACAAGGAGCTGGAGCGCGAGCACGGCGTCACACTCACGGCACGGATCGGCGTGAACACCGGCGAGGTCGTCGCCGGCGCGTCCGAGCAGACGCTTGTGACCGGCGACACCGTCAATGTCGCGGCGCGCTTGGAGCAGGCGGCCGCCCCGGGCGAAGTGCTCATCGGCGAGCCGACGTTCCGGCTGGTGCGTGATGCAGTCGTGGTCGACCCCATCGAGCCACTCGAGCTGAAGGGAAAAACCGAGACCGTCCGCGCTCTCCGTCTGGTCTCCGTGGCCGGCACGGCGGCCGGTCGCGCGCGACGCCTCGACTCGCCGATGATCGGCCGCGAGCGACCGCTCGCCCTGCTTCTGCAGAACTTCGAGGGCGCTGCCGCCGATCGCGCATGCCACCTGTTCACGATCCTGGGGTCCGCGGGAGTCGGGAAGTCCCGGTTGGTCGAGGAGTTCCTCTCTCGACTCGAGGATCGTGCCGCCCTGCTGCGCGGGCGCTGCCTCCCGTACGGCGACGGCATCACGTACTTCCCGGTGCTCGAGATCGTGAAGGAGGCGGCCGGCCTCGCCGACTTCGACGCGCCCGATGTCATCGAGGCCAAGGTATGTGCTGTCCTCGAGGACGACGAGCAGCAGGAGGTCGTGTGCTCGCGCGTCTCGCAGCTCCTCGGTGTCCAGGAGACCGCCAGTCCCGAGGAGACGCACTGGGCCATACGGAGATTCCTCGAGGCGCGGGCCCGCGAGGGACCTCTGGTCGTCGTGTTCGACGACATCCACTGGGGAGAGCCGGCGCTCTTGGATCTGATCGAACACGTCGCCGACTGGTCGAAGGACGTACCGCTCTTCCTCCTTTGCATGGCGAGACCGGATCTGCTCGATCTGCGGCCGACGTGGGGCGGCGGCAAGATGAACGTGACGACCGTCTCGCTCGAGCCGCTGTCGAACGACGAATGCGAGCAGTTGATCGGGAGCCTGCTTGGCGCGGAGGATCTTCCCAGCGTGGTCGCGGGGCGCATCGCCGGCGCGGCCGAGGGCAACCCGCTGTTCGTCGAGGAGATGCTGGAGATGCTCATCGACGACGGTCGTCTGGAACGCTCGAACGGCTCATGGGTCGCCGTCGGAGAGATGGCTGAGGTGGCGGTTCCACCATCGATCTCCTCGCTGCTCGAGGCCCGCCTCGATCGGCTCGACCCCGGCGAACGAGCGGTGATCGAACGAGCTTCCGTCGTCGGAAAGGTCTTCTACGGAGGAGCGATCAAGGCGCTGTTCGGGAAGGACGCACCCCCGAACCTGCGTGAGCTCGTGATGGGGCTCGTTCGGCGCGAGCTGGTCCGGACCGAGCGCTCGACGTTGCCGGGCCAGGAGATGTATCGGTTCCGCCACCTACTGGTCCGGGATGCGGCCTACGAGGGCATGCCGAAGGAGCTCCGGGCCGAGCTGCACGAGCGCTTCGCAACGTGGTTCGAAGAGATCGCGGGCGAGCGGATCGACGAGCAGCAGGAGATCTTGGCCTACCACCTCGAGCAGACCGTGGAGCTCCGCCGCCAGCTTGGACCGCTCGGGGAGCGCGAGATCGAGATCTCACGGCTCGCAGCGCTCCACCTGCGCGATTCCGGTGACCGAGCACGTGACCGAGGAGATCTGCAGGCTGCAACGCAGCTGTACGGGCGGGCCGCCGACCTGCTGCCCGAGGACGACGCAACGCGTCCCGATCTGATATATGAGCTCGCCCGTGCCATGGCCGAGACCGAGCGTCGCAAGGAGTCGGTCGAGATCTTCCGGCGGGCGCGAGACCTGGCGCGCGAACGAGGTGACCTGCGAACCGACTGGCTGTCCCGGCTCGCGCTGTCGAGCACCCTGATGTCCGTCGATCCACACGCCATCGTAACCGTCCGCTTCCGCGAGGAGAGTGCTGGAAGCGATCGGCATCTTCGAGTCGCTCGGGGACGAGCGCGCGCAGGCGCGAGCATGGATGCAATTGGCAGAGACCGAGTGGATGCCGTGTCGGTACGGGGCGGCGATCGATTGCCTGACCCATGCGCATGAGCTCGCTCGACGAGCCGAGGACCGTCGCACGCTCAGATGACGTCACCGCGATGATCGCCGCGGCGACGTACTTCGGTCCGATGCCTGCGAGCGAAGGGCTCGACGAGACCACGGAGATTCTGGCCGATCCGCGCCTGACACCGCTCGTCCAGAGCTGTGGTCACGGCCTTTCGAGGAGGTTGCCGGGCGATGGTCGGTGAGCTTTGACGGGGCGCTCGGAGGACAGTGAGGTTGCCGATCGGATCGTTCGAGACTTCGGGCTACCCGTATGGCATTCGGTCACGTACCAGATACGAGGCGGACTGCCGACATGTAAGGCGACCCCGTGGCTGCAGAAGTCCGCGCACCGGCGATCCATCGAGATCCTCGAGAGGCGGGCGACCAGGGCTACCTCTCGACCGCGGCTACCAACCTCGCGGCCTCGCTCGCAGAGCTCGGACGTCTCGATGAGGCTGAACGTTTCGCGCGGATCGGCCGAGAGGCCGCGGCGGAGGACGATGTGGCGTCACAGTCCGGAGCAGAGGCGGCGTGGGCCATGGTGCTCTCGGCAAGAGGCGACCTCGACGGAGCACTCGTCGCGGCTCGACGATCGATCTCGGCCGCTGCCGATAGCGACATGTACTTCGACCTCGGCGAGCTCCATCTCAACCTGTCGCGGATCCTCGCGAAGGCAGGCCAGGCCGACGAAGCTGTCGAGGCGGCTCGCGAGGCGCTTTCGTTCTTCGACCGTAAAGGAGTCGTCCCCGCCGTGGCCAGGACCGAAGCCTTCCTCGCCGAGCTCGGGGCGAATTGAACTGCAGGGCAACTCAGGGGAGCCAAGCGGTCAGGCGAAGCACCTCGCGGGCGATTCCGCCGATCGGCCGGTCCTCGGTCTCCACCACGTGATCCTCTACCGCATGGAGCCGAACGGCTCGGGCGACCAACCAGTCAGTCGCCGGGCTGGACGAGACCGGACTCGTACGCGAGCACGACGGCCTGGGCGCGGTCGCGGAGCCCGAGCTTGTGGAGCACGCGGCCGACGTGAGTCTTCACGGTGGTCTCGGCGACGAACAGGACGCGCGCGATCTCGGCGTTCGACAGGCCCCTGGCCATCAGGACGAGCACCTCGCGCTCGCGCTCGGTGAGCTCGTCGAGCTCGGTCCGGGTGGCCGTCGGGGCGCGCCGCGCGAACTCCTCGATCAGGCGACGGGTGACCGAGGGCGCGAGCAGCGCCTCCCCCGCCGCGATCACGCGGACCGCCGCGACGAGCTCTTCCGGCGGCCGGTCCTTCAGCAGGAATCCGCTCGCCCCTGCGCGCAGCGCCTCGTACACGTAGTCGTCCAGGTCGAACGTCGTCAGGATCAGCACGCGCGCCGGGCGTTCGAGCGCCGCGAGCCGGCGCGTCGCCTCGATCCCGTCCATCGTCGGCATCCGAACGTCCATCACGACGACGTCCGGCGAGAGCTTTTCGAACCGCCGGATCGCGTCGGCGCCGTCGATCGCCTCCCCGACGACCTCGATGTCGTCCTGCGCGTCCAGGATCATGCGGAAGCCGGTGCGCATCAGCGCCTGGTCGTCGGCGATCAGTACCCGGATCGGCGCGCCGCTCACGCCGGCTCCGAGGGCAGACGCGCCCGGACGAGGAACCCGCCGTCGGGACGCGGCCCGGCCTCGAGCTCGCCGCCGAACAGCTGGACGCGTTCCCGCATCCCGATCAACCCGTGTCCGCCGGAGGCCTCGAGGTCCTCGGCCGGCCCGGGGCCGTCGTCGGCGATCTCGAGCTCGACGGCGTCGGGCTCGTAGCGCAGCACGACCCGGGCGCTCGCCCCGCCGGCGTGCCGAAGCGCGTTGGTAAGCGCCTCCTGCACGATCCGGTACGCGGACAGGTCGACGCCCGGCGACAGCGGTCGCGGCGAACCCTCGACGACCGCCTCCACCGACAGGCCCGAGGCCCGCATCGCGTCGAGGAGCTCTCCGAGGCGGGCGAGCCCCGGTTGCGGCGCCCGGTCGTCGCCGTCGTCCTCGGCCTTGAGGACCTCGAGCAGCCGCCTCATCTCCGTCAGTCCCGTGCGACCGGACGCCTCGATCTGACGGAGCGCCTCGGCCGTCGCGGCCGGGTCCGATCCGCTCACCGCCCGAGCGGCGCCCGCCTGCACCACCATCACGCTCATGTGGTGCGCGACGACGTCGTGCAGCTCGCGGGCGATCGCCGCGCGTTCGGCGGCGACGGCCTCGCGCGTCGCGAACTCCCGGTCGCGGACGATGCGCCGACGCCGGTTGAACGTCATGCGCCCGAGCAGGACCGGCACGCCGAACGTCACGACCAGGTCGGTGAGGATCTCGATCCAGTTGAGGCCGCGGTCCCAGCGTTCGCCGACGCTGATCGCGACCGAGGTGAGCACCGCCACCGGCAGCAGGACGCGGATCAGCCGGTCGCGCTCGGTGTACGCGGCGGCCGAGTACACCGCGATCCACAGCAGGGCAACGAACTCAGGCCAGTACCCGAACAGCGCCCCGGTCGCGACGGCCGCGGACACGATCGTCGCGACGGTGAGCGGCGCCCGACGACGCCAGGCGAGCGACGTGCCCGCGACGACCACCAGCGCGAACCCGAGCGCCGCCGGCGGCTCATCCGGCCGGTGCTGCCGGAGCGCGAACGCGAGCACGCCCCCCGCGACCGCGCCGAGCGCGAGCAGCGCGTCCCAGATCCGCGGGTCGACCCGCCGGAGCCGATCCCACCACCCGCCGTCCACGGGCCGAACCGTACCCGCCGACCGCGGAAGCGTCGTCATCCTCAGGGAGGACGGACGTTCGGAAGGCCGCGCGTCGATTTCGGCATCGGCCGGCCATGATGGTGGAGGGCGATGAGTTCCGGCCCGCGCCGCGGTCTCGGGCTGCGATCGGCCGAGGAAGGAGGCGGGTGATGCCGCAGGATCGGTCCATCCGGAAGACACGGGTCCTGTTGGGCGGTCTCGGGATGGGCGAGTCACCGCGATGGCACGATGGCCGCCTCTGGTTCTCCAACTGGGGGACCAACGAGATCGTCGCGGTCGACCTCGCGGGGAACACCGAAGTCATGGGAGCCGGCGGTGGGGGCAGCGGCTGGGCCACCAACTGGCTTCCGGACGGACGCATGCTCGTCACTGGCGGGGAGCTGATCCGCGTGGATGCAGACGGATCTCGCGTCCCGCATGCGGACCTGAGCCACATCTCGCCGCACGGCTGGAGCGAGATGACTGTCGACGGACGCGGCAATATCTACGTCAACACGATCAACTTCGACTTCGCGGACTTCAGCGACATCCTGACGAGCGGACATGCGCCGGGGAAGATCGCGTTCGTCTCGCCCGAAGGCGATGCCCGGCTGGTCGCCCAGGATCTGGCCTTCCCGAACGGCATGGTCGTGACGCCGGACAATGCGACGCTGATCGTCGCCGAATCCTTCGCGCGTCGGCTCACCGCGTTCGACATCGGCGCCGACGGCAGCCTATCCAACCGACGCCTGTGGGCCGACGTCACGGGCGACGGGATCTGCATCGACGCCGAAGGCGCCGTGTGGTGCAGCGACGTCGGACCGGACGAAGGCGGCGTATGCCTCCGTGTCCGCGAGGGGGGTGAGGTGCTCGATCGGCTCGAGCTCGACCGACCCTGCTACGCGTGCATGCTGGGAGGAGAGGACGGCAGGACGCTCTTCATGGTGGTGGCCAAGTGGTTCGGTCCGGACAGGATCGACGAGTTGATCCAGGCGAAGACGGGCCAGGTCTTGACGTCCCGTGTCGACGTGCCGCACGCCGGCTGGCCGTGACGAGCGGTGAGAACCGCGAGACGGACAGGGCCGCCGCACGGCGGCCCCATGTCACAGGGAGGGTCCGCGGTTCCGTCCCCTGGTCGCAGAGCGCGAGGAGGGATCGGAGTCTCGGGGTTCGGCGGCGCGTCGGTCCTGGCTGCTAGCCTCCTCTCCAGCGGCACCTCCCCCGGAGAGGACGCGCGAACGATGGATCTGCTCGTGGCTTCGATCAACGCGGTGGTGGTCGCCGTCGTCGGTGGGATCGTCGCCTGGCTCGGGAAGGGCCGCTTCGACGCGGTCGATCGCAAGATCGATGGACTCGAGACACGGCTCGATGGTCGGATCGACTCGCTCGGGGCGCGGCTCGATGGTCGGCTCGACTCGCTCGGGGCGCGCCTCGACGGCCGGATCGACACGCTCCACTCACACTTGGAGGGTCGGTTCGACACGCTCCAGTCCTCGATGGATGCGATGCGTTCGGACCTCACGCAGGTCGCCCTCGCCGTGGGTGTCCGTCCGCGGGTTCAGAACGACTGATCCACCATCCGGTGGGGCCGCTGCCCTTGGAGGCACAGATGTCCTCGATCCCCTCGCTCGTTCCGCGCGATCGCTACGCCGCCCTCGATCGCTGCACTTACCTCAACCAGGCGTCGATCGGGTTGATCCCCGTGCCAACCATCGATGCGATGGGTGCCTTCCTGAGGCAGACGGCGCAGTTCGGGAACCTCTACCTCAGCGACGACCAGGAGGCCGCGATCCTTGAAGGCGTCCGTTCGGCCGGAGCGGAGGTGCTCGGAACCTCATCCGATGCGGTGGCCGTCGTCGCGGGCGCGAGCGAGGGGCTTGGCCAGGTGACCTCGCTGCTCGAGCCCGAGCAGGGGACCGTCCTCCTCGTCGGATCGGACTTCCCGAGCGTGACGTACCCGTGGCTCGCGGCCGCCGAGCGTCGCGGGATCTCGCTGCGGTTCGTCGACGACCGCGCAGATCGAGACCTCACGCAAGATCTCGTCGACGCGATCGATCCGGCGACGGCGGTCGTCGCGTTCGGCGCGGTCCAGTACGCGACGGGCACGCGGGTCGACGCCGGGCGGGTGGCGGAGGCCGCGCACGAGGTCGGCGCCCGCGTCGTCGTGGACGCGACGCAGCTCGCCGGTGCGGGGGTCGTCGACACCATCGGATGGGGTGCGGACGCGCTGGTGACCAGCGGCTACAAGTGGCTGTCGGCCCACGGCGGCGTGGCGCTGCTGGCGCTCGCTCCGGACCTGGTGCGTCGTCTTCCCCGCCTCGTCGGCTGGATGGGAGCGCACCGCCCGTTCGATCTCGATCCGCTGACGCTTCGCCTGGCCGATGACGCCCGCCGCTTCGTGCTCTCGACGATGTCGTACGTGTCCGCCATCGGGCTCGAGTCGTCGATCGCGATGCTCTCCTCGCTGGGGTTCGAGCGCATCGACCAGCACGCGCGGCATCTGGCGACGCACCTCGTCGATCGGGTCGTCGAGCTTGGATGGCGCCCGTTCCGGCCGCCGAGCGATCCATCGGCGGCGCCTCACATCGTGTCCCTGCGGCACGCCGATCACGATCCGGGGGTGACCGCGGAACGTCTCGCTTCCGAGTCCCGGATCATCTGCGGCGCTCGAGCGGGCGGACTCAGGATCTCCCTTCACGCGTACAACGACGGCGACGACGTCGATCGGCTCGTGGAGGCCCTCAGGCGTCTCTAGCCGTCGCAGGACGATCCCGTCTCGCCGCGATCCGCATCGGGCGCGTCCGAAGTTCCGGGCCGAAGGGATTCAGTCCGAAGCGAGCACCCACATCTCCTCGAACGGTGCCGTGACGTGCCACGTGGTCGCGATGCCCGGCGGAAGGGAGAACATATCCCCCACCCCGAGATCCAGCGTGTCACCACCCGCGATCTCGATCCGCACGGACCCCTCCAGGATCAACGCGACCTCTCGCCGATCGGGGGTCCACGGCACCGGGCCGTCCACGCTCGTGAAGCGCGTCAGCCCGGCCCATACGCCGTCGGCGTGCACGAGCTCGTGCATCTCGCTTCCGGGCACGTCGGGGTCGGACTCCCAATCGTCGGTCGATGCCTTCGAGACGAACACGCCGGGGTGCCGCTCCATCCTTGGCCCTCCTTCCGGTCCTCACGTCACGTGAGGGAAGCACGCTACATGACAAGACCGATCAGAAATCGAGAAGCCGCAGCCCCCGAGCCGCATCTAGGGTGGCTGCCACGGGGACCGTCCCCGACAGGAAGGGAGGCAAGGCATGAACGCGCACGTGAGCTCGATCCTCCTCGGCGTCCGTGACATGGACCGGTCCAAGGAGTTCTACACGGAGGGTCTCGGCTGGAAGGTGAAGAACGACTACGGCATCTCGGTGTTCTTCGAGCCGAACGGCGGCTCGCTCGTCGGCTTCTACGGCCGCGACGGCCTGGCCGCCGACAACGGCGCGAGCCCGGAGGGCAGCGGCTTCAGGGGGCTGGTCCTCACCTACGTGGTCCGCAGCGAGGAGCGGGTCGACGAGGTCATGGCGGAGGCCGAGAAGGCCGGCGCCACGATCCTCAAGCCCGCCGCCACCAAGGAGTGGGGCGGGTACGGCGGCTCCTTCGCGGACCCGGACGGCTACATCTGGAGCATCGGCTACAGCGCCCAGGGAAAGGATCAGCCCTACGCCGAGTAGCCGCCACCGAGCACATCAGATCCTCGCGCTCCCAGGTCGCCGGCCTGCGTCGACCTTGGGACCAGCGGTGCGTTCATCGCGGCGAGGTTGGGTATCGGCGTGGGAGAGGCACGCGGCCATCGAAGGAGGTGAGCGCGATGAACGAGCTCGGCGCCAGCAGCTCGATCACGATCGGTGCACCCATCGACGAGGTCTGGAACGCGATCACGACCCCCGAGCTGATCAAGCAGTGGTTCTTCGGGGTCGACACGGAGAGCGACTGGAAGCCCGGCGGCCAGCTGATCCATCGGGGCGAGTGGCAGGGCAAGCCGTACGTGGACAGGGGAGAGATCCTGAAGATCGAGCCGCCCGCGTTGCTCGTCCACACCCACTGGAGTGAGGTCTCGGGTGAGCCCGACGCTCCGGAGAACTACCAGGAGGTCACCTGGGAGCTCTCGGGGCGCGACGGGTCGACCGAGCTGACGATCACCGAACGCAACCTGCCCTCGGATGAGGCGAAGGCCGTGTCCGAGGAGGGCTGGAAGACGGCCTTGACGGGCCTGAAAGCGCTGCTGGAGCGGTAGACGACGGTTCGGTTCGTGCCGGGCGTACGATGCGGGCGAGGTCGGCCTTCGTTCACATGAACCCCATCCTCGGCGAACTCGATGCTCGCGATCGTCGCCTGCTCCGGCGTCGCGCGATGCCGGCCTTCACGCCGCTGATGTTGGCCACGCTGGCCAAGGAGCCGTTCTCCGACCCCGCGTGGGTGTTCGAGGCCAAGCTGGATGGGCAGCGCTCGCTGCTGTGGAGGCGTGGTTCGACCGTCCGGTTGATCACGAGGAACGAGAAGGACCGCACGTCCCACTACCCCGATCTCGTCGGAGCCGTCACTCGGGACGACACCGCTCCGCTGATCGCCGACGGTGAGATCGTCGCGTTCAAAGGCGATGTCACCTCGTTCTCCCGCCTCCAGGAACGGATGCAGAACGCGAGACCGAGCGCGGCACAGGTAAGGGCTGTGCCGGTGGTCTTCTACCTGTTCGACCTGATCTGGTTCGACGGCTACGACCTCTCCGCGTTGCCGCTGCTCGCGCGGAAATCGGTGCTGCACGGCGCGCTGGCCTTCACGGACCCGATCCGCTTCTCGGAGCACCTGGACGAGGCGGGCGAGGTCGCGTTCCGCGCCGCCTGCGAGAAGGGTTGGGAGGGCCTCATCGCCAAGCGTGCCTCGGCTCCCTACATCCACGGGCGCTCGAAGGAGTGGTTGAAGTTCAAGTGCGTGAACGAGCAGGAGTTCGTCGTGCTGGGGTGGACCGATCCTCATGGGTCGCGCTCCGGGCTCGGAGCCCTGCTGGTCGGCTATCACGAAGACGGCGCGCTGCGGTTCGGCGGCAAGGTGGGTACGGGCTTCAACGAGCGCGAGCTCGCGAGGCTCACGGGACTCCTCCGCCCCATCGAGCAGGCGGTTCCACCGGTCACCGACGCGAAGGGCGTGTCGACGAAGGGCGTGCACTGGGTACGACCCGAGCTCGTCGCACAGGTCGGCTTCAGCGAGTGGACCCCGGACGGCAAGCTCCGGCACCCCCGCTACCTCGGCCTGCGCGACGACAAGCGTCCGAGGCGGGTCGTCCGCGAGCGGGCGTAGGACCCGCGGCCGGTGTGCGATCCGGCGCCGAGGTACCCTGACGTCGACGAGCTCATGCACATCGACGGGTTCACGTTCGGCTCGATCCGGATCGACGGAGTGGACTACGAGCACGACGTCGTGATCGCTCGCGGGCGGGTCCGGCGGCGGAAGAAGAAGGCGTCGAAGCCGTTCCGCGATGCGTTCGGACACACGCCGCTGTCCATCGAGGAGGACATCCCCTGGGACTGCCGGCGCCTCGTGGTGGGCACGGGGGCAAACGGGGCCCTGCCCGTGATGGACGAGGTCACGGCCGAGGCCGCTCGCCGTGAGGTGACGCTGGTGACCGTCCCGACCCGCGAGGCCATCCGAATGCTCGAGGCCGAGCCCGAGGACACGAACGCGATCTTGCACGTCACCTGCTGATCGGGATCGTGTCAAGATCAGCCTATGACGCAGACCGAGCCCGAGCCTCAGGAGTCCCAGATGGGGGATGCCGTCGTCGACGCCATGCGCGGAGCGTTTCGGATCCTCGGCGGGATGGTGCAGATGGCAGCCGGCATGACGAGGTTGTTGGCCGTTGCGGTGCTCAAGGCCGCGGCTGCAGCCGAGCACGCCGTGGAGACGACCGAGGACGAAGAAGAAGCGAGCCCCAAGCCGAAGCCTGGTTGATCAGGCGGAGGAGAACCGGGTCCGGCGCACCGCCGGGGCTGCCCTCCAGCAGTACCGGCGGCCGGCCGAACTCAGACGGGCTGCAGACCAGAAACCCGCTCGATCACTGATCCGATGAACCGGACGATCCGTCGCGCGTGGACCCGTTCGGGATCGAGGTCGGGGTTGTAGATGGTGATATCCCAGCCGCGAGGGTCGGCGCCCATGGCCGTCGTAGCGACGACCACGAGCTCGTCCCAGCCGAGGCCTCCGGGCTGCGGGTAGTCGATCGCGGGCAGCGCCTGCGTCGACAGCACGTCGAGGTCGAGGTGGAACCACCAGGGGTCGGGAAGCGACGCGCAGGCCGCCGCCGCGATCCGGGCGCTATCGGCCGCGAGACGCTCACCGTCCACGAGCGCCACCCGGTCACGCAGCGACGCGACACCCTCGGTGCGAAGGAGCTCCGCGTCACGTGCGCCGAGGATCTGGACATCGGCAGGCGCGACAAGAGGAAGCAGGGTGGCGAGCTCCGGGGACCATGAAGCGTCCGCCATCCCCAGCGCGAACGCGAGTTCCATGTCGGCCGCCTCGCCCGTCGACGACTGCACGGGGAGGTACGCATCCTCGTGTCCGTCGACGAACAGGAGACCGATCCGGCTCCGTCCCGAGGCGGCGGTGAGACACCCCAGCAGCAGGGGGCAATCGCCACCGATGATCAGCGGGAGATGCCCGTTGTCCAGGATCGGCGCGACCGCGTCTCGAACACGGGCGACGAGCGCGCCGAGGCCGTCCGGATCGATGACGTGGGACCGCGCGTCGCGCGCCGGTGAGGGGTCGGGCAACGTGACGTCCCCGTAGTCGTGGACCTCCGCGTGCCGGCGGAGGACAGCGACCAGATCCTCCTCCCGCAGCACGAGCGGGCCGCGCGCAACGCCATCGCTCATGCCCGCCGAGTTCGTCGGCACGCCGAGGAGCCCGATCGCGCGCATCCGCACCCAAGCTACCTCGGCGGCCGTTTATCCCCCGGGGGTGGCATAGGTCGCGAGGATCGTCGGCTGCGGTGGTAGCCCCCTACCCCGACGGCGGCGGCCCCGGCGGCGGGGCCGTGGCGGCGGGAGCGGTCGAGGACGTGGCGGCGGGAGCGGTCGAGGACGCGGCCGAGGACGCGACCGGGGCCGCGGCCGGGACCGTCACGACACCCGAGCTCGCCGCCGGTGAGGCGGCCGGTTGCCACATCGCCTCGTACCGCATGGCTGCGATCTTCCGGTCGATCCAATCGATCAGGCCATGCGCACCCAGCGCGAGGAGCCCGTACATGAACATCGCGAAGAGCATCGACACGTCGAAGACGGAACCCTGCTCGCCCTCGACGGAAGGGAAGATCCCGCGGAACGGCTGCATGATCCTCTTGGCCGCGCGATAGACCCAATCGACGAATGGGGCCGTCGTGTTCGCCTTGAAGAGCTGGAGGAAGAAGGCGATCGCGAGGATGACGATGCACGCGATCGCGAACCCGTAGACGAACAGGATGAGCGCGCGGCTGATCCTGTAGACCGGACCCACACGGCGGGCATGGGTTTGATGGGACATGCGGGCCTCCTTGGTCGACGTGCTCAGGCGTCCTTCGCAGCCTCCGTAGCCTTCGCGGCGGCGTCCTTCGCAGCCTTCGTGGCTGTCGAGGCGGCGTCCTTCGCAGTGTCGGTGGCCTTCGCGGCGCCCTCCTTCGCGGCGTCGGTGGCCTTCGCCACGGCACTCGACGCCTGCGCGTACGAGTCACCGGCGGCGAACGAGTCCCATTCGTCGACGCCCGAGCTCGAGCGCCTCTTGATGACGGCGATGGCGGCGATCACACCACCCAGGATCAGCAGCCCAATCAGGAGTCTTCTCATCGTCACTCCCCTGTCTCGGTCCTCTCACCCTAACGTCATCGAAGGGCCGAACGCCACCCGGCCTTGCTGCCCGCGCCGGGGCGCGTGGGCTCTTGCCAGCCCCCATCCTGGAGGTCCGCGGGTTTCCTAGCAGCTCAACGCCCCGCTAGACGCTCCTGCATCCCCATCTGGTGATAGGACTCGCGGAGCCAGCCGAGCAGCTCGTCGTCGAGCTCCTCCGGTTCGGTGATCCGCATCCAGTGCCCGTACCATCCACCGCCGTAGTCCTCGATCTTGCGGATCCTCGGGTGGGGAAGGGGGCGCGGCAGCCCGAAGGCGACGGTCATCCCTCTGTCGCTGAGCGCATGCACACCCGCGAACCTGACCCGAGCCATGAAGGCCACGCGGGTCTTGGCAGGAGCCACCTCGTAGGCTCCGCATGCGGCGATGAGACGCTCGAAGCCTTCGAACAGCTCGCGGGCTCGAGCTCCCTTACCGTGCAGGAATCCTTCGACCGAGTAGTCACCGCAGGCGTGCCACACGTTCTTGCCCACGAACCTGCGGCCACACCTGGGGCACGTCCACAGCGCCCCGCGAGCCCTCACCGAGCAAGCATCACGCATCCGTGTGACCGACGTCGACGAAGTCCACGACTGGCCCTCCTCGATCGGCCGAGATCACAGATGCGCGTTCCGGCGATATGTAGTACGCATGAGTTTCTGAAGGGGCGAGCGCCCACACAGGATGGGGCACTCGGCCAAGCCCCTTGTCCGAAGGGACGGTGGACAGCGCGCCGGAGCGGATCGCTCGCGGGGCGCGAAGGGAGGGATCGAGACCGTGAGCGACCCGATCGGAGGCAACGGAGGTGTCGGGCAGAGCGTCTCGAACGGAAC
Source organism: uncultured Actinomycetes bacterium (assembly GCA_963712645.1). Taxonomy (GTDB): domain Bacteria; phylum Actinomycetota; class UBA4738; order UBA4738; family HRBIN12; genus DASSJM01. Next base: position 124,916 of record CAVQIQ010000002.1, on the reverse strand, counting down.
AGCCAGTGCCGCTGCCTCGGGCCCGCCGCCGCCGCGGCCGAAGCGGCCGCTGGGCGCGGTGATCACCTCGGCGATCGACGGGACCCGCATCCTGGTGCGCAAGCAGGTCGAGCTGGCCAAGATCGAGATGACCGAGGCCGTGTCGGTCCGCGCGAAGGGTGCCGGCATGATGGCGGGGGCCGCCGTGATGGCCCTGTTCGCGCTCGGCTTCGTGGCCGCCGCGGGATCGGTCGCGCTCGCCCTGGTGCTCCCGGCGTGGGCCGCCAACCTGATCGTGGCGGCCGTGTTCGTCGCGATCGCGGGTGTGCTCGCCCTCGTTGGCCGCAAGGCGATCAAGAACGCCCCGACCACGCCGGAGCAGACGCAAGAGACGCTGAAGGAGGACGCCCGATGGGCCAGGCAGCAGATAGCAAAGTGATCGAGATCGAGGAGGCCCGCGCGCAGCTGGAGCTCGACCTCCGGGAGCTCGAGGAGCGCCTGCCCGCCCCGCTCCGCTCCATGAAGAGCGTGGTCGGCATGTTCATCGGGTCGGCGGTCCTGATGTTCCTCGTCATCCGGCGTTTCCGGTCGAAGAAGTCGGCCAGCGCACCCGCGGCCGAGGTCGTCGTGCGGATCGTGCGCGAGGATCGCTGAGCGGCGTTACTCGGGACGGAAGCCGTCGTCTTCCGGAGCCATCACGGGTGTGCCGAACCAGCCGGAGAGCGCTTCTCGCAGCGCGGGCGCGGCGGTGTCGGTGGGTTCGTCGATGGCTGCGGCCCAGGCGATGTGGGCGTCCGGGCGGATCAGGAGGGCGTCGGCCGGTCGGTGATCGGTCTCGGCGGTGTGGATGTCGACGCGATGCTGCCACTCTCGAGCGGTCTCGCGGAGGTCCGGGCGGTCGGCGAGGTCGAGGAGGACGGGCCGTGCGGTGTGCATGAGCTCAGCGACGCTGGTCGTGCCCTGGTCGGTCTGCAGGGTGAGGTCGGGTGCGAAGGTGCCGGTCAGGGCGTGGTGGTTGGGCCCGGGTGGCGAGTAGCGGATGTCGGTGCCGGCCATGAGGGCTCCGATGCGGCGCAATGGCTGCTCGTCGACGAGCAGTTCCTGGAAGAGCTCCCGGAGCGCTTCGGCGGCCGCGTCGTACCCGCGCCGCAGTGCCACCTGGGCTCGGGCGTTGAACAGTGTGCGTTCGCCGGCCAGGTGCCGCTCGTCGTGGTACGTGTCCAGCAGGCCGGCCGGCGCCCAGCCGTGGATGGCGGCGGCCAGCTTCCAGGCGAGGTTGACCGTGTCGACCATGCCGGCGTTGAGTGCGATGCCGGGGGCGGGGAACAGGTGGGCGGCGTCGCCGGCCAGCAGGACCCGCCCGTCGCGGTATCGCTCGACCTGTCGAGCGTGGAAGGTGAAGCGCGTCAGCCGGGTCGGTTCTCCCAAGGGCAGATCCACGCCGAGCACGCGGCGGATGCTGTCCCGGAGCTCGTCCAAGGTCATCGGTTCGTCGTCGTCGTACTCGACGGACTCCTCCTCGCTGGTGTAGAGGCCCATGAGCGCGGGGTTGGTCGATCCGAGGGCGAACTCACCGCGTTCGGTTCGTGTGAAACCGAAGCTGATCCTGCCCAGCCCGGCGACGTCGATGTCGCCGTTCTCGAGCACTGTCACGGACTCGGGCACGGTGACCATCGCGAGCCGCTGGACCTCCGGGTACGTGGCGCCGGGGAACGGGATGCCGGCAAGGTCGCGCACCCGGCTGTTCGCGCCGTCGCAGCCGACGAGGTAGCGGGCGGTCACGCGATGCTGCCCGTCCGACCCGCGTACGTCCGCTGTCACCGTGGCGTGGTCCTGGCTCAGCCCGACCACCTTCTCGCCGCGGCGGATCTCGGCACCGAGCTCGCGGGCGCGCTCGTCGAGGACGCGCTCGAGGAGCGGCTGCGGAAGCGGCAGCGCCTGCATCGGGGGATCTGCGAGTTGCGTGAAATCCACATGCATCCCGCCCCACGGGAACCGGCCGGTGGCCGGCCTGGGAGCGGTGCTGGCCGCTTCGAATCGCTCGAGCTCGCCTCGGTAGCGCAACAGCTCCAGGATCTGCCCGCTGAGACCGCCGGCCTTCGGAGTCTCGCTGGGCTGCGGCAGTCGCTCCAGTACCAGCGCTCGCGCGCCGGCCAGGCCCAGCTCACCGGCCAGCATCAGGCCGACCGGGCCGGCGCCCACGACGATCACATCGGCGTCCATCACCGGCCACTCCCCTCTCGGCCGGCAATCATGCGGCACGACCCGGGGCTTGCCGCAAGCCCCCCCTCCGCCATACTTTCGAAGTGGAAAGGAGTGGGTACCCTCCTCCGTCGACCATGCACGTCCGGAGCGTCCGCCTCCTGACCCTACGAACGGTCGCCACGCTCCTGCTCGTGCTCGCCGCATCGTGCACGTCCGAGCCGGAGCGACCGGATCTCCCCGACGTCCGGATCGACGTGCCGGCAGATCCATCGGCCGCCGTCCCGTCCGACAGCCCTGCGCCGACCGCGCCCTCGAGGATCGACGGCCTCCCCGGTCGTCTCGCCGTCCTGGATCCCGCCGGCAACCTCATGACCGTGAAGCCCGACGGCTCCGACGAGATCCTGATCGCCCAGGCGGAGCTCGGTCGGAGCGAGATCCGCCAACCGACATGGTCCCCCGACGGTCGTCGAGTCGGGTGGGTCCACGTCGAGGTGACCGAGGCGGGCGCCTTCTCGGCTTCCATCGCCACGGCCGCTGGCGACGGCGGCGACTCGACGGAGGCGAGGACCGCGGTGGTTCCCTTCTACCTCTCGTGGGACCCAACGTCGTCCCGGATCGCCTACCTCGGGGCGCCGAGCGAGAACGACATCGAGCTGGGCATCCTGGAGGTCGCCGGTCGGAACTCGGGCGTACCGCTCGACACGGGCCAGCCCTTCTACTTCTCGTGGGCGCCCGACGGCGATCAGCTGCTCGTGCATGTCGACGAGGATCGGCTCGAGCGGCTCGGCCTCGACGGCTCGCTCGCCACGGTCGCCGAACGACCCGGCACCTTCTCCGCGCCGGTGTGGACCGCGGACGGCCGGACCTTCGTCTACGCCTCGATCGACGCGGGCGACCAGCGGCTCGTCGCGCGGGGCGCCGAGGCCGGGAAGGAACGGCCCCTCGTCCCGTACGACGGGTTGATCGCCTTCGTCGTGAGCCCGGACGGCGAGCGGATCGCGTACCAGGCGCTCGAGCCCGAGCGCACCCTCCCGCTCTCGGTCATCGACGTCGGTACCGGCGAGACCGTCGAGATCACCGATCACGCCATCGCGTCGTTCTTCTGGAGCCCCGACGGGGAGCGCCTGCTGTTCCTGGACGCGGATCCGGACACGGAGCAGTTCTGGTATCGCTGGGGCGTGTGGAACGGGACGTCGTCGTTCGTCACGCCACGCTTCGTCCCGAGCCTACGGATGGCGGGCGAGTACCTGCAGTTCTTCGAGCAGTACGCGCAGAGCATGAGCCTGTGGTCGCCGGACAGTAGCGCGTTCGCGTACCCGGGAGTGAACGAGGACGGGGAGGAGGGGATCTGGATCCAGTCCGCCCGGGCGAACCGCGCGGCGGTCCTCGTCGCCGACGGGGACTTCGTGGCGTGGTCACCAGTCTGACGCGTGCCGCGGCAACGCATCGCCTGCACCCTCACGCTCACCCCCCAGCACCGCACATCGCGAAGCCCCGAGGCTGGATCAGGGGGGGCTGGCCGCGGAGTCGGCCCGACGGATCGGAGTGCCCGCCGGCGCTGTGGGCATCAGGCCAAGAGGTATCGGCGACTCAGGGGGACCTCCGAGACCGGGTCGACGGCGAGGACGCGACCCTCGAGTGTCACACTCCCGTCACCGGGATCGACCTCGATCGGAAGCACCCCGGTGTTGTGGACCAGCGATCCCCTGGTGGCCGAGCGCGTCCCGGTGACGGCCGCGAACCGCCTCCGGCTCCCCAGCCGTCGCCCGATGCCGCCCTCGAGCGCCGCCCCGGAGACGAACGTCGTCGAGAGCGCGGCGGCAGCGATGCCGAGCGCTCCCCAGTGCGGGCCGTAGCTGACCGGTTCGACCCCTTCCACCGTGGCATTGCCCTGGCCGAGGGCCCCCCAGGCGAAGGCGCCGGCCTTCAGGATCAGCTCGGGCTTCACGCCGAAGGCGGCAGGCCGCCACAGGACGATGTCGGCCAGGCGACCGGGGCGGAGGGAGCCCACGTCGGCGTCGATCCCGTGGACCAGCGCCGGCTCGGCCGTGACCTTGGCCAGGTAGCGGAGCACGCGGGCGTTGTCGTCACCTTCGTCGAGGCCCGCCCACCCCTTCATGACGTGGGCGACCTGCCAGGTCCGCCGGATCGTCTCGCCGATCCGCCCCATGCCCTGTGAGTCGCTGTTCACGATCGAGATCGCGCCCAGCTCGTGCAGCGGACCCTCGGCCGCCATCGTCGCGGGGTGGATGCGCTCGCGCGCGGCCTCGACGTCCTCGGGGACGTCGGGCGAGCCGCCGTGCACCGCGAGGATCATCTCGAGGTGTTCGGCCGCGGTCGCGCGTCCGTACGGGATCGTCGGGGTCGTCGAGGAGCAGACGACGTTCGGCTCCCGGACGAGGCCGATCACATCGGGCACGTGCCCTCCGCCGACGCCCTCGACGTGGTAAGCGTGGACGACGCGGCCCGCGATCGCCTCGACCGTGTCCTCGAGCTCGCAGGACTCGTTGAGCCCGTCGGTGTGCAGGCACACGGCCACGTCGTGCGCCTCGGCGCGCTCAAGCGTCGCGTCGACGATCTCCGGGTAGGCGCCCCAGTCCTCGTGGACCTTGAGGCCGCACGCGCCAGCCTCGATCACGCGGTCGACCTGGCCGGGGACGTCGGTGCGGGCGCTCGCCTGCAGGCCGAGGTTCACCGGCAGCCCCTCGAACGCCCGGTACGTCGTGTCCATCACGTACGGCGGCTCCTCGAACCCGGCCGTGATCAGGGTCGTGACGCCGGCCGAGAGCGCCACCGGCACGAGCCTCGGCGTGATGAGGTGAACGTGGCTGTCGATCGCCCCGGCAGTCGCGATGAGCCCGTACCCGTTCACAGGCCACGTGTTCGGGCCGATCGTCAGCTCGACGCCGTCGGTGATATCGGGGCTGCCGGCTCGGCCGATCCCGGCGACCCGGCCGTCCTTGATCCCGATGTTCGTCTTCACGACGCCGAGGAACGGATCGACGACGATCACGCCGGCGAGCAGCATGTCGAGCTCGCTCTCGGAGGCGGCGCGGTCGAACTGCGCCATCCGCGAGCGGAAGTTCTTCGCGTACCCCCAGATCGGCTCGTCCCCGAAGCCGACGTGGTCGTCCTCGACGCGGATCCACAGTTCCGTGTCGCCCAGGCGCACGAAGTCGCCCGTGGTCGGCCCGTACCGCCGCACGTACTCCTCTCGCGAGAGCTCAGCCATCGGTGCCTCCGCGACCGCCGAACCGGACGAGCGTGACCTCGTGGGTCTCTCCCGGCGCGAACCTGATGGAGGCGCCCGCGGGGACATCGAGGCGGAACCCCCGCGCGGCCTCGCGGTCGAACGCGAGCCGGCGGTTGGTCCGCCAGAAGGGGTAGTGGGAGGAGACGCGGACCACGCGGGCCGACGTGTTCGTCACCTCGAGGTGGATCCGGTCGCGCCCGGGTGCGAGCTCGATCCGGTCGCTCATCCCCAGGGCCTCCGAAGGACGACGAGGCGGCTCCCCTCGTCGAGGAGCACCTCGAGGCGGATCTCGTCGATCAGGTCGGCCACGCCGGCCATGAGCCGGTCGGCCGCGACGGCCCGCCGGCCCGCCTCGAGCACCTCGTCGAACGAGGCGCCGGACCGCGCAGCCAGGTGCATCTCGTCGCAGATCAATGCCGTGGCCTCCGGGGCGTTCAGGGCGACCCCGCGTTCGAGGGTGCGCCGCGCGAGCTCGGCCGCGGTGAAGATCCGCAGGCGATCCTCTTCGGTCGGGTTCAGGTACATCTCACGCCGGGACGGCGACGCCGGCCGGACGCTGCTGCGTGATGCAGTGCGGTCCCCCGCCGCCTTCGTTCAGACAGTTCCCCGGGACGGGGATCACCTCCCGATCGGGGAACATCTTCGCGATCTGCTCGAGCGCCTGCTCGTCCTCCGGGCGTTCGGCGATCGGGACGATCAGGCCGCCCTCGTTCGCGAGGTAGAAGTTGAGGTACGGGACACTGCCCGGCGGACGGGTCTGGAACGGGATCACCTCGAACGCCCGCCCCTTCGCGTCGCGGGCGCGCTGGAGCCGGTCGAGGTTGTCGCGACCGCGCTCGTGGTCCGGGTCGTCCGGGTCCTCGGGGAGCAGCAGCGCCACCGTCGCCGGCGCGAGGTATGGCGCGATGCCGTCGATGTGGCCGTCGGTGTCGCGGTCGGTTGAGTGGCCGAGCCCGAGCCAGACGATCGCCTCGACGCCGAGGTAGTCGCGGAGGCCCCGCTCGAGCTGCTCGCGCGAGAGTGTCGGGTTGCGGTTGGGGTTCAGCAGGCACTGCTCGGTGGTGATGAGCGTCCCCTCGCCGTCGACGAAGAACGATCCGCCCTCCAGCACGAACGGGGCCTCGTAGCGGCGCATCCCCAGGTGGGAGGCGATGTGACGCGGCACCTCGGCGTCCCGATCGTACGGCAGGTACTTCTCCCCCCACGAGTTGAACCCGAAGTGGACGAGGGCGATCCGACCCGCCGCATCCCGGACGAAGATCGGGCCGTTATCGCGCATCCACGAATCGTCGATCGGGAGAGCAAGGACCCCGACGCCGTCGCCGCAAGAGTTCCGCACTTCGGCCTGCTGTTCGGGATCGCAGACCATGACGACGGGCTCGAAGGCCGCGATCGCGTTCGCCACCGTCGCGTAGTCGCGCTTGGCCTCCTCGAACCCGTCCGCCCAGAAGACCTCGCGCGTCACGGTGGGCCACTCCATCAGGCACGCCTCGTGCGGCTCCCACTCCGCGGGCATCGAGAAGCCGTCCTCGCGCGGCGAGGGCCGTCGTTCGCTCATGCCCCCTCCTTGCCGCTCATCCCGGCTGCCATCGATCGGGGCGCGGACCTCATGACGACCGACCCGGCCGGGCGGTCCCCTCCACCGCCGCTTCCTTCACTGCCCTGAAGATCCGTTCCGGACGACGCACACCCTTCAGTTCCACCGGCCCCATCTCCTCGAACCCAACGCCCTCCGGAGCGCCGGTCTGCACGACGCTCTCGCCGACGAGGACCTCTCCCGGACCGGCGGTCGATGCGATCCGAGCCGCGATGATGACGGCGAGCCCGTAGTAGTCACCGTCCGTGTACGTGATCGGGCCGGCGTTGATCCCGATGTGCGCCGGAGGAAGGCCCCGAGGTTCCACGCTGTCAACGAAGTCCAGCGAGCCGAGCACTGCGTTCGCCGGCTCGTCGAAGATGAAGTGGACCCCGTCACCGAGCATCTTCACCACGCGACCACCATGGCGCTCGGCGACGTCTTGCGTGAGCTCGGCCAGCCGCAGGGCGATGTCAACGGACACTTGATCGCCGAGCCGATCGGTCAACGCGGTGTACCCAGACAGATCCGCAAACACCGCGGCGTCCGGGTTGACGGCCCTTCGGTGCAGTTCGGCCGTCTCGAGGGCGAGCTCGACGTGCTCCATCCGATGGTAGGTGGCGTAGGTCTCGAAGTGACGTCCGTAGATCCAGTCGTTGAGCCGCCGACAGAACTGGGTGACCTGGACGCCCACTCCCGACAGCGCTCGGCCGAGCACCTGATCGTCCGAGAGCCCCTGCTCCCGGTAGGGCTCCTCGAAGCGCTCGTGGAACGCGCGGACCTGGTGCTCGGCAACCCGCCGCGGCCCCTCCCCCCAGACGCGGGCAACGCGAAGGATCTCGGCCTCCCCGAGGCCGGCGGCGAACAGGACCGGGAGACCGGAGATGATCTCCCAGTCATCGGCGCGGACCAGTTCGTCCGGGCGCGGTCGCGGCAGCCCGAACCCGATGTAGATCCGGTCGAGCAGTTCGAACGGGATGCCGAGCTCGTCGCAGAGATCGGCGTGCGTCCGCTCGAGGCGTGGCGCGGGACCCGGGAGGTTGTCGAGGAACGATAACGACAGTGCACCTCGCTCGATCGCGGTGGCGACGCTGGTGGGTGCGATACCGGAATCGGCGAGATGTTCGACCAGCTGCACCCGCAGGGCATCACCTTCGGTGAACGGATCGCGCGCGCTCGGCCCCGGCCGGATGATGCCGATGGCGATCAGCTCTCGCAGACGCTCGACGGTCGTCCCGGCGCGTGTCGCGAGATCTTCCTCTGTCAGTCCCACGGGCCTCTCATGACCTTCCCAATCCCTACGTCGGACGCGATCTGAAGGCTCCCATACACCCGCTCCAGCTTCAGACTACCCAGGATCGGCGTGCCGCCGACGTCGTGACGGCCGACGGCGAGATCCGTCGCGTCGATGCCGAGACCGAACCGGACCTGTTCTGGGCGATCCGGGGAGGCGGCGGCAACTTCGGCGTCGCGACCCGGTTCCGGTTCCGCCTGCACGAGCTCGACACGGTGGTCGGCGGGATGCTCATGCTCCCGGCGACGGTCGACACGATCGCCGGGTTCATGGCCGAGTCGGAGGCGTCGCCCGAGGAGCTCGGGACGATCGCGAACGTGATGAAGGCTCCGCCGTTGCCGTTCGTGCCCGAGGAGGCGCACGGCAAGCTCGTGATCATGTCGCTCATGGCCTACGCCGGGGACACGGACGCCGGGCAACGCGCCCTCGCGCCGTTCCGAGCGCTCGCGGAGCCGGTCGCGGACATGCTCCGGCCCATGCCGTATCCCGAGGTCTACCCGCCCGAACAGGAGGGCTACCACCCCGTCGCGATCACTCGGACGATGTTCGTCGATCACATCGGCCGCGCCGAGGCCGAAACGATCCTCGAGCAGCTCGAGACCTCGACCGCGACGTCGGGGGGCGGGCCGGTCGGCGGCGGCGTGGCGCAGCTCCGGACACTGGGCGGGGCGATGGCACGGGTGCCGGTCGATGCGACGGCGTTCGCGCACCGGACGAGCCCGATCATGGTCAACGTCGTAGCGATCTTCGAGCGGCCCGACGAGAGCGAGGTACACGGACCATGGGTCGATGGGTTCGCCGGCGCACTCCATCAGGGCGACGACGGAGCGTACGTCAACTTCCTCGGCGACGAGGGGGAGGAGCGGGTCCGCGCGGCGTACCCGGGCGCCACGTGGGATCGCCTGAGGCAGATCAAGGCACGCTACGACCCGACGAACCTATTCCGTCTCAACCAGAACATCCCCCCGAAGGCCGCATGAACGAACTCCTCACGGAGAAGCAACACACACATCAGAGCTCGACGATGATGCCCAGCTCGAAGACCTGGCGCGCGGGCAGCCGGAAGTAGGAGGCTGGATCCGTCGCGTTCCGTGACATCAGCGCGTACAGATGCTCACGCCACGTCGCCATGCCCGGCAGGGCCGTCACTCGCACGGACTCTCGGCCCACGAAGTACGTGATGGACCCGAGATCAAGGCCGAGATCCATGGCCGCCCGGCCGGCGAGCGTCGTCGGCACATCGGGATCCTGGAGATAGCCGAAGCGCAGGATCACCTGATGGAACCCGTCTCCGAGGTCCTCGATCTCGGTTCGTTCGGCGTCATGGACGCGCGGCCGTTCCTCGACGACGACGGTCACGACCAGCACCTGCTCGTGCAGCGCATCGTGGTGCCGAAGGCTGGCGAGCAGCACGGGAGGCGTGACGCCCTGCGTGGGGAACAGGTAGGCACCGGTCCCCGGGGCCCGCACGGGCGGATGCTCACGCAGGCTCTCGACGAATCGGCGCAGGGGAACGGGTCGGCGCAGCCGGCGTTCGCGCACGATGCGGTGCCCGGTGCGCCAGGTCGCGAGAAGCGTGAACACGACCGCCGCCACGACGAGCGGGAGCCAGCCGCCGCTCGGGATCTTGAAGAGCGTGGCGCTGAAGAAGGCGACGTCGATGAGGAGGAAGACCGAACACAGGGACGCCGCCACGGCCCTCGGCCACCCCATACGGGTGCGCGCGACGACGTAGAACAGGATCGTCGTGATCAGCATCGTGGCGCTCACGGCGACGCCGTAGGCAGCCGCAAGGTTCTCGGAGGTCCGGAACCCGAGGACGAGCGCCACGCACGAGACCATGAGCGCCCAGTTCACCGCCGGGACGTAGATCTGACCGATCACCGTCTCGGACGTGTGCTTGATGTGGATGCGCGGCGTCAATCCAAGCTGGACGGCCTGACGCGTCAGCGAGTACGCGCCGGTGATGAGCGCCTGCGAGGCGATCACGGTCGCGAGGGTCGCCAGAGCCACGAGCGGCACGAGGGCCCAGTCCGGCGCCATCCGGTAGAAGGGGTTGTCGATGGCCGACGGGTCATCGAGCAGCAGGGCCCCCTGTCCGAAGTAGACGAGCACCAACGCCGGCAGGACGATCGCGTGCCATCCGAGGGCGATCGGCCGCCGTCCGAAATGCCCCAGGTCCGCATACAGAGCCTCACCGCCCACGACCACGAGGATCACCGCCCCGAGGGCGAGGAACCCTGCCGTGCCCTGCGTCACGAAGAACGAGACCGCCCGTAGGGGGTTCACCGCGGCGAAGACGCCCGGGTGTCCCGCGATCTGAGAGGCACCGAGCACGCCGATCGTGACGAACCACACCAGCATCACGGGCCCGAACATCCCGCCGACAGATGCCGTCCCGCGGCGCTGCACGAGGAACAGGGCGACCAGGATCACGACCGCGGCGGGGACGACGACCGCGTGGAGGCTCGGCGCGGCGATCTCGGTGCCTTCGACGGCGGCCAGGACCGAGATCGCGGGCGTGATGATCCCGTCGCCGTACAGGAACGAGGCGCCGAGGATCCCGAGGATGATGAGCAGCCACGGCCGCGTCCAGGGTGACGTCGCGTCTCGCCCGCTTCCGCGCAGGAGCGCCACGAGCGCGAGGATGCCGCCCTCGCCGTCGTTGTCCGCGCGCAGCACGCACGTCACGTACTTGACCGTGATGATGAGGATCAGGGACCAGAAGATCACCGAGAGCAGGCCGATGATCGTCGACTCATCGATCGGGAGGCCATGCGCCACGAACGCCTCCCGCATCGCGAACAACGGGTTCGTCCCGATGTCGCCGTACACGACCCCGAGCGCGCCGAGGGCGAGCACGGCCGTCACCGGGCGGCGGTCCTGGACGGCTGACCGGCGATCGCTCACCCGGGGACGGGTTCCGTAGGACGGCCGGCCATCGCTCGCATCCGCGAAGCTTGCCATGGGAGGCCGCTCAACCCGGTGACCGCCTCGTGATCAGACATCCGCTTCTCGACCACCTGCTAGGAGACATCAAGGAACGGGAGATGTGCGCCGGAATGGCACGCAGAGGGGGTTGACAAGGCATCGTTCTGATGCCAGACTGCTGCCATGAACCTGGACCCGTACCTCGAGAACATCCACGCACAGCTCGACGCCGCCGCAGACACGGGCGGCGACGAGGCCCGCGAACTCGCGAAACGGCTCTCCGCATCCCTGGACGCCGCGATGCGCCTGGCGCTGCAGGACGCGCTGTCGGCCGCGGCGGAGGAGATCACGGTCGAGCTCGCTCCCGGCTCGGTAGAGCTTCGTCTCCGAGGGCGCGAGCCGCAGTTCGTCGTGACACCACCGCCGGTGGAGTCGTCGACCGATGAGGTGACCGACGACGGGGACACGACGGTGAGCGCCCTCGTCGCGTCGCACGGCTCCACCGAAGGCGACACCGGGGCGATCTCGCGGATCAACGTCCGCATGCCCGAGAGCCTCAAGGCTCGGATCGAGCAAGCAGCCGAACGCGAAGGCCTCTCGGTCAACGCCTGGCTGGTGCGAGCGGCCGCCGCCCGATCCGAGCGCAGCGAAGGGGTCCGTCGCCGCGATCGGCGTGCCCCGCACGGCGCCCAGCGCTACACGGGCTGGGCCCGCTGATCGAACAGGAGGAACTGAGATGCCGACCTTCGACACCCCCAACCCCATCTCCGTCGAGGTGGAGCTCGGCGTCGGTGACATCCGGATAGAGGCGAGCGATCGCACCGAGACCGTCGTCGAGGTGAGGCCGAGCGACCCGGCCAAGAAGACAGACGTGACTGCTGCCGGACAGACGCGCGTCGAGTACGCGGGCGGCCACCTGCTGGTCAAGGCCCCCGGCGGCTGGCGGCAGTGGATGCCGCACCGGGGCGGCGAGTCGATCGACGTCGTGATCGGATTCCCCGAGGGTTCGTCCGTGGGTGTCGAGGCCGGCGTGGCGGCGATGCATGGTCGCGGTCGGATCGGCGAGTGCCGCTGCAAGGTCGGTGTTGGCGACGTCCAGCTCGACGAGTCGGGCCCGGTCGACATCAAGACCGGAGCCGGCGATATCACGTTGGAACGGGTCGTCGGCAGGGCACAGATCGTCACGGGTTCGGGCGGCGTGAGGATCGGCAGCGTCGACGGGATCGCGGCGGTGAAGAACTCGAACGGTGACACCCGGATCGGCGAGGTCACGGGCGACGCGCGCCTGAGTGCGGCGAACGGTTCGATCTCGGTAGGTCGGGCACGCGAGGGGATCGTCGCCAAGACGGCCAACGGCGACGTCCGCCTCGGCGATGTGGCGCGTGGCGCGGCGGTCGCCCAGAGCGCGATGGGCACCGTCGAGGTGGGCATCCACGAGGGCGTCGCGGCCTGGCTCGAACTCGACACCAAGTTCGGCCAGGTCCACAACGATCTGGACGCCTCGGAGAGCCCCCGGAGCGGGCGAGGACACCGTCGAGGTGCACGCCAGCACCTCCTTCGGCGACGTCCTGGTCCACCGTTCGTCCGCGAGCCGCGAGGGAAGTGATGCGTCGTGACCGTTGCCACCGCAACGCCGGCGCTCGAGGTCGCCGGCCTCCGCAAGTCCTTCGGCGAGACGGTCGCGCTCGATGGTATCGACCTGCGCGTCGCGGCCGGCACGGTGTTCGCCTAGCTCGGGCCGAACGGTGCCGGCAAGACCACGACGGTGCACATCCTGTCGACCCTGATCGAGGCCGACACCGGAGAGGTGCGCGTCGCCGCCACGATCCGTCTCGTGAGCCGGACGCCGTCCGAGACGTGATCGGCGTGACCGGCCAGTTCTCCGCGGTGGACATGCTGCTGACCGGAGAGGAGAACCTGTCGCTGATGGTCCACCTGTGCCACCTCGAGCGGGCGGAGGGCGAGAGGCGGATCGCGGAACTGCTCGACCGGTTCCACCTGGTCGATGCGGCTCGGAAACCGGCCGCGACGTACTCCGGCGGGATGCGCCGTCGGCTCGATCTCGCGATGACCCTGATCGGCGGCTGTGCTAGGAAGAGGGGGATGGCCGATCGCTAGGGGGACGCATGGGCGAAGGCGTCAGCGCCGGACGGCGCTCGGGCGCGTTGCGGAAGATCCTCGTTCCGCTCGCGCTCGCGCAGTTCATCTGCAGCTTCGCCGGCTCGAACATGAACGTCATGCTCACCGACATCAGCACGGACCTCGACACGACCGTGCAGGGCGTACAGATCGCGATCACCGTGTTCTTGTTGGTGATGGCCGCCCTCATGATCCCTGGCGGCAAGCTCACCGACCGATGGGGCCGCAAGCGCTGCTTCATCATCGGCCTCGTCCTCTACGGGATCGGCGCCCTGATGAGCGCAGCCTCTCCCGGTCTCGGCATCCTCATCCTCGGCAACTCGATCTTCGAAGGGGTCGGCACCGCATTACTGATCCCACCTGTGTACATCCTCACCACGCTGCTCTTCAGCGACATCACGTCGCGAGCCCGGGCCTTTGGGATCATCACCGGGATGGGCGGCGTGGGCGCCGCCGCCGGACCCTTGATCGGCGGGCTCATCACGACCACCCTTAGCTGGCGGGCCGCATTCGTCTTCCAAGCGATGGTCATCGCCGTGATCCTCTGGCTGAGCCGCGACATCGTCGATCCCGTCGCGCCCGACCCGACCAGGCCCTTCGACACACTCGGCGCGGTTCTGTCAGCCGCCGGCCTCATCCTGGTTGTGATGGGGGTCCTCGCAGCCGACAACGACCTCGCACTCATGGCGGTGCTCATGGCGGCCGGCGCCATCCTCCTCGGCGTGTTCTTCCTCCACATCCGCGCCCGCGAACGCCGACACGAGGAGCCGTTGCTGTCGACCGGACTGTTCCGCAATCGCACGTCGAACCTGGGGCTGGTCACCCAGAACGTGCAATGGCTCATGCTCATCGGCACGGCGTTCGTGGTCTCCGCGTATCTGCAGGTCGTCCGCGGCTACAACGCCATACAGACCGGCGTGATCTTCACCGCCGCCACCGGAGGCATCTTGCTGTCGTCGCTCGCAGCCGAACGGCTTGCCAAGAGATATGCGCAGCGGACGCTCATCATGGCCGGCTTCGTCACCACGATCGCCGGGGTCATCGTCCTGCTCGCTCTCGTGAAGGGATCGCCGAGCGCCTGGGCATTCGCGCCCGGCCTCTTGCTCATCGGCCTCGGCGTCGGCGTGATGCTGACCCCTTCCGTCAACGTCGTACAATCCGCCTTCCCCGAAGAACAGCAGGGCGAGATTTCCGGCTTGTCGCGCTGCATCTCCAACCTGGGCTCGTCACTGGGCACTGCGGTCGCCGGCACCATCCTCGTCTCCGGTCTCACGAACCGGTCCTACGCCGCCTCGATGATCGTTCTCGCGATCATCGGTATCGTCGGGCTCGGAGCGGCCGTCTTCCTGCCGACCCAAGGGGCTCAGCGCACGCTCGACGTCTAGCCGCGTCAACCTTGCGTCCGATGCGCCCACGTGCGGACGACCCCGACCGGCAAGTAGTTGAGGATACGCTCGCGCGGGATCCCGGCGAGCGCCGCGATCGCCATCCCGAACGGCAGGAGCTCGAGCTCCCGCGCCGCGTGTGCGTCGCTCCCGATCGTGAACCACTCGACGCCCTCCTCGCGCGCGATGGTAGCGAGCTCGACGTTCAGATCCTGCCGCCACACCGTCGCGTCGAGCTCCAGCGCCTTCCCCAACCTCGCCGCCTCGGCGAACACGCGGCGCCATTCGGCAACCAGGCCGACCCGCCGGCCGTACATCCGGGCCTTCGGGTGCGCGAGCACGTCCAGGCGCGGCTGGTTGAGGGCGGCGAGGTAGCGCTCGGTCTGGTCATCCTTCGACCGCAGCTCGGAGTGGAACGCGCCGAGCACCAGATCGAGGCTCGCGAGCGAGTCGTCGTCCATGTCGAGCGTGCCGTCGGGGAACAGATCGACCTCCATCGAGCGGAGCACGCGGAACGCGTCGCCCTCCTCCTCGAACCCGCGGTTCATCGCGTCGATCACGCGAGCCTGCTCCGCGAGCTCGGCGGGGCTCATGCCGTTCGCGATCGTGAGCGCCTGCGAATGGTCGGTGACGGCCACGAACGTCCGTCCCAGGGATCTCGAGGCCTCGACCATGTCCTCGAGGGGCAAGGTGCCGTCGCTCCACGTGGTGTGCATCTGGAGGTCGGCGCACGGGGTCGACTCCCACGCGGGGTCGGCATCGAGCGTCCGGCGGACCTCCGCGTACGTGAGGAACCCACGCCGCGTCTCATCGTCCGGGATCGCGGGAGGAGCCTCGAGCCATGCCTCGATCCGCTCGGCGACCCAGGGCCCGACGGCGCGCAGATCCGTGAGCGAACGCCCGGAACGGACGAGCTCGCCCGCCTCCTCCGGCCAGAACCGCGACGCCCTCGACGCTCGCTCGAGCGCCCTGCGGCGGTGGTCTTTCTCCTCGCGGGCGGCACTCCGGAGCAGCTCGCCGAGATCGCCGTTCGTCAGCGACGTGGCCGACGCGTTGGACGGCCGCGCTCCGGACTCGTCCCGGCTCAGGAGGTCTCCCTCGATCGACGACGTTGCCTCGCCGCGTCAGCCTACAGCCGTCCTGCGCAGCGGCTCGGTGGCCGACCTCGTGGTCATAAGCTGCGAGGGACCGCCCGTCGAGCTGAGAAGGAGGTAGACGTGAAGGTGCTCAAGATCGGTTTCGTCGGAACCCGAACGGACCGGCCCGCGGCCATGGTCGACTTCTTCGAGCGTGCGCTCGCGCTTCGGCCCATGCACGGCGGTGACGACATGTGGGCCTTCCGATTGCCGGACGGCAGCATCGCCGAGGTGTTCGGGCCCTCCCAGAACGACCACTTCACGACCGGACCGGTCGTCGAGTTCCTGGTCGAGGACGTGGCGGCCGCGACCGAGGAACTCCGTGCGGCCGGCGTCCCGATCCTGCTCGGCCCCGTTCGTTCGGACGAGACGGGTCTCACCTGGACGCACTTCCGGGCGCCGGACGGCAACGTCTACGGCGTGATCGAGATGGACGCAGCCTCGGACTAGGCCCCGGCGAGCGGAGCGGGAGGTGACGGCCTCAGCGATCCTGTTCGTCAACCATGTGTTCGAGGCGGTCCAGGAGCGGGACCTGCGCCGCCTTGATCTTCTCGCGGGCCTCGCTCAGGCGGAACCACGCGACGCGGTCGATCTCCGGGAACTCCCGGATGCGTCCGGACCGGGGAGGCCACTCCATCTCGAACGAGTTGCTCACGGCGCTCTCCGCGTCGAGATCTCCCTCCACCGCCCAGGCGAGGACGCGCTTGCCGGACTTCTGGCGGATCTCGCCGAGCTCGATCGTCGGACCCTCCGGCGGCCGATGTCCCGTCTCCTCCTCGAACTCGCGCCGGGCGACGGCAAGCAGGTCCTCGCCGGGGTCCACCTCGCCCTTGAGCACGGTCCAGTGATCCGCGTCCTTCCCGGCGAAGTACGGCCCTCCGGGGTGGCCGAGCAGCACCTCCGGCCGACCCTCGCGCACGCGCCACAAGAGGATGCCCGCACTCGTCCGGCCGGACTTGTCGACCTTCGGCTTTCGGACGCGCGCCATCGAGTTCGTCGACCGGATACGCGCTCAGGCCTTCGACCGAGCCTTGACGATCGCCCGGATCGTGAGGAGGGCGACGATGGCGACGACCTGGGCTCCGAGGACGACCTTGTTCAGATCGACGGCGGGCCGCCAGGTCACCTCGTCGCCCTTGATGAGGAATGCCCCCACCGGACGGGCGTTCAGGCCGAAACCGCTGCCCGAGCCCTTGCCCTGGCCCTGGGGCCCCTCCCCGCCTCCTCCACCGGCGCCACCCTGGACCCTGGCGGCGGGGATCACGGTCACGCCGTTCTTCTCATAGGGTTCACCGAACACGCGCTTGACGGTGAGCGTGTCCCGGGCCTGCGCGATGACATCGTTGACCTCCATCACGGCCTCCTTCCCGAGTCCTGCGTCCATCCATCTTGCACCTTCGCGATGGGTTCGCGCAGACGAGAACCTCGACCTCATCACCAGAGCGCTATCGTGCTCCACATGGAGACGTGGGACGCCATCCGGTCTCGCCGCAACGTTCGCAGGTATGAGGATCGGGCGATCCCCGAGGACGACCTCGACCGGATCCTCGAGGCGGCGCGACGGACACCCTCGTCGATGAATCAACAGGCGTGGGACTTCGTCGTGGTGAAGGACAGGGATCGACTACAGGAGCTGGCGAAGGCGTGGCGCTACGCGGCCCACATCGCTGAGTCCGCGGCGACCATCGCGCTGGTCGTTCCGACCTCCGAGGACCGGGACGAGCGCGACACGTTCCAGTACGACACCGGGCAGGTAACCATGTCGATCATGCTGGCGGCTACGGATCTGGGGATCGGCAGCGGCCATGCATCGGTCGGCGACCAGGCCCTCGTCCGCGGCGTCCTCGGCCTGCCCGACGATCGGGAGTGCGCGATCTTCGTCGCGCTCGGCTATCCGGCCGACCGTCGGCTCGAGCCGATCGCGCATCCGAACCGACGGGTCCTCGACGACGTCGTCCACCGCGAGCGTTGGTAGCCGGCGTGGCGCATCGCGTCCTTCGTGTCCGTGGTCAGGCTTCGGGAGTGCCGAGCGTCGCGCGCAGTTCACCGAGCATCCGCTGCTCGCCCTGACTGACCAGCTCGGCGCCGAACCCCATGAAGCCGCCCTCTTTCGCCGCGTCGGCCGCGGCCTTGGCGACGGCCAGCAGCCATCGGCGGAAGGCGTCCGCCTCCTCCGGTGTGGCCTTGGCCGTCAGGATCTCGTTCACGGCCTCGAGCTCGTCGAGGACCATCTTCCCGGCGAGCGCGGGGCTCTGCGGTTTGAAGTCCGCCAGCGGGTTCTGCTTCTGGTTCATCATCGAGGCGATCTCCTGGGAGACCGCGACGAGCAGCTCCTCCCGGCTCGGCGGCGTGGTCGCGGCCCTCAGCGTCGCCATCGTCTCCTTCGCCATCTCGATCGGTCCGCCCGGATCCGCCATCGAGATGGCGAGCCCGGCCACGAACGGCGCGCGTCGCAGCCGTACCCACTCTTCCTCCGTGAAGTCGGCCTTCGAGGTCATCCGGGTCCCCCTCTCCGCTCGACCTCAGCTCGGCTAGGCCGCGGCCGCTCGATCGCGGCCGAAGGGGTCACCGGTGATCGACTCGGTGTGCAGCGCGTACAGCCGGCGGCCGTCACGCCGGATCCATGCGGAGGTGGGCGCCGCCGATCAGGCATGCCTCGTCCGTCAGTTCGGCTGCCGCCGCGCCATCCCTGTCCTTCTGCGCCTGCCAGTACCGCTTCTCCAGCGCCAGCGGTTCCTGCTCGAGAGCCTGATCCCCCATGTCGCCTCCTCACCCTCGACACGGATCTCGTCCGATGATGGGTACCCCCGGCGAGGCGCCTGCGAAACCAGTGGCCGGGTTCCAACCTCTGTAGACTCGGTCGTTCGGACGAGCCGGTAGACTCGGTCGTTCGGACGAGCCGGCCGGGGTCGAGGTTCGCGCCTGGGGCCGTCGCCGACGAGGGAGGAACATGGACCCACGCATCCCCGAGCAGCCGGGCAGCCCGAGTCTCCTACGACCACGCCGGATCGGGGAGATCCTCGGCGATGCGCTCAAGCTCTACGCGCGTCATTGGCAGAACCTGATCGTGATCGTCGCGGTGATCGTGGTCCCGCTCTCGATCGCCCAGGTGCTGATCGGTGACCTGTGGATCCGCGAGGGCATCACGCAGGAGGAGCTTCGCAACGGCGTCGAGGTCTCGACCGGGACCGTGGTCGGCGGTGTGCTCGCCGGGCTCGTGCTCGCGTTCGTCTCGATACTGATGTGGACGATCCTGACCGGCGCGATCACGAGGGCGGCGGCCGGCACCTTCCTGGGCCGAGATCTGGACATCGGCGAGAGCTACCGGTACGGGCTCGCGCGGTTCTGGTCGATCGTGCTGGTGGGTGTCCTGTCGGCCCTGGCGATCGCCGTCGGCTTCCTCCTGTTGATCATCCCTGGGTTCATCGTGCTCACGTTCCTCGCGTGCGCGATCCCCGTGCTCGTGATCGAGGACAGACGCGGGGTCGAGGCGCTCCGCCGCTCCTGGGATCTCGTTCGCGGGCACGGCTGGCACGTGTTCGGGACGATCATCGTCGCCGCCTTGCTGACCGGCCTGGTGAGCAGCGTGCTGACGGCGCCGTTCGGCGACAACTACGCTGCCCGCAGCATCGTCGCCGCGATCGCCTCGGCGATCACGATGCCCTACATGGCCCTGGTCGGGGTGTTCATCTACCTCGACCTTCGCGTACGCAAGGAGCGGTACTCCGCGGCCGACCTCGAGCGCGACCTGGCTTCGCATCCCGGATGAGCCGGCCGAGACGGAGCTCGATGCCGGCGATCTGTCGCTAGACGAGGTGGGCCCGTAGCAGCTGCACGGTTCCGGATACGCCCTTGAGCTCCACCGCGCCGATGTCGCCGAACGCGATCCCCTTGTCCTTCGAAGCGTCGGCGACCGCGTCGCTGACCAGCACCTCGCCGGGCCGCGCATAGTCGGCGATGCGGGCGGTGAGGTTGACGGTCTGGCCGAAGTAATCGCCCTGCTGGTACAGGACCGGCCCCGCGTGCAGGCCGACGTGGGCCGGTGGCAATCCGGCCTCCTCCAGCCCGTCCACCATCTCGAGGGCGGCACGGACCCCGGGGCCGGGGTCGCGGAAGTAGAACATCACGCCGTCGCCCAGCCACTTGATGGGCTTCCCGCCGTGCTGCACGGAACTGCGCTGCACCAGCCGGGCGACGGTCGCGGCCAGATCGGCGGCCACGTCGTCGCCGTGCTCCTGGGTCAGCCGCGTGTACCCGGTGATATCGAGGAAGCAGATCGCCGGGACCCGCTCGAGGCGGCTGTGGATCCCCGCCTCCTCCATCATCGTCTCGAAGGCGTCGATGATGTTGGCGGACCAGGCGCGGGCCTGCTGGGCGTGGTACATGGCGAGCACGGCGTCGCTCGGACAGCGGGGAGATCCGGTCGGAGAGGTCGGCGTTCCCGATCTCCTCCGGGCCCTTGCCCGCGGCCGCCGCGGGCTCGATCACCTCGGAGTTCCACCAGGCGGCCTCCGCGTCGGCGATCCGGCGGGTGCTGTCGCCCTGGACGCGGAGCAGGCGCTCGATCGCTGCCGGCCGGAACCCCTCCGCGATCTGGAGCTCGAGGAACGGCACGATCGCCATCTCGTCCTCGCGGAGTCGGTCCTCGGGCGACGGTTGCGCCATGCCGATCGCCTCGCGGATGACCGTCAGCAGCTCGAGCGGGATCCCGGTCCGGTCGCTGACCTGGCCGAACGTCTCGCCGGTCAGGGTCGCGAACCGCTCGTAGGCGGCCGCATCGAGGAAGTCCAGACTGAGGGCGCCGCGCTGGATGGCGGCGGCGACACCCTCGAGCGGGATCCCGGCATCCTCGAGCGACTTGGCCATCAGCACACGGCGCACGTCACCCGGTGAGAAACGATCGTCCTCCTCGGGGCCGAGGATGCCGAGATCCACCAGTCGAACGAGGTAGGAAGGCTCGACCCCGGCTCGCTCGGCAGCGTCCTCACGTGGGTACCAGGTCACGTGGCTAACCTATCGCGGTTGCGATCCGGCTCACCGACACCATCGATGTCCGGCGATGCCGGTGGTGAAGGTCCCGACGGTCCGGCAGACTCGGGGCCGTGGAGACGGCGAGCCAGACGTTGCACCGGCTCACCTCCTACACATGGTCCTGGTACGAGCCCTCCCGCGAGGACGACGAGCTCGTGTGGTCCGCGCCCATCGACGATCCACGCATCGTGCGGTCGTTCGAGCCCAACGACATCGATCACCTGCCTTGGTTCTTCAAGCGGTACACCGGTTCGCTTCCACGCGTACCGCTCCCCCGCGAGCTGCCGGCCACGGCCGCGCGGTCCGTCGACGTCCTTGCGGGCACCGCACACGTCGGCCCGGCCGAACTCGACCTGCCGAACCTCTCCCGGTTGCTCCACCTGTCCGCGGGGGTGGTGCGGACGACCGAGCGGCCCTTCGCGACCTGGCTGTTCCGTGCCTCCGGTTCGGCGGGTGCCCGCTTCCCGCTCGAGCTCTACGTCGCGGTGCCCGACGGGCTCGAGATGCCCGCCGGGATCCACTGGTATCACCCCGTCGAGCACGCGCTCGTGCAGGTCGGGCCGCCGCCGCGCGGCGACGCTCCCGCGTTCATCGTCACCGGCGTGCCGTGGCGGACCGGATGGCGTTACCGCGAGCGCGGGTACCGGCACGTGTACTGGGACGCCGGAACGATGTTTTCCCAACTGCTCGCGGCGGCCGACTCCGCCGGGATCTCCCTCCGGCTGCACACCCGCTTCCCGGACGCGGCGATCGCCGAGCTCGTCGGTGCCGACGGCGTGCACGAGTGGCCGGTCGCCGTCGTCTCGCTCGGCGAAGGAGCGCCCGCGCTCGGGGCGACCGGTCCGGCAGCCGAGGGCGCGGTCGACGCCGCGCCGCTCGAGTTCCCGCTCGTCACCGCCGCGCAGCGGGCGGGCGATCTCGACGTGTTCGGGCCGGCGTGGGATCGCGGCAGCGCGGTCAACGTGTCGGCGCCTGGAGCGGCCGCGGTCGAGGATATCGTGCTCTCGCGCGGATCCCAGAAGCTGATGGATCGTACGCGCGGACTTTCGGAGAGCGTCCTCCGCACGTGCATGGATGCCGCGTTGCGCGGCATCGAGATCCCGCACTTCGTCGCGGTGCACGACGTCGACGGGGTCGCACCGGGGATCTGTCGCTGGCCCGACCTCTCCTCCCCCGTGCGCGCAGGGGCGATGCGGGACGAGCTCTACGTCGCGAGCATGGACCAGGGGCTCGCCCGCGACGCGGCGTTCGTCGTCATCGGCGCTGCCGACGTCGGTGCGCTCGACGACCACGGGTACCGCGAGGCGCAGCTCGCCGCCGGCCTGGTCGAGGGCCGTCTCCACCTGCTCGCGTATGCGCTCGGAGCGAGCGCGTGCGGGATGACGTTCATCGACAGCGAGGTGCCCTCACTGCTGGGCGAGCCGCTCGACGGGCTCCTGTTCACCTGCGTGGGCGTGCCGGAGTACCGCTCGGCCGCCGGAGGTCCACCCGGCTCGCCGACCGCGATCCGCTCGGTCACACCGCGCGTCTCGGATCAGGACCCGCCGGCTCGGCACGCCGAACCGGATCCACGGTGGGCGACCGCGAGGGTAGGCGGACCGAGGCCACCTGCTGGTTCGATCTCAGCCGATATGCGGTTGCGCCCGCGGACGCACGACCAGGTTGACGACGCTGCCCGCGATCGCGCCGAGGGCGGCACCGCCGATGACGTCGAGCGGTAGATGCGCGCCGACGTAGATGCGGCCGAAGAGCACGACCGTCCCGAGCGCGAGCGCGGCGATCACCCACCGCACCGAGAGGTGTGCCGCCACGACGACGGTCAGCGCGGCCGCGACGGCGGCGTGGCCGGAGGGGTAGCCGAGGCTGTCCGGCCCGAACACCTCTCGTTCCTCGACCCCCGAAAGGAGATCGGCGGGTCGGCCGCGCTCCACGATGCTCTTGACGACGAGGGCCACCACGTACACGCCGACCCCGGCGAGCACCAGGGCGAGTGCGACGCGGAACCGGCGGAACGCAAGCGCGATCACCGCGAGGACCGGGATCGTGATGAACGTGCCGTACTGCATGAACGGCCACACCACCGTGTAGATGCCTTGGGGCAGGTCGTTCACTACGCGGAAGATCGCCACCTCGAGGGGCGTGAGCTCGGCCCGAGCCGCCAGCGTGGTCGCGACGAGTACCACCGTCGCCACGGATAGGACGATGAGGTTCCATCTCCGATAGGCGGCGGTCGCCTCGGTGGACGGCTGCCCGGCCGGCTCACCCCGCTGCGCAGCTGCCTCGGTCACGAGCCCGATCCCCCTTCTCGCAGGACCGAGTATGCGCCGGGGCGTCGTCCGAAGGCCAACCGAGTGAGAGACTCGGTGTGGCCGACTGGGCCTACTCGCCGCCCTTCTGCACGTAGGCCTTGACGAACTCTTCCGCGTTCTCCTCGAGGACGGCATCGACCTCGTCGAGCAGCTCGTCCAGCTCGCGCTCGAGGTCCGCGGTGTCGACGCCGTGCTCGACCGACCGGTCCTCGTTGGCCTCGGCCCTGGGGCGGTGGTGGCTCTTCGGCTGTTCGCGCACCCGTTCCATGTGCTCCGTCCTCTCCCCTACAACATCGGTCGGGAGAGGAACCGACTTCATGGCATGGTGTGACCAGATCTGCTTCCCCACCTGGCCCAAGCAGGCCTGAGACATCCCTGGACGAAGGACCTAGGCGGCCCCCATGCATGCGGATCCGGTCAGACCCGGCGGTATAGCCTCGGAGCCGCGATGACACCCAGGCGCGTCGAGGTCACCCGTCCGGACAAGCTCCTGTGGCCGGCGCTCGGCATGACGAAGCAGGCCTACGTCGACTACTTGAGCGCCGTCTCGCAGCACATGCTCCCGTGGCTGCGCGACCGGCCCCTCTCGCTGATCCGGGCGCCCGACGGCGTCGACGGCCAGCGGTACTTCCAGAAGAACACGCCGTCGTACGCGCCGAACTGGATCAAGACCGTCACGATCCCGGCGCCGAGCGCGGGACGCGACGTCGCCTACACCGTGTGCAACGACGCCGACACGCTCGCGTGGCTCGGGAACCAGGCGGCGCTCGAGTTCCACCCGGCACCGGTCCGCCGAGACAACCTCGACCGGCCCGACCTGTTCGTGGTCGACATCGACCCGCCCGACGACGCGTTCGACGCCGCGGTGGAGGTCGCGCACCTGGTGCTCGAGATCCTCGACGACATGGGGTTGGAGACCCTGCTCAAGACCACCGGCGGCAAGGGCCTGCACGTCGTGGCGCCGATCGTCCGGCACGTGAGTGCGGAACGCCTCCGGCACGCCGCGACCCGGCTCGCCGAGATCGCGACCGAACGCCGGCCGGACCTGGTGACCGCCGAGTTCCGAAAGGCCAAGCGCGGGGGACGCGTGATGCTCGACCCGTCGCGGAACGGCCCGGGCGCCACGCTCGTGGCCCCGCACTCCCCTCGGATCCGACCCAACGGCACGGTCTCGTTCCCGGTGCTGCCCAAGGATCTGCGGAAGGTCAAGCCCGGCGACTTCACGCTCGCGACGGTCCCGAAGCTCCTGAAGGGCGCCGCCCCGAAGCGCTGGAGGGAAGCCGCCGACGCCCCGCACCAACGCCTGCCCGCCTCGCTCCTCCCGGAGTGAGCGTGGCAGACTGGTCGGGTGGACGACGAGGAGCTCCTCGCCCAGGCCGAGCAGGCGCTGACCGAGATCAAGGTCAAGCAGGGTCTGTCGGACCAGCAGGCCTCGGTGCTCGCCGCGCTCCGCATCCGCCTCAAGGGCAGCGCCGGCAAGTCGCTCGAGGAGATGCTCGAGGCCGCGGGCGACGACCTGCAGCCGGACCGACTCGACCAGGAGCTCGCGAAGGCCGAGGGTGAGCCCAAGACCACGCTCGACGAGCTGCTGAGCAAGCCGAAGCCCAAGCCCGAGTGGCCCTCGTGATCTGAGGCGCGACGGGACCGCCACTCCTACCGCGGCGCGACGTCGTCAGTTTCTGACGACGACTCTGTTGGCCCTTTCGGCGCGACGGTAGGTGAACGGGGAGGGAGCGGCGGGCCAGCTCGGCCCGCCGCTCCTGCAGCACTCAACCCGAGGGAGGGAGGAGCACGGTGTCGATCACGTGGATGACGCCGTTGGACGCCGGGATGTCCGCCGTCACGACCCGGGCGACGTCGCCCTGCCCATCGGTGATCGTGACCACGCCACCCTCGACGGACACCGTCGCATCGGCACCGTTGACAGTGGCAACTTCGCCGGATGAGAGGTCGCCCGACATGACCTCGCCAGCCACCACGTGGTAGGTGAGGATCGCGGCCAGCTGGTCCTGGTTCGCGGGCTTGAGCAGCTCGTCGAGCGTTCCTTCCGGCAGGGCGGCGAACGCCTCGTCGGTCGGCGCGAAGACCGTGTACGGACCGGACCTGGACAGGGTCTCGCCGAGGCCGGCCGCCTCCACGGCCGCGGCGAGCGTGGAGAAGTCCTCGGTGGACCCGGCGATCTCGGCGATCGTCATCGAGCTCGCCGACGGGTCCTCCATGGCCTCGCTGGACGGGGTGGATGCCGCCGGCGTCGCGTCGTCCGTGCACGCTGCCGTCAGCGTCGCGAGCGCCGCGAGGGCGCCGATCAAGGTGATGCGCTTCCAAAGCATGGATGCCTCCTCTGGTTCGGGTATCGGTGGAACGGGAGGGGCCGGCCTCATGCCGGCTCCCTCCCGTTGGTCGGGGTGCGAGACCTGGTCACGCAGTGACGGCCGAAGCGGACGTCCGCGAGTGACCCAGGATCGTCGCGAAGCGAACTGCGAGCCACACGCCGGAAAGGCCAACGAGGCCGTACACGACCCGGGTGATGGCGCTCGTCTCGCCGAACTCCATGCCGAACATCGTCGCCACGAGATCGAACTCCGCCACCGCGACGAGTCCCCAGTTCAACGCGCCGACGATCGCCAGGATCACGGCCACGGTGTCTACCTTCCTCATCTCTCCCTCCTTTCTTGTAGAGAGTGTGTCGAGGGTTAAGGTACAAGTCGCCTCGGGCCGGTGTCAAGGGATTGTACAAAGTTCGTCCGGAGTCCTGTAGAGTGTGCCCATGGAAGAGACTCGAGAACTCGGAAGTGTGCGCATCGGGGAGCTGTCTCGGCGCACCGGGGTGTCCCCTGAGCTGCTCCGAGCCTGGGAGCAGCGGTACGGCCTGCTCCAGCCCTCCCGATCAGCGGGGGGGTTCCGGCTCTACTCGGAGGAGGACGAGCGGCGGGTCCAGGCCATGACGGCGTTGATCCGACAGGGGCTCTCGGCTGGCGAAGCCGCCGTCCGAGCGATCGCGAACGAGTCCGCGCAGGTCGCGGCGCCAGAGCGCCCCCTGGTCGGCGACCTCGCGGCGACCCTCGAGCGGAGCTTGGACGCGTTCGACGGCGAGGGCGCGCACACGGTCTTCGACCGGCTGCTCGCCACCGTCTCCGTGGAGACGTTGCTCCTCGACGTGCTCCTGCCGTACCTGCGACGCCTCGGCGAGCGGTGGTACCGCGGGGACGTCTCGGTGGCCCAGGAGCACTTCGCGTCCAACCTCCTGCGAGGGCGGCTGATGGGCCTCGCCCGAGACTGGGGCGATGGCCCCGGGCCGACCCTGGTGCTCGCATGTCCGCCGGGCGAGGAGCACGACCTTGCGCTGATCATGTTCGGGATCGTTGCGAGTCGACGCGGTCGCCGGATCGTGTTCCTCGGGGCGGACACCCCAATGGACACGATCACGGACCTGGTGGCGACCACCCACCCCGCAGCGGTGGTCTTGGCCGTCACACGCTCCGATCCGCTGCATGAGCACGCCCGCACGCTCCGCGCGTTGGCGGACGTGACGACCGTGCTGATCGGCGGGGACGCCATGCCAGAGGACGTCGCCGCGGTCCATGCGACGGCGCTCGACGGGGATCCGGTGGAGGCGGCCGGGACCCTCGTCGTCTAGCCCTCGACCACGCCACTGTAGCTAGTGATCCGGCCGATCTGGGCGGCTGCCCCCCTACGAAGGACGAAAAGCGCGATCCCGCTTAGACCGCTACCCGGCCGCGACGACGGCGAGCACCTCGTCCGCGTAGCGCTCGAGCTTGGCCGGCCCGACACCCGAGATCGCGGCGAGATCGGCCCAGTCCTTGCACTCGCGCTCGGCGATCTCGGCGAGCGTCCGGTCGTGGAACACGACGTACGCGGGGACGCCGTCGGCCTGCGCGCGTTTGCGACGCCACTCCTTGAGCCGGTCGAACACCTGGCCGCCCCGGCCGACCCTGACCGCCGGGCCCGGCGCCGCCTTCGCGCGCGACGGCATCGACGGCGCGAGCTCCATCTCGTCCAGGAACGGGCTCGGCTGCGCGCGGCCGGCGCTCGGCCAGGTGAGAAAGAGGAACCTGCGGGCCCGGGTGATCCCGACATACAGGAGCCGGCGCTCCTCCTCGGGGTCGGCCTTCGCGCGGCCCGAGCGGAACGGCAGCTCGCCGTCGAGCAGCCGCGGCAGGAACACCGCGTCGAACTCGAGCCCCTTCGCGCGGTGGTACGTGAGCAGGTTCACGCCGCGGCCGCTGTGCTCGGTCGAGAACCGCTTGGCGAGCTCGGCGCCGAACGCCGCCGCGTCGCCCCCACCCGCGCGCTCGAACTCGGCCGCGAGCGAACGCATCCGGCCGAGGTCGGACTGGCGCGTGACCTCCTCGTCGGCGTCGTGCACGGCCTCGGGGTCGAACCCGAGCTGGTCGGTGATCACCTCGACGGCCTCGGCCACCGAACCGCTCGAGCGTTTCAGCCGCTGCATGACCGCGCGCGGGCCCGGCCGCCGCAGGAACGCGCCGTCCCGCACCTGGTACGGGATCGCCGCGGCGGCGAACGCCTCCTCGAACGGCTCCGAGCGCGCGTTGATCCGGTACAGCACCGCGATCCCCTCGAGCGGCACGCCCTCGGTGCGAAGACCCCGCACGGCCTGGACGATCGCGCCGACCTCGGCCTCCTCGTCGGGTTCGGCGCGCGCGAGCGGCGGCGGGCCCGATGGCCGGGTCGCGCGCAGCGTCTTGCGGAATCCACCGAGCCGCGTCGCGAGCCGGTTGGCCAGCTCGAGCACCTCGGGCGTCGAGCGGTAGTTCTCCTCGAGCCGGACGACCGTCGCGTGCGGGAACCGCGTCGTGAAGCCGAGCAGGTGGGACGGCGACGCGCCGGTGAACGCGTAGATCGTCTGGTAGTCGTCGCCGACCACGCAGAGGTCGTCGCGGTCGCCGAGCCAGCGTTCGAGCAGGGCCGCCTGGAGCGGGTTCACGTCCTGGTACTCGTCCACGGTGAACGCGGCGAACCGCGCGCGGACCTGTTCGGCGGCGTCGGGATGCTCGTCGAACAGCCGCACCGCGAGCCCGAGCATGTCCTCGAAGTCGAGCCGACCCATCGAGCGCTTGCGCCGCTCGTACCCGTCGTACACGCGGTGCATCAGCTCGGCGGGGATCGGCGGCTCGTGATCGCCGAGCTCGGCCCGGTAGCGCTCCGGCGGGATCATCCGGTTCTTCGCCCACTCGATCTCGCCCGCGAGCTCGCGCCGCGGGAGGAACCTGTGCGGCGGCGGGAGCGCGTTCGCGAGCGAGGCGATCACCGGCGCCTTGTGGTCGAGGATCTCGGGGAGCGGCTCGCCCGTGTGCGATGTCCACAGCCGCGTGAGCTGCGAGAGCGCGGCCGAGTGGAACGTGCGCGCCTCGACCCCCTCGACGCCGAGCGCCGCGAGTCGGGCTCGTAGCTCCCCCGCCGCCTTGTCCGTGAACGTCACGGCGAGGATCTGGGACGGCTCGAACGCTCCGCTCCGCACCTGGCACGCGATGCGATGCGTGATCGTCGTGGTCTTGCCGGTTCCCGCGCCGGCCAGGATCGCGACCGGTCCTCGCAGCACGAGCGCCGCCTCACACTGGGCCTCGTTCAGGCCGGTGAGGACGCTCTCCGGATCGGGCACCGTTCCGACCCTAACACCGAGGAGGGACGGACTCGCGCACGTCCTCGAGTGCGCCGGCCTGGCTAGAGTTGGGCCCCATGAAGGCGGCCGTGCACACGAGCTACGGACCGCCCGACGTCGTTCGGATCGTGAAAGTCGACCGGCCGAACGCCGCGCCGAACGAGGTGCTCGTCAAGGTGCACGCAGCGACGGTGAACCGGACGGACTGCGGCTTCCGCGCGGCGCACCCGTGGATCGTTCGGTTCTTCAGCGGTCTCACGAGGCCGAAGGCGACGATCCTCGGGTGCGAGTTCGCCGGCGAGATCGAGGGGGTCGGCCGCGACGTCACCGCCCTCGAGATCGGCGACCGGGTGTTCGGCTTCAGCGAGGACCGGTTCGGTGCGCACGCCGAGTACCTGACGATGCCGCAGGACGGGCCGATCGCGACGATCCCGCCCGACCTGTCCTTCGAGGAGATCGCGCCGAGCACCGAGGGCTCGCACTACGCCCTCTCGCTCATCACGAGGGCGAGGATCAGTGACGGGCAGCGGGTGCTCGTCATCGGCGGGACCGGGGCGATCGGCTCCGCGGCGATCCAGCTGCTGAGGGAACTCGGGGCGGTCGTGACGGCGGTCGCCGACACCGAGCACCTCGAGCTGGTGCGTAGGCCTCGGCGCCGACCGAGTGATCGACCGCACGGTCGAGGACTTCACGCAGGACGATCGGACGTACGACGTCGTACTCGACGCGGTCGGCAAGAGCTCGTTCGCACGGTGCAGGCGGCTGCTGGAACCGCGCGGGATCTACCTGTCGACGGATCTGGGCCCGCTCTCCCAGAACCCGTTCCTGGCGCTCGTCACGCCACTGCTGGGTGGTAGGAAGGTCATGTTCCCCATCCCGCCGAAGCACAGCGCGCAGGAGCTGGGGCGGATCAGGGAGATGCTCGTGGCCGGAACCTTCAGGCCGATCGTCGACCGGCGCTATCCCTTGGACCGGATCGTCGAGGCGTATCGGTACGTCGAGACCGGGCAGAAGATCGGCAACGTCGTGATCACCGTGCCGTGACGCGATGACACCTTCACGAGGAGATGCCGAACCGGATCGTTCCGAGGCCCAGGTCGATCCCGCGTCAGGCGAGGTGAACGACCAGCGGCACGCCGATCGGGCCGAGCCACGCGGCGATCCGCCGGATCGACCGGATCAGCGATCTACGGGTCATGTCCACGCCCGCGTCGGTGAGGATCTCGGTGAACCGCTCGAGGCGCGCGGTCACGACGCCGCGATCCGGTTCGGGCATCCTGAGCTCGTGCTCGATCTGCTCGAGCGCGCCGCCGGCTTCCGAGCTCACCCGGTCCGGCAGCCCGAGTCGAGAAATCGTCCCCCGCAGGGTGCGGACGGCGTTCAGCGCCTGCCTCGGGTCCGGCGAGACGACCCTCGTTTCCGAGATCTGGTTCATCGATGCACCCTGATCCCCCTGGTCGTGATCAACCCTGATCACGAAACTTGGTCCAAGGGTGCGGCCACAACTCATGCGCCGCACGGACGAGTGGCACGGTCTCCGTGTGACCTCGGTCACCCTGCCGGGGACGTTGCGTCGATCTGGAGGGGTCTACGCGCGGACGAGGCGGTACACGGCGTTGGCGAACCGGCGGGCTCGGCGCGGGCGGATGACACTGCCGGGGAGCTCGACCACGAACGCCTCGGTGCCTCGCAGGACGTGCTTCTGCCAGGACGTCGCCGTCCCGTGCAGCCGGTCGAGGCGGACGAGCGGCAGGCCGACCAGGCGCGCGTAGCGGCGCTCGATCGTGACGTCGCCCGACGCGTCGACGAGCGCGAGCGGCTGGTGGAACCAGATCGTGATGTCGGGCTCGATCCGCCGGATCAAGCGCATCGCGATCCGCGTCTCGCGTTCGGACGCGGGACGCCGTCCCGGGTAGTAGCGGCCTCGCGGTCCGCGCCGCCAGCGGTAGGGGAAGTTGCGGTTCAGGTCGACGCCGCGCGCGTTCTGCCGCGTGTGCGCGGCCCGGCCGTCCGGGTTCAGGCTCGGCAGGATCCACAGGTCGAGGAAGGACCGCGGCCGGCCGGCCCGCAGCCGTTTCGCGATCCGAACCCCCGCGCACTCGTCGCCGTGGATGCATCCGACCACCAGCACGCGGATCTCGTCGGGATCGCCTCGATGGAACACGAGGATCGGCCGGCCCTCGAAGGATTCGCCGAGCAGCGCCCGCTCATCGACGGTCGGCGTCGCCGATGCGGAGAGCGAACCGACGACGGTGATCGCGAAGACCGCCGCGAGGGCGACCGAACTCCGCGCAGCCCGAGGTGCTCCCTCCATCGACATGGCGGCACTCCTCCCCGAGTGGGCGATGCAGTCTACGGCCGCCTCGGAGCGCTGATCCGCCTCGGCGGCCGACCGGCCGCCCGAACCATCATCAGCCGACGCCCGAGCCGACCTCCTCCTCGATGTGCTGAGGGAGCGGCGGCACGTACCCGAGTAACGGCGTGCGGGCGGCGGCGATGTCCACCCCATCCACCAAAGGGATCATCGCGTCCTGGATGACGTCGACGGCGGTGAGGTTGGACGGGCCCTCGCAGCCGCCGGAGGCGACCAGCACGGTGGACGCGTCGAGCCAGCCGACGACCCGCGAGGGCGCGTCGGCGAGCGGGCGGGGCTGCTCGCCCCGCCGGAACACCATCGCGCGCGAGTCCTCGCAGCTCGACCCGATGCTCAACGCGACCAACCGCCCCCGCCGCTTCGGCTGGGTGAAGATCTCCGAGATCCGATCGCCGGCATCCCCGTGCCACAGACCCTGGTTGATCGTGGGGTCGGTGAGGTCGAGCGCGTGCAGGAGCGGCGCGTCGTCGCCATGGACCGCGGCGTACAGCAGCGTTCGCCCGTCGGCCGTGAAGGCGAGCGCCCCGAACGTCGTCTCCCCGACCGCGAAGACGAGCCGCACCGGATCCTCGCCGACGTTGGACGAGAGCCAGATCTCCTGACCATCGCCGGTGTCGACCACGAAGGCGAGCGCGAGACCCGAGGGGTGGTAGATCACGTTGAGGTAGCGAACGTCGGGGACCGGCGTGATGTCGTCCGTGCGTTGGCTGCCGGGGTAGACCTTCAGGAGGCCCGTGCCGCTCTGCGGGATGTAGACGACCGCCTTGCCGATCGGATGACCCCACGACGACAGGGGGCTCGTCGGGGATGTCGCGTCGCGCAGGTGCTTCCCGTCGATCGACCGGATCGAGAGCCCGTCCAGGAGCATGCGATCCCCGCGCGGGTTCCACGTGAACGGTCCGGGAGCCGGCGTCGGGAACAGGCAGCTCGCGTCGGTGCTCTCCGGGTCCAGGACCCAGGCGTTCCCGCCCGCGACGAAGGCCACGGTCTGGGCTCTGGCGTTGTCGCCGGCCGGACAGCCGGCGGGTAGGGGCTGGCCGTTCGCGAACCTGGTGATGATGGCCGACGGCGAGGAGCCGGTTCCCGAGCCGAAGGTCGGAGGAGCATCGGTCGATCCCCCCGTGCATGCAGCGAGCATCACGAGCATGCCGGCGGTCAGCCGGGAAGTCGCTGGACGCATCGGTCTCATCGGTTCGCCCACCCTACGCCGCGTCATCGATCCTCGGACGGCACACCACGAAACGCCGGTTCGTCCAATTCGGCCGCCGAACGTAGACCGTATGGCTGACTTGCCGACGATCTGTCGCCTGAGGACGTTCCCCCGCAGACATGGAGACCCGGGCGGCGGGCGTCGAGGAACATCTCCAACCGCTCTCGACGTGGCTCCTCGCGGCCGCGCTGATCCTCGCCGGCGTCGTCGTCATCAGCCTCGCGGTCACGACCTCGGCTCCCATCATCGGAGCGATCGGGGTGGTCCTCACCACCGGTGGCCTCATCCTCCTCAACACGTGCGTCGTTCCCCTCGCCGAGTATCACCGGCTGGCGTGCTACATCATCGGCACCGCGCTGGTGCTCGGCGGTCTCGCCCTCATCGCGTGGTCGTTCGAGCGGTCGGCCTGGATCGTCGGGGTCGGGGTGGCGGCTGCGGCCGTCGGTTGGCTCCCCGTGCGGGCCGCGTTGATCAAGCAGGCGGGTGGGAAGCAGGACGGGACGGGGCAGAAGGCCTCGGGGACGTCGCTCCGCTTCGTCCTGCTCGGGATCGGACTCACGGTCGCCTCTGGCATCGCGTTCGCGCTCGGCCCGCACCTCCCGCGGGCGCCCCTCGTCGCGGTGCTGTTCGTCGGGCTCGCGCTCTACCGGTTCGGGATCGAGCCGCTCTGCGATCGGGGCGATCCGAAGCGCTGGACGATCATCGGGTGCGCCGTCGCCGTGCCCGGTCTGATCCTCGTCGTCCTGGGGGCAAGAGGCTTCGCGCTCACGGCCCTGATGCTCGGCCTGCTGCTCCTGTTCTTCGGGCTGCTGCCGCTCACGATCGGCTGGAGCCGTCAGGGGCTCCGCCCGTTCGGGCGTGGGTGGGCGGTCGGGATCGCGATCGCGGTCGGATCCGTCGGGGTCGCCCTCTGGCCCACCGTCGAACCCAACGTGGCTCATCTCGTGCTCGCGGGTCTCCTCGTGCTCCTGGCCCTCTCCTTCAGCTGGCGGGCGGAGCTGCTCGTGGTCGTCATCGTGGCCGGCTTCGTCGTCGTGTGGGTCTCGGCCGACCGGACCGACCCGAGTCCCCTCGACCCGAACCCGAATGCGAGCAGCCGGATCCTCGCGCTCGGCGACTCGTACGCATCCGGTGAGGGCGCGACCGCCTTCCTCCCCGGCACCAACGTCGTCGGCAAGTTCCGGAACCAGTGCCGTCGGAGCTCGACGGCGTACCCGTACCTCGTCGCCGAACGGCTCCACATGGGACTCGACTTCTTCGCGTGCTCGGGCGCGACGACGGCCGATATCGACGAGACGGGGCAGATGGGCCACGAGTCGCCCGACGAGGTCGTCGGCGAGCGTCCCCAGCTCGACAACCTCGACGGGGACTTCACGCGGATCGCCGCGGTCCTGGTCACCATCGGGGGCAACGACGCTCGGTTCGGCAAGATCGGGATCGCCTGCGTGCTTCCCGGTTCCTGCGCCGAGCTGCGAGATAGCCTGCTCGTCAACGTCGCGCACATCGGCCCGGACATCTCGGCGGCCTTCCAGGCGATCAGGGACGCGGTCGGACCGGACGTGCCGATCGTCGCGGTCCCATACCCCTTGCTCTTGACCGAGCGGGGATGTGGATGGTCGGCCCTGCGGCCGAGCGAACACGACTTCCTGGTCGAGTTCATCACGGTCCTCGATGATCGGATCCGGCGTTCGGCCGAGCTGGTCGGCATCAACTTCTTCGAGCAGGGGCTGTTCGCCTTCGAGGACAAGAAGATCTGCGATCCGGGGGCCGGACCGGACGACGCGGCGACGAACTTCGTCAACCTGCACCCCACGGAAGGCGACTTCGTCGGTCGGATCAACCCGAAGAACTGGGTTCACGGGACGTTCCACCCCAAGCCCGAAGGGCACGAGGCGATCGCGGATCTCCTCGAGCCGTGGCTCCGCACGCTCCTGGCCGATGTCGAGGCCGGGGGTCCCGCGAACCCTGAACCAGATCCGAAGGCTACGTTCACGATCCGTCGCGTGAGCAGCGTCGAGACCGTCCTGGCGGACCGCCGCGATCTGCCCACCACCCTCGACTGCCCGGTCGACGACCTGTCCGCGTTCGCCACCTTGCTCCCCCTGATCGACGCCGACGACCCCTTCGCACTCCACGCCTCCGATCGGGATCCGATCTGCTACACGCGGCCGGATGGCACGTGGACGACGTGGAGGCCGACCGATCCGCCGAACGATGTCGTGTCGGTGACCCACGGTGCCATCTCGATCCAACCGCAGCTCCCCTACGTCGAGCGGTTCCCCAACGTGGACCGATCCCAGCGGTTCGTCTACAAGGAAGCGGGCCCGGACGGCCGGTGGCAGCTGCAGATCGTCGAGTTCTGCCGCCTGAAGGAAGGCTGCGACTACGATCCCGTGGCCTGGATCAAGGATCAGATCCGGGCATCGACCAGGGCGATGGTGATCCCCGCGGTCCTGGTGTTCTTCGGTGGCTGGCTCTTCGGCGTCGGTCTGCGGAAGCAACGAGGGGCGGGCTCGCCACCTCACGCCCAGCGTGGTTGACGGTCTCCCTCCGGTATCGTCCGGGCGTGTCCGACCCGTTCGATCTCCTCGTCCTCGGCGACGCGAACCCCGACCTCGTGCTGACCGGCGACGTCGAGCCCGCGTTCGGTCAGGCGGAGCGGCTCGTGGACGCGGCGCGTCTCACCGTCGGCGGTTCGGGCGCGATCGTCGCGACCGCCGCGGCCCGTCTGGGGCTCCGCGTCGGGTTCTGCGGCGTCGTCGGCGACGACCCATTCGGTCGCTTCCTTCGCGACGAGCTCGAACGCAGCCGGGTGGACATCGGCGGACTCGTCGTCGACGCGGCCCGGCCGACCGGGGTGACCGTGGTGCTCGCCCGCCCCAACGACCGCGCGATCCTCACACATGCGGGGACGATCGCGGACCTGCGGACCGACCTGATCGACCCCGCGCGTGTCGGACCCGCTCGGCACGTGCACGTGAGCTCCTACTTCCTGCAGAAGAGCCTCGCGCCCGAGCTCCCCGCGCTGTTCGGGCGCGTTCGGGCGGGGGGAGCCACCACCTCGGTCGACCCCAACTGGGACCCGTCCGGACGGTGGGACGGTGGCCTGCGCGACCTGCTCGGCCACATCGACGTCTTCCTACCGAACGCGACCGAGGCCACGCGCATCGCGGGCATCGAGGAGCTCGACGACGCCGTCCTCGCGCTCGCAGAACGCGCCGGCGTCGTCGTGGCGAAGGCCGGTGCCGGCGGCGCCCTCGCGGCCCACGGCGAACGGCTCGTCCGCGCCGCCGCTCCGACGATCGACGCGCTCGACACGACCGGCGCCGGGGACGCGTTCGACGCCGGGTACCTGGCCTCGATGCTCGCCGGCGACCCGCTCGAGCGGTCGCTCGCGATCGCGAACGCGTGCGGCGCGCTCTCGACGCGGGCCGTGGGCGGGGTGGACGCCCAGCCGACGATGGACGAGGTCCTGACGTTGCTTTCGCGGGGCGACGCGGGGCGATAGCACGCAGGACCGAGCTCAGCCCGAGCAGGCGAGTCTCGAATCCCCCCAATCGGCGTGATCGAAGGCATTCCCGTCTCCACCGGGGGTCACGACCAGGCTCATCCGCCCAATGCCCTGGAGGCCGGCCGCGATCGGAACGGCGGCCTGCGGCCCGCGCACGATGCCGCTCACGGCGAGACGTTCGCCGTCGCCCCACACCTCGAACACCACCGACCCTCGATCGCCCACCTCCTCGTCGAGGCCGACGTCCGCGAGGAAGAGCGAACACCGGCCCTCCAGGTCCACGACGATCCGCGAGGGTGCGTGCGCCCCGATCCCGTGGTCGAACGCCGATGCCCCGATCCGGATCGGCCCTCCATCGTCGGGTGCGCGCTCCCCGTTGCTCCGATCGACCTCGGGCGGCCCCCACCCGTTGCTCGATTGCAGCCACGCGAGGTCACCCGCGTAGCTGACGGGCCCCGCGATCGATGGAGTGGGTGAGGGCGGCGGCGCCGTCTGCTCGAACGCTCCCAGGTCGATCCCCCCGGCCTGCCCCCGAGGCTTCCCTGTGAGGTCGGTCGAGCCCGACGTGGCCAGGAACGCCCCGGCGTCGACGGCGGGCGAGCCGGCTCGGAGTGAGAAATCGTGCGCCGCCGCGTCCTCGAAGCCGGGATCCGCGAAGATCGAGTGGCGATCGTTCCCCGACCGCGCGCGCCATCGATCGAATCCGCCGTACCCGACGCCCCTCCACTGCCACGTGCCCGCGGAACTCCCGTCGGCGGAGGAATAGAGGTTGTGATCCAGGACGTTGCCGGCGTTCTCGCGGTAGTCGTTCTCGACGAAGACGTGCCGTGCACCTGCGACGATGACGTTGTTCGCGATCACGTTGTTCCGCGTGTCGAACTGCACGAGCAGCTCGACGCCGTCGGTGTTCACGACGGTGTTGTTGATGATGACGCAGTCCTCGGTGCTCCCCCTGCGGCGGTCGTAGCCGCCGATCGCGATCCCGATCGCCGTCGAGTCGTAGACCAGGTTGTTGCGTGCCGTGATGTTCCGGGTGGAACGACCCGCGTGTTCGCTGGCGAGCTCGATCCCGATGTTCACGTCGTGGATCGTGTTGCCCTCGACCAGGATGTCACGGCCGCCATCGACGTAGATGCCGTCGGCGCTCCGGTCGTTGCCGTAGGCGGGGTTCCCGTAGCTGTCGACGTTCCACACCACGTTGCCGCGCACGATCCCGTCGCGCGCCTGATCGATGGTGGGATCGGGCGCGGTGCCCTCGAAGCCGATCACATCGATCCCGATGTTGTTCGTGTCGTGCACCTTGTTGCCTTCGATGCGGAAGTCCTTCACGTTGCCGTTCACGACCAGCGCCTCGGACGAACCCAGGGTGAGGTTCGCGAGCTCGTTGTCCACGATCTCGACCTCCTCGATCGGATGGTCGCCGGCAGTGCCGAACACGGCGATCCCATGTGCGTCCCCGCCGTTGCG
The DNA here is from genome assembly GCA_963712645.1 of uncultured Actinomycetes bacterium. GTDB lineage: Bacteria > Actinomycetota > UBA4738 > UBA4738 > HRBIN12 > DASSJM01. Next base: position 87,475 of record CAVQIQ010000002.1, on the reverse strand, counting down.
ACCCTCGAAGGTCGTCCCCATGTCGCGAACGACGTTGCCGACGAGCCGGATGTGGTCGGCGGCGCCCGTCACCAGGATCCCGATGGGCACGTGCCCGGACACGTCGCTCCGGTACCCCGTGATCTCGAAGCCGCGGATCGTGACGAAGCGCTGGGAGTCGATCGCGATCATGGCGTTCTGCCCCGCGGGAACCTCGAGCGACGAACCGTCGAGCACGACCCGTTCACCGGGTGCCGCCGCGAACGTGATCGGCCGTCCGGGCGCCCCCGAGACTCGGAGGTCGACACGCTGCGCGTACACGCCCGCGCGCACGTACACCGTGGCGCCCGGACGCGCGGCGTCCGCCGCGTGCTGGAGCGTGGCCCAAGGATCGTCCCGGGTCCCTTTCCCCGCGTCGTCGCCGTCGGTCGCCACCCAGGAGACGGGGGCCTCGTTCGAGGAAGCCGTTCCGGCGCTCCGCGTGGCCAGCGCCCACGCGGTCACGCCGAGGAGCCCGATGCTCACGGCCGAGAGCGCCGCGATGGTCCGCCGCTCGCCGGTCACGCGTCCGGGATGGCCCGGCCGCTCGCCGGGTCGAACAGGCGCACCGCGTTCGGCGCGGGTGTCACGCGGAGCAGCGAACCGGTGCCGGGGCGGTCCTCCGGCGGGAGCCGGACGATCACGTTCGCGCGGCCGCGCTCGGTCTCGGCCGCTAGGATCCCCTCCTCGGCCTCGGTCGCCACGACGCCGTCGGGTGCCGCCACCGAACCGTGCACGAGCACCTCGTCGCCGAGCGGCTCGACCACGTCGACGCAGACCTCGAAGACCGAGCCGGCGGAAGCCTCCCCCACGGGGCGCAGACCCTCGGGCCGGATCCCGACGAGGACCTCGCCGTCGGGCGCCCGCGGGTACCCGAGCTCGACGTCGCCGACGGTGACGCGCCCGTGCGACGCCCTGCCCTTCAACAGATTCATCGGCGGCGACCCGATGAACCCGGCCACGAACACGTTCGCGGGATGGTCGTACACGTCCTGCGGCGGGCCGACCTGCTGCAGGACGCCCTCGGAGAGCACCGCGATCCGCTCCCCGAGCGTGATCGCCTCGACCTGGTCGTGGGTCACGTAGATCGTCGTGATCCCGATCTGCTCGTGCAGCCGCTTCAGCTCCGCGCGCATCCGGACCCGGAGCTTGGCGTCGAGGTTCGACAGCGGCTCGTCGAGCAGGAACACCACGGGCTCGCGCACGAGGGCGCGGCCCATCGCCACGCGCTGACGCTGGCCGCCCGAGAGCTGCCCGGGGCGGCGGCGGAGCAGGTCGTCCAGTCCGAGCATCTCGCTGATGTCACCGACCCGTTGGCGGACGTCGTCCCGGGGCATCCGACGGCGCCGGAGGCCGAACCCGAGGTTCTTCTCCACCGTCATGTGTGGGTACAGCGCGTAGTTCTGGAACACCATCGCGATGTCGCGGTCCTTCGGCGGCACGTCGTTGACGACCCGCTCGCCGATCGCGATCGTGCCCTCGCTGATCCGCTCGAGCCCGGCCACCATCCGCAGCGCCGTCGACTTCCCGCACCCCGACGGCCCGACCAGGATCAGGAACTCGCCGTCGGCGACCTCGAGCGTGAGGTCGTCCACCGCGACGACCGGCCCCGGGTAGACCTTGGTGACCCCCTCGAACGCGACCCGGGCCATCCCGCTATCCCTTCAGTCCCTGGGTGGCGATACCGCGCACGAAGTACCGCTGCGCGAGCAGGAACAGCACGATCATCGGCACCATCGACATGATGTTCGCGGCCGCGACCAGGTGCCACTGGGTGTTGTGGGCTCCCTGGAAGGTCGCGAGCCCGAGCTGCAGCGTGAACGCGTCCTGGTTCGTCAAGATCGTGACCAGCGGCCACAGGAAGTCGTTCCAGGTCCACAGGAACTGGATCACCGCGAGCGTGGCGAGCGCCGGCAGCGAGAGCGGGACGACGATCCGCAGCAGGATCGACACCCGGGACGCGCCGTCGATCCGCGCCGCCTCCTCGAGGTCGATCGGGAGCGTGCGGAAGAACTGCGTGAGCAGGAAGATGCCGAAGACGTTGACCAGGTTCGGCACGACGAGCGCGCCGAGACGGTCGAGCAGCCCGAGGTCCTTCACGATCAGGAACGTGGGGATCAGCACGACCTGCAGCGGCACCATCAGCGTCGCCAGGATCAGGAAGTAGACGAACGCGCGCCCGAGGAACCGGACCCGGGCGAACGCGTACGCCGCGAGCGTGCACAGGACGAGGTTGCTGGCCACGACGGCGACGGTCACGACGGTGGTGTTCCAGAACCACCTCCCGAACGCCGACTGGCGGAGCACCTCCGCGTAGTTGCCGAACCGCAGCGTGCCCGGCCACAGGATCGGCGGGAAGTGGAACGTCTGAGCCTCGGTCTCGAGCGAGGTCACCACCATCCATACGAGCGGCAGCAGCATCACGGCGGCGAGCGGGACGAGGAACAGGTGCCACGGATCGAACGGGATGAAGCGGCGGCGTGGGCGCTCGACCATCCCGGTCTCGCCGCGGAGCGACCGCGGATCGGGCCGGGTTGCGACCACGGGTGCCTCGGTGACGGCGCTCATGAGGAGTAGTGGACGACCCGACGACCCAGCCAGAACTGGGCGAGCGTGAGCACCAGGATGACGAGGAACAGCACGTACGCGATCGCGGCGGCGTACCCCGCGAGCGACAGGGTCCCGAGACCCTGTTCGAACGCCAGGCGATAGACGTAGAACACGACGACCGACGTCCGGCCGAGCGGCCCACCATGGGTCACGAAGAAGACCTCGTCGAACAGCTGGAGCGCGCTGATCGTCGACCACACGACGAGCAGCAGCGTCGCCGGGCCGAGCATCGGCCAGGTGACGCGCCAGAACGTGCTCCACCGGCTCGAACCGTCGATCGCCGCCGCCTCGAGCACCTCCTGGGGGACGCCCTGCAACGCCGCGAGATAGATGATCGTGTCGAACCCCAGCCATCCCCACACGGTCATGAGGACCAGCGCGATCATGGCCTGGCTCGGCTCCTCGAAGAAGCCGAACGGCCCGACCCCGAACTTGCCGAGCAGCCAGTTGGCCAGCCCGTAGTTCCGGTCGAACAGCCACAGGAACATGATCCCCGTGGCGATCGTGGACGTGACGACCGGGATGAACACCGCGAGCCGGTAGAAGCGCACGAACGCGATCTTGCGGTTCAGCGCGTGCGCGATGAACAGCGAGGCGAAGATCGACGTCGGCACGAACAACACCGTGTAGTAGATCGTGTTGACGGCCGCCTGCCGCGCCTTCGGGTCACTCGCGATCTTCGCGTAGTTGCTGAACCCCACCCACTCGCGCTCCGGCGAGATCAGGCCCGCCTTCTGGAACGAGAGGATCAGGCCCCAGACGATCGGGATGATCCCGAAGACGGCGATCAGGATCACCGAGGGCAGGATGAAGGCCCAGCCGGCGGCGTGATCCGAGACCAGGAACCGCCGAAACCGATCCACCCGTCCTCCGTGACCTCTGGCGTCGCCTCCGGTCCGACCTGTCGCAGCCTACCCGGCGAGCGCGAGCGCATCGTTCGCCTGCGCGGCCGCCTCGTCGAGCGCCGTCTTCGAGTCCTTCTCGCCCAGCAGCGCCGACACGATCGCGAGACCCATCGCCTCGGAGATCTGCGGATAGGCGGCGAGCACGGGCCGCGCCTGCTCGACGTTCGCCAGGTTCGCCGCGAAGACGTCGACCCCAGGGATCGTCTTCGCGAAGTCCCCGATGAAGGACGCATCCTGCGCGACCGAGAGACGGATCGGCAGATGCCCGGTCGCGAGGTCCTCCTGCTTGATCTGCTCGGGATCGGTCAGCCACTGGAGGAACTCGAGCGCCGCCTGCGCCCGCCCGCCGCCGTTGTCGAACACCGTCCACATGTCGGGTCCGGCGATCGTCTGATGATCCCCGTTGAACCCAGGCAGGATCTCGACGCCGTAGTCGACGTCGGGGAAGCTCGCCAGGTCCCAGGGGCCGGTTTCGAGCATCGCGATCTTGCCGCTGTTGAACAGTCCCGTGTACGGCGAGTTCTGCAGATCGAGGAAGACCGACCCGTCGTCGACGGCCATCCCACGCAGGACGTCGAGCGCCTCGAGGCCCTCCGGCGAGTTGAACGCCGCCTGCGTGTCGTCGTCGGTCAGGATCGAGCCCCCGTTCTGCCACAGGAGCGGGTCGTAGTGCCAGACGGAGTCCTCAGAGGCGTCCATCGGATAGGAGAACCCGAACACCTTCTGGGCCGGATCGGTGAGCGCCTTCGCCGCGGACCGGAGGTCGTCCCACGTCCAGTCGGCGTTCGGGTACTCGAGCCCGGCCTCGTCGAACAGCGTCTTGTTGTAGACGATGGCCAGGTTGTCGATGAGGGCGGGGATCCCCAGGATCTTCCCCTCGAACGTCGCCGCATCCCGGGCCCCGGGGATGAAGTCCTCCCAGCCCACGTCGGGCTGCTGGGTCCAGGTGGTGAGGTCGACCAGGCCCGGTGCGGCCGCCACCTGAGGCAGGGACGAACCGTATTGATAGGTGATGTCCGGCGGCTCGCCACCCTGGAGCGCGACCGTCAGCTTCTGCAGCGCCTTGTCGTTGTTCACGAACAGCGGCTCGATCTGGATGTCGGGGTTCTCCGAGTTCCACTGCTCGATCGCGGCGTTGAACCAGGCGGCCTCGACTTCCGTGTAGCCGTGCCACATCGTGAGCGTGACGGGACCGGACGGGGTCTCACCGCTCGCCGAGCTCTCGTTGTCGTCGCCGCCGCTCGTACAGGCGCCGGCAAGCAGGCCCAGCGCGGCGAGGAGCACCAACAGTCGTCGTGTCACGAGGAGCACCTCCAGTGTGTTCGGGAACGCGTCACGTCGGCAGCACCACCGAGCGCGTCAGGTGCACGGGATGATCGGGGTCGAGTCCCTTGGCCTCGGCGAGCGCGATCGCCGTCCGGTGCACGAGGACGAGCTCGGCCATCGGGTCGAGCGAGGCCACCCGTACGGTGGCGCCGGTCGCCCGCACGTCGTCGGCCACGGTCGGATCCGGCGAGCCGAGGATCCACACGAGCGATCGCTCGCCGGCGAGGCTGATGGGTCCGTGTCGGTATTCCATGGCGGGGTACGCCTCGCTGTACGTCTGGGTCGCCTCGCGGAGCTTGAGGGCGGCCTCCTCCGCGATCCCTACGGTCCAGCCGTGCCCGAGGAAGACCGCGTGGTCGAAACCGGTCGGCTCCGGTTCGAGCGGCTGGGTCAGGGCGCGTTCGCCGTCGGCGATCGCTCGACGGAGATCCTGTCCGAGGTGCGCACGGAACAGCGCCAACGCCGACGTGGCGAACCGCGTCTGCACGACCGAGCGCTCGTCGGCGAAGTCCAGGGCGATCGTCCTCTCGGCGAGCGACGTCACCGGCGAGGAGGCATCCGCGGTGACGACCGTTCGGGGCACGTGGCCGAGGCGCTCGAGGAGCTGGACGACCTCGGTGGTCGTGCCGCTCCGGCTGATCGCCACCACGCGGTCGTAGCAGCGGGCGCTCGGGAACTCGGAGGCGGGGAAGGCGTCCGTCTCCCCCTTGCCGCTCGCCTCACGGAGCGCCGCGAACGCGCGAGCCACGTACAGGGAGGTGCCGCACCCGGCGACCGCGACCCGCCGCCCCGGCGCCCCGAGCTCGTCCGCGAGGGGGGCGGCGAGCTCGGCCGCGCGCGACCAGCATGCCGGCTGGCTCACGATCTCCTGCGCGATCGCGCTCATTCCAGACCAAACTAGATCACGAACGAGCATCCGGTCAAGCGCGGTTCGGCCGGAACCGCGCACGGGAGCGGTATGCTCGCGCCCGATGCGGCAGGCCGAACGAGTGGCGGCGGTCCTGGAGGTCGCTCGCGAACGACGGCACGGTCGACGTGACCGCGCTGGTCCAGCGGCTCGGCGTCTCGGCTGCAACGGTCCGTCGCGATCTCCAGCTGCTGGAGGAGCAGCGGATGCTCTCGCGGACCCACGGGGGCGCGGTCGCGCACGACGTCCTGTACGAGCTCCCCCTGCGGTACAAGGCCGCGCGGCACCAGGCGGAGAAGCAGCGGATCGCCGCGGAGGCCGCGACGCGCGTGGCGGACGGCGCGGTGGTGGGCCTGACCGGGGGGACGACGACGACGGAGGTGGCGCGGGCGATCCTGGACCGCCGAGGGATCACCGTCGTCACGAACGCGCTGAACATCGCCGGCGAGCTCGCGATCCGCGCCGACCTGAAGCTCGTCGTCACGGGCGGGACCGCGCGGCCCGAGTCCTACGAGCTTGTAGGGCCGGTCGCCGAGCAGGCGCTCGAACGCCTCAACCTCGACATGGCGTTCGTCGGCGTCGACGGCATCTCGCTCGAGGCGGGGCTCACGACGCACCACGAGATCGAGGCCCACACGAACCGGACGATGATCGAGCGCGCTCGCCTCGTCGTCGTCGTGGCCGACAGCTCCAAGCTCGGACGGGTCGCGTTCGCGCAGATCTGCCCGCTGGACGCGGTCGACGAGCTGATCACGGACGAGGGCGCCCCGGCGGCGACGATCCGCGGGCTCACGGAGGCCGGCGTCGCGGTGACCGTCGCGACCGGCGCGGGAACCTAGCCGCGGCGGATCGGTTCGGGGATCAGCTCCCCGTGCGCGTCGATCAGCTCGTCCACCATCTCGACGATCGCCTCGACCGTGAGGGTGGCGGCCGTGTTCGGGTCGACGAGCGCGGCCTGATAGACGAGCTGGCGCGAGCCCTCGACGACCGCGCGGACCGTGAGGTCGACGACGTTCAGGAACGTCCGGTTGAGCGCCAGGCACGCAGGTGGGATCGCGCCGAACCGCGACGGCTCGACGCCGTCGCGACCGACCCGCACCGGCACCTCGATGCACGCGTCGTCGGGGAGACCCTCGATCGATCCGTCGTTGCGGACGTTCCCGTAGAGCTCGGTCTCGGCCCCGGTCTCGAGCGCCCGGACGAACTGGCTCGCGAGCTCGTCGTTGCGTTCGACCGCGAGCTCCTCGCCGGCGTCGAGCGCGCGCTTGACCCCTTCCCACTCCGCGAGGTTCTCCTCGGAGCGACGCAGGTACTCGTCGACCTCGACCCGGTACCGCTCGACCTCCTGGTCGTGCGGCAGGAACCACGGCACGTACTCGGCGCTGTGCTCGGAGGACTCCGTCGGGAAGAAGCCGAACCGCTTGAAGAGCTCGACGCGGACGCGCCGCCCGAGCCCCTCGGGGTCGGCCTCGACGATCGCCCGCAGGCGCGGGTACAGGTCCTCGCCGGACTCGCGATCGCGGAACACGTAGACGAAGCACTGGTGGTTGAACCCCGCCGTTCGGAACTCGACGCGCCGCTCCGGGACGCCGACCGTCCGAGCGAGGAACGCGTGCGTGTCGCGTACGCTGTGGCAGACGCCGACCACGTTGGACGCGGGCAGGCGCGAGCCGCTCCAGATGCCCCAGGGCACCATCGCCATAGGGTTCGTGTAGTTGAGCAGGAGGCCGTCGGGGCATCGTTCGACCATCTCGTCGGCCATCTCGATCATCACGGGGATCGTCCGGAGCCCGCGCATGATCCCGCCGATGCCGATCGTGTCGCCGATCGTCTGGCGCAGCCCGAACGTCTTCGGGACATCGAAGTCTGTCCGCGTCGCTGGGTAGCCCCCCACCTGGATCTCGTTGATCAGGTAGTCGGCGCCGTCGAACGCGGACGCCCGCGACCCGTGCGCCGAGACGTCGTACCCCGCCTTCGAGCGCCCCACGATCTGATCGGCCGCCTGGAGCGCGTACGCGAGACGTTCTGCGTCGATGTCGTGGAGGGCGATCTCGAGCGATCCGTGCAGCTCCTCGTACGCGCACAGATCCGCGAGGATCCCCCTCGTGAACTCGACGCTGCCTGCGCCGATGATCGTGACCTTCGCCACGATCGCGAGTCTGGCAGCCGTCCAGCGCACCGTCGACCGCGACGGGTACCGTTGCCCGCGTGATCGTCTGCGTGGCGGCGAACCCGTCGATCGACAAGCTGTTCGAGGTCGAGCGGCTGATCGCCGGCGCGATCCATCGGCCGGTCGGCTTCGTGCAGGTCGCCGGCGGCAAGGGCCTGAACGTGGCGCGTGCCGCGCACCGACTGGGCGGCGACGTGCGGGTCGCGGCGATCCTGCGTGGACATGCGGGGAGATGGCTCGAGGAGGCCCTGCAGGCCGAGGGGATCGACGGCGCGTACGTCTGGACCCACGGGGAGAGCCGTTCGTCCCTGTCGGTCGCCGATCGCGAGCGGGGCGACCTCACCGAGTTCTACGAACACGGTCCGGTGGCGCCCCAGACCGCATGGACCGAGCTCGTCGACGCCGCGAGCCGGCTGTTCCGACCGGGTGGCTGGCTCACGATCTCGGGATCCATGCCGCGAGGGCTCGCCGAGCACGGGTACCGCGACCTGGTCGCCGAGGCGCGTGCGACGGGCATGCAGGTGGCGCTCGACGCCGAGGGTGAAGCCCTCCGGCTCGCCCTCGAAGCCGGTCCTGAGGTCGTGAAGGTGAACGCCGCGGAGGCGACGGACCTGCTCGGCGAGCCCGCAGGCGGCCGCGACGCGGTGGCCGCCTGCGCGAAGATCCGGGAGCTCGCCGGCGGCGAGGGCCACGCCGCCGTCGTCACCCGCGGCGCGGACGGAGTGTCGGTGGCCGCACCCGACGGCACCACCTACGAGGGCGTGCTCTACGAGCGAGGCCGCTACCCCGTCGGCAGCGGCGACGCGTTCCTCGCGGGTCTGGTCGTCGCGCTCGACCGCGGCGAGGCGTGGCCGGATGCGTCGCGCCTCGCGCTCGGCGCGGCGGCGGCCAACGCCGAGCTCCCCGGCGCAGGAGCGCTCGACGCCGCGAGGGCGACGTCGCTCGCGGAGCGAACCGACATCCGGGAGATCTGACCGCGACCGGCGGTCGGTTCGCCGGGTCGCGACCTCAGGCGCGGCGGGCTTCGAACAGGTCGACGGGACCCTTCAGGCCCTTCAACTCGATCGGCCCGATCCCTACGAAGGTCACGCCCGGCACCGAGGCCAGCTCCACGACCGGCTGGCTCACCAGGACCTGTCCGGCCGCGGCGCGATCGGAGATCCGGGAGGCGAGGTTCACCGTTCGCCCGTAGTAGTCCCCTCCTTGACGGATCACCGGGCCCGCGGCGACCCCCACGTGAGCGGGCGGCAGGCCCGCGGCCGGGATCTCCTCCACCATGTCGAGGGCCGACACCACGGCGCCGCTCGGATCCCGGAAGCGGAACATGACGCCGTCGCCGACCCACTTCACCGCTTCACCTCCCTGCCGACGCGAGCCCTGCTGGACGATGTCGGAGAGCCGGCCCGCGAGCGCCGCCGCCTCCTCGTCACCGCGCTCTTCGGTGAGGCGCGTGTAGCCCGAGAGGTCGACGAAGCACATCGCCGTCGGCGGCGCCGCCGGCAGCGAGACGCCCGCGTCCTCCAGCGCCTGCTCGACGTGCTCGATCTGGTGCTCGGTCCAGGTGACCTCCTGCTGCCGTCGGTACGCGGCCATGACCGCGTCATCGAGCATGCCGGTCAGCGCCGGGCTCAGGCTCGACGCGAGCTCCATGGTCCTGCTCTCACCCAGGCCGGAGCGGAGGAGCGGCACCTCCACCCCGGAGTGGTAGACCTCCGTCTCGGCCAGGGCGATCCGTCGGAACGCCTCCGCATAGACGTGCCCGAGCCGCGCCAGGGTCGCCTCGTCGACGATCTCGAGCTCGGCAAGGCGCCCCGCGAGCAGCGCGATCGGACGCTCGGCCTCGACGACGACGTCCTTCGGCTCGGGTCTGGCGAACCCGAAGACCTCCACGAGCCTCTGCAGGGACTCGAATGGGAGACGAGCCTCCTCGGCGAGCTCGAGATGGGTCTGGAGGCGGGGGGAGCCCTCCGGCTCGAAGGGCCAGCTCTCGACGAACGCGAACGAGAGGAGCCCCGCTCGGATGGCCTCGGCCATGCCCTCCATCGGCAGGCCTCCCGCCTCGCACGCGCGCGCGACCCGCACCTTCAGGACGTCGGCCGCTCGGAAGGGCCGGGGCCCTTCACGTGGGACCAGGATCCCGTACCCGATGAGGCGCTCGACCTCCTCGGGGGAGATGCCGGCCCTGGCCGCGAGCTCCACAAGTGCGAGCTCGTCGGGCCGCCCGGAGGGCGATCGGGTTGTGTCGCTTCGCACGTGGCGGTCGTCGCCGTGGTTCCGGAGGCTCGGGCTCGACCCGCCGGGGGTCCCACTGGTCATCCGGACGAACGCCGATCCGACTCGAGGATCCGCCTCAGCGTGTCGAGGTTCTCGGCGACGGCGGCCTTGACCCGGGAACCTGCGAGCGGAGCCAGGAGCTTCCCTACGGCCGAGGCCGGTTCGAGCTCGACACCGTTCACGAGCCTCGTCCCTCCCTCGATCGGTTCGAGCCGGTAGTCGAGGCGGGCATGGAAGGGCCCGATCTCGCCCTCGACCGCGATCCGGGTTCCCGGTTCGAACACGGTCACCACGAAACCCTCCTCGCTCCTGTTCGGTTGCAAGCGGATCTGCCGATAGGCGCTCCCCACCCCGACCGGTCCCGCCGAGGTCTTCGTCGTCGACCCGATCGCGTGGTTCCACCTCGGGACGTTCTCGAAGTCCGCAAGGTACGCGAAGACGTCGTCGGACGCCCGACGGATCGTCACGGTGTTCTCGAACGCCCTCAGCGGGTCCACCCCACGACGCCTGGTCTTGCGAACTCGGCTTCCGCCCTTGGACACGATGCTCCGTCCTGCGTCCGCATGGGCGCAACCCCGGGATCCGGCTTCAACCGGTTGCCCGCGCCGCGATCGAGTCCGCGAGCTTCGGGCTGATCCGGCCGATCACCGCGAGCTGCTTGATGCGGCCGACGCGGATCTCGAAACGGTCCTTGCGCAACCCGGCGACGATCTCGGCGGCGACGCGATCCGGCGTGATCTTCGCTCCCGCGACCCCTTGCGAGAGCTCGCTCTCGACCCACGGCGGCAGGACGTCGAAGACCTTGACCTCGCCGTCGAGCTCCGCGCGCAGGGAGCGGGCGAGCGAGTGGACCGCCGCCTTCGTGGCCGCGTAGACGGCCATCCGTGGAGCCGAGACGAGCGCGAGTGCCGAAGCCAGAAACACCACGGCGCCGTCATCCGAACGGCGGAGCAGCGGCAATGCCAGCCTCGTCATCCGCACCGATCCGAGCAGATTGATCTCGACGTCCGCCTGCGCGGCCCGCTCGGCTCCCGGCTCGTCGAACACCCCGCTCCGGAACACGCCGGCGCTGTTGACGAGCAGGTCAAGCCCGTCGAGCTGCTCCTGGACCCACCCGATCGCGCGACGCGCATCGTCTTCCGACGTGACGTCCAACCGAAGAGCCCGGAGGCCCGAGGTGCTCGCTCGCGCCTCCTCGAGCTTCCGCTCGTCCCTGCCCGCGATCACGACCGTGTTCTCGGGCGCGAGTGCCCGGGCAAGCGCGAGCCCGATCCCCGAGCTCCCACCGGTGACCAGGATCCTGCGTTCGACGAGTCGCATCGCGCTCAGCTCTCGACCCGCTCGACGACGGGCTCGAGCATCGGCCGGAACGGCTCGCGCTCGAGCGCGATCGCGATCGGCTCCTCCTCCCGCGAACGGGACGGCAGGAACAGGAGCGCGAGCGCGGCGCCGGCGAGCGCCACGGCGCCCGTCACGACCGACCCGATCTGGAAGGCGTGGACGAACGCGTCCTGCGCGGCGAGCGCGATGCCCCGCCCCGCGGCACCGCCCACCCCGCCGGCGATCTGGAGCGCCGCGGCGAGCGAGTCGCCCGCCGCGGTCCGCAGGCCCGCGGGCAACGGGTTGCCCGAGAGCGCGTCGAGGACCCGTCCGCCGTAGACCGAGGCCATGATGCTGCCGAGCACCGCGACCCCCAGCGTGCCGCCGATCTCACGCGTCGTGTCGTTCACCGCCGAACCCACGCCCGCTTTCTCACGAGGCAGCGAGGCCAGGATCGACTCGGTGGCAGGGGCCGCCGCGGACCCGAGTCCGAACCCCATCAGGATCATCGCGCTCGCGATGACCGAGTAGGGCGTCGAGGCGTCGTTCGTCGAGGCGATCGCGAACCCGCCCGCCATCAGGGCGAGCCCGGTCGCCACCACAAGCTTGGTCCCGACACGCTGCACCACCTTCGGCGAGGTCACGGCCGCCACCACCATCGCGAGCGCGAACGGGAGCGTCCGCACACCCGCCTGCAGCGCCGAGTACCCCTTCACGAGCTGCAGGTACTGGGTCACCAGGAAGATGAACCCGAACAGGGCGAAGAAGCCGAGCGTGATCGCGAGGCTTGCCGCGGTGAACCGCATGTCTCGGAACAGGTGCACGTCGAGCAGCGGCGCCGGGGTGTGCAGCTCCCACCACGCGAACACCGACAGGAGCGCGACCGCCCCGGCGATCCCGCCGACCGTCGTCGCCGAGGTCCAGCCGTGGCTCGGCGCCTCGATCAGCGACCACACCAGCAGCGTCACGCCGGCGATCGAGAGCCCGAGGCCGGGCAGGTCGAGCCGTGGCGCGCGCGGATCGCGCGAACGCGGGACCAGCACGAGGGTCCCGACGATCCCGGCGACCGTGACCGGAACGTTCACGAGGAAGACCGAGCCCCATGAGAAGTGCTCGAGCAGCCATCCGCCCGAGATCGGTCCGAGTGCCACGCCCACCCCCGCGATCGCGGTCCAGATCCCGATCGCGGCCGCGCGCTCGCGCGGCTCGGTGAAGACGTTGACGACGATCGCCAGCGTGGTCGGGAAGATCAACGCGGCGCCCACGCCCATGACCGCCCGGGCCGAGATCAGCTGCCCGGTGCTCGAGGCGAAGGCACCGGCCGCGGAGAACGCGCCGAACAGCGCCAGACCCACGAGCAGCGCGCCCTTGCGTCCGAACCGGTCGCCGAGACCGCCGGCCGCGAGCAGCAGGCCGGCGAACACGAGCGTGTAGGCGTCGACGATCCACTGCAGGCTGCTCGTGCCCGCGTCCAGCTCGCGCGCGAGCGTGGGCAGGGCGACGTTCACGATCGTGTTGTCCATCACGATCACGAACAGCGAGACGCAGAGGACGGCGAGGATCTGCCAGCGCCGCGCGTTCGGGCCGGCCTCCTCGAGGGCCGGGTCCACCGGCCGGATCTGGGTCGTGGTCATCGCGGATCCTCCTTCCGCTCGGTGACTAGTGAACGATCACTACCTTCGAGGACGAAAAAGAGAGGGCGCTGTTGGTTCGGCCGAGGCTCATCGCTTGTCCTCCATCGGAACCATCAGGTCGCGCGCCCACGGCTGCCGAACGCGGTCGAGCTCCATCGCGGCGACGACGTTCATCAGCATCCCGGTCTCGAAGAAGCGACGGACGTCCGCCGCGGGTGCGCCCGAGGCCTCGGCGACGAACGTCGCCAGACGCCCGAAGCCGTCGCGGACGATCGTTCGAACATCGGGGTCGTCGCACGCCACGTACGCCTGCAGCTGCAGCAGGAGCCGGGTCCGATCCTTCAGGAGCCCCGCGTACGCTCGCCCCATCGAGTGCAGGGCGTCCTTGCCCGCGTGACCCTCGGCCGCCGTTCGGAAGGTGTCGAGCGTGGTCTCGAAGCAGCGCTCGACGACCGCGAGGAACAGGTCCTTCTTCGTCCGGAACAGGCGGAACAGGTAGGGCTGCGAGATCCCGACCCGCTTGGCGATCGCCCCGGTCGGCGTGCCGTCGAGGCCACCGTGCGCGAACTCGTCCATCGCGGCGCGGAGGATCTCCTCGCGGCGCTCCTCGGCGGTGAACCTGGTCTTCGAGGCGGTCGACGTCATGGCTAGGAAGTTAGCAGTCACTCACTTGTACGTCAAGGCCGATCTCGGTCCGGGATGCGATCAGGACCCGAGCTCCTCGAGCAGGACCTGTGCCCGAGCCTGCTCGACGACGTTCCCCTTCTGCCGCAGGAGTTCGATCGCCTCCCTGAGCGACGACGCGGCCTCCTCGGGTCGACCCGCGAGCAGGAGCACCTCGGCCAGGCTCACGAGCGCGTGGGCGTGCAGCTCGAGGTAGTCGGTCCCCGCCGCGATGCGCGCGGCATCCTCCGCGACGGCCGTGGCTTCGTCGAACCTCCCGCGCCGGGCCAACACCTTCGCCCGCAGCTGGGTGCCCCGGACCTGGGCATCCCTGTCGCCCTCGATGGTGATCCGCTCGGTCAGCTCGGCCAGGGCGTCGGCATCCTCGTAGCGCTCCTGCGCGTAGATCGCGTCGCCGAGGTCCGGGGCGGCGCTCGCGAGATGACCGCTGTCCCCGATCCGTTCGAGGATCTCGAACCCATGGCGGTACTCCGCCTCCGCGGCCGCCGGGTCGCCCGCGAGCATCTCGACGAACCCGGCATCGCGGAACACCGCGGCCAGGGCGACCTGGTCACCCAGCTCGCGGGCCACCGCCTTCCCGTGGGCGATGAGCTCGTGGGCAGCGGCGAAACGCCCGCGCATCGCCTCGAGCCCGGCCCTTGCCCGGGTCACGCCGATCTCGACCCTCCGGTCGCCCTGGCTCTCCTCCAGGACGGCGCTCAATCGGCGGATGCCTTCGTCGGCGGAGGTCGGACCCTGATCGATCGCCAGCGCCAGCCGGCGGAGGATCTCGCCCTCCTGACGGCGATCGCCGGCGAGCCGCGCATGCTCGAGGGCTCGCTCGAAGTCCCGCTCGCTCTCGGCCGCTCGTCCCTGCCAGAACCGGATCATGCCGATCAGGCTGTTCGCCTCGGCCTGGCCGAGGTCGTCGTTCCACCCCTGGAACAGCGCCAGGAAGCCCTCGACCTCGGCGAGCGCCTCGAGTTGGACGACGTTCGGGTCGTGCAGCAGGCGGACGAACACCCGCCGTACCCCGGCGCGCGCCTCCAGCAGGGGGTCGCCGGCCGAACGGGCGCTCTCGATGGCCTCCGTCAGCACAGCCTCCGCCCGCGGGATGTCCGACTGCGCGAGCACCAGCCCGAGGTCCGGCAAGAGCGCGACCCGAGCCGGGTCGTCGGCGGTGAGCAGCTCGACCGCGCGCGAGAGCAGGTTCACTGCGGCGGAGACGTCCCAGTGCGCGAGAGCCCGACGCCCGGCAGCGGCCAGCCGCTCGGCCGCCGCCTCGGCCACGGCTCGCGCCGGCTCGTCGACCGGTCCGAGCTCGGCCCGGTAGCGGTACGCGTGTTCGAGGTGATAGCCGACGATCTCCTCGAACTCGGCGATCCGGTCGCCGGCCTTTCGTTCGAGCCAGCCGGCGAAGCGCTGATGCAGGTCCGCACGCGAACGCTTCGGCATCGACCCGTAAGCCGCATCGCGGACGAGGATGTGGCTGAACCGGAAAGCGTCCTCACCCGCGAACCCGGACCGATCCGGGTGCACGAGCTCCTTGCGCAGGAGCGTCTGCAGGTGCGAGCCGACCCGCGGGCGGTCGTCCTCGGGCGAGAGCTCGGTCACCGCGCCCCACCAGAAGACCTTGCCCACGACCGAGGCCCGCTGGATCACGGCGCGCTCCTCGTGCTCGAGCTGATCGAGCCGCGCCGTGAGCAGCGCGCTGATCGTGCCGGGGACGGCAACCTCCGACAGGTCGCCGTGTGCCGACCAATGGCCGTTGTCGCGTTCGAGCAGCCGGTCATCGATCAGCTTGCGGAGCATCTCCTCGACGAACAGCGGGTTGCCCTCGGCCGCGTCGGTGATCCTGGTCTCGACGTCGGCGGGCAGCCCGACCTTGCCCAGCAGGTTCCCGATCAGGTGGGCGCTCTGATCGTCGGTGAGTGGCTCGAGGACGATCGTCTCGCCGACGGCGCTCCAGTCCGGACGGCTCTCGCGCAGGTCGGGGCGGGCCGTGCACACGAGGAGCAGAGGGTGCTCGGCGCTGAACCTCGTGACGTACTGCACCAGGTCGAGGAAGGTCGGCTCGGCCCAGTGGATGTCCTCGAACAGGACGACGACCGGCCGCTCCGCCGCCACGATCTCGAGCAGGCGGCGCACCGCCCAGAACGTCTCCTGGATGTCACCGCCAGCGCCGTCCTCGCCGAGCCCGATCGCCGCCGAGACGCGGACGGCCACCTCCGCGCCGTCCTCCGCGTTCGCGACCAGCGCATGCAGCTTGGAGCGGGCCGAATCCGGCGCATCGCTCTCCTCGATCGCCGCCGCCTCCTTGACCATCTCGGCGACCGGCCAGAACGTGATCCCCTCCCCGTACGGCAGGCAGCGAGCCCGCAGGACCCGCGCCCGGTCGCCGACGCGCGAGACGAGCTCGGTCGCCAGGCGGGACTTGCCCAGTCCGGCGTCGCCCTGGACGGTGGCCATGCGGCACGCGCGTTCGGCCACCGCCTCCTCGAACGCCCGCTGCAGACGGCCGAGCTCCGCCTCGCGCCCCACGAGGGGCGAGTCCAGCCGCCGCGCGAGCGCGGGAGCGCCGGGCGACACGTCGACGAGCCGGAACGCGGGCACCCGATCGGACTTCCCCTTGAGCTCGAGGGGGTCGACGGGCTCGACCTGAACTGCATCGCGGACCAGACGGTGCGTCTCCTGCCCGAATACGATCTCGCCCGGCTCGGCGGTCTGCTCGAACCGCGCGGCCACGTTCACCGTGTCCCCGGTCACGAACGCCTCGCCGGCGGAGGGATCTCCGGCGACGACCTCGCCCGTGTTGATCCCGATCCTGACCTGGAGGCGGGCGCCGAAGTCCCGCTCGAGCTCGGCGTTCAGCGTGGCCAGGATCTCGCGCATCTGCGACGCGGCGCGAACGGCGCGGAGCGCGTCGTCCTCGTGGACCGTCGGGACGCCGAAGACGGCCATCACGGCGTCGCCGATGAACTTCTCGACGGTCCCGCCGTGTTGCTCGATCGCCCTGCGCATCTCGTCGAAGTAACGGGACATGATGTCGCGCAGTGACTCGGGGTCGAGCCGTTCGCCCAGCGAGGTCGAGCCGGAGATGTCCGCGAACAGCACCGTGACCGTCTTGCGGACCTCCACGGACCGGGAGTCTACGTTGGGGCGCAGCGACGTCGAAGCGGGCGCCATCTGATTGGGATCTGGCGGTTCGCGTCACCCGCGGAGCAGCGGGCGGGTGAGGCAGGTCGGTCCGCCCTCGCCCTTGTGCGCGATCTCGGAGCCCTCGAACACCGAGACGTCGACGCCCGCCGCCTCCATCCGCCGACGCGTCTGGGGGTTGCCGTCGACGGCCACCGCGACGCGCGGCGCGAGCGCGAGGACGTTCGGCCCCATCGAGGCGAACTCGTCCTCGGGCACCTCGACGATCGCGATCGCCCGTTCGGCGAGCAGCTCGAGCAGACGGATCGGCATCAGCGGCGGGTACGCGACCACGAGGTCGTCGTCGAGCGGCGAGAGCAGCGAGAGCAGGTGGAGGCATGCGTCGGGCCCCCGGACGCGTGGCAGGTCGAACGCGAGCACCTCGGCACCGGGCAGCGCTTCGCGGAGCGCGTCGATGCCGGCGTCGTTGGTCCGGTAGCTGCGACCGACCAGGAGCGTGCGTTCGTCGAGCCACATCGTGTCGCCGCCCTCGGCGGTCGCCGGCTCCCGCATCTCGAACGCGACCGGCACGCCGAGCGCCCGAAGGTCCTCGGCCATCGCCGCCGGCTCGCCGCGACGGCCCCCCTTGCCCGGTCGCAGCAGCAGCGCGCCGCGGTCGGACACGATCACCGGGTCGAACACGTAGACGGCGTCGGGATCTTCGGCCACGTCGCTCCGGGCGGTGAAGACCTCGGCGCCGGCGCCGAGGAGGAGCTCGCAGAGGGCCTCGTGCTGTTCGGCGGCGATCGCGGGGTCGGGTTCGGCGAGCCACCCGAACCCGCGCCACCGCACGAGCGCCGCCGGATCGGGCGCGCGGACGAGCACGCGGAGGAGCGGGGCGACGAACGTCTGTCCCCCGAAGGTCCGTTCGTCGGTGGTCGACATGAGATGTCCTGCTCGGGCTGGTCGAGATCGAAGGAGCATCATGACCGATGGCAGCGACGGTCAACACGCCGTCGCCGTCCCTCTCACCGCAACCCGTCAGACGAGGGTGGTGTCGACCTCGCCATCCTTCCAGCGGAGCTCGAGGCGGACGACCTCGCCGAGGCTGCCCGTACGAACAGGCTCGCCGTTCACCTCCAGCTCGACGGCTCCCGCGCTCCCCAGCTCCAGCTCCAGGATCCGGTCGGCGCGGAACACGAGCCGGTCGCCGGGTTCCAGAGTCCTCCCCTGCTCCAGGGTCGTTCCATCGGCGATGGCCACCACCCAGCAGCGATCCTGCAGCTGTAAGACCGCCCTGATGCCTTCGTTCGGCGGAGGGGGCGGCGGCCGCGTCAAGGAGGACCGGCCAACAGACGCATCCGTCGACGCGGCCCGAACCGATGGCGCCGGTCCTTGGTCGCGTCCACCGTCGAGTTGCGCGACCGCCATCGCCAGCAGGGCCAGGATGGAGACGAACACGAGCCCGTTGACGACGGCCCGTCGCCGCGGTCGGGGATCGGGAAGCGGCTGGAGGATCGGATCCTCCCCTGCCGGATGGTCTTCGTCGAACCGGTTCACCATGAGGTCGGCCTCGAGCCCCAGGAACTCCGCGTACGCACGCAGGAAGGACCGGGCGTAGATCGGGGCGGGGAACTCCTCGAGCGAGGCGTTGGCTTCGAGCGCCTGCAGGTACCGATCCCAGATCCGGGTTGCGCTTGCGGCATCCGACAGGGTGAGTCCTCGCGCCTCCCTCGCCTGCCGAAGTGCGGAGGCGACGCCGGCAGACGTCACGCCACTCGAACCCCGGATCTCCGGGAGATCGACCGGCTCGATCTGCTCGCCGGAGATCGCCGGCGGAACGGGTTCGGGAGCGGCCGCCGCCAGGGCGACCGCGGCCGGGGATCGATCGTCCGGCCAACGCAGACCGCACGACCGGCAAAGCCATTCGTCCATCGGGCCGCTCCCGCCCGTCGGAGCGCTGCCGCTCCGGAGCTGGAGCACGTACTCCGACGGACCGCCGGGCAGCGCGGGAACGACCAGCGCCGATCCGCAGCGTGGGCATTCGACGCTGGGCGCCGGTCGCTCAAGGCGGCGGGACGTCACCACGCCGGGTCTCCCACGGAGTCGCAGACACCACGCCGCTCAGGGGTCGTGCTTGACGTACGGAGTGCGCAAGTCACACCGAACAGATTCCCTCGCACGCGAAACCCCGGCCATGGGGACGTTCGAAGCTCGACCTTAGGCCGGTACCGCGCCGGAAGTCAACGGAGTCTCGGGCACTCCCTCGGATCCGTCCTCCCCGGTCCCACGGGACGCCCGGCATGCTCGCTCGATAGGTTGCCCATGGATCCCCGGACCACGGAGGCTGAAGGAGGCTCGGATGAGGTACTTCGACGACGATGCGCTGGCGTTCCTTCGCGATCTGAAGCGTCACAACGACAGGACCTGGTTCAACGAGCACAAGGACCGCTACGAGCGATCGCTCCGACAGCCGTTCCTCGACTTCATCTCGGACGTCGGCCCCGAACTGCGCACGATCAGCCCCAACCTCGTCGCGGACCCGCGGCCGTCCGGCGGTTCGCTGTTTCGGATCCATCGCGACGTCCGCTTCTCCAAGGACAAGAGCCCGTACAAGACCCACGCGGGCGCGCACTTCCAGCTCGGCGGCAAGGGCGTCCACGGGCCCGGCTACTACCTGCACCTCGAGCCCGGCGAGTGCTTCGTCGCCGGCGGGATGTGGATGCCGGAGCCCGAGGTCCTCCAGGCGATCCGGCAGCGGATCGCCGACGAGCCCTCGGCGTGGACGAAGGCCCGAGGCAAGCTCGACCACTCGGAGGAGACGCTGAAGCGGCCGCCTCGCGGGTTCGACGAGGATCACCCGATGATCGAGGACATCAAGCGCAAGAGCTTCACTGGGTCGGTCCGGCTCACGGACAAGCAGGTCACCTCGAACACGTTCATGGCGACCTTCGTGCGGGACTGCGAACGGATCTCGCCGCTGATGGCGTTCCTCGCGTCGGCCGCCGGCGTCCCCTGGTAGCGGGCGTGCCCCGTTCGGCGCCCGGCCCGGTGGGTAGACCTATCCCGACGGACGCACCGCCTGACGGTCTCGCCGATGAGTTCCGTCGACCTGCTCCGTATAGGTTCTCGAGACCGACCGAACGGGGATAGCCTGCCAACAGGGGCAGGTGTCCTAGAGGAGGAAGGAGGCCGCATGAACCTCAACAGCGTCCTGATCGGGAGCGAGGATCCCGCCCCGCTGGTGGCGTATTACACGAAGCTCTTCGGGGCTCCGGCCGGCAGCGAGGGCGGATACACGTGGTGGCAGCTCGGCACCGGCGGGTTCACCGTCTCCCAGCACACCGAGGTCAAGGGCAAGAACGCTCATCCGGGTCGGGTCATCTGGAACATCGAGACCGCCGACGTGAAGGGCGACTTCGAACGCCTCAAGACGGCCGGCGCGATGGTCATCCAGGAGCCGTACGCCCCCGACGTCGGTGACGCGCCCGAGGCGCCCGAGATGTCTGTCGCCACGTTCGCCGACCCCGACGACAACTACTTCCAGCTCGTCAGCCCGATGTGAGCGAGTCGCCGCGACCCGCGCGTACGGCTACCGGTTGAACAGCCCGGCCACGACGTTGATCGTCATCGCGACGACGACGGTCCCGAACAGGTATGACATGTAGGCGTGGCGCAGGGCCGTTCGCCGGATCGCCTTCGATGCGATCGACGTGTCCGAGACCTGGTAGGTCATCCCGATCGTGAACGCGAGGTACGCGAAGTCGGTGTAGGTGGGAGCCCGGTCCCCGTTGAAGTCGATCCCCCCTCCTGCGGCGTAGTACAGCCTCGCGTAACGCAGCGTGAACACGGTGTGCACGGTCGCCCAGGACAGGATCACGCTCACCGAGGCGATCCCGACGATCATGGCTTTTGCCAGGCCCTCGGTGTCCGACGCCTCGAGGAGCGAGAGGCCCACCCCGACCAGGCTCGCCACGCTCGCGAGGATCAGGATCAGGTCGGCGGTAGGGCGCGAGAGGTCCTCGATCGCCGCGTGCTTCGCCGTGGCCGTGCCGTCCATCCCGGCCACCGTGAGCCAGATCCAGGCGTTGAAGACCGTCGCCGCGACGCTCCATCCGATCAGGCCGGCCGCCTGCCACGGCGTCGCGAGCATGGCGACGCCGAAGGCTGCGACGCCCACGGCGAACGACACCAGCACCCGGATCCCTGCCGCGCCGTGCGCGGTCTCGACGCCACCCTGCCGATCGCTCGCGGCTGCCCCCTGCACGAGCCAACGATACGCGTGGGCCTCCCGGCACGCACCGGACACCGAACCGCGCCGATACGCTGGGCCGATGCCGTTCGGTCGCTACACGGTGCTGGAGGAGGGAGAGCCGGTCGGGACCGAGGAGTTCCGGTGCGCTCCCGGCCCGATGGGCTGGCGCTCGTTCAGCCAGGTCCAGACCTCGGACCCGACACCGCACGCCGAGACGCTGGACTTCGCGGTGGACGCCGCCTGGCGCCTCGCCCGCATCCGGATCGACACCGGGGAGCACCACCTGCTGCTCGAGCCCGCGCCGCACGGCCACGCCCTGAAGGGCTTCCGAGACCGCGGGCCGATCGAGATCCCGTACGGCCCCGACGTCCATCTCGACTACTTCACGCCCACGACGAACGCGATCACGACGCACCGCCTCGCGGGCACGGCCGAGATCGACGTCGTCTACCTCGAACCGGTCACGCTCGAGCCGAGCCGCGTCCGCCAGCGCTACGAGCTCGTGGGCGACGAGCGCGTCGGGACGCCGGTCGGCACGTTCGACGCCACTCGGTGGCGCTTCACGGCGCTGGAGTCGGGCCACGGATCGGACTGGACCTCGGATCTGTGGGTGGCGGGCGACATCGTCGTGCGGTACGAGCGCCTGTTCGAGCTCGAGTGGCTCGACCCCGGCGCCACCGGTCCCCGCCCGATCGCCTGATATGAGACGGCGCTGGGTCACGGCCGCGGGCACGATCCGGGCGATCGCGGAAATCGATCCGGACGTCGCCGCTCGGATCTTCGGGTCCCGCGATGCGATCGCGCTGGGCGGCTGGCCGGGAGCGACGACCGGTCGCTCCTGGGCCAGCTCCGCGCGGTTCGCCGAGGACGTCGCGAACGATACGATCCAGGACGACCTCCAGGTCGCGATGTACGACCCGGAGCACTGGGACGCCACACCGCTGGACGAACGGCTCGACCCGCACGCGTCGATCGAGACCTTCGGCAGGCTCGCGCGCTCGAAGGGATACACCG
This sequence comes from uncultured Actinomycetes bacterium, assembly GCA_963712645.1. GTDB lineage: Bacteria > Actinomycetota > UBA4738 > UBA4738 > HRBIN12 > DASSJM01. The sequence continues at coordinate 65,244 of CAVQIQ010000002.1, read as the reverse complement.
TCCTGATCACGCCCCACCCGAACCTCGTCTCGGTCCCGGGAAGCCCGCTCGCGCCGAAGGACGGGGAGGCGCGCGAGTCGGCGTACCTGCGCTCGGGCATCGTCGAGGTAGCCGCCGCGAACGCCGAGCTGATCGAGACGCAGGCGCAGACGCTCCAACGTGATCCCGACCGCTATCGAGCGTTCGTCGCCGAGACGGTGCGAATCGCGCGCGCGACCAAGCGGCACATCCAGGTGCTCTCAGGTCTGTCGACGCACCCCGGGTACCCGGCGACGGACGCGATGTTGCGGAACGCCTGGATTTCCGTTCGCGACGTTGTCGACGGGCACTACCTGTCGCTCGCGCGCCTGCGCCTGCCCGAGGTGGCAACGGCGTTCCTCGCAGAGACGCTCAAGACGGACCCCTGACCGGCGGAGGTCAGGGCACTGGGACCGCGATCGGCGCCGGCTTGCGCCAGCTCGTGTTCGTTCGCCAGATCAGGTAGGTGATCGCTCCGAGCGGGATCTGGATCCCGTAGGTGAGCGCTCGGAAGACCAGCACGGCCGCCGTCACCTGGGCGTGGAAGACGTCGGTCGGTACGTCCGCATGACCCCGGCCGGCGAGGATCAGCCCGCCGATGTACGCGATCTCGACGATCCCGAGTCCGCCCGGCGTGATCGGCACCGCGGTGAGCAACCGAGCGAACGCGAACACGCCCAGCACCTGTGCCCAGTTGACCTCGGCGTCCGACACGCCCACGAACCGAAGCGCGAGCAGCAGCACGAGGTACAGCGAGAGGTGGCTGATGATCGTGGTGCCCGTCAGCCAGAACCAGCGTTCGACGAGGAAGTCGATCGTGTTCCGCCGGAACCGCACCGCCGCCTCGCCCCAGTCGAACGTGCGCGATCGGCGGAACCGGCGCGCGACCCACGTCGCCGCCCGCCCGAGGCCGGACCCGATCGCCCTCGCGAACCGTTTCTTCCACATCAGGAGCCCGAACAGCACCACCGCCCCGATCAGGATGAGGATCCCGACGATCGAGGCCCCGATCAACGACCCGCTCGCGCGGTGGGTCACGATGATCAGGAGCAGCGCGATCGCCGGCAGTGCGAGCTTCGCGAAGATGTTCAGCACGGAGGTCACGGCGACCGAGAGGCCGACGTCCGTCTTGGAGAAGCCCCAGGCGCGGTACATCTCGTAGCTGACGGCGATCGAGACGTAGCCGCCGCCCGGCATCGTGTTCGCGACCGTCGTCGACGTCTGGTTGTTGACCGCGGCCTGCCACAGGCCGAGGTTCGGGATCGACACCATGTTCGCCCACCAGTAGGTGACGAGGTTCAGTGCCGTCGCCGCGAACAGGAACAGGAGTTCGAGCCACGTCATGTCCCTGATCTCGGTCCAGACCTCGGAGTAGTTCGCGATCTTGGGGATCGCGTAGAGGAAGCTGATCGCGACGACCGCGATCGCGATCAGGATCTGCACGACGCGCCAGACCGGACGCTTGCGTTTGGGCGCGCTCATGCCGAGATCGCCGTCCTCCGGCGGTGCGACGACCTCGACGTCGGTCACCTCGAGGCTCGGAAGCGTCGAGGTTCCTCGGTCGCGAGCCCTACGCGTACCTGCCGCACGCGAGGCAGGCGTACCAGCCCGCCCGATCCTGCAGCGCGAACGTCGTCTGGCGTCCGCAGTGCCCGCACGTGCGCGTCTGGAACGCGGGGAGGTCGCTCCCCCGCTGGACGATGCGCTCGGCGTCGGCGCGAAGGCCTTCGAACGCAGGTGGGTTCGTGGTCCGAGCCATCTTCACCTCCGTTCACCTCGTCACGGTGGTCGGTCGGGCACCCCGGCCGTTCGGTGGCAGGTCCGTGTCCGCCATCAGGTGGTCGGTCGCCGTGAGCTCGAAGATCCTGCGAACGGGGGCGGGGGTATTGACGAGCCGGAGCTCCTTGCCCCAGTCGTGCGCCCGATGCTCGAAGTCCATCACCGCGAGCCACGCGGCGCTGTCCATGAACGTGACGTCGCCGAGATCCATGACGACGTCGAGCCGCTGCGTCTGGCCGATCAGGTCATCGAGCGACGAGACCGCCGCCAGGTCGAAGCGCCCGGACAGGCGCAGGTGTGCGGCGCCGTTGGACGACTCGACGCGAACGGAGAAGGCTTCCGTGGGAACCAGCACCGCGGCTCCCTTCCTGGAGGACGACGTCCTCCGGCCTGGGAGCGAGTCTCTGGGCTCCGATGCGCCCGGTCGGCGGGCGCCCGCGGGCCGGGGATCTGAGGTCCGCGCACCCTACCCTACGCCTCGTTGTCCGAACAGGCAATGGGACGACCGCCCGATGGACGCACACGGACCGGTGCCCGACGCCTCAAGTGCTAAGCTGGTGGTTCCACCACTGGTGGAACCGCCCAAGACGGGGCGCACGCGCGAGGATCCTCGCGACCTTGCCTTTCCCGGTTCCCTGAGACCGAGGAGGCAGCCATGGTCCACTGGCCGAAGTCCATCGTGGCCAACGTCGTGACGATCGCGATCGCCCTCATCGCCGGACTCGCGCTCATCCAATCGGCGATCGCGCTGTCCGGCACGTTCGTCTGGATCTCCCTCGCCGTCGCGGCACTGGTCGTCTTCGTGGCCGTCGTGGTGCATCGCCGAGCCCAGGCCGCGAGCGACCTGGCCCTGGCCGACGCCCCATCGTTCGCGGACGTGCTCCCTCACTGGAACAGCCGCAGAGATCTCGAGGCCGCGAGGCTGGGGCGGCCGGTCGAGCGCTCGGGTTCGACCCCGCCCTCGTCCGCCGAGAAGGCCGACATCACGGGAGTGGACGCCGTCGTTCCGGTGTAGCCCGCGTTCGTCGGAGGACGAGGCTCAGAACACCGGGCCGGTGAGCGTGAACCGAACGGCCTCACCCGCCGCGACGAAGAACCCCCACAGCGCGAGCGAAGCGCCGAGCAGCGCGACGTTCCGGTAGAAGTTGCCCGCCTGCGTCTGGCGTTGACCCTCGTCGTCCACCGTCCAGAAGCGGTGGAAGTACAGGGCCGCCAGCACGAGGAACAGGGCGATCATGAGCGACCCGACGTCGGCCCAGATGCCGAGCGCGATCGACGCGGCGCCCGCCAGGAGCCAGACACCGGCCGGCCAGCCGCCGATCCCAGGGAACGGGAATCCGGCGGAACGTGCGTAGCCCGTCATCGCGTCGTGCTTCCGCACGTGCGCGATCCCGGATCGGATGAAGAACACCGCGAACAGCACACGTCCGAGCAGGACGACGATCCCTTCGGTCGCGGTCATGACCCCTCCCTCGCGAACGCTCGGACCGTGGTGCTGGTCGAGGCCCCAGCCTTTCCGGAAGAACTCAAACCTTCACGAAAGAAGGGGACCCACCGAGGCGGATCCCCCTCCTCCTCACGGCCGCGCTCGTGGATCCCACGAGCGAGCCGGTCCTACGACCGGACGGTCGATCAGACCTTGGCGGGAACGCCTTCGTAGAAGGCGAGGTCGCCGACCTGATTCGTCCTCAGCTGGACCCGGTCGGCGATGTGCTCGCGGTCCCAGGTCTCGGAGATGCGGGTCGCGGCTTCGGCGTCCTTGCGTGTCTCCCACAGGCTGAGCGAGACGCAGGTCTTGTCGCCGGAGTCGGCCAGGCCGTACCGGATGAACCCGGGCTGGTTCCGGAACTCGCGCAGCATCCCGTCCTGTGCGACGTCGGCGAGCTCCTGGAACGAGCCCTTCTTGATCTCATACGTAGCGATGCGAACGTGCTTCATGCGTGTTCTCCTTTGCTCGTGTGCCCCTGACCAACCAGGGCCAACGGTGAGCGAGATCCGAGCGGAGTCGCTCGGGCATCAGGCCTTCGCTGGAGCCAGCGAGATGGGACCGGATCGGTGGGAGGCGATCCCCGTGCGTCCTCTTCTCCCTACAGGTACGGGGGTCGCGTCTACGTGGAGTGTACGTCTTTCCCTCGTGCACACGACCGCGAGCTTGCACGATCCGGAACCCGAACCTCGTCCGAGCGCGCACTCCGACGTGAGATGATGATGGCACCACCCACAGGGACCGTTTGCGTCGAGGCCGTGAGCAGCCCCTCCGATCGAGGAGGCACGATGACCACCCTCACGGATCCGGTCCACGTCGACGTTCCGGAGCGAGCCGCGGTCCAACCGGCGGCTCCGCTCGATCCTCCACGCGAAACGCAACAACCGGACACGACCGCCGAACGGCGGGCGGGGTGATGCGGCCCCGAGACCCCGAGGCGACGACGAACTTCTTCCGAACCGAGCTCGGCAAGACGCTGCGCGTCGACGAGACCGACGAGGGCGCGATCAGCGTCGACATCCTCAAGGACGGCGCGTGGTCCGAGGCACCGCGCGGAATGATCGGGCTCCGGTTGTCGCCGGGCAGTCGCGGGCTCACCGCCGCCGAGATCCTCGCGCTCCCCACGTAAACCCGACGCTCGTCAGAACGCCGTTTCCCCGAGTGGCCTCCGGCCGCCGCGGCGGCAGCGTCGCTCGGGACGTTCTCGGCGGGCGGGCCCTACGATGCGAGTCGCGCCGCCACGCTCATCTGCACGTTCCCCTTGAACGCGCTCGACACCGGGCAGTTCTCCTTCGCGTCCTCGGCCGTCGCGATGAAGTCCTCCTCCGAGATCCCGGGCACCACGCCCGTCACGTCGAGCTCCGACGTCGTGATCCCGGTTCCCGGGACGAACGTCACCGTGGCCGAGACCTCGAGCCGGTCCGGCGGCGTCCCGGCCTTCGCGAGTCGCGCCGAGAACGCCATCGAGAAGCACGAGGCGTGGGCCGCCGCGATCAGCTCCTCGGGGCTGGTCATCCCGCTCTCGTCGCCGGTGCGCGCCGGCCACGAGACCGCGAGCGGCCCGAACGCCCCGCTGCCCACCTGCTCGATCGTGCCGGTCCCGTTCTCCAGGTCGCCCTTCCAGCTCACCCGTGCCTGTTTGGTCGCCATCGCCTCCTCCTTTCCCCCAGCTAATCGCGACCGAGCCGCTCCGGCAACCCGCACGTCGAGGGACGATCTAAGATGACGAAGGCGCGGCCCAGCGCGCCGTCGACCGCGACCGAGGAGGCGGACCTCGTGCCGAGCGTCCAGGGGCTCTCGAAGACACAGGCGAACTACCGCAAGGCCGAGAACCCGAAGTTCCGCTGCGGGCAGTGCAAGTTCATGTTCCCGCGCCTGTCGATCGGCGGGTGCCGCTACGTCCGCGGCGTGATCCACAACGACGACACCTGCGACGAGTTCAAGCCGCGCGACGCCCAGTCCTGACGGTCGTTCGGGACGTCTGCTCGGGCCTCAGCGACGGGCCTCGTACCGGACACCGTGCCAGACCTCGTCGCCCTCGCGGTACTCGACGCGTTCGACGAGCCGCATCCCGACCTTCTCGGCGACGCGGATCGAGGGGGCGTTCACCGCGCTGGCGTGGGCGCGGACGATCTCGGCGCCGAGCGTGTCGAAGGAATAGTTCACGAGCGCGCGGATGGCCTCGGTCGCATACCCGCGCCCCTGGAACTCGGGCGAGATGGTATATCCGACCTTGATCACGTTCGGTTCGCCGTCGGCGACCGCGAACCCGACGTCGCCCACGATCCTGCCGCCCTCCCGCTCCTCGACCGTGAACTGCACCCAGCCGCCGGGCTCCCCGGGCACACGCGTGCTCATCTCGGCGATGTCGGCCAGGACGCCGGCGGGATCGGTGCGGTCCCACCCCTGCTGCCGGTTCACGTCCGGCTCGCTGCGGTACGCCGAGATCGTCTCGGCATCCTCCGGCATCGAACGGCGGAGCCTGAGGCGTTCGGTCTCGAGCGGTTCGAACTCGTTGTCGACGCGCACGGCCGCAGCGTAGCGGCTCGGCGTCAGCCGCCGCCGACCAGGATCGTCGCCAGCTTCGAGGCGTCGATGCTTCCTCCCGACACGATCGCGACGACCCTGCCCGGACCCGCGAGCCCGGCGGTTGCGGCCGCGACCGGGACCGCCCCCGCACCTTCTGCCACCACGTGCGCCCGGGTCGCCAGCAGGCGGACGGCATCCGCGGCCGCGTCGGGCTCGACGACGAGCGACCCGTCGAGCAGCGTGCGCGCCAGCTCGAACATCTCCGGGAAGACCCTCGGCGCACCGATCCCGTCGACGAAGGTGGGCGTGAACACGACCTCGACCGGGGCGCCGGCGGAGAGCGAGGGTGCCAGGGGTGCGGCGCTCGCCACTTCGGCCGCGACCAGCGAGGTCTTCGGTGCGAGTGCCCGGATGGCCGACGCCACCCCGCAGCTCAGCCCGCCGCCCCCGTACGGCATCACCACGGTGTCGAGCTCGGGCAGGTCCTCGAGGATCTCGAGGCCGATCGTCCCGTTGCCGGCCATCACCCGCCGGTCGCTGAACGGGTGCACGAACGTGCCGTCCAGGCCGGGGAAGGTTCGGGAAGTGAACACCTCCAACCACTCGTCGAACGTCACCGGGACGACGGCCCCGCCCAGGCGCTCGACCGCAGAGATCTTCGCCTCTGGAGCCGTGTCGGGCATCACGGCCGTGCACGGGAGACCCCTGCGCCTCGCGAACCAGGCGACGGCCTGGGCCATGTTGCCCGCGCTCGCGGTCCACACGCCGTTCGCGAGCTCCTCATCGGACAGCGACCCGATCAGCGAGCCCGCCCCGCGGATCTTGAAGGAACCGCTTGGCTGCAGGACCTCGAGCTTCAGGTAGATCTCGGTGTCCGGGACGTCGATCGCGAACCTCACCAAGGGGGTTCGGAGGGCCGCCCCCTCGATCCGAGCGCGGGCCTGCTCGATCTCCTCCAGCGTGATCGGCTCGTGGTGGACCGGTTGCGTCATAGCTCGAACGTCGTGCCGACGCCCTCGGCCGAGGCACGATCGAAGACCTGTCGAGCCGCGGCCGCGTCCTCCACGGCGTGGCCGGTCGACTTGTAGAGCGTCAGCTCACCGTCCGAACGGCGTCCGGGGTGCGCGCCGGCGAGCACCTCCCCGATCTCGGCGATCGAGGCCGCATCGAGCCCCTGGAGCTCGGCCGAGCCCGTGGGAGGCGGGTTCTCGGCCGCGCCGCGCCACTCGACGAAGATCGACGACGCGCGGACCGTGGCCTCGTCCACCTCGGCGCCGACGCCGACCGAGCTCACGTGCGCACCCCGAGCGAGCCAGGCGTGCGACAGGACCGGCTCGTCCGCATCGGTGCAGCAGCACACGAGGTCGGCGCCCCGGACGGCCTCCTCGAACGAGTCGACCACCCGTGCCTTCGGGTGCGACCCGGCGAGCGTCTCGGCGTGGCGCGGGTCGCGCGACGCGACGCGGATGTCGTCGAGCTCGAACATCAGCGGGAACGCGTCCAGGTGCGATCGCCCCTGCACGCCGGCGCCGAGGACCGCGAGCGAACGCGCGCCCTCGCGCGCGAGCGCTCGCGCGGCCACCGCGGCGGTCGCGCCGGTCCGGACAGCGGTGATGACCGTCCCATCCATCAAGCACAGGGGCGCCCCGGTCTCCTCGTCGAACATGGCGATCAGCGCCTGATGCGAGGGGAGGCCGCGCCCGTGGTTGCCGGGGAAGACCGCGACGAGCTTGGCCTCGAGCGTCCCCGGCAGGTACCCCGGCATCGAGCCGAGGAAGCCCTCCGGGGTCCGCGCGACCGTGCGCGGCGGGACCGAGGCGTTCCCGGCGCTCAGTTCGCGGAGCGCGTCCTCCAGCGCGCCGAACAGCGTCGGGAGGTCGATGAGGTTCCGGACGTCCTCGGCGTTCAGCAGCAGCAGGGGCGCCATCGCTCGGATGATAGGGGTGGCGGTACGCCGTCGGCGTCCGCCGATGACGCCCGAGGAGGGTGGACGGGGCGGCCGAACGCCGTCCCGCCCCACCCTCGACGGGTGCTAGGCGCCCCCCTCGTTCAGCGTGACCTCGGTCGGCTGGTAGGAGTCGCCGGTCGTGTCCACGCCGAGGTCCTGCAGGTTCGCGAGCGCCTCGTCGACGATGTCGTTCGTGTAGGCGCCGGCGTCCGGAGGTGCCGTCAGGACGGTCGTGCCCTCCAGGTTGGGCGTGTTCTGCGCGATCTCGGCCGTGCGGTCCCACGCCTCCTGGTTGATGACGCCCACCCCGTCGGGCGCCGGCCAGATCAGCTGGTTGATCTCGTTCATCTGCCAGAGCTGATGGCTGGCGCCGAGCTTGGACCCCTGCGCCACCACGAGGTCGGTGCACGCCTGCACGTTGTCGCGGCAGTACGCCCAGCCTTGCAGCGACGCCGTGACGAACCGGACGGCGATGTCCCGGTATGCGTCGTCGGATTCGAGCCGTTCACCGTCCGCCCAGATCGCGTCCTGGAGCATCCCGACCCCGTCCTCCTCATAGGAGATCACGTTCAGGTCGGACGGCTGGTACAGCTCGCCGGTGTCCGGGTTCACGGTCTCGAGCACCTGCGCGTACTCGTTGTAGATCATCGCCTCGGCCGCGTCGATGTCGCCCGAGAGCAGCCCGGACATGTCGAAGTCCTGTTGCACCAGCGTGACGTCGCTCGCCGGGTCGAGGTTCGCCTGCGCGAGCGCCGCGAAGATCTCGTACTCGTTGCCGAATCCCCAGTTCCCCACCGTCTTGCCGGAGAAGTCCGCGGGCGTCGTGATGCCGGCATCCGCGAACGAGACCTGCAACGTGCCGGACCGCTGGAACACCTGCGCGATGTCGACGATGTTCGCGCCGGCCTCACGCGTCGCGAGCGCCTTGGGCACCCAGGCGAGCGCGAAGTCCACCGCACCGTCCGCGAGCTGCTGCTGCGGGACGATGTCCACGCCGCCCTCGACGATCGTCACGTCCAGGCACTGGTCGGCGTAGAACCCCTGGTCCTGGGCCGCGTAGTAGCCGGCGAACTGCGCCTGGATGAACCATTGCAGCTGGAGCGTCGCCTGGTCCGTGCTGGCGCAGTTGCCGCCACCGCCCGCCCCACCGCCGGCGGTCGAACCGCCGCCGCCACCCTCGTCGTCGTTGCTGCACGCCGCCGCGACCAGCGAGAGCGCGAGCACGCCTGCGGCGAAGAACCTGAGCCGCTTCCCCCTCATGTGGGCCCCCTTCCCCCCGGGGCCGATGCCCCGATGAAGCCTCCGTGCGACCCGACATCATGCCCTATCGCGCTCCCGCGCGCCGACGCCGCCGGGCGTGGCCACCCGCTCGAGCGCCGCGGCGGTGAGGAAGAACGCCAGCCCCAGCAGGCACGCCCCGAGGACGTACGCCCAGGCCTCCGCGTTGTTCGACAGCGCGATGTTGCTCACGATCCGGCTGCCGAGCCCGTTCTGCAGCCCGCCGAAGTACTCGGAGACGAACGCGGTGATCACCGAGGCCGGCGCGGCGATCTTGAGCGCGGTGAACAGGTAGGGGACGGCGTGCGGCACCCGGACCTTGCGAAGGATCGTGACGTCGCTCGCGGCGTACGACCGCATCAGGTCCAGGTACACCGAGCCCACCTCCCGCAGGCCTCGGGCGACGTTGATCAGGACGATGAAGTAGACGACCAGCGTCACCATCAACCTGCGCGGCACCTCGCTCGTCACCGGGTACATGTTGTTGAACACGGCGACCAGCACGAAGATCGGGACGGCGTTCAGCGCCACGGCGAGGGGCGACATCAGGTCGTCGGCCAGCCGGAAGCGCGCGAGCAGGAACGCCATCCCGACCCCGATCGCCGTCCCGAGCACGAGCCCGATCAGGGCGTTCAGGCCCGAGACCTTCGTCGCCTCCCAGATCAGCGCCGTGTTCGACTGGAACGCTTCCCAGATCGCCGATGGCGCCGGCAGGAAGTACGGCTGGAAGTCGAAGACGTTGACCGCGGTCTCCCAGATGGCGAGGAACGCGACGCCGAACGCCACCGGCGGCCAGATCAGGCCGAACAGACGGCGGCGCGAACGGGTCACGGCTCCTCGACCACCTGCTCGATATCCGGCTCGATGCCGGCCGGCTGGATGCCTCGGAGCGCCTCCCGCACCTCGGTGACCTTGGTGAAGAAGGCTTCTGTCTCGCGCGTATCCACGCTGCGTCGCGGGCCGAGCTCCACGTCGACCACGTCGGTGATCCTCCCCGGACGCGGCGACATCACGACCACCCGCGTCGACAGGAACACGGCCTCGGGGATCGAGTGGGTCACGAACACCACCGTCGTCGAGGTCTCCCCGCAGATCCGCAGCAGCTCAGTCTGCATGTGCTCGCGCGTCATCTCGTCGAGCGCCCCGAACGGCTCGTCCATCAGCAGCAGGGGCGGGTGGGCGGCGAGCGCCCGAGCGATCGCCACCCGTTGCTGCATGCCACCGGACAGCTGCCACGGGAAGTGCTCGGCGAACTCCGGCAGCTTGACCAGCTCGAGCATGTCGAGCGCCCGCTGCCGTCGCTTGGCCCGGTCCCATCCCTTCAGCTCGAGGGGCAGCTCGACGTTCTTGGCCACGCTCCGCCACTCGAACAGGCCCGCCTGTTGGAACGCCATGCCGTAGTCCTGATCGAGCCTCGCCCTCCGCGCCGGCTTGCCGTTGACCAGGACCTCGCCCGTCGTGGGTTCGGTCAGGTTGGCGATCAGGCGGAGCTGGGTCGACTTGCCGCATCCAGACGGGCCGATCAGGGAGACGAACTCACCGGGCGCGATGATCAGATCGATGTCGACGAGGGCCTCGACGGCGTCCGGGCGTCCGGCGTTGAACACCTTGGCCAGGCCTCGGACCTCCACCGCGTTCGCCGGGCCGTCGGCGGCCCCGTCGCTCACTCCGTCGCCTCGCGCGGCCGGTTGCGCATCCCCACGAGGTCGACGAGCGCGACGATCCCGGCCAACACCAGCCCGAGCGCGGCCGCGCCGAACACGGCCGTGAACACCTTCGCGGGGTCGCTCGTCGCCTCCCTCGCGTACTCGATGATCAGCCTGCCGATGCCGCCGGCCAGACCGGTGGAGATCTCGGCCACGACGACGCCGACCACCGACGCGGTCGCGGCCAGCTTGAGGGCGGGGACGATGTACGGCAGCGCGGCCGGGAACCTGAGCTTGAACAGCGTCTGGCGCCAGGACGCCGCGTACGAGTCCATGAGCTCGAGCGACGCGGGTGGGGTCGAGGTCAACCCCTTCAGCGTGCCGACGGCGACGGGGAAGAAGGCGAGGAAGGCGCCGAGCACGGCTGCCGAGAGCCACCTGGGCCACTCGAACGCGCCGACGTGGAGCTTGCCGCCCCAGCTCACGACCAGCGGCGCGAGCGCGATCAGCGGCACGGTCTGTGACAGGACGAGGTACGGGAGGAGCCCCCGTTCGACCACCTTGTACCGCGCCATGAGCACCGCGAGCCCGAGCCCGACCGCGGTTCCGAGCGCGAGACCGGCGAGCGCGATGCGGAACGTGAACCAGGCTCCCTGCAGCACGACCACCAGGATCGGCGTGTCGGACGCCGCGTTCTCGGGCTGCCCGTAGCGCGAGAACATGTCCCACACGTGCGGCATCGCCGTATCGTTCGCGCGGGGCAGGATCGTCCACCCGAACACGGTCCCGCCGTCCTCCGGACCGATGACCTTATAGAGCTCCCACGCGGCGCCGACCAGGATCAGCGCGAGCGCGAACGTCCAGACCCGCCGGAACCGCGTCAAGTCTTCGCGCGGACCGTGTCGGCGATGGCCGGGATGACCTTCTCGCCGTAGGCCTGCAGGGTCTCGTCCTTCGCGTCGTGCTGCAGGTAGACGGCGAACTGATGGACGCCGAGCGCCTTCAGCTCCTCCAGGCGCCGCACATGCTCCTCGACCGGCCCGAGGATGCAGAAGCGGTCGATGATCTCGTCCGGCACGAACTCGGTGTGGACGTTGCCCGCCTGGCCGTGCTCGTTGTAGTCGTAGCCCTCGCGGCCCTTGATGTACTCGGTGAGCGCCTTCGGTACGGCGGAGGTCTCGCCGTAGCGCGCGACGATGTCGGCGACGTGGTTGCCGACCATGCCGCCGAACCAACGGCACTGGTCGCGCGCGTGCGACACGTCGTCCGTGACGTAGGCCGGCGCCGCTACGCAGATCATGACGTCGTCGGGATCGCGGCCGGCCTCCTCGGCCGCCGTGCGGACGGCCCCGATCGTCCACTCGGTGATGTGCGGGTCGGCGAGCTGAAGGATGAACCCGTCACCCACCTCGCCGATCAGCTTGAGCGCCTTGGGCCCGTAGCCCGCGACCCAGACCTCCGCACGGCTCCTTGACGCCCACGGGAACCGGATCTTCGAACCTCGGTAGTCGGCGGTCCGGCCGTTCACGAGCTCGCGGATCACGTCGACGCTCTCGCGCAGCGTCGCGAGGGTCGTCGGCCTGCCGTTGATGACCCGCACCGCCGAGTCACCGCGCCCGATCCCGATCACCGTCCGGTTCCCGAACATCTCGTTCAGCGTGGCGAACACGCTCGCCGTCACCGTCCAGTCGCGGGTGGCAGGGTTCGTGACCATCGAGCCGACGGTCACCTTGCGGGTGTTCGCGAGGATCTGCGTGTAGATCGGGAACGGCTCCTCCCACAGGATGTGGCTGTCGAACGTCCACACGTGCGTGAACCCGTAGGTCTCCGCCTTGGTGCCGAGGTCGATCACGCGGGCGCTCGGAGGGGTGGTCTGCAGCACCACACCGATGTCCATCGCGCCCCTCCCTGCCTCCGGTTCTCGGGCGTCGCTCAGCGGGCGACGATCGGGTCGTACGCGTCGGGCCGGCGGTCCCGGTAGAACGCCCACCGGTCGCGGACCTCGCGGATCTTGTCCAGGTCGAGCTCGCGGACGATCAGCTCCGGCTTGTAGGCGTCGCCGACCTCGCCGACGAACTGCCCCTCGGGGTCGACGAAGTAGCTCTGCCCGTAGAAGTCGTTCTCGCCGAGCGGCTCGATGCCGACGCGGTTGATGGCGCCGACGTAGTACATGTTCGCGACGGCGGCGCCCGGCTGCTCGAGCCGCCAGATGTACTCGCTCAGCCCTCGGTGCGTGGCCGACGGGTTGAACACGATCTCGGCGCCGTGCAGGCCGAGGATCCTCCACCCCTCGGGGAAGTGCCGGTCGTAGCAGATGTAGACGCCGACCTTGCCGACGGCGGTCTCGAACACCGGGTACCCCTCGGTGCCGGGCGTGAAGTAGAACTTCTCCCAGAACCCCTTCACCTGCGGGATGTGCTGCTTGCGGTACTTGCCGAGGTACGTCCCGTCCGCGTCGATCACGGCGGCGGTGTTGAAGTACTGCCCCGCCTGTACGAACTCGTACATCGGGAGCACCATCACCATCCCGAGCTCTTTCGCGACGTTCTGGAACCGCTTGGTCGTGGGACCGTCGGGGATCGGCTCGGTGTAGCTGTAGTACTCGGTGTCCTGGACCTGGCAGAAGTAGGGCCCGTAGAACAGCTCCTGGAAGCAGATGACCTCGGCGCCCTGTGCGGAGGCCTCGCGAGCGGCCTCCTCGTGCTTGTCGATCATCGACTCCTGGTCGCCGGACCAGTCGGTCTGCAGCAGGGCGGCCTTGACGGTCCTGGACATCGCATCCTCCTCGGGGTCACGCCGGCCCTCGACGCGCCGGTTCCCCTCGGATGGTAACCACCCTCCGTCCGGAGCGCGAGGGGGCGCCGCGAGCGCGGGCGCCCTCTCGCGGGGCGGGCACGAGGGCTGTAAGCACGGCGGCGTCCGGAGCGGCGCCGCGGCCGAGCGTTCGACGTCCCTCGCCCGCGATCGGCATTACGGTATCCGGACATCAGGATGGTGAGCCACGGCGCCGCTCGACGGCGTGGGAGGTGGACATGGCGGAACGTGCAACGAAGGTCGTCGCGATCTCGCGGGCAACGGGCGCCGAGGGCGAGCGGATCGGAGCGCTCGTCGCCGAGCGGCTTGGCTTCCTGTATGTCGACGAGGAGATCATCACCCGGGCCGCGGAGAAGCAGGGCGTCGACCCTGCGGCGATGGCCGACACCGAACGGCGCAAGAGCGTGATCCAGCGGGTCCTCGAAGGCCTCGGCCAGAGCGGCGCCGCCGGCGCTACGCCGGGCGGGCCGATGTGGGTCCCCGACGACGCCACCGAGCTCGCCCAGAGCCGCGACCGGCGCGCGTTGATCCGCGAGACGATCCACGAGACCGCGGCGCAGGGCGACGTGGTGATCGTCGCGCACGCCGCGGCGTTCGCGCTGGCGGGCCGGGACGACCTGCTGCGCGTCCTGGTCACGGCGCCGGTGGAGATCCGGACGCGACGGCTGGCGGAGGCTCGCGATGGTGACCAGGCGAAGGCGACCGCGGAGCTCAAGCGCTCGGACGAGGCCCGCGCGGCGTACCTCAAGACCTTCTACGACGTGGAACGCGAGCTCCCGACCCACTACGACCTCGTCGTGAACACCGAGGTCCTCGATCCGGACGACGCGGCGGACCTCATCGCTGGGGCTTCGGGCGCCTGACGGATCTGGGCTACGGGACGATCGAGAAGCGGTCGATCGAGACCAGCGCGCCCGTGGCCGCGGGCCGAGCGGTCGCGAGCGCCGCGATCCGGAGCGTGTGGACGCCCTCCGGTAGTCCGGTGATCGAGCGCGCTACGTCGAACATCGGTCCCGGCGCGTAGTTGTCGACCGTTCGCACCAGCAGCCCGTCCACGTAGACCTCGGCCCGCCCCTGGTCGGTCCCGCGGTAGGTGAACCAGTCGATGCCGGTCCCGAGGAACGTGACCGCGGCGCTCGAACGCGCGAGGTCGCTCGACCCGAGGCTCCCGCCCGAGGCCCCACCCCGCCCGACCGTTCCCCAGGTGGCCCGCAGGTCGGGGTTCGAGACCAGCTTGCCGCCGGCGCGGAACGCGTCAACGACGACCTGCGTGTCGGTCGCGCTCGCACGCGCGCGACCGAGCACCCGGATCGTGATCGTATGCGAACCGGGTCCCAGCCGGTCGAAGGTCCGCGGGACCCCGAAGCCCGCCCGCGCCGCGAACCCATCGACCGTGCCGCGCCGAACGCCGTCGATCGAGACCGCGGCCTTGCCCCGGTCCGGCCCCACAGCCGTATACCAGGTGACCGATCCGCCCGCGAACGCGAACGAGGCGGTCGCGCCGGCTCGGTGCTCGACCGAGTAGCGACCGCCCTTGGCGCGCGCCGTGGAGGTCGTCCGCCAGGTGTAGGAGATCGCGGGGCTGTCCTCCTCGACCTCGGTGGGCGTCGCGAACCCCTGGGTGGTGGTCGGGACGGGGTTCGCGCTGCGATCCACCACAAGCACCGGCGCGACCGCGGGGTTCACGACGGCCTCGTAGGTCTCGCCCAGCACGAACGGTTCGAGCGGTCGCACGAGCGCTGTACGGACGTTGCCTGCGACGCAGTCGACGTCGGCCCCCTTGCCCGACCGGCAGGAGATCTCGACATCCGGGTAGGTCCCGGTGCTCGGGATCCACACGAACACGTTCTCCGGCGTCACCCGGTGCACGATCTCGCTGAACGTGATCGCGACCGGTCCGGCCGGCGTGGCGGGGAGAGCGAACGCGGCGGACGGCGGCACGTCGTCGGGCACCGGGATCGTCACGGGATCGAACGAGCCGGTCTCGTACCAGTCCACGTCGACGCACCCGTCGATCCCGGGGATGACTCCGCAGTTGCCGTACTGCCAGAACGTCCACCCGTTGCCGCCCCAGTTCCCACCGGGCACGGTCGGTGACGCTACCCCCCAGTGCGCCACCCACAGCAGGGTGTAGCCCGCGTCGGCGACGGCGGTCGTGTCGCCGGTCCGCGTCGCCCATCCGTGCGGGCTCGTGTAGACCATCGGCCGGACGCCGACCCGCTCGGTCACGCGGCCCAGCCAGGCGAGGATCCACTGCGTCAGCTGCGCCTGCGACAGGTCGCCGGTGCGTTCGATGTCGAGGACCGGGATCAGGTCGCCCGGCTGGGGTTGCGCGACGTCGACGAAGTGATCGGCCTCGACGACCGCGTCGTTCGCGGTGCCGTCGGGCCGCGCGAAGTGGTACGCGCCGAACACCACGCCGGACAGGGCGGAGCCCGCCTTGTTCGCCGCGTACATCGGATCGACGAAGCGTCCGGCCCTCGGTGGCCTTGGCGAACGCGAACCGCGTGCCGGAGGCCGCGACCAGCGACCAATCGATCGTGCCCTGATGGTTCGAGACGTCGATGCCCGGGAGCGCCCCCGAGGGGATGGCCGGGACCACCTGCACGGTCGCCCCGGTCGCCCCCGACGGGCCGGCATCCCCCGGCTCGCCGCTCGCCGAGGCCGGAGCGGCGAACACGAGGATCAGGACGACGGTCGCGAAGGCGGTCGCGGGCGCCGGGGATCGTCGTCGAGATGTCGTCGTGGTGGTTCTCCCCCCGGTGTGCGAGACCGCGCAGGCTACCGGACGGTTCCGCGAACGTCGACCCAATGCCTCCGGTTCGGTGCCCTCAACGCCGCCGGAGGTAGAACCAGGCGCCGCCCGGGGGGTCACGCCCGGACACCACGCGTTCGAGCTCGAAGGCCTCCCCGAAGCGCCGCCGGATCTCCGGCTCGCGCGTCCGCGTCGAGCCCGGCCACCGCATCCTCGGCCCGAAAGCGAAGATCATCATCTTCGCGCCGGGACCGGCGACCCGGGTCACCTGGCGCACGTACTCGCCTCGACGCCGGGCCGGCACGCCGTGAAGGCACCCGATGTCCAGGAGCAGATCGAAGGGTCCGTCGACCTCGAGGTCGTCGAGCCGTGTCACGTCGCCCTCCACGAACATGGCTCCCGACGTCCAGTCAGCCTTCCGCCGGGCCGACTCGATCGCGAGCGCCGAACGGTCCACGCCGACCGACGTCCACCCGTGCTGGGCGAGCCACAGCACCGTCGTCCCGGTGCCGCATCCCAGATCGAGCGCCCGTCCGGGCCGCATCGCGGATGCCTGCTCCACGATCTCCCGCGGCGTGACACCGGTGTCCCGCGGCGTGCGGCCACGCCGATACGCTCGCTCGAAGGAGCGGCCCGTAGGCGCCATCAGATGTCGGCGTCGAACGTGTCGCAGGCGTTCGGATCGCCCGAGTCGAAACCGGTCCGGAACCAGGTGACCCGCTGCTCGGACGTCCCGTGCGTGAACGTCTCGGGATCGATCCTGCCTTGCGTCTGCTCCTGGATCCGGTCGTCGCCCACCGCCGCCGCCGCCGTGAGGGCCTCCTCGATGTCGCCCGGCTGGAGCACGTCCCGGGCGTAGACCGATGCGGCCCACACGCCGGCGTAGCAGTCGGCCTGCAGTTCGAGGCGGACCGAGAGCTCGTTTCGCTCGGACGGGTTGTCCCTGGACTCGCGTTGCACGGCCGCGTTCGTGCCGAGGAGCGTCTGCACGTGGTGCCCGATCTCGTGAGCGAGCACGTAGGCCTGCGCGAAGTCGCCGGGGGCGCCGAACCTGCGATCGAGTTCGCGGAAGAACCCCAGATCCAGGTACACGAGACCGTCCGCGGGGCAATAGAACGGACCGGTCGCGGCCGAAGCCACGCCGCAGTCCGAGTCGGTCCGATCGGTGAACAGGACGACCGAGGTGTCCCGGTAGGTCCTCCCGGCGGGGCGGAAGATGTCCTGATCCCACATCGTCTGGACGTCGTCGGCCACCGCCTCCACGAACTGGGCTCGCGTCCCCTCCTCGCTCGGACCGGATCCTCCCCGCGGCGCCTCGTCGGCGCCCCCGAGATCGGTCGCGCCCGGGATGTCGAACCCGCCACCGGCGCACAGCTGGAAGGCGAACACGACGACGACGAGCAGGATGACGACGCCCACCCCGCCACCCACTGGGATCGGGATCCCGCCGAGGCCTCGACCGCCGTACCCTGCCGGTGCGGCCTGTCCGCGCCGGTCGATCACGCCACCGGGCCGGCGCCGCAGCCTCCGCCACCTCATATCTGATCCTCCCTGGTGGGTGGCGCACGCCACCCCGAGGCCGTCGTTCCGAGCGCTCCGGTCGTACCCACGGCGTTGCTCCCGTACGCAGCGAGCATGGTCCATCTCGACGGTTGGGGGGGCGACCGCGGCGGGTACGCCTCCCTTGGACATGGCCCCGTGGAAATGGGAGGTACACCATGAGACCAGTCAGGGAACCCGAAGGGATGGCGGCGCTCGCCGCCGTTCCGCTGGTCGCGGCGAAGGGCGATACCCTCCGCCTGGACACCGACATCGGCTCGATCCTCGGCTACATCCTCGTGGGACTGATCGTGGGTCTGCTCGCCCGGATGCTGGTGCCGGGCCGAGACCCGGTCGGCCTGCTGGGCACGGTCGTCATCGGCGTGGTCGGTGCCGTGCTGGGTGGCTGGCTCGCGGGCGCCTTCTTCCAGGAGACGTCGGGCGTCGACTGGGTCGCCTCGATCGGCGTGGCCGTGCTGCTCGTGCTGCTCGTGCGCCGCGGCTCCCGGCGCAGCGCCTGGAGATAGCGGGGGTAGGGGGATCAGACCGCGGGACCCACCGCTACTCTGCGAGCGATGGGTCCCGCGGTGATCCCGACGTACCTGGAGATCGGCGCGAAGCGCACGTTCGCCGGCGCGCCCTCGACTGCGTTCGGCGCGAACGGGCCCCATCGCAGGCGCGCCCCGAGGGTACCGTAGGAGTGTGACCACACTGCAGCCCGGCGACCCGGCGCCGCCCTTCGAGCTCCTGGACCAGCACGGTTCGGCCGTACGCCTCGAGGACTACCGCGGCAGGAAGCTCCTCGTCTACTTCTACCCCGAGGCGGACACACCCGGGTGCACCGTCCAGTCGTGCGACCTCCGGGATCATCGGCAGGACCTCGCCGGCATCGGCACGGAGGTCGTCGGGATCTCGCCCGACCTGCCCGACAAGCAGCTCGCGTTCGACGAGAAGTACATGCTCGGGTTCCCGTTGCTCTCGGACCCGGAGCACGCGACGGCGGAGGCATGGGGCGCCTGGGGCGAGAAGGTCCGCGGCGGCAGGACCTCCGTCGGGCTCATCCGCTCGTCGTTCCTCGTGGACGAGCAGGGCCGGATCGCGGGCGCGTGGTCCCCCGTGACGCCCGAGGCCACGGTCCCGAACGCGCTCGCCGCGCTCGCCTGAGTTCCGGTAGCGTTCGGTCGTGTCCGACCGGCCGACGTTCCGGCTCACGGAGCGGTTCGAACACGCCGTCGGGTACGCGAACCGGATCCACTCGAACCAGACCCGCAAGGGCACCGGCATCCCCTACCTCACGCACCTGCTGGGCGTCGCGTCGCTGGTCATGGAGAACGGCGCCCAGAGCGAGGACGAGGTGATCGGCGCGCTCCTGCACGATGCCGCCGAGGACCAGGGCGGCCGCCCGCGGCTCGACGACATCGAGGCGCGGTTCGGCGAGGTGGTGGGTCACATCGTCGACGCGTGCACGGACAGCTACGACGATCCCAAACCGCCGTGGCGCGAACGCAAGGAGGCCTACGTCACCCACGTCCGCGAACGGGTCGAGGGCGGCGGGGACGAGCCGGCTCTGCGGGTGTCGCTCGCCGACAAACTCCACAACACGCGTGCGATCCTCACGGACGTACGCGACACGGGCGACGCCGTGTTCGAACGCTTCAGCGGCAAGCGCGACGGGACGCTCTGGTACTACGCGGCGTTGGTGGACGCCTTCCGCGGCTTCCCCAACCGGATGGTAGGCGAACTCCAACGAGCGGTTGTCGAACTCCGCCGCCTGGCTGCAGCCTCGTGATCCGACCCTCAGCCGGCGTAACGCTCTCGGGGTGATCGGTCGCGGGCGCACACATCGGCGCCACCGTTCAGTTCCAGTCGCATGGCGACGGCGCGATACGTCCCCACGCGGTTCGGGATCTGCTCCCTGTAGATGCCCCCGCCAGAACGACGACCAACGAGGCTCGCACTGCGCGACGACGGAAGTCCTTCAAGGCGTCCCCCCTCCTCGGGAGCGAACGGTCCCCTCATCCTCTCATCCCACGGAGCCGGGATCGACCTGAGGTAGCCCGGTCGGCCGACTCCACCCGCAGCGAGAGCCCTCCTAGCGTCCACGGCCGTCGACCACGCGGATGGTCCCGGGGTTCCTCCCGAGCACATCGGGGTTCGCGTTCGCACGCGCGCTCGAAGACCTCACGCATCGAACGCCAACAGGCGTTCCCCCTCCTCGTCGAGCTCGCGCCGGGTCTCTCGTGGGAGGCTCTCGAACGCCGAAACGCGGATCGCGTCGTGCTCCACCCGCCCAGGTCCCGGCGACCTGTCCGTCGACGAGGAACGTCGGTGCCGAATGCGGGGTCTTGGTGCTGAAGATCCGCGGCCGGAAGCGCTCCGGCAGGATCTGCGTCCGGCGAGCATGCGCGAGCAACGTCGCGTCCCACGTCGGGAGGAAGCGGATCGGAGCGGGCGTCGACGGGTCGGGGAGCGGCGCCCGCGGCAGGTCGACCAGCTCGCCGCCGTCGGGTTTCGGAACCGACGCAGCGACATCCGACCCAGGGCCGATCCGAGCGAGGCGGGCGAGAGGCCGGACCAGCTCGCGATGTCCTTGATCGAGGCGAGCCCGCCCCCGGCGAGGTATCGACGGATCAGGAGCTCGATCCCCTGCTCCTCGGTCGCGGCGGGCGGGCCGACCCAGTCCTCAGCGAGCTCGTACAGGTCCGCGGAGCGACGGTCCCACGTCCCCGACGGCGGGACGCGGACCAGGTCGAGCCACAGGCCGATGCCGTTCCAGGTCGTGCTGTCGACGCCGAGCGCATGCATCAGCTCCCGGCGAGGACGGGGTCCGTCGGCGAGCGGCGTTCGGGTTCGCTCGGCCGCCGCGATCACCTCGCGCTCGACCGACTTGCGACGCGTCGCCAGGAGCCACCATGCCCGACGCGCCCGGCGGATCGCTTGGACGAACGGCCAGTAGTCGCCCGCCGAAACCATGTGGATCGTCATCCGTAGGAGCGTGCCTTGGATCACGGAACGTCGTTCGAGCGCGCGCGTGAGCGCGGCGCGTTCGAACGAGCGCAACCGCGACCACAGTCCGAGGTAGGCGGACGGTGCGTACTGTGTCTGCAGGCCGCCGATCCGCTCGATGGCCCTCGGGAACGACAGCGCGGAGCGTTCCAGCAACAGCTGCCGCGCGAGCAGCGCGCGGTTCAGCTCACGTTGGGTCAGCGTGGGCTCGGCGATCCGGGGAGTCTAGGCCCGCCGCGGCGAGCAGCCCGGACGCGGTTCGGTCCCAGGTCCACTCGCGACCGACGAACGCGCTCACGGCCTCGCTGAGCTCGTCGCGCTCCGCGGTCGGGAGCTCGAGCACGCGATCGAGCGCCGACGCCAGTCGCGCCACCGCCCCGGGGCCCGGCGCGAACGTGAGCAGGCCCGGACGTCCGATCGCTGCCTCGAGCGCCGCGCCGACCTCGCCAAGGCCCGAGTGGCGGGCGACGACCGGGAGGGCGCCGGCGGCCGCGCCCTCAGCCGCCACCATCCCGAACGCCTCGGGCAGGATCGACGGCACCACCATCACGTCCATCGCGGCGAGCGCGTCGGGGGCGTACCGGTGATCGAGACGGCCCGTGAACGTCACGTCTCGCTCACCCGTCCGCGGACCGGGATCTGGCCCGGCCTCGATCGGGATCTCGCGGACCTCGCGCAGCCACGCGAGAGCCTCGGCGTCGCCGCGCTCGAGCGCGATCGCGAGCGCGGCGAGCCACTCGCGGTACGAACCGAACCCGACCACCAGGGCGTGCGCCTCGTGGTCCGCCGTCCGGTGCGCCTGGAGCATCAGCTCGACGCCCTTCTGCGGGATCAGCTTGCCGAGGTACCCGACGATCGGCCCGCTCGCGCCGGCGAGCCGACGGAACCGCGCCGCCGCATCCGGCTCGGGCACCGCCTGGTCGTAGGTCTCCGCGAGCGCATCGAGCGCCCCGGCCTCCCGATCGTTGAGGGCGCGCTCCACCTGCCCGTCGATCGACGACGGCCGTCCACGCGCAGTGTCCGGGTCCCGGTCGAGCAGCTCAGCGGCCTCGAGCAACGCCTCGGTCGGCGGTCGCGGCCGGAACGCGGAGACCTCGACGCCCGGCGGGACGATCCGGACGAGGTCTTCTATCCCCGGGACCAGGGCCGAGCAACGCGCGAGCACGTCGGCGGTGGGCCCGACGACCGCGCGCGCCGTCTCGAGCCCCTCGCGCGCGAGCTCGCGGTATCGCTTCTGGATCCGCACCGCGTACTCGATGTCGCTGCCGTGGATCTTCGCGACGTACCGACCCGCGCCGAGCGCTCGTTTGCCGATCGCGGCACCCGGGATCGCGTGACCCGTGAACGTGATCTCCGTCCCGTGCCACGCGGCTGCCGCACGCAACGCATCGACGTTGGCCCGCAGGTAGGAACCGAGGTCGTCATCCGAGAGATCGACGAACCGACGGACCTCGTCGAACCCCTCGTACCGGTCGACGACGAAGACGGGGATCATCGAACCGATCCGAGGGCGGAGCACGACGCAGCGCCCGGGCGCGCCTCGCACGGCTTGCGACGTCAGCTCCGACGGCCCGTCGGCGTCGACCGCTCCGAACGCGTCGATCCACGGGTACCGCTCGGGATGCTGCTCCTGGCACAACAGCAGCACGTCATGACCTGCGGCGCGGTAGCGCTCGGCCACGCGCGCGGTCGCGACGTTGGACCCCGAACCCTCCAGGAGCCACCCGTGCCACAGGAGGATGCGCATCGTCGGATGCTAGACGAGCGCGTTCGACCGCTCGGCGAACGACGCCCTTGCGGTGCAGCCTCGGTGCGGGTCGCTCAGTTGGGAAGGGTCTTGATCTCCGACGCCTTCAACCGGCGCGTCTCCGGGGAGAGTCGCAGGCCAATCATGCCGAGCGGGGCGGCGGTCCAGGCACCGTCCTTCAGGATCTCGACGCTCAGCATCCCGTCGTCGGACTCCCCGATCCGTAGCGTCTTGCCCTCTCTCGTACGGTAGAAGTCCACGCGTACAGGATACCGGTTCGGCGGACGCAGGTCGCGGGGCCACCGCTCGCCCACCTATCGTGTCGATATGCCCGCTCGCAAGGAGATCCTCGAGGTCGCCGGCCGCGAGGTGACCGTGTCGAACCCGGACAAGGTGTTCTTCCCGACCGGGAACACGAAGCTCGACCTGGTCCGCTTCTACCTCGCCGTTGCGGAGGGGGCGCTCCGCGGGATCGCCGGACGCCCGATGGCGTTGAAGCGGTTCGTGAACGGCGCCGAGGGCGAGTTCTTCTTCCAGAAGCGCGCGCCGACCTCGAGGCCCGACTGGATCGAGACCGTGGAGCTCAGCTTCCCCTCGGGCCGCACCGCGGAGGAGATCGTGGTCCGCGACGCCGCGCAGCTCGTGTGGATCGTGAACCTCGGGTGCATCGACCTGAACCCGCATCCGGTGCGATCGGACGATCTCGACCATCCCGACGAGCTGCGCGTCGATCTCGACCCGGTACCGGGCATCGAGTGGCCGCAGATCCGCGACGTCGCGATGGTCACCGAGGAGGTGCTCGAGGCGTTCGGCCTGATCGGGTGGCCGAAGACCTCGGGCTCGCGCGGGATGCACGTGTACGCGCGGATCGAACGCCGGTGGACGTTCCCCGAGGTCCGGCGTGCCGCGCTCGCCGTCGCCCGGGAGGTCGAACGCCGGGCCCCGGACCTCGCGACGAGCCGGTGGTGGAAGGAGGAGCGTCACGGCGTGTTCCTCGACTACAACCAGAACGCGAAGGACCGAACGGTCGCCTCCGCGTACTCGGTCCGTCCGACGCCCGACGCTCGCGTCTCGACGCCGCTGCGATGGACCGAGGTCCCCGGGTGCGATCCGGACGCGTTCACGATCGACACGGTGCCGGCGCGCTTCGCCGACATCGGCGACCCTTCCGACGGTATCGACGAGGCGGCCGGCTCCCTCGAGCCGCTCCTCGAGCTCGCGGCGCAGCACGAGGCGGCGGGGTTCGGCGACGCGCCGTGGCCGCCGCAATACGCGAAGCAGGAGGGCGAGCCGGCCCGCGTCCAGCCGTCGAAGCGCCGGCGCGGCACGCCGCAGAAGGAGGGCGTCGTCCCCCCGCCGGCCCCCGGGAAGAAGACCGGTCCGACCGGGCGCCGACGGACGAAGGCGCCGCTGATCGAGATCGCCCGCGCGGAGACCGAGGCCGAGGCGATGCGAGGGTTCGAACGATGGCAGGCGCGGCATCCCGAGGTCGCCGCCGCGTTGCAACCGGCCGACGTGATGGTCGACCCGATGCGCGGTCGTTCCACCGCGTGGTACCGGATCCGCGTGAACCTGCGCAACGTTCCCGAGGACGAACGGCCGCCGCAGGAGGCTCTCGAGGTCGACTACGACCCGTGGGCGGGGATGGACGTCGAGGCGTGGCGCCGAGAAGAGCAGGAGCGACAGAAGAGGCAAGGGAAGCGAGCGCCGAAGGACCGCACCTAGGATGACTCCATGGATGTCGACAGCCTCCTCGCTTTCGTCCGATTCCATGCGTGGGCGAACGACCGCATCCTGACGACAGCGGCCGGCCTTCCCGATGAGGAGTTCCACCGCGAGACGGTTCTCGACCACGGCAGCGCCTTCCAGACGCTGCGACATCTCGTCGACGTCGACTGGAGCTGGCGCGAGTTCTGCATCGGGAACGATGTCGGCAAGACCTATGTGTGGGACCACGGGTTCGAGCTCGACGACCTCCCGGCCATCCACGCCTTCTGCCTCGAAGAGGACACTCGCCTGCGGAGCTACGTGGAGTCCCTCCACGACGAGGCGCTGACCGAGTCGGTGGCGTTGGGTTCAGACCCGGACGACATCGTCCCGCGTTGGTTGATCGTCGCCCATGTCGTGAACCACGGGACGCAACATCGCAGCGAGCTGGCGCGCTACTTCACGGAGTGCGGGCACTCGCCCGGCGACATCGACCTCCTGGATGCGCTCCACGTGGAGTGGCCCGGCGACGCATGATCCGATAAGGCTCCGTTCCTCCCGGACGGGGGATCGAGCCCGAGACCCGGCTACGCTCTCCCACATGCATCGACTCCTCTTGGATGTCTCAAGCCTGATGTACCGGGCCTTCTTCGCTTGGGGGCAGGAGCTCCGCTCACCAGGGGGACGGCCGGTCGGCGCCGTGCACGGGTACCTCGACATGGTCACCCGCTTGCTCGTCACGCGGCGGCCCGATGAGATCGTGCACGTCTACGACCACGAGTGGCGTCCGGTCGCCCGGACCGACATGTACGCCGACTACAAGGCGAACCGGCCCGAGGACCCCGAGGACCTGCCCGAACAGTTCCCGATGCTGCGCCAGGTCCTCGACCTGACGGGCATGTCTCAGGCGATGACCCGCGGCTGGGAGGCCGAGGACGCGATCGGCGCGATCTGCGAGAGCGCCGCGAAACGCGATCGCATCGAGATCGTGAGCGGCGACCGCGACCTGATCCAGCTCGTGCGCGATCCGGGCGTGAAGCTGCTGTTCACGCTCCGAGGCGTCTCCGAGCTGCTCGATCTCGACGAGGCGGGCGTTCTCGAGAAGTACGGCGTACCCGCGTCCCGGTACCTCGAGTTTGCGATCCTGCGCGGCGACGCGAGCGATGCCCTGCCGGGGGTCCGCGGGGTCGGCGAGAAGACGGCCCGCGCGCTCGTGCAGACCTACGGGTCGCTCGACGAGCTCCTGGAGGACGCCCGCTCGTCCGAGCCGAGGCCGGGCCCGCTCAAGGGCAAGCCGGCGCTCCGGGCGCGGCTCGTCGAGAGCGCCGAGTACGTGGCGACGATGCAGCGGCTTGTCCCGGTGAACGCGGTCGCGCCGGTCGACCGATGGCGAGGCGAGCGCGACGACGACGGGCTCGACGCGCTCGCGGAGGAGCTCGCCCTGAAGGGGCCGATCCAGCGGATGAAGGCCGCGCTCGATTCGGTGGCGGAGAAGCCCTAACGCCTCACCACATAGGGCGCGGTCGCCATGCAGAACACGGCGATAGCGAGCAAGTCGACGCGGCAACCACGTTCGGAACCCCTTTCGGCGGGCGACGGACAGCGAGCGTACACTCCCGCCGGTGCGGCCGTTCAGCGTCGGCGTGCAGCTCCCCGAGGTCGAACGCGACGTGCGCTGGCCCGAGATCGTTTCGATGGCGCGCGCGGCCGAGGAGGTCGGGTTCGACTCGATCTGGGTCGGCGATCACCTGCTGTACCGAGGCGACGGACGTCCCGAACGCGGGCCCTGGGACGCGTGGACGATGCTCGCGGCCCTCGCGGCGTCCACCGAACGCGTCCGGCTCGGCCCGCTGGTGGCGTGCGCGGCCTTCCACCCTCCGGGGATGCTCGCCCGGATGGCGGCGTCGATCGACGAGGTGAGCCGGGGACGGTTCGTCCTCGGGATCGGCGCCGGCTGGAACGAGACGGAGTTCCGCGCGTTCGGCGTCCCGTTCGGGGAACGCGCGTCGCGGTTCGAGGAGGCGTACACGATCGTCCGTCGTCTGCTCGCGGGTGAACGCGTGACGTTCGAGGGGCGCTTCGGGTGGTTCGAGGACGCCGTGTTGCTCCCGGAGCCGGCCCGGCGCGTCCCGATGATGATCGGGTCCACCGGCGATCGGGTGCTGCGCGCCGCGCTCCCGCACGCGGATGCCTGGAACACGTGGTACACGGGGTACGGCAACACGCCCGAGGGGTTCGCCACGTTGAACGATCGGGTCAGCCGGCTCGCCGGAGACGTGGGTCGGCGCGCGGGCGAGGTCGCCCGCAGCGCGTGCGCCCTCGTCGTGCTCGACCGGGACGCCGGCGAGCGGCCGATCGACGAGGGCCTCGTGCCCCTCGAGGGCTCGACGGAGCGGATCGCGGAGGGGCTGCGTGCGCTGGCGCAGTCCGGAGCCGACGAGGTCATCCTCGTCCTGTCGCCCATCACCGAGCGCTCGATCCGGTCGATGGGCGAGGTGTTCGCCGGGCTGGACTGAGCCGCCGAGTCCGGCCACGTCCGCCGTGGCAGGATGGTCGGCGTGTCGACGTGGGGACCGCTGGCGCTCGTCGGCGGTGACGAGCTCAACCCCGGCAACGAGCCGCAGGACGAGGTGCTGGCCCGCGCGGCGGGGGACGGACCGGCGTTCGTGCTCGCGACCGCGGCGGGCCGACAGCGTCCCGAGGTGGCGGTCGCCAACGCGATCCGGTGGTTCGCGAACCTCGGTCTCACGGTCGAGGAGCTGCCCGCGACGCGCCGGGCCTACGCGAGGGACGCAGCGAACGCGGCTCGCGCCCGCGAGGGCCGCTTCTTCTACCTCGTCGGCGGGGACCCCGGGCTCGTGCCCAAGGTCCTGGCAGACACGCCGCTGTGGGACGCGATCGTCGCCTCCTGGCAGGAGGGAGCGGCCCTCGCCGGCTCGTCGGCCGGTGCGATGGCGCTGGGCGAGTGGGCCCTGGTCCGCGAGCGGATGCCCGGGGACCACCGGCGTCGCTACCTGCCGGCGCTCGGGCTCGTCCCCCGCGTCGCGGTGCTCCCTCACTTCGAGACGTTCGGCCACCGCTGGGTGGAGAGCGCGGAGCGCGCCGCGCCGCGGAGCGACGTCGTCCTCCTCGGCGTCGGCGAACGCACGGCCGCGCTGTATGCCGGCGGCGCATGGCGCGCACTCGGCGACGGCGAGGTCACGGTGTTCGCAGGTGGCGGGCGCCGGCGGTTCGCGTCGGGCGAACCGATCGAGGGTGTCCCGGCGCCGGACCCGAACCCTCCCGCGTCGAGTTCGTGACGTTCCTCGTCGACCGCTTCGGGACGACTACCCCTTGACGATGCAGGTGAGCGTGCGGTTCAGCCCGGGGATCAGCTGGATGTCGCTCAGCATCTGACCGAGCGCATCCATGTCCGCCACCTCCGCGTGGACGATGAGGTCGTAGGGCCCCGTGACCGACTGGGCCACGCGGACGCCGGTGACCGAGCCGATCTCGCTCCGCACCTTCGACCCGCCGCCCGCCTCCGTCTGGATCAACACGTACGCCTTCAGCATCCGACCTCCCCGCCGCGAGTGGACATCGTGCCCTCAGAGCCGCTAGGCGTGCAACCGCGCGGGTCAGCGCGGCGTGCGGCGCGACCGGTACCCGGCTCCGGTCGGCTCAAGCCGGAACGATCACCGGCGTCGCGTCCGAACCCGAGCGGGCGGCCTCGAACGCCTCGGGCGCCCGCTCGAGCGGGAACGTCCGGGTGGTTGCGGCGAGCGGGATCCGCGCCGCGAGCTCGAGCAGCTCCTCGCCGTCGCGCCGCGTGAGGTTCGCCACCGAGCGCAGGACGCGCTCCCCCCACAACAGCTCGTAGGGGAACGTGGGGATGTCGGACATGTGGATCTCGGCGCAGACGACCGAGCCGCCCGGCGCGACGGCCGCCAGGGCGAGCGGGACCAGCTCGCCGGCGGCCGCGAACACGATCGCTGCGTCGAGCGGTTGGGGGGACGGTTCGGTGGAGTCGCCCGCCCACGTGCACCCGCGTTCGAGGGCGATCCGCTGCGTCTCGGCGTCCCCGGGCCGCGTGAACGCGAAGACCGTTCGGCCCTCGAAGCGCGCGATCTGCGTGACGAGCCGCGCGGCGTTGCCGAACCCGTACAGGCCCAGCCGCTCGACCTCGCCGGCGAGCCGCTTCGCGCGGTAGCCGATCGCTCCCGCGCACAGGAACGGCGCCGCCGCGACCGGCTCGAACGCCGGCGGGACCGCGAGGCAGAATCGCGCGTCGGCAACGATGAAGTCGGCGTCACCGCCGTCGAGGTCGTAGCCGGAGAATCGCGCGTTCGGGCAGAGGTTCTCGCGGCCACTCGTGCAGAACGTGCACGTGCCGTCCGCCCACCCGAGCCAGGGGACGCCCACGAGGTCGCCGGGCCGCCGATCGGCGACGCCGTCGCCGACGGCCGCGACCGTCCCGACCGCCTGATGCCCGAGGATCAGGGGGAGCTTCGGGCGCGCGAGCTCGCCGTCGATGATGTGGAGGTCGGTCCGGCACACGGCGCACGCGGCGACCTCCACGAGGACCTGCCCCGCGGCGGGTTCGGGCGTCGGGACCTCGCGCACGTCGAGCCGTCCGGGGGCGTCGAGCACCGCCGCGCGCATCGTCACGATCCGCTCGCCCAGCGTTCGACCAGCGCGCGCTGGTCGTCGTCGAACCACGGCGGATCGCCCGCGGCGACGTTCGATGCGGCGTGCTCGACCCGCGACGTCGCGGGGATCGCGAGGGCGATCCGTCGATCCGACAGGCACCACTTGAGCAGGGCCTGCGCCCACGTCCGCACGCCCAGCGCCGGCAGCACGGCGGGATCGTCGGGCGGACGGCGCAGCAAGGAGCCCTCGGCGAACGGCCGCATCGCGATCACGCCGATCCCGAGCTCGGCCGCAAGCGGCAGCACCTCACGCTCGCATCGGCGTTGGACCGGGTTGTACGGGACCTGGATGCTCTGGACGCGACCCGTCCGCATCACGGCGACGAGCTCGTCGTACGCATCCTCCCGGTAGTGCGTCGCGCCGAGCAGCCCGATCCGGCCCCCGTCGCGTTCGGCCTCCAACCACCTGAGGTGCTCGCGCCAGGCCACGAGGTTGTGGATCTGTTCCACGTCCACGCGGCCGCCGAACGCCCCGAGCTGGGCCTCGAGCTGCATGCGACCCTCGTCCGGCGACGGCGTCCAGATCTTCGTCGCGACCACCACCTCGACCCGGACCCGCAGTGCCGCCAGCGCCCGGCCGAGTACGCCCTCGGCGCGCCCGTACATCGGGGAGGTGTCCACCAGGCGCGTCCCACCGTCGACGTGCGTCCGCAGCACCGCGACCGTCTCCGTCTCGTGTCGCGAGGAGACATCGAACACGTTCCACGTCCCGAGACCGATCACGGGAACCTCGAGACCCGTCGCGCCGAACGGCCGGAGCTCCACCCGATCCGGTGGCCGGTCAGTCCTCGGTCGAGCCGTTGTGCTCGCGCAGGAAGCGCTCGAGCTCGGCGGCGATGTCGTCGCCGCTCGCGACCTGGAGGGCGGACGCGTCGTCGTCCTCGTCGCTGACCTCCGATGCCTCCTCGAGCCGGCGCACATAGGCCGCGAGGTTGCCGTCCTCCTCGATCGCCTCGGTGACCTCCCGCTCGAAAACCCGGGCGGCGAGCTCGATCTCCCCCGTGTCGATCTCGAGCCCGGTCAGGTCGCGAAGCGCCTCGAGCAGCGCGAGCGCGACCTTCGGATTCCTCGACTGCGGCAGGTAGTGGGGTGCCGCCGCCCACAGCGACAGGGCCGGCAGGCCGGAGCGCGATGCGGCCGAGTTCAGGACGCCGACGATGCCCGTCGGCCCCTCGTACCGGGCCGGCAAGATCCCTGGCTTGGCGAGCCAGTCGTCGTCCTCGCTCGCAGCGCTCACGGGCGCCGGCCGCGTGTGAGGGACGTCCGCGAGGAAGGCGCCGAGCGTCACGAGCAGGGACACGTCCAGGTCGTTGCAGACCTGCAGGATGGTCCCAGCGTAGGTGCGCCAGCGCGTGTTCGGCTCCACGCCCACGAACACGATCGCATCGCGATCGTTGATCCGCGCCGAGAAGAAGCGGCTGGCCGGCCAGTCGATCCGCCGCGTCGAGCCCTCGACCAGCCGAACGGTCGGACGGTGGACCTGGAAGTCGTAGAACTCCTCGGGGTCGATCTCCGCGAAGCGACGAGCGCCCCACTGCGATCGGAGCGTGCGGACCGCCGTGGTCGCGGCCTCCCCGCCGTCGTTCCAGCCGGCGAACGCACACACCATCACGGGACGCGAGAGCTCCGGGCGGATCCGGTACTCCACGTGGGCCATCCGCACAGTCTGTCGTCTCGAGGGATACCTGTCATCCCTGCCCGGGACCCGGTCAGGGCGGCGACGGGCCTCCTCAGGATCTCGTTCCCGGGGCCCGACCCGAGCCGAGCCCGCCCTCGTCCGTCGCTTCGGGCGGGGTGCTTGTCCACGACGACGGCTGGTGGCACGATGCCCTGCTCGCACGTAGGGGGGAACCGCGATCGGAGCCCGCTCCACGTTCGGCCGACGACTGCGCAGGCTCGTGTTCATCGAGCTCGCCCTGCTCTCGACGCTCGTTGTTCCCTCCGCGCTCGCCGAGACCGCGACGGCCAAGCTCTCCGCGTCGGCCTCGATCGTGAACTTCGGCGAGGCGGTTACCGTCTCGGGTTCGATCGCCGCCGAGCCCGGGTGCATCGACGGCCGGAACGTGACCCTCCAGTGGCAGCCGGTCGACTCCTCCGGGTTCTCGAACGTCGCGACCGGGACGACGGCGGCGGACGGCTCGTTCACGTTCGTGCAGACGCAGCCGCACACGGGGCGCTACGGCGCGACGATCCAGGGGGATGCGTCGTGCCTCGCCTCGACCACCAACGAGGTGCTCGTTCGCGTTCGCGAGAAGGTGGACGCCGCGCTCGTCACCGGCTCGACGGGGGCGGGCTCGTGCGTCGACGTCTCGATGTCGGTCCAGCCGGAGCGACCAGGCCAGATCGTCGAGCTGCAACGCCGGACGCGGCAGGGCTGGAGGCTGATCGAACGGCTCACGCTCGACCCGGCGTCGCATGCGCTGGCGTCTCCCTGCTTCACGTCCCACGACGTCGGCGTGGTGCGGCTCCGCGTGCGCTGGGTGGCGCAGGACACGCTCAACGAGACGGGCAACTCGCCCGTCCTTGGCTTCGAGGTTCCCAAGGCCCGGTGGATGCTCGAGATCGACCACGCGATCGGGACGCGACGGGTCTCGGTCGCCGTGGGTGAGGACGACACGTTCCTGTACGACCGGGCGGCGTCCGCCCCCCGGATCCCGGCGTCGAACGAGAAGCTCCTGCTCTCGATGACCCTCTACGACACCCTCGGGTCCGACTTCCGGATCCGGACCAGCGTCGCCGCGTCGGGGAGCTCGTCGGGAGCCGTCCGCAACCTCTGGATCCTCGGGCAGGGCGACCCCGGCGTGACCGGGGCGACGATCGGCATGCTCGCGCGCAGGGTGGCCGATGCGGGGATCGAGCGGGTGCGGGGCGGCGTGTTCGGGAGCACCGGCTACTTCCGACGCGACTGGGACGCGCCGGGTTGGAACGCCGTGGCGCGCGACTACGTGAACCGCCCGACCGCGCTCGTGTTCGAACGCAACGCGGGAACCGACCCCGAGCGGGAGGCGGCGGAGACGCTCACCCGCAAGCTCGAGGCGCTCGGCGTCCGTGTGCAGGGCAGGCCCGCAAGTGGGACGCCGCCGGGCGGGCTCGAGACGATCGCGTCCGTCACCTCGCAGCCGTTGCAGCGGCTCCTCACCAAGATGCTCCGGCCCTCGGACAACTTCATCGCGGAGACGCTGGGCAAGCGGCTCGGCGTCGAGACGCACGGCGTGCCCGGGACGATCGCGAAGGGCGCCGCCTCGATCGAGGCGTGGACGGACGGTCACGGGACCGGGTTCACGCTGAACGACAACTCAGGCCTCTCGTACGGGAACCGCGTGACGGCCGAGGGCATCGTCCGCCTCCTGTGGTTCGCCGAGGACCAGCCGTGGGGACCGGATCTGCGTCGCGCGCTGCCCACGGGTGGACAGGGGACCCTCCGTCATCGCCTCCGTGGAGTCGATGTCCGGGCCAAGACCGGGACGCTGGACGACGTGTCGGCGCTCTCGGGGTGGGTCAGGGCCCACTCGGGCGATTGGATCGAGTTCTCCGTGTTGTCCTTCGGGATGTCGAAGTCGGCCGCCTCCGCGATCGAGGATCGGATCGTCGAGATCCTGCAGGATCAGCTCGGCTGACCGCCGCTCCCGGGGGCGTCGTGAGTGACAGAAGCCTCCCACCGGTCAACCCGGAGCGTGTTCCCACCGATGCTGAAGGGGGATGGATCCGACGACCGCAGCACCCGGCGCCGCCGAGCTCATGGAACGCGGACTCGCGCGCGATGAACAAGAGGTCGGCGTCAGCTACGAAGCCCTCGTCGAGCACCAGGCCGAGATCGAGGCCAAGTACCGCAACCTCGTCGAGCGGCTCCCGTGCGTCGTCTACCTGGCCGAGTACGGGCCGAACGGCGACTGGCTGTACGTCTCGCCCCAGATCGAGCATGTGCTCGGGTACACGCCGAAAGAGTGGCTCGAGCACCCGCACCCGCAGGGGTCGTTCACACACCCCGATGACCTCCCGCACCTGAACGCCGAGGAGTCCCGTTCGATGGCGAGCGGCGATCCTCTCGAGATCGAATACCGGATCCGCCGCGCCGACGGCGCGTGGGTGTGGATCCACGACGAGGCAACGGCGGTTCGTGATGAGGACGGCCACCCGATCTGCCTGCAGGGGATGATGTTCGACATCACCAAGCGCCGTGCCGAGGAGGAACGCCTGATCTCACTCGATCGGCTGAAGAACACCCTGCTCCACACGCTGTCGCACGATCTGAAGGCGCCGCTGACGGCGATCCTGGTTGCCGCGAGCACGCTCGAACGACTCGGGGACGAGCTCGACGACGAGGTCCGCCGGCACCTGCTCCGAACGCTCGTCGAACGATCCAAGGGGATGAACGCGCTGCTCACCGACCTGCTCGACCTCGACCGGCTCGACTACGGCATCGTGGCGCCGCGGCGGTACCCGCTGGACCTGCACGAGCTGATCCGACACCTGTTGGCCAAGACGAAGGTCCTCGGCGATCGGACGGTCGAGCTCGAGGCCGGCGAGTGTCGGGCCAACGTCGATCAGCCGAAGGTCGAACGCATCCTCGAGAACCTCCTCGCGAACGCCGACCGGCACACCCCGGACGGGGCGCGGATCTGGATCCGCTGCTGGCGTGAGGGCGACGCCGCCGTCATCGCGGTCGAGGACGACGGCCCGGGGGTCCCGGCCGAGCTCCGCGACAAGATCTTCGAGGCCTTCTACCGCGGTCCCGACTCGGTGCACAAGCCCGGGTCCGGGATCGGCCTGTCGCTCGTCGCGCGGCTCGCCGAGATGCACGGCGGCCGAGCCTGGGTGCAGGCCCGCGAGGGCGGCGGCTCCTCGTTCCGCGTCCTGCTCCCCGACCGGAGCGGCTAGGTCGGGTGCCGCCGGGGCGGCCTGTACCATCGAACCAATGCGCACTCCCAGCACGCTGGCCGAGAAGGTCTGGGAGCGCCACGTCGTCCACCGGGCCGACGGCGAACCCGACCTCCTATACGTCGACCTCCACCTCGTGCACGAGGTGACCAGCCCGCAGGCTTTCGAGGGTCTGCGGCTCGCGGGTCGCTCCGTCCGGCGCCCCGACCTCACCGTCGCCACGATGGACCACAACGTCCCGACGGCCGCGGGTCCCGTGGACCCGGTGAGCCGCACCCAGATGGAGGCCCTCGAACGCAACTGCACCCAGGCCGGGATCACGCTGTTCCCGACGGGGGATCTCGGGCAGGGGATCGTCCACGTGATCGGCCCGCAGATGGGGCTCACGCAGCCCGGGCTGATGATCGTGTGCGGCGACTCGCATACGAGCACGCACGGCGCGTTCGGGGCCCTCGCGATCGGTATCGGAACGAGCGAGGTCGAGCATGTCCTGGCGACGCAGACGCTGCCGCAACGCACACCGAACACGATGGCGGTCACCGTCGAGGGCGAGCTGCCGGCCGGGGTCGCGGCGAAGGACGTGATCCTCGGGATCATCGCCAGGATCGGGACCGACGGAGGCGTGGGTCACGTCGTCGAGTACCGCGGGTCGGCGATCCGCTCACTCTCGATGGAGGGCCGGATGACGGTCTGCAACATGTCGATCGAGGCCGGCGCGCGTGCGGGCATGGTCGGTCCCGACGAGACCACCTTCGCCTACCTCGAGGGCCGCCCCAACGCCCCGATCGGCTCGGAGTGGGACGATGCGCTCGAGGACTGGCGATCGCTGCCGACCGACGTGGGAGCCACCTTCGACAAAGAGGTGGCGCTCGACGCGGCGGACCTGCGGCCGCACGTGTCGTGGGGGACCAACCCCGGACAGACGGTCACGATCGACGACGTCGTCCCCGAGCCTGCCGACGAGACCGCCGAGCGCGCCCTCGCGTACATGGACCTGCGCCCGGGCACCGCGATCCGCGACATCCGGCCCGACACGATCTTCATCGGCTCGTGCACCAACTCCAGGATCGAGGATCTCCGCGAGGCGGCGCGCGTCCTGGAAGGACGGAAGGTCCGCGGGGGCCTGCGCGCGATGGTGGTGCCGGGCTCGATGCTCGTGAAGCGCCAGGCCGAACGGGAGGGGCTCGACACGGTCTTCGCCGCCGCCGGGTTCGAATGGCGGGACGCCGGCTGCTCGATGTGTCTGGGCATGAACCCGGATCAGCTCTCGCCCGGCGAACGGTGCGCGTCCACCAGCAACCGGAACTTCGAGGGTCGTCAGGGCAAGGGCGGCCGGACACACCTTGTCAGCCCGGCCGTGGCGGCCGCGACCGCGGTCCTGGGTCATTTCGCCACGCCGGAGGATCTCGACGGATGAAGCCCTTCACGGAGCACACCGGACGGGCGTTGCCGCTCGATCGTTCGGACGTCGACACGGACCAGATCGTGCCGGCCAGGTACCTGCGCCGGATCGAGCGATCGGGGTTCGGGCCGTACCTGTTCGCCGAGTGGCGCAAGGACCCCGACTTCGTCCTGAACCGCCCCGAGTTCGCCGGGGCGACGATCCTGCTCGCCGGCCCGAACTTCGGGAGCGGCTCCAGTCGCGAGCACGCCGTGTGGGCGCTCGAGGACGCCGGGTTCCGAACCGTGATCGCGCCCTCCTTCGCGGACATCTTCCGTACCAACTGCTCCAAGATCGGCGTCCTACCCGTCGAGCTCGCACAGGAGTCCGTCCGGGCGCTCATGGACGCGGTGCTCGACGACCCCACGACCGAGATCACGGTCGACCTGCAGGCCTTGCGCGTGAGCGCTCCGGCCGTGCACGAGGCCTTCGAGATCGACACGTACACCCGCTGGCGCCTGCTCGAAGGTCTCGACGACATCGACCTCACGCTGCGCCACGCGGATGCGATCGATGCCTTCGAGCGGGCCAGGCCCGCTCGGCTCCCGTCGGTCACCCGGGCCTGACCCGCACGGGGCGAACGGCCCTCGCCCAAAGGTCTCAAGCGTCCCATCTGAAGGGTCGATGCCAACAGGGCAATGTCCACGCCCGAGCACATCGACGCGGCCGATGTCGGCCGTCCCCAAAAAGGCCCTCTCCGGCGACGGGCAAGTGACGTCCTGGTCCCGCGGCCGCTGGCGGACAAGCCGCTCCGACGCGAGAGCGACGGGTGGCTCGAGCGGTGGATGGCCACCGTAGAGGATCTCGCGCGCCTGAAGTCGTCCCACCCGATGCTCGACGCGGTCATCGACGAGCAGGATGGACGCCGGATCCGGATCGGCGACCATTGGCTCGCCGACTTCGCCTCCTGCAACTACCTGGGCCTCGACCTCGACCGGGAAGTCATCGAGGCGGTCCCCGAGTACCTCGCGAGGTGGGGGACCCACCCGTCCTGGTCCCGGCTGCTCGGCAGCCCCGTCCTGTACGAACAACTCGAGGAGACCACCAGGGCGCTGCTCGGGTCCGAGGACTCGCTGCTCCTGCCGACGATCACCCACATCCACATGTCCGTGATCCCCATCCTGGTCGGCAGCGGCGTGATGTTCCTCGACGGCAGGGCGCACAAGACGATCTACGACGGCGCGAGCGTCGCCCGCGGGCACGGGGCGACGATCCGGCGCTTCCGCCACAACGACGCCGAGCACCTCGAGCAGGTCGTCAAGGCGTCGAGGACGACCCCCCGCGTGATCGCGGTCGACGGGGTGAACTCGATGACCGGGAACTCCCCCGACATCAAGGAGTTCGCGCGCATCGCCCGAGAGCACGACGCGCTCCTGTACGTCGACGACGCCCACGGGTTCGGCGTGATCGGCGAGCGCTCCCCCGACGAGCTCTGCGAGTGGGGCCTGCGCGGCAACGGCGTCGTCCGCCATCAAGGGGAGACCTACGACAACATCGTCCTGGTCGCGGGCTTCAGCAAGGCGTACAGCTCGCTGCTGTCCTTCCTCGCGCTGCCGTCGCGGCTGAAGGACGTGCTCAAGGTCGCGGCCCCGCCGTACCTGTACTCGGGGCCCTCGCCGGTCGCCTCGCTCGCGACGACGATCGCCGGCCTCGCGGTGAACGACGTCCGGGGCGACCTGTACCGCTACGAGACCTACCGCAAGACCCGGAAGGTCGTGGAGCGGCTGCACGAGCTCGACATCTACACGCCCAACGAGTCCGGGTTCCCGCTCATCGAGATCCCCTTGGCGCACCGCGACGACATCGACGTCGTCGGCCGCTACCTGTTCGACCGCGGCGTCTACGTGACGATGGCGGCCTACCCGCTGGTCCCCAAGGACGAGGCGGGCTTCCGCATCCAGATCACCGCGGCGAACCCGGACGACCAGATCGACCTCCTGTGCGAGGTGCTCGGCGAGATCAGCGAGCGGTTCGAGCTCCAGCACGAACGGCACCGGCGTCTGATGCTCCGCGCCCGAGAGGCGAGGAGATAGGCGGTGGCCAAGGGTCCCGTCGCACACGGGCTCGGACGCGCCGAGGCGCTGTCCGACGCCGGCGAGTACGCGGCCGCGCTCGAGGAGCTGGAGGCCGCCGTCGAGGCCGAGCCGGACAACGCCGCCGTGTTCACGGCCCGCGGCTGGGCGCTCGAGAACCTCGGTCCCGAGCGGCTCGGGGAGGCGCGGTTGGCCTACGAGGCCGCGCTCACGCTCGACCCGTCGGCGATGTGGGCGAAGGAGGGGCTCTCGAACGTGCTCCGGCGCATGGGCGACGGACGTGAGGCCGATCGGCTCTGCGAGGAGGTCGTGCGGGAAGGGCGTAAGCGCTACGAGGCGGAGGAAGATCTTTGGGAGCTCGTCGGATGGTGCGAGCTCCGGCTTGGCCGGTACCAGGACGCGGTGGAGACGCTCAGTGAGGCCCTCCGCCGTGACGGTCGCTGGATCGCGGCCCGGTTCGACCTCGCCCTGGCCCTGCTCTGCGCGGGCGAACGGTCGCGCGCCTTCCTCGAGTACTCGCGCGGCGTCCACCAGGCGGTGAACGGCGGCGTCGAACGGCTGCGCGGCTGCCTGCGCGTCGCGCTCGACGACCTGGAGGAGTCGCTCTCCGAGCGGCCGGCGCTCGCCACGACGCGCGAGGCGATCGCGGCACGAGACCTCCTTCGGTCCACCCTGCGGGCCGCCTATCAACCCGGCTGAGCGGATGAGCGACGACCGGGACGGTCGCAGGTTCATCGATCGGCGGATGCGGATCCTCGCGCCGCTGCGCCATCGCGACTTCCGGATGCTCTGGACGGGGATGACGGCCTCGCTGCTCGGCGACGGGATCTTCTACGTGGCGCTCGCATGGCAGGCCTACGAGCTCTCGAACACGCCGAGGGCGCTGTCCCTGATCGGCGTCGCGATGACCGTCCCGCACGTCGTGTTCCTTCTGGCGGGGGGCGTCGTCTCCGACCGGTTCGACCGGCGCAAGGTGATGATCGCCGCCGACCTGATGCGCGCGGTGGCGGTAGGTGCGATGGGCGCCCTCGCGCTCTCGGGCCGGCTCGAGCTCTGGCACATGTTCGCGCTCTCCGGTCTGTTCGGCGCCGGGACGGCGTTCTTCGGTCCGGCGTTCGACGCCATCGTCCCCGGGCTCGTCCCGGATGCCGAGCTGAACCAGGCGAACTCGCTCGACCAGCTCGTTCGACCCGCGGCCCTCCGGATGCTCGGACCGGCCCTGGGCGGGTGGATCGTGGCGACGGGTGGCGCCGGGGCCGCGTTCGTCGTAGACGCCTGCACGTTCGCCTTCTCGATCTCGTGCGTGGCGCTCATGCGTGCCCGCCGAACGGCCCCCGACGCGCCGCATGGGTCGGCGATCGGCGACATCCGCGAGGGGTTCGCGTTCGTCCGCTCGCAGGTATGGCTGTGGGGGACCTTCCTCGCGGCGACGCTCGGCTACCTGATCTTCTGGGGCCCGTCGGAGGTGCTGCTCCCGTTCGTCGTCCGTAACGACATGCACGGGTCGGCCGCGGACCTCGGTCTGATCTTCGCCGTCGGGGGGATCGGGGCCATGACCTCGGCGATCGTGATGGGCAACCGGCAGATGCCGCGCAGGAACATGACGTTCATCTACGTCGTGTGGACGGTCTCGACGCTCGCGATCGCCGGGTACGGTCTCGCGCGGTTCCCGTGGCAGGCGATGGCGGCCTGCTTTGCGTTCAACGCGCTCGAGGGCGCCGGGACGATCGTCTGGGCGACGACCAAGGGGCGCCTGGTGCCCAGCCGGCTGCTCGGGCGTGTCTCGAGCTTCGACTGGTTCATCTCGATCGCGCTCGTGCCGATCTCCTACGCGTTCACCGGTCCGGTCGCCGTGATGTTCGGCGCCCAGGAGACGCTGGTCGGAGCCGGCCTGCTGGGCGGGGCGATCACCCTGGCCTTCCTGTTCCTTCCGGGGATGCGCGACATCGAGCGGAGCGGCGTCCTCGTAGGCACGCCGATCGAAGCGACCGAGGACACGGGGTTCGGGGCGCTCGAGGGACCCCTGGCACCCATTTCCGCTGGTCAGGAACCCTTTCTCGCTTCGGGACCTGCCGGGGCGGCTCTAAGGTCACCCGTTCGGCCTACCGATATCTGAGGCAGACATGAAGGCCCGGGTCTGGCTCCTGTACCTGGGCGGCGGCATCGCCGCGCTGCTCGGTTTCCTGTTCCTGCCGAACCTTCGACAGGGATGGTTCTTCAACTTGATCTCGCTCTCGTCGCCGATCGCGATCGTGGTCGCGGTCCGCATATGGAAGCCGAACGCCCAAGCCCCGTGGTACCTGTTCGCCCTCGGTCAGACGTTCTTCGTCATCGGGGACGTCATCACCTACAACTACCACGACTTCTTCGGCACCGACCTGCCGTACCCCTCGATCGGCGACGTCGCCTACCTGCTCGTCTACCCCTGCCTCGTCGGGGGCCTGCTCCTGCTGATCCGCCGGCGCAACCCGGGCCGGGACCGGGACAGCGTCATCGATTCGCTCATCGTGGCGATCGGCGTCGGCACCGTGCAGTGGGTGTTCCTGATGTCGCCGGTGGCCCATGACTCCACCTCGACCCTGATCCAGAAGCTCGTGGGGATGGCCTACCCGTTCATGGACCTGATCTTGCTGACCGCCGTCGTCCGTCTCGCGATCGGCGCGGGCAAGCGCGCTCCCTCGATGTACCTGATGGGTGCGGCCGCCCTTGCCTTGTTCCTCACCGACACCGTCTACACCTACATCTCCGTCACCGGCGCCGTGTACGACCAGTCCGGGTACCTCGAGGCGGGATGGGGCATCTTCTACATCCTGTGGGGGGCGGCCGCCCTGCACCCCTCGATGCGGAACCTCTCTGACAAGGCACCCGACGTCGAACGCGGGATGTCCAGGCTTCGGCTCTTGTTGCTCGGTGGCGCGTCGCTGATCGCACCGGGCGTCATGTTGATCCAGCTCGGCCGGGCGGACGCCGTGGATATGCCCGTCCTCATCGGGGCGTCGGTCATGTTGTTCATCCTGGTCGTCCTCCGGATGTCGGGACTCGTCCGGCGTCAGGAACAGTCCACGCTCCGCGAGAAGGCCCTGCGCAACGCCGGTGCCGCGCTCGTCACGGCGACGAACCGGGAAAGCATCTACACGGCCACGTTGCAGGCGGCGCGCGCGCTCGTGGGCGAAGACGGCGGCCTGCGGCTGCTGGTCGCGACCGACGACGACGCGGATCTGTTCCAGGTGGTGGCGGCGGCCGGGGGAGCCGACGGCGTGGAGGGCACGAGGGTCTCCCTGTCGATCCTTCCTCAGTGGAAGCGCGACCGGCTCCAATCCCACCGCTCGTACGAGGTCCCCACCGAGGAAGCCGAGCTCGCGAACTCGCTCGGCGTGCCGACGAACGCGACCTTCTTCTTGAACGCTCCCCTGTTCATGAAGGAGGAGCTCCAGGGGGTGCTCGTGGTTGCCGGACCCTCGAGCGTCCCCCGGGCGATCCGCGACTCGATCGAGGCGCTCTCCTCCCAGGTCGCCCTGGCGCTCGACAGCGCCATGACGACCGAGATCCTGTTGATCCGCCAGAGCGAGGCGCGCTTCTCCTCCCTGGTCCAGAACTCCTCCGACGTGGTCATGGTCGTCGAGGCCGACTCCACGATCCGGTACATGAGCCCGTCGGTCGAGCGCGTGCTCGGCCACGCGCCGGGCGAGCTCGAGGGCACGAAGCTCACGGTCCTGATCCACCCCGACGACCGAGCCGGGGTGCTGCAGTTCCTCACCTCGGGCGGACGCGAGGAAGATGCGCATCCGGGGCTCACCGAGTTCCGGATGAAGCACCGCGACGACTTCTGGCTGCACGTCGAGACCCTGCGGACGAACCTGATGCACGACGAGAACGTGAAGGGCATCGTCCTGAACACCCGCGACGTCTCCGAACGCAAGGCGTTCGAGGAGCAGCTGCAGCACCAGGCGTTCCACGACGCGGTCACGGGGCTCGCGAACCGGGCGCTGTTCAAGGACCGCGTCGAGCACATGATCGAGCGGCAGGCGCGCGACAACCTCCCGGTCTCGATCCTGTTCATGGACCTGGACGACTTCAAGACCATCAACGACTCGCTCGGCCACGCGGCTGGCGACCGGATGCTCAGCGAGGTAGGCGAGCGACTCAAGAACTGCCTACGACAGGCGGACACCGCGGCTCGGCTCGGCGGCGACGAGTTCGCGATCCTGCTGGAGGATGGCGGGGACGGGGTCGACGCGGCCGAGGTCGCCGCGAGGATCCTGGCGTCGCTCGAGGGTCCGTTCCACCTCGAGGGCAAGGAGGTCTTCGCGCGAGCCTCGATCGGCATCGCGACCGCCGATGCCCAGACCGGCGGTCCCGAGGGCGCGGAGGAGCTGCTCCGGAACGCCGACGTGGCGATGTACATGGCCAAGGAAGCAGGCAAGGGGCGCTACCAGGTGTTCGAACCCGCGATGCACGACACGGCGCTCCGACGGCTGGAGCTCAAGGCCGACCTGCAGCGCGCCGTCGACAACGGCGAGTTCGTCCTGCACTACCAGCCGGTGATCGAGCTCGCGACCGGGCGCATCGAGGGTCTCGAGGCGCTCGTCCGCTGGCAGCACCCCACGCGCGGCCTGATCGGGCCCCTGGACTTCATCCCACTGGCCGAGGAGACCGGGTTGATC
Organism: uncultured Actinomycetes bacterium; assembly: GCA_963712645.1. Lineage (GTDB taxonomy): Bacteria > Actinomycetota > UBA4738 > UBA4738 > HRBIN12 > DASSJM01. The sequence continues at coordinate 23,288 of CAVQIQ010000002.1, read as the reverse complement.
GTCTCACTCGGCCGATGGGTGCTGCAGGAGGCGTGCCTGCAGGCTCGGCGGCTGCAGGAGCGGTACGTGACGGACCCGCCGCTGCAGATGGCCGTCAACCTTTCCGCGCGACAGCTCCAGCGCCCGGAGATCGTCGGCGAGATCGCGGAGACCTTGATGCAGACGCAGCTCGACCCGAGCAGCCTGGTCTTGGAGATCACCGAGTCCGTGATGATGCAGGACATGGACCTGTCGATCCAGCGCCTGGCGGAACTCAAGGAGCTCGGCGTGCAGCTGGCGGTCGACGACTTCGGCACCGGGTACTCGAGCCTGAACTACATCCGCCGGTTCCCGGTCGACATCTTGAAGGTGGACAAGTCCTTCGTCGACGGCGTCAACGAGGGCGGCGAGGAATCGGCCCTCACGGCCGCCATCATCGAGCTCGCGGGGATCCTGCGCCTGCGTCCGGTGGCCGAGGGCATCGAGCGGGCCGACCAGCTCGAGAAGCTCCTCGCCCTGCGATGCGACCTGGGCCAGGGGTTCTACTTCGCCAAGCCTCTCCCCCTCCACGCGGTGGACGAGCTCCTCACCACGCGCCAGACGCTCGAGACCCGCGAGACCGAGCTCTCCTCCTGAGCACGCGGGGTGGGGATGGGTAGCGGCTACAGTCCGACGCGGTACCGAACCGTCGGACGCATCTCGCAGTCGACGCGCTCACTCGTCACGGTCCCGTCGTGCGCCCACCCGGCGGCCTCGTAGAAGCGGCGGGCGCGCTCGTTCGTCTCGAGCACCCACAGCGTCGCCGCGTCGAACCCGCGAGAGCGGAGGTCCTCGACGGCGTGCTCGAACAGACGGCGGCCGGTCCCGGTCCCGAGCCGATCGGGCTCGAGGTAGATCGCGTACAGTTCGGCCGTCCGCTCGCCGGCGTCGGCGTCCTCGCTCGGACCGGTGACCGCGAACCCGACCGGCCCAGCGCCCTCGTCCACCACCCATGTGGTCCGGCCCGCGCGCGGTTCCTCCAGGCCCCGGCGATGCTGCTCGACGCGATCCTCCACGGTGAGGCCGTCGAGATACTCGTCGGTCAGCTGGCCCCGATACGCGGCCTGCCACGATCGGACGTGGATCTCGGCGATCGCCCGCGCGTCCTCGGGGACGGCCTCGCGGATCACCGACGGCATGCCGCTCAGGGTACCGCCGGCGGCGATGGCACCTCGTCGTCGTCCCGCGGGTGGAGCAGCCCGTACAGGTACCCGTCGACCAGCGCCTCCCACGAGGCCTCGATGATGTTCTCCGAGACGCCGACGGTGGTCCACTCGCGCCGGCCGTTCGACGTGTCGATGAGGACGCGGACGACGGCGCCCGTCCCGCTCGTCTCGTCCAGCACGCGCACCCGGAAGTCCTCGAGCGAGATGTGCTCGAGCTCGGGATAGTCGTTCGCGAGAGCCTTGCGGAGCGCGTTGTCGAGCGCGCCGACCGGCCCCTGGCCCTCGGCGCTCTCGATGTGGCGCGTCCCCTTCGTGACGACCTTGACGGTAGCCTCGGCGAGCGGCGGCTCGTCGTCGCCCACGCGCTCCTCGACGTGGACCCGGTAGCTGTCGATCTCGAAGAACGGTTGCCGCCACCCGTCCGCGCGGCGCATCAGCAGCTCGAGGGACGCGTCCGCGACCTCGAACGTGTACCCGCGCGCCTCGCGATCCTTCAGATCCAACAGCAGACGGCCGGCGCCATCGGCGCCAAGCTCGAGGCCGAACTCCTCGGCCTTCATCCGGATCGTCGCCGCGCCCCCGAGATCGCTCGCCACGACGCCGCGGCGGTTACCCACCGTCGAGGGTTCCACGTGCTCGTACGCCCGGGACACGCGTTCGATGCCGCTCGCATGCAAGCCGGCCTTGTGCGTGAAGGCGTACCGGCCCGCGTACGGCTGTCGCGAGTCGGGGGCGACGTTCGCGACCTCGGCCACGTAGTGCGCCACCTCGGTGAGCCGTTCCAGCGACCCCTCGGGCAGGCACTCGACGCCCATCTTCAGGACGAGGTTCGCGGCGATCGGGATCAGGTCGGCGTTGCCCGTCCGCTCGCCGTACCCGTTCACGACACCTTGGACCTGGAATGCCCCGTGCTCCACGGCGATCAGCGAGTTCGCGACGGCGCATCCTGCGTCGTTGTGCACGTGGATCCCGAGCGGGGCGTGCACCGCCTCGCGGACCTCGGCAACGACCCGCGCCACCTCGTGCGGCAGCATGCCGCCGTTCGTGTCGCACAGGACCAATCGCTCGGCCCCGGCCTCTTCGGCCGAAGCCAGGACGCGGAGCGCGAACGCGGGATCGCTCCGGTAGCCGTCGAAGAAGTGCTCGGCGTCGAAGAACACCCGGCGCCCCTGTCCGCGGAGGAACGCGATCGAGTCGCGGACCATGGCCGCGCCCTCGTCCAGATCCGTCCGGAGCGCCTCGGTCACGTGGAGGTCCCACGCCTTGCCCACCAGGCACACCACCTCGGTCCCCGCGTCGAGCAGGTCCCGGAGCACGGTGCTCCCACCCGGCGTCTCACCCGCCTTGCGGGTCATCCCGAACGCCGTCAGCGTCGCGTGCTTGAGCGTCTCGCTCGTCGCGAGCCGGAAGAACTCGGTCTCTCGCGGGTTCGCCCCTGGCCAGCCCCCCTCCACGAACGGGACGCCGAGCTGGTCGAGCTTGTGGAGGATCCGGAGCCGGTCCTCGATCGAGTACGAGAAGCCGGTCCCCTGCGCGCCGTCGCGCAGGGTGGTGTCGTACAGCTCGACCCGGAGCGGCTCGCTCACGCCGAGGCTCCCTCGACGACGAGGTCGCCGACCTCTCCGGTCGAGAAACCCATCGCGCCCGCTCGCATCGAGTGCAGCTTCGAACACGCGAACCGGATGCCGGCGGTCACGCGCGCCGCCGCGTCGGTCTCGCCGAGTTGCGCGAGCAGCATCTGCAACGCGCCGATCGCGGCGAGCGGATTGATCGTCCCCTTGCCCGCGTGGTCGGGGGCCGTGCCGCCGATCGGCTCGAACATGCTCGTCCCGGCCGGGTTGATGTTGCCACCGGCCGCGATGCCCATCCCGCCTTGGATCATCGCGCCCAGGTCCGTGATGATGTCGCCGAACATGTTGTCGGTGACGATCACGTCGAACCGCGAGGGCTGATCGAGCAGGTAGATGCACGCCGCGTCGACGTGGACGTAGTCCCGTTCGACGTCGGGGAACTCCGCCCCGACCTCGTCGACCACGCGCTGATAGAGATCGCCCGCGTACGTGAGGACGTTGGTCTTGTGCACCAGCGTGACCTTGCGTCGGCGGTCGGGACGCGCCGCGAGCCCGAACGCGTACCGGACGATCCGCTCGACGCCGTGCCGGGAGTTGATCGACTCCTGCACGGCGACCTCGTGGGGCGTGCCCTTGCGGTGAAAGCCTCCGGCGCCCGTGTAGAGGCCCTCGGAGTTCTCTCGGACGACCACCATGTTCACGTCGTCCTCGCCGTGCGAGGGCACGAGGGTCTCCACGCCGGGGTACCGCACGATCGGTCGGAGGTTCACGTACTGGTCGAGCTCGAACCGGATGCGAAGCAGCAGGTCGCGTTCGAGGATGCCGGGGCGCACGCGCGGGTCACCCACGGCGCCGAGCAGGACCGCGTCCATCGTGCCGAGCCGCCGCAGCTCCACGTCCGGCAGCACCTCGCCGGTGCGAAGGTATCGTTCGGCGCCCAGGTCGAACTCGACGAGCCCCACCCCGACGTCGAGGGCGTCCAGCACCTTCAGCGCCTCGCCGACGACCTCGGGACCGGTCCCGTCCCCCCGGATCACCCCGACCGTGTGGATCGCGGAGCTCACGGCGTGACCTTCCCCCGGGGGGCTACCGCTCGCGCGTCCGCGCGCGCTCCCTGAGGCCCCCCGACCCCCAGCTCCGCCTCGGCCTCGATGTTCGCCATCAGCATCGCCCGGTTGACCGCGGCGAGGTAGGCCCGCGCGCTCGCCTCGACCACGTCGGTCGCGACCCCGCGGCCCGTCACCCGGCGGCCGAGCGCGTCGAGCTGGACGACGACGTCGCCTAACGCGTCGGTCCCGCCGGTGACCGCCGAGACGTTGAACGAGACGAGCCGGCCCTCGACCCCCGACGCTCGCTGGATCGCGCCCATCGCGGCGTCGATCATCCCGTCGCCCATCGCCGACTCCTCGATCATCTCCTCGCCCCGCCGGAGCCGGACGCTCGCCGTCGGCGACAGCGCGGTGCCACCCCCCACCTGGAGCGCCTCGAGCACGAACACGTCCTCGGCGGCCGCGCCGAGTTCCTCAGAGACGATCGCCGCGAGATCCTGGTCCGTGAGCTGGATCTTGCGGTCCGCGAGCTCCTTGAAGCGCGCGAACGCGCGGTTGAGGTGGTCCTCGTCGAGCTCGATCCCGATCTTCTCGAGCGCATCCGCGAACGCGTGCCGTCCCGAATGCTTGCCGAGAACGAGCTGGTTCCCCTCGAGACCGATCTCGAGCGGGTCCATGATCTCGTAGGTCGCTCGGTTCGCGAGCACGCCGTGCTGGTGGATCCCGCTCTCGTGCGCGAACGCGGACGAGCCGACCACGGCCTTGTTCGGCTGGACGCCGTACCCGGTCGTCATGCTCACCAGGCGCGAGGTGCGGACGATCTCCTTGAGGTTCAGGCCGTGCGACACACCGAGCGCCTCTCGGCGCGTACGGACGATCATCGCGACCTCCTCGAGCGAGCAGTTGCCCGCGCGCTCGCCGATCCCGTTCACCGCAACCTCGACCTGCCGAGCGCCGTTCACGATGCCGGCGAGGGAGTTCGCCACCGCGAGCCCGAGGTCGTTGTGGCAGTGCGTCGAGATCACGATCCGGTCCGGGACCGCCTCGCGCACGGTGCGCACGAGCTCGCCGAACTCGTGCGGCATGGCGTACCCGACCGTGTCGGGCACGTTGATCGTCGTCGCGCCGGCGTCCACCGCGACGCGGAAGCACTCGAGGAGGAAATCGAGCTCCGTGCGGGTCGCGTCCTGGGCGCTGAACTCCACGTCCTCGGTGAACCCGACGGCGAGCTTGACGCCCTCGCGGATCGCGTCCAGGACCTGCCCGTTGCTCATCCGGAGCATGTCCGTCATGTGGATGTCGCTGGTGGAGATGAACGTGTGGATCCGCCAGCGCTCGGCTCCGGCGAGGGCCTCGGCCGCCCGGGTGATATCGCCGGGCACCACGCGGGCGAGCGCCGCGATCACCGGGCCCTTGACGCTGGAGGCGATCTCGCTGACCGCCTCGAACTCGCCTTCGCTCGAGACGGGGAAGCCCGCCTCGATCACATCCACCTCGAGACGGGCCAGCTGCTCAGCGATCTCGACCTTCTCTGCCCGGGTAAGCGCGATCCCGGGCGCCTGTTCGCCGTCGCGGAGCGTGGTGTCGAAGATCCGGACTACGTCGGGGTCGCTATCGTTCGCCATCGGGCACCTCCTCATTCCCACCCACCCGCTCGTCCCCACCCACCAGCTCGTCCCCACCCACCCGCTCGTCCCCACCCACCCGCTTCTCTTCGGAATGCAGCCAAGGCATCATCGGACGCAGCTCGCGGCCGACGGACTCGAGTCGCGAGCCGCGGGCCTCGCGACGCAGCGCGAGGAAGTGGGGGAAGCCGGCCTCGGCCTCGCCCAGCCACTCCTCCGCAAAGGTGCCGTCCTGGATCTCCGCCAAGACCTGGCGCATGCGATCGCGAACGCCCTCGTCGACGATCCGCGGTCCGCTCATGTAGTCGCCCCACTCGGCGGTGTCCGAGATCGAGTACCGCATCCACGACAGGCCGCCCTCGTAGATCAGGTCGACGATCAGCTTGAGCTCGTGCAGGCACTCGAAGTACGCGATCTCGGGCTGGTAGCCGGCCCGCACCAGCGTGTCGAACCCGGCCTCGACGAGCGTGGAGATCCCGCCGCACAGCACGGACTGCTCGCCGAACAGGTCGGTCTCGGTTTCCTCCTTGAAGGTGGTCTGGATGATGCCGGCCCGGGCGGCTCCGATCCCCGCTCCGTAGGCGAGGGCCCGCTGCAGCGCCGACCCGGTGGCGTCCTGCTGGACCGCGACGAGCGCGGGCGTGCCGATCCCCTCCTCGTACGTCCGCCGGACCAGGTGGCCCGGTCCCTTGGGGGCGATCATCGTGACGTCGACGTCGGCGGGCGGCCGCACCGTCCCGAAGTGCACCGAGAACCCGTGCGCGAACATCAGCATGTCGCCGGCCTTCAGGTTCGGTGCGATCTCGGAGGTGTAGACGGCGCCGTGCGCCGTGTCTGGCAGGACCACCATGATCACGTCGGCCTCCGCGACGGCGTCGCCCGTCGGCCTCACCGATAGGCCGGCCTCCTCGGCCCTGGACCAGGAGCGCGACCCCTCGCGCAACCCGACCCGGACGTCGTGGCCCGAATCCTTCAGGTTCTGCGCGTGCGCGTGACCCTGGCTCCCGAAGCCCAGGACGGCGATCCGTTGCCCGGTCAGGACCGCCGGATCCGCGTCCGCATCGTGGTAGATCGTCGCCATCGGTGGTGTCCCGCCTTTCTCGCGCACTCTTCCCGGCGTGCCCCGGCGCGATCAGACGCCGCCGCCGGACCACTCCTGTTCGGTCCCCGCGACCGCCCGCAGCCGCGCCGAGCGCTCCTTGATCCCCCGGTCGCCCCTCGCAAGCGCGATCCGTCCGGTGCGCGAGAGCTCGACGATGCCGAAGTCGCGCAGGAGCTCGAGCAGCGCCTCGAGCTTGTCGGGCGTGCCGGTGCCCTCGATCGTGAGCGTTCGGTGGGTCACGTCGAGCACCCGGACACGGAAGACGTCACAGATCTCGAGGACGCGGGCCCGGGCCTCGCCCTCGCCCTTGACCTTGACGAGCATCAGCTCGCGCTCGACGGCGTCGCCCGGCTCGTGCTCCAGGATCTTGATCACGTTCACGAGCTTGTTGAGCTGCTTCGTGACCTGCTCGAGCGGCTTCGTGTCCACCTGGACGACGATCGTCATCCGCGACAGGCCGGCGTCGTCGGTAGGGCCGACGGCGAGCGAGTCGATGTTGAACCCCCGCGCCGCGAACAGACCGGCGACGCGGGTCAGGACTCCCGGCTTGTCCTCGACAAGCACCGAGATCGTGTGGAGACTCATGCGACCGGCGCCTCGGCCGGGTCGTTCGTCGGCCGCAGGCCCTCGGGGCCGACGATGATGTCGTCGTTGCTCGCGCCGGCCGGGACCATCGGGAAGCACATCTCCTTCGAGTCCACGCGGAAGTCGATCACGACGCTCCGGTCCTCGATCGAGAGGGCCTTGTCGATCACGGCGTCGACCTCGTCGGGGTGCTCGGCACGCAGGCCGACGCAGCCGTAGGCTTCGGCGAGCTTGACGTAGTCCGGCACATCGTAGGACAGGTACACCTGCGAGTACCGCTCCTCGTAGAACAGCTCCTGCCACTGCCGGACCATCCCCAGGTGCGCGTTGTTGATGATCGCCGTCACGAACGGGATGCCCTCCGCGGTGGAGGTCGCGAGCTCCTGGCTGGTCATCTGGAAGCAACCGTCCCCGTCGATCGCGATCACGCGGCGGTCCGGACGGCCGGCCTTGGCGCCAAGCGCCGCCGGCACCGCGAACCCCATCGTCCCGAGCCCCCCGGAGTTCACCCAGGTCCGCGGCTCGCTGAACCGCCAGAACTGCGACGCCCACATCTGGTGCTGCCCCACGCCCGCGACGACGATCGCGTCGCCCTTCGTGTGCTCGTAGAGCCGCTCGATGCAGAACTGCGGCTTGAGCGGCCCGTCGGCCGGCTGGTCGTAGCGGTAGGGGTACGTCCGTTTCCACTCGTCGAGCTGGCCGAGCCACGCGGACCGATCCGGCACCCCTCCGGCCTCGTCCTGCAGCCGCCTCAGCTCCGTGTGGAGCTTGCCGATCACGTCCTTGCAGTCGCCCACGATCGGCACGTCGGGCGCCCGGTTCTTGCCGATCTCGGCCGGGTCGACGTCGACGTGGATGATCCTCGCGCCCTTGGCGAACGAGGACAGCTGGCCGGTCACTCGGTCGTCGAACCGAGCCCCGAGCGCTACCAGCAGGTCGGCCTTCTGCATCGCGGTCACGGCCGTGTAGCCGCCGTGCATCCCCGGCATCCCCAGCGCGAGCTCGTGCGTGTCGGGGAACGCGCCGCGCGCCATCAGCGTGGTCGTGACCGGGAGCCTCCCGTCGTTCGCGAGCTTCAGGAGCTCCTCGTGCGCCTCGGCCTTGATCACGCCGCCGCCCACGTACAGGACCGGGCGCTCGGACTGCATGATCATCTTGGCGGCCGAACGCACCTGCTTGAGGTTGCCCTTGGTGGTCGGCCGGTAGCCGGGGAGGTCGACGGAGTCGGGCCAGCTCCAGGTGAACTCCTGCAGCTGGACGTCCTTCGGGATGTCAACGAGCACGGGCCCCGGCCGGCCGGTCCGGGCGATGTGGAACGCCTCGCGGATCGTGACGGCCAGCTCGTTCGCATCCTTCACCAGGAAGTTGTGCTTGGTGATGGGCATCGTGATGCCGGTGATGTCGGCCTCCTGGAAGGCGTCGTTGCCCACGACCGGCGTAGGGACCTGCCCGGTGATCGCGACCATCGGGACGGAGTCCATCTTCGCGTCGGCGAGCGCCGTCACGAGGTTGCACCCGCCCGGACCCGAGGTGGCGATCGCGACCCCCACCTTCCCGGTGGCCCACGCGTACCCCTCGGCGGCGTGGCCGGCGCCCTGTTCGTGACGGCACAGGACGTGCCGGACCTTCGAGTCGATCAGCGGGTCGTAGGCAGGCAGGATCGCCCCGCCGGGGATCCCGAACGCGAGGTCGACGCCCTCGCCCTCGAGCGAGCGGAACAGCCCCTGCGCGCCCGTCACCTTCATGTGGCCGCGACCTCCGCTCGACGCTCGTCGCGCTCCTCGACCGGCCCCGTCTCGACGCGACGGACGTTGCATCCGAGCCGGTGCGCCAGGTTCCGGGTCGCGCGCTCGAACTCCCACGGCGTCCAGTCGCGGCGACGGGTCGTCATGCCCGCCTCGTCCATGCCGCCGCCGAAATCGAAGCCCGCGTCCAGGTACGCGACCTCCTCACCGAAGAACCGGTCGAATTGGGGCCGGTCCGCGGCGTCGGTGACGTCGACCGTCACCTGTCCGGGACCCTCCCACAGCACGTTCGCGACCGTCCTGCCGCCTCGCTCGAACTCGTAGCGCATCTCGACCACCCTTTCTGTTCTCTTGGCCTCGTCGTCCGTCTCGATCGGTGCGAACCCTCTGCCAACCGGGGTACAAAAAGCCCCTCGCCGGGCGAGGGGCATCTGGCGCGGGTCCCGGGCCTGTCTCGGCCCGGCCGCGCCTACGCGATAAGTACGAGGGCTCGCGGTCCGGTCTTCTCCCTGTGAGACATGGTCGAGCCAGTGTACGGGGATGGTCTTGCCTGTCAACCCACCGGATGGGGGACCCGCGCAGGAACGGTCAGCCGACCGGGAGTAGTCGTTCGGAACCGTTCAGCCTTGACCGGAAACGATCACCCCGGGTAGCGTCTCGCGCCGTGGGTCCCGATCCCCAGCTCGACGCGGTGATCGCGGCCGTGCCGGAATGGCGAGGGCACGAGCCGGAGATCACCCCCGTCGAGGCGGGCCGGACCAACCGCAACTACCGGGTGGAGGTGGGTTCGGGGACGTTCTTCCTCCGGCTCTCGCACGAGGACACCGCGCTGCTCGGGATCGACCGCGCGGCCGAGTACGAGGCGGCGCTCGCCGCCGCGGCCGCGGGGGTGGGACCCGAGGTCGTCGCCCACCTGCCCGAACACGGATGCCTGATCACGGTCTGGGTCCCCGGGGAACCGCTCGTCGAGGGCGACATGGAACGGGGGTCGGTGCTCGCCGAGGTCGTGCGCGTCGTCTCGACGATCCACGCGGGACCGGCGCTCCCCACGACGTTCGACGCGTTCCGCATCGTCGAGGAGTACCGGCGCGTGTCCGAAGAGCACGGCGTCGCGATCCCCGACGCCTACGATCCGGCGCATGCCCACGCGGAACGGATCGAGGCCGCGTTCGCACGCGCGCCCGTCCCCCTACGTCCGTGTCACAACGACCTGCTCGCGGACAACTTCCTGAAAGGGGACGACGGGTTCTGGCTGGTGGACTACGAGTACTCGGGGATGGGCGACCCGTTCTTCGACCTGGGCAACCTCTCGATCAACAACGGGCTCTCGGAGGCGTCGCAGGAGCGGCTGCTCCGGCTGATGTTCGGCGAGCCGACCGACGCGCATCGCGCCCGCCTTCAGCTGATGCGGATCATGTCCGACTACCGCGAGGCGATGTGGGGCGTGATCCAGCAAGGCCTGTCCACGCTCGACATCGACTACGTCGCCTACGCGGACAGGCACTTCGACCGGCTCTCGCGTTCGATGGCGGACGAACGCTTCGAGCGGTGGCTGGAGCAGGCCGCCGAGACGATCTGACGTGCCAACCGATGTGGCAACTGATGAGCCAACTGATGAAAAGGACGATCGCGCCCGGGTCGTGATCGTCGGCGGCGGCGTCGCCGGGACCAGCATCGCCTACCACCTCACGAAACTGGGATGGAACGACGTCCTGCTCCTGGAGCGATCCGAACTGACGAGCGGCTCGACGTTCCATTCGGCGGGGCTCGTCGCGCAGTTGCGGAACTCGGTGAGCCACACGCGGATGATGATGCACGGGGTCGGGCTGTACCCGAAGCTCGAAGCGGAGACCGGCGTCGATCCCGGATGGCACCAGGTCGGGACACTGCACCTCGCGTCCTCGCCCTACCGGCTCGAGGCGCTGGCCCGGCAGGCGGGCTGGGCCAAGAGCTTCGGGCTGCCCGTCGAGATCGTCTCGGCCCAGGAGGCGCTCGAACGGTTCCCGCTGCTCGACGTCTCGAACGTGCTGGGGGCGCAGTTCGTCCCGACGGACGGCCACCTGGATCCCACCGGGCTGACGATGGCCTTCGCCGAGGGCGCCAAGCGCGGCGGCGCGAGGATCCGCACCGGCGTCCGCGTGCAGGAGGTCGTGGTCCGCGACGGCCGGGTGACCGGCGTCGTCACCGACCACGGCGCGGTCGAGGCCGAGGTCGTCGTGAACGCCGCCGGGATATGGGCCCACGAGCTCGGGCGGCTCGCCGGTGTCGAGATCCCCGTGGTGCCGATGGAGCACCAGTACCTGATCACGCGGCCGATCGACGGCGTCACGGCGAGCTTCCCGACCCTGCGCGACCCCGACAACCTCGTCTACGTCCGCGAGGAGGTCGGAGGTCTGGTGGTCGGCGGGTACGAACGCAACCCGGACCCCTGGCACGTCGACACGCCGATCCCGCCCGACTTCAATCACCGGCTGCTCCGGGAGAAGTGGGAGCGGTTCGAGCCGATCGCGGAGGGTGCGTTCAACCTGATCCCCGCGCTGCGCACGACCGAGATCAACCGTTTCATCAACGGTCCCGAGGCGTTCACGCCGGACGACGACTTCATCCTGGGCGAGACCGAGGTCCGGGGCTTCTTCGTGGCGGCGGGCTTCTGCGCCCACGGCATCACCGGAGGGCCCGGCGTGGGACGTTACACCGCCGAATGGATCGTCGACGGTGAGCCGTCGATGGATCTGTCGAAGATGGATGTGCGGCGGTTCGGGGCGCACTACCGGAGCCGTCGGTACGCGCTCGCGCGCGCCCACGAGATCTACGCGAAGCACTACGACGTGAAGTACCCGGGCGAGGACTACCGGGCGGGCCGGCCGCTCAAGGTCTCGCCCACCTACGCGCGCCTCGAGGCGCTCGGCGCGGAGTTCGGCGAGAAGGCCGGCTGGGAGCGCGCGAACTGGTTCCGCTCCAACGAGGATCCCGCGTACGCGTCGCTGCGGCCGCGGGGGTGGGCCGGCGAGCACTGGTCGACCGCGATCGCGGCCGAGCACGTGGCGACGCGCGAGCGCGCCGGGCTGTTCGACGAGACGAGCTTCGCCAAGCTCGAGGTCTCGGGCCCGCAGGCGTGTGCGTTTCTCCAGCGCATCTGCGCGAACGACGTCGACGTGGCGGAAGGCCGCGTCGTCTACACGCAGATGCTCAACCGCCGCGGCGGCATCCAGTGCGACCTCACGGTGACCCGCCTGTCGCCGGAGCGGTTCCGGATCGTGACCGGAACAGCCTCGGGGACCCTCGACCTCGCGTGGATCGCCGGGCGGCTCGACGATGCCGAACCCGTCGAGGTGCGCGACGTGACCTCGAGCCTCGCGTGTATCGGGCTGTGGGGCCCGCGCGCGCGAGACATCCTGACCTCCGTCTGCGCGGACGACCTGTCCCACGAGGGCTTCCCGTTCCTGGCGTCGCGCGAGATCACGGTGGGCGATGTCCCGTGCCGCGCTCTGTGCGTGACTTACGTCGGCGAGCTCGGCTGGGAGCTCTACGCGCCATCGGAGCTCGGCGCGGCCCTCTGGGACACCCTGATCGAGGCGGGCGCGCCGCACGGAATGGTCCCGGCGGGCTACCGTGCGATCGACTCGCTCAGGCTCGAGAAGGGCTACCGCGCGTGGGGCTCCGACGTGACCCCCGACGACTCGCCGCTCGAGGCGGGTCTCGCGTTCGCCGTCGCATCGGGAAAGGACTTCGTCGGCCGGGAGGCGTTCGAGCGGGTCCGAGCCGAGGGGGCGCGGCGCAGGCTGGCCTGCTTGGTGCTGGCGGACCCGCGCTCCTCGACGCTCGGCAACGAACCCGTGCGCGCGGGCGACGACATCGTCGCACGGGTGACCTCGGGCGGGATCGGATACTCGCTCGGTGCGAGCATCGCCTACGCGTACCTCCCGGCGGAGCTCGCCGTGACCGGAACCGCCGTGGACGTGGAGGTGTTCGGCGAGTGGATCGGCGCCGAGGTCGCCGACGAGCCGCTCTACGACCCGAAGGGTGAACGCGTCAGGGCCTGACGGGCGGCGGGATGTCCTCGCCGACGAACACAGAGCCGTTCCAGTACGCCTCGAGCCGGTAGGTGCCGGAGCGCCAGCCCTTGCGGTCGAAGTGGAGTTCCTCGGGCTCGTTCAGGTTCCCGAACGCGTAGTGGATCACGAAGCCGTCCTGCTCGATCCGCTTGAACCGGTGCGGGCGCCGCGACGCACGGGTGAACATCGTGCGGCGGCTCGAGCGCGGAGGCTCCGGATGAGCCTCGAGCCACACGTGCGATCCGACCAACCCCCGGTGCGGGTCCAGCCAGACCCACACCGCACCACCAGACTGCCGGATGTACTCCGCGGCGCGAGGTGTAGTGACGATCCTCACGGGTCGGATGATGCCACGAGACGAACGAGAGGGGCGGCCGTCGAGCCGCCCCTCTCCATCAAGACCGTGGCTTCAGACCGAGACGATCCCCGACAGGTCTTCATCGGTGGGAGCCGCCACCGCCTCGTACGGCTTCTTGCGTTGCACCGCGAAGTAGTAGATCGCTCCGATGATCAGCACGACCGCGAACACGAGCCAGATGATCGGGATCTTATTGAGGAAGTCGATCTTGAAGTCGACGAGCTGGTCCCCCTCGACGTACCAGTCGGTCTGGATCGCCTTCGGGTTGGCGAAGATCCGCAGGTAGTTCGCGCCCGATGCGTTGGGATCGAACGCGCTGTTCACCGACGCCGGCGTGAGGAAGTTCAGCAACATCGCGAGCCCCCAGACGATCGCGACGACGTTCACGAGCTTCCCCCACCTACCGAGCGAGAACGGCGCCTTGCTCTTCGGCCAGCCCTTGGTCCGAGCCCGCATGACCGCGAGGTTCCCGAGCAGGTAACTCAGGTAGATGGACGCGGTCGCGCCCACGGCGATGACCGTCGGCCCGGAGAACTGGATGAACGGGATCGCCGACAACGCTCCGACGATCACGCAGGTCGCCACGGGCGTGTGCAACCGGGGGCTGACCTTGGCCATCGTCTTGGAGAATGGCAGCTGGTCATCACGTGCCATCCCAAACGCCAGGCGGATCGTCGAGGTCAGGATCGACATACAGCACACGAAGATCGCTGCCGAGACGACCAGCAGGTAGATCACGGTCAAGGTATCTGACAGGACTGAGTCGATGATGGTCGCGGGTCCGAAGAAGCCTGCGACCGCCTCGCCCATGTCGGGAACGGCGACGAGGACCCCCCACAGGAAGATCGCCCCGATCACGAATGCTCCCGCCACCGAGCCGAGCACGGCCTTCGGTGCCTCCTGCCTCGGGTTGTGGGTCTCCTCCGCGAGCGTGGATGCCGTGTCGAACCCATAGATCACGTACAGGCTCATGAACATCGCCACCAGGAAGAACGAGATGGTGAACGGCGCCGGGAACTCGAAGATGTTGCCCGTCTTGTCGGGGTTGACGATCACCCCGAAGCCCTGGTCGTTGTGCGCGATCGCCAGGATGATCGCGAACACGACCATCCCGAGGATCTCGAAGATCACCCCGGTGTTGTTGACGATCGCCACCAGCTTCACGCCGTAGATGTTCAGGACCGTGATGAGCACGAGCGTGACGATCGCGACGACGGCCTGGTCGGCGCTGCCGAGGTCGGTGTTCAGGCTCCAGCCGAAGGCGGTGTTCAACATCGGTAGGAGCGCGAGCGGGAGCGTCGCGCACACGGAGGCAACCGTGAGGATGCCCGCGATCAGGTAGAACCAGCCCGTGAACCAGGCGTACCCTCGCCCGGCCAAGTACTTGGTCCACTGGTAGACCGAACCGGCAACCGGGAAGTGGCTCGAGAGCTCCGCGAAGTTCAGAGCCACGACGAACTGGAACAAGGCCACGACGGGCCAGGCCCAGAAAAGATAGGCGCCCATCGCGGCCATCCCCAGGCCGAACAGCGTGAAGATGCCGGTCGATGGCGAGATGTAGCTGAACGCGACCGCGAACGAGCTGAACGTGCCCAGACCGCGATTCAGCTCTTGTTTATAGCCGAACTTCTCGAGATCGGCGGTGTCCCTGGCCGCCTGATCGCTCATGGACATCCGGTGCCCCCCTTCTCTCAGGACGCCTCACCCGCTGCGAGAGACGGCCGAGGCCCGTTCGGCCGCAACGATGACCTCGATGCCGGCTTCGGTCAAACGCTGCCGGTACGCTTCGGAACAACCCTCGTCGACCACGAGCGCGTCGACCTCTTCCAGCGGGGCGATCACGAAGTCCGCGACGGTCCCGATCTTCGAGTGGTCGGCCACGACCAGCACGCGGCCGCGCGTCTGCTCGATCATCACGCGCGCGATCTCGGCCTCGGCCGCGACCGGCGTGGTGAGCCCGGAGCCGACGCTGATGCCCTCGACGCCGATGAACGCCTTCGTCGCGTGGGTGCGCCGGAGGGCCTCGGTCGCGAACGGCCCGACGACCGAGTTGCTCGGTGCCCGATAGTGGCCGCCGAGCAGGAGCAGCTCCACGTCTCGGTCGGCCGCCTCGAGCGCGATCCCGACGTGGTTCGTCGCGACCTTGAGCCCCGTGGCGCGCAGGTGCCGGAACACCTGGAGCGTGGTCGTCCCCCCGTTGAGGTACAGGGCGTCCCCCGGCTCGACCAGGGCGGCCGCGGCGGCCCCGATCAGGCGCTTCTCGATCGGGTTCGTCGACGCGGCGTCGCGGTAGGCCGGCTCGGACCGCACCCACTGGGTGGCGACCGCGCCTCCGTGCGTGCGCTCGAGCATCCCTCGTCGTTCCAGCACCTCGAGGTCGCGCCGGATCGTCACCTCGGAGACACCGAGCTGCTCGGACAGCGCCGAGACGCGCACGACCCGCTGCTCCCGCAGGAGCTCGTGGATGCGGCGGTGCCGTTCCGCTGGAAGCGGCTGCTCCACGCCGGACCTCGTCCCTTCGGATGTGATCGGATCGGAGCGAGTCTGTGCCTTCTCGATCGGCCGGCGCAACCCGACTCGCGGCGCCCGTCACGGCCGGAACGTCGGAGCCAGGCGTCAGCGGAGGAGCGTCACCAGGTGACGGCGCCCTCGGAGGCCGAGCCGACGAGCCTCGCGTACTTCGCGAGCGCGCCGCTCGCGTAGCGCGGTTCGGGTGGCCGCCACGCGGCCCGGCGCCGCTCCAGCTCGTCGTCGTCCACCTGAAGGTCGATCCGGCGGTTCGCGGCGTCGATCGCGATCGCGTCACCCTCCCGCACGAGCGCGACGGGTCCGCCCACGAACGCCTCGGGTGAGATGTGCCCGACGCTGTACCCCTTCGAGGCACCGCTGAACCGACCGTCGGTGATCAGACCGACCTCGGCGCCGAGCCCCGCACCGGCGACGGCCGCGGTCACCGCGAGCATCTCGGGCATCCCCGGGGATCCCTTCGGGCCTTCGTACCGGATCACGATCACGTCGCCCGCCACGATCGAGCCGCCCGTGACCGCCTCGAACGCGTCCTGCTCGGAGTCGAACGGCCGGGCGCGTCCCCGGAACTCGAGGGACGCGGCGCCGGCGATCTTCATCACGGAGCCCTCGGGCGCCAACGAGCCGTACAGGATCGCCGTACCCCCCTCCGGGTGGATCGGCTCCGAGAAGGGGCGGACGACCGTCCCGTCCGGCGCGGGCGGCGAAACGTCCTCGAGGTTCTGCGCGATCGTCCTGCCGGTCACCGTGATCGCGTCGCCGTGCAGCAGCCCGGCGTCGAGGAGCTCCTTCATCACGACCGGCACGCCGCCGACGCGATCGAGATCCTGCATCACGAACCTCCCGGCCGGACGGACGTCGACCAGATGCGGCACTGCCCGGCTGATGCGGTCGAAGTCGTCGAGCTCGAGCTCGACCCCCGCCTCGTGCGCGATCGCGAGCAGGTGCAGGACGGCGTTCGTCGACCCGGCGAGCGCCATCACGACGGCGATCGCGTTCGTGAACGCGTCCTTGGTCAGGATGTCCCGCGGGCGCAGGCCGGACCCGAGCAGCTTCGTGAGTGCGAGACCCGACTCGCGCGCGAACACCTCACGGCGGTAGTCCACCGCCGGCGGGCTGGCGCTGCCGGGCAGCGACATGCCGAGCGCCTCCCCGGCCGCGGCCATCGTGTTCGCCGTGTACATGCCCGCGCACGACCCGGTGGTCGGGCAGGCCGCGCGCTCGATGCCGAGGAGCTCGGCGTCGTCGATCGAGCCCTTCGCGTGCGCTCCCACGGCCTCGAACACGTCCTGGATCGTGATGTCGCGTCCCTTCGTACGTCCCGGCGAGGATCGTGCCCCCGTAGAGGTAGACCGAGGGCAGGTTGAGCCGGGCCATCGCCATCAGCATCCCGGGCTCTGACTTGTCGCAGCCCGCGATGCCCACGAGCCCGTCCAGGCGCTCGGCGTGCATCACGAGCTCGACCGAGTCGGCGATCACGTCGCGGCTGATCAGCGACGCCTTCATCCCCTCGTGCCCCATCGCGATGCCGTCGGAGACCGCGATCGTCGTGAACTCCATCGGGACCGCGTCGCCCTGGCGGACCCCCTCTTTCGCGAGCGCGGCGAGCTTGTCGAGGTGGTAGTTGCAGGGGGTGACCTCGTTCCACGACGAGGCGACGCCGACCTGCGGCTTGCCGAAGTCCTCCTCGGAGAAGCCGACCGCTCGGAGCATCGCGCGCGCCGGAGCGCGTTCGGGCCCATCGGTGACCATGTGGGACCGTGGACGATCGACCATGGCGCTGACCTCCTGGACGACCTGGCCGACAGACCGGGCCGACAGACGTGGAAGGATGGGGCTCGCACGATACCGCAGCCCGTCGTGGGCACGAGGGCAGGCCGAGGAGGCACGAGGGACGCGATGCCGCACGCCGGTCCACCCCGCCCCGCCGAACGCTCGTGGTGGCTCGAGGAGGCGCTCGCGCTGCCGGAGTTCGCGGGACCCGAGGCGCCCGCGCTCGAACGCGACACGACCGCGGACGTCGTGATCCTCGGCGGCGGGTACACGGGCATGTGGACCGCGTGGTACCTGAAGGAGCGGCAACCGGACCTCGACGTCGTGCTGCTCGAATCGGACATCTGCGGCGGCGGGCCGAGCGGCCGCAACGGCGGGTTCTGCGACGGGTGGTGGGAGAAGATCCGCGACGTCCGCGCGACCTACGGCGACGAGGATGCGATGGAACTGCTGATGACCTGCGGGCGCGCGCCGACCGAGATCGGCACGTGGTGCCGCGCGAACGGGGTCGACGCATGGTTCCGCCACGGCGGCGACCTCGCGGTCGCGACGAACGAGCGGCACGAGGGGGCCTGGGAGGGCTCGCTGGAGGCCGCGCGCGCGCTGGGCGTCGAGGACGAGTATCAGATCCTCACCGCCGGCGAGGTCCAGCAGCGGTGCGCGTCCCCACGGTTCGGCAACGGGGTGCTGATCGCCGACGCCGCGACCGTCCACCCCGCGAGGCTGGCCCGGGGCCTCCGGCGCCTCCTGATCGAGAACGGCGTCCGGATCTTCGAACGCACGACGGTCACGCGGCTCGGCATGGGTGCGCGGGTGACGGCCGAGACGCCGGGTGGCTCGGTGCGGGCGGGCGACGCCGTGGTCGGCCTCGGCGCGTGGGCGACCTGGTGGAAGGCCTTCAAGCCACGGCTCACGCTCCGGGGGTCCGTACATGGTCGTGACCGCGCCAGCCCCGGACCGGATCCAGGCGCTCGGCTGGACGGGCGGCGAGGCGATCCGGGACCTGCGTTCGTCGATCCACTACGCGCGTACCACGCCCGACGGCCGGATCGCGCTCGGGCTCGGCGGGCTGCAGCCGAACCTCGCGCGCCGGATCGACCACCGCTACGACTACGAGCCGCGCTACGCGCGGCGGGTGGGCGACGACCTCTATCGGATGTTCCCGAGCTTCGAGGGCGTGCCGATCGAGGCGGCGTGGGGCGGCCCGATCAACGTCAGCGGGTTCACGATGCCGTTCTTCGGCACGATCGGTCGTGGGAACGTGCACTACGGCCTCGGCTTCACCGGGAACGGCGTCGGGCCGTCGCACCTGGCCGGCAAGATCCTGGCTGCTCTGGCCCTGCATGCCGAGGACGGCTTCACGCGGCTCGCGGTGTTGACGCGCAAGCCCAAGCGGTTCCCGCCCGAACCGTTCCGCTCGCCGGGGGCCTTCCTCGTCAACGCCGCGATCCGTCGCAAGGACGACCGCGAGGATTCGGGACGCCGCGTGGGCGCCCTTACCCGGGCGATCGCTCGTCTTCCCCGCCGGCTCGGCTACAACCTCGGGCCCCGTTGACGGACCTCGGCCTCCCCCGACCGGCCCGGCGGAGCTGGTGGCTCGAGGAGGCGCTCGCGCTGCCCGAGTTCGCCGGGCCCGACGCGCCCCCGCTCGGAGGGGACACCACCGCCGACGTCGTGATCCTCGGCGGCGGGTACACGGGGATGTGGACCGCGTGGTTCCTCAAGGAGCGCGAACCGACCTTGGACGTGGTGCTCCTCGAGCGCGACATCTGCGGCGGCGGGCCGAGCGGCCGCAACGGCGGGTTCGTCAACGGGTTGTACGACGAGGCCGACCTGCTGCTCGAGCGTCACGGGAACGAAGGACGGCGAACCATCGAGTCGGCGGCGCGATCGATCGACGAGATCGGCAGGTGGTGCGAGGACGCCCGGGTAGACGCCTGGTACGAGCCGTCGGGCGACCTGGGCGTGTCGACGAACCCGGCGCACGACGCCTCGGTCCGAGAGACCGTGTCGGAGGCGGAGCGTCTGGGGCTCGCCGGGGTGTACCGGCCGTTGTCCGAGGACGAGGTCCGCGAGCGCTTCGACTCGCCCGTCGTTCGGACGGGCTTCCGCGTCAGCCATGCCGCGACCGTGCACCCGGCCCGGCTCGCGCGGGGGCTCCGGCGAGCGCTCTTCGAGCGCGGCGTCCGGATCTTCGAGGGCACGCCCGTCGTGCGGTTCAACGCCCGCCGGCCGGCGGCCGAGACGCCGGTGGGCATCGTGCGAGCCGGACGCGCGATCCTCGGGCTGAACGCCTGGGCGCGAGCCCTGCGCGAGTTCCGGCGTTCGCTGCTCCTCCGCGGAACGTACATCGTGATGAGCGCTCCCGCCCCCGAGCGCCTCGAGGCGATGGGCTGGACGGGCGGCGAGGGCGTGTACGACATGCGGACCTCGCTCCACTACCTGCGCCCCACGCGCGACGGCCGGATCGCGTTCGGGGGTTCGAGCTCGCGCGTGACTGGCGAGGGCGCCGATTCGGCCCGGTACGGCTACGACGAGGGGTCCGCCGCGGGGCTCGTGCGCGATTTCCGCCGCTGGTTCCCGGCGTTCGACGACGTCCCGCTGGAGACCTCGTGGGGCGGGCCGATCGACGTGGCGGGGCTGCACCTGCCGTTCTTCGGCACACTGCCGGGCGGGGCCACGCACTACGGGCTGGGGTTCACCGGGAACGGGGTCGGCCCCTGTCACCTCGGCGGCAAGATCCTCTCGGGCCTCGCGCTCGGGGTGGAGGACGAGGCGACGACGCTTCCGATCTCGGACGGCGACCGGATGCGGTTCCCGCCGGAACCCCTGTTCTCGATCGGCGAACGCCTCGTGAGCCGCGCGATGGTCCGGCGCGACGATCGCCTGGATGCGGGACGGCCCCCCGGGTGGCTGACCGACCGCCTCGCTCGACTGCCTAGGCGGGTCGGCTACGACCTGGGACCGTAGGCTGGACGCGGAGGCTTGAACGTGTCGGACACGATCGCCGTCGAAGGATTGACGAAGTCCTACGGGAGGACGCGAGGCGTGATCGACCTCTCGTTCTCGGTCGCCTCCGGTGAAGTCTTCGGGTACCTCGGCCCCAATGGGGCCGGGAAGACCACCACCATCCGAACCCTCCTGGATCTGATCCGGCCGACCGCGGGTACCGCGACCGTCTTCGGACTGGACTCGCGGCGTGACAGCATCGAGATCCACCGGCGCACCGGCTACCTGCCCGGCGAGGGATCGCTCTACGACCGTCTCACCGGCGGCGAGTACCTCCGGTACCTGGCGGAGCTTCGGGGCGGGGTCGATTGGAGGATCGTCGTCGAGCTGGCCGAGCGCCTGGACTGCGACCTGTCCGTGAGGATCCGCGCGCTCTCGCATGGCAACCGGCAGAAGGTGTCGCTGATCCAAGCGTTCATGCACCGCCCCGAGCTCCTCGTGCTGGACGAGCCGACGCAGGGACTGGATCCACTTGTGCAGCAGGAGTTCCATCAGATCGTGGAAGAGGTGCGCCGCGAGGGACGCACGGTATTCCTGTCCTCGCACGTGATGCCGGAGGTCGAGCGTCTGTGCGACCGGGTCGCGATCATCCGTGAAGGCCGCCTGGTCGACGTCGAGGACGTCGGCGACCTCAGGGCGCGTCAGGTGCGCGTGCTGGACATCCATTTCGCGCAGCCGCCAACGGACGGTCTTTTCGACGACCTTCCGGGCGTAAGCGAGGTAGCGATGAACGGCGACACGGTCCGTGTCACGGCGACCGGGTCGATCGACGCGATCGTCAAGGCGGCGGCTCGGCTCGAGGTCGTGGACCTGAAGAGTCACGAGCCATCCCTCGAGGACATCTTCCTCACGTACTACGGAAAGGAGTAAGACGGTGGCGCATGAGGCGACCGCGATCCCGCGGGCGACGATGCTGCGCTCGGTCTTCGCGAAGACGCTCCGGGACCAGCGCAAGGCACTCGCGTGGTGGGCGCTCGGGTTCGCGGGGGCGATCGTCATGTACAGCTCGTTCTGGCCGAGCGTGCGCGACAACGCGGCGCAGTTCAACGAGTATCTGCGCAACCTCCCGGACTTCGTCCGGAACCTGCTTGGCGAGGTCGACTACACGACGCCCGAGGGCTACCTGCAGTCCGAGCTCTTCAGCTTCCTCGCGCCGATCCTGCTGATCGTCTATACGATCGGGGCCGGCGCGCGGGCGGTCGCGGGCGAAGAGGAAGCGGGCTCGCTCGATCTGTTGCTGTCCGTGCCGATCCGGCGGCGGCGGGTGCTCGCAGACAAGTTCACCGCGATGGCGGCCGCCAGCTTGTTCCTCACCGTCGTCATGTGGCTCACGGTGCTGGCGGTCGGGCCGCTGTTCGACCTACGCGTCGGTGTCGGCGGGTTCACGGCGATGTCGATCAACACGTTCTTGCTCGGGCTGGTGTTCGGGAGCCTCGCGCTCGCTATCGGCACGGCGACGGGGCGCAAGGCGCTCGCGATCGGCGTGCCGGGCGGCCTGGCGGTCGCGACGTTCATCGTGAACACCCTCGCGCCGTCCGTCGACTGGCTCGAACCGTTCCGGTTGCTCTCGCCGTTCTACTATTACTCGGAGGGCGCTCCCATCCTGAACGGCATCGACCCGGCGCATGCGCTGGTGCTGACCGGCATCTCGGTGATCTGCTTGGGCTACGCGCTGTGGGCATTCGATCGCCGCGACCTAGCCGCCTGAAGGCGCCCGCTCGAAGCCTTCGTCATTCGATCGCGAACTGCTCGTAGCCCGGAGCCACCGAAGGCCAGGGCCGGACCCCCTCCCACGCCGCGCCGAACTCCAGCACCAGGTCGTCCCGGTAGCGGGGGCCGACGATCTCGAGACCGAACGGGAGACCGTTCGAGCACGTCCCCGCCGGCACGCTGAGCGCCGGATGACCGCTCAGGTTGAACTCGCCGGCGTTGTAGCCCTCCGGGCCGGCGGGGCGATCGGTGCCGGGGAGCGTCCCGTCGGCGAGCCATCCCTCGTACCCGTGGGTCGGCAGGAGGAGCACGGTGTCGTCGCCGAGGAGGCGGTCGAGGTCCTCCGTGTAGACGAACCGTCGGTGTCGCGCGGCGAGGTAGTCGTCGAGCGTGAACCCCAGCGCGCGCTGCATCTCCGACCGGAAGACCGCGCTGAACTCGGCGAGGTGCGCCTCGACCCACGACCGGCCGAGGAACTGGAGCTCCTCGACCGTCACGGTGACGTACCAGTCGTCGCGCGACTCGCCGCCGGAGACGCCCGCCGTGGGGAACAGCGACGACGTGGGTATCTCCTCGACGGTGAGACCCAGGTCCCGTTCGATCGCGGCGAGCGCCGCGCGGAACGGCTCGTCCACCTCCGGCGGCAGCCACCCGAAGTCCCGCGAGCGCGGCGTCGCCAGGACGCGCCTCGGCATCCCGGCGCCGTACTGCCACGCGGGCGCGGCCGACGGATCGCCCTGCGCCGGCCCGCGCATCACGTGCAACAGCAGCTTCGCATCCTCGACGCCCGGCGCGAGCGGTCCCTGCGTCGAGACCTCGAGCCAGGACGGGATCGGACGCCGCCCGATCAGACCCGCGGTGGGCTTGAGGCCGGTGAGCCCGCAGAAGGCCGCCGGCGTCCGGATCGATCCCCCGCCGTCGGTCCCCGTCGCGAGCGGGACCAGGCCCGCCGCCAAGGCTGCGCCGGAGCCGCCGGACGAGCCGCCGGGCGACCAT
>CAVQIQ010000001.1:0-139110 GCA_963712645.1 uncultured Actinomycetes bacterium | reverse complement strand
TCTGGTTTCACGACATAGTTCCGCCCTGTCTCGCGACATCGTGCCGACCTCAGGACGAGGGGGTCGGAGATGTCGCTTGCCAGGCTGGTCGTCACCGCGGTCAGGATCGAGGGACGGACCAAGGCGGAGGTGTCCCGCGACTACGGGGTCTCGCCGCGGTGGGTCTATGAGCTCTGCCGGCGGTTCGACGCTCAGGGTGAGGCAGGTCTGGAGCCTCGGTCACGGCGGCCCCGCGGGAGCCCTCGGCAGACGCCCGTCCAGGTCGAGGAGGAGATCGTCGAGCTCCGAAAGGCACTCACCGACGAGGGCCTGGATGCCGGCGCCAACACGATCGCCTATCACCTGACCAAGCGTCACGGCAGCGCTCCGTCGGTCGCCACGATCTGGCGGATCCTTTCTCGCCGTGGCTTCGTGACCCCCCAGCCGCAGAAACGACCCAGGTCCTCGTTCATCCGGTTCCAGGCCGATCAACCGAACGAGCGCTGGCAGGCCGACATCACGCACTGGCACCTGGCCGACGACACCGAGGTGGAGATCTTGAACGTGATCGACGATCACTCCCGGTTCCTGGTGGCCTCGGATGTCCGGAAGATCACCAAGGCCGCCGACGTCGTGGCGACCTTCCATCGAGCCGCTGCGGCGCACGGATTCCCGGCATCGATGCTGACGGACAACGGTGCGGTGTTCACCGCGGCCCCCCGTAAGGGCCGGTGCGCGATCGAGCTGGAGACCGCGGCGCTGGGGATCGGCTACGTGCACTCCAGCCCCTATCACCCCCAGACCTGCGGCAAGGTGGAACGCTTTCACCAGACCGAGAAGAAGTGGCTCGCCAAGCAGAAACCGGCGGCGACACTGCTCGAGCTCCAGGCCAAGCTCGATCGCTTCGGTGCCTACTACAACGACGTCCGACCGCACCGGGCGATCGGGCGACGAACCCCTGCCGAGGCGTTCGCAGCCCGACCGAGGGCGACACCACGGCTTCGGGGGTTTGTGGTCCCTGCCCACTTCCGGGTCCGCAGGGACAAGGTCGACATCACCGGGACGATCACGCTGCGCCACAACTCGCGACTGCACCACATCGGGCTAGGGCGTCGGCTCATCGGCACGCGGGTGCTCGTGCTCGTGGCCGATCTCGACGTCCGGGTGCTGAGCGAAGACGGAGAGCTGATCCGCAGGCTCACCCTCGATCCGACCCGCGACTACCAGCCTCACGGGCGATCGTGAGGTGGAAGGATGTCCCGAGACATATCGGCACGATGTCTCGAGACATCACACGGAGCGGACGACGGGATTCGAACCCGCGACCCCCACCTTGGCAAGGTGGTGCTCTACCGCTGAGCCACGTCCGCGTGGGTCTTCGAGTCTAGGCGGCCCGGGCGCGGGACTTCAACCGTTCCTTACCGCGTCCCCGTCGATCCGAACCCACCATCCCCGCGGCTGGACGGCGGCAGCTCGTCGACCCAGGCCGGCCGGAGCTCGGGCACGGCCACGATAACCAGCTGCGCGATCCGGTCCCCCCGAGCGATCTTGACGCTCTCGTCTCGGTCCAGGTTCACCACCGAGCAGATCAGCTCCCCCCGGTACCCCGCGTCGATCAGGCCGGGAGCGTTCGCCAGCGTCAACCCGTGCTTGGACGCCAGCCCGCTCCTCGGCAGCACCAGGCCCGCGTGCCCGTCCGGGATCGCGACCGCGAGGCCGGTCCGGACCATCGCCCGCTCCCCCGGCCCCACCTCCAGGTCCTCGATCGAACGGAGATCGATCCCGGCGTCACCGGGGCGCGCCCGCTCGGGCAGGACCGCGTCCGGGTCCAGGCGTCGGAAAACAAGCTCGGTCACGCGGGTTCGACGAGCTCGAGGCGGTTCCCGAACGGATCCCGCACGTGGAACCGGCGGTACCCCTCCAGCTGGACGTCCTCGTCGATCCGGTACCCGTCGCCCTCGAGCCGCTCGCGCAGCTCGTTCAGCCCGGTCACCAGGAACGCGGGGTGCGCCTTGGTGGCCGGCCGGAAGTCGGCGCGCTCGACGCCCAGGTGCACCTCGAGACCCTCCGAGCGGAACCACAGCCCGCCCCGCGGCGCGAGCTCGCTCGGCTTGGGAACCTCGGGCAGGCCGAGCAACTCGCCGTAGAAGTGACGGCCGGCCTCCTCCTCGCCGACCGGCATCGCGAGCTGGATGTGGTGGATCCCGGTGAGCCGATGCGCCATCGCCGCGAGCCTAGCCGAACACGCGCGGGCCGGAGCGCCGGCCGGGCCCGCGCTACGAGCAGCCGCTCGTCGAGCCGCAGGAGGGGCAGACGTAGCAGGAGCCGGCCGGGAGCATCTTCGAGCCGCACGTGTAGCAGAGCGGCGCGTCGGCGGCCTGCGCCTGTGGGACGCCCGAAGACTCCACGATCGGCAGCTTCGGCGGCGCCTCGGCATTCACGGCGGCGACGACCTCCTCGACCGTCGTGCCGAGCTTCTCGGCCGCCTCGGCCGCCGCGGTCTCCTTGCGTTCGTCGATCGACCGGATGCCGAGCGCCTCGCGCTGCTCGATCGGCAGGTGGTCGAGCGCGAGCCGGCGGAACACGTAGTCCACGAGCGAGGTCGCTAACCGGATGTCCGGGTCGTTGGTCATCCCGCTCGGCTCGAACTTCATGTTGATGAACTTCGAGACGTAGGTCTCGAGCGGCACGCCGTACTGGAGGCCGATCGAGACCGCGATCGAGAACGCGTCGGTGATCCCCGCGAGCGTCGAGCCCTGCTTCGACGACTTCAGGAAGATCTCGCCGATCCCGTCGTCGGGATACGAGCTTGCCGTGATGTAGCCCTCGGCGTCCCCGACCTCGAACTTCGTCGTGATAGACGGCCGGCTCTGGGGCAGGCGCTTGCGCACCGGCGTCGCCAGCTCGCCCGGCTCCGGCGCCGCGGCGCTCTTCTTCTTGTCCGCCGACAGCGGCTGCGCGACCTTGCAGTTGTCCCGGTAGATCGCGACGGCCTTCAGACCGAGCTTCCACGACTCGACGAACAGCTGCTCGACCTCCTCGACCGTGACGTGCTCGGGCATGTTGACGGTCTTGCTGATCGCGCCCGAGATGAACGGCTGGGCCGCCGCCATCATCCGCACGTGGCCCATGTAGTGGATCGGCTGGGCGCCCATCGCCGTGTCGAACACCGCGGCGTGCTCCTCGCGCAGGTGCGGCGCGTCCTCGACCGAGTTGTGCTCGGCGATGTAGGCCACGATGTCCTCGACCTGCGCCGGGTCGTACCCGAGGCGGCCGAGCGCGCGCGGGACGGTCTGGTTCACGAACTGCATCGTCCCGCCACCCACGAGCTTCTTGGTCTTGACGAGCGCGAGCTCGGGTTCGATGCCGGTCGTGTCGCAGTCCATCATCAGGCCGATCGTGCCGGTCGGCGCGAGCACCGTCGCCTGCGAGTTCCGGTACCCGTGCTTGGCCCCGAACGCGATCGCGTCGTCCCACGACTGCTTGGCGGCCGAGAGCAGCGCCTCGGGCACGGCGTCGCCGTCGATCTCGTCCGCCGCCGCGCGGTGCTTGCGCATCACCCGGAGCATCGCGTCCGCGTTCGGCTCGTACCCGTCGAACGGCCCCATCGCCTCGGCGATCCGGGCGCTGGTCCGGTAGGCCTGCCCGGTCATCAGCGCGGTGATCGCGCCGGCCCAGGCCCGCCCGTCGTCGGAGTCGTACGGGAGCCCGCGCGCCATCAGCAGCGCGCCGAGGTTCGCGTAGCCGAGCCCCAGCTGGCGGAACGCGCGTGCGTTCTCGCCGATCTTCTCGGTCGGGTAGTCGGCCGGGCCCACGATGATCTCCTGGGCCGTGAACACGACCTCGACGGCCTTGCGGAACGCCTTCACGTCGAACGTGCCCTCGGCGTCGATGAACTTCATCAGGTTCAGCGACGCCAGATTGCAGGCGCTGTTGTCCAGGTGCATGTACTCCGAGCACGGGTTCGAGGCGTTGATACGACCCGTGGCCGGGCAGGTGTGCCATTCGTTGATCGTGGTGTCGTACTGCATGCCGGGGTCGGCGCACTCCCACGCGGCCTGGGCGATCTCGCGCATCAGCTCGCGGGCGCGGACCGTCTCGATCGTCTCGTCGGTGATGACCGCCTTCAGCTTCCAGTCCTGGTCCTGCTCGTAGGCCTTCATGAACTCGTCGGTCACGCGGACCGAGTTGTTCGCGTTCTGGTACTGGATCGAGTAGGCGTCGCGGCCGTCCAGGTCCATGTCGAACCCGGCGTCGCGGAGGGCGCGCGCCTTCTGCTCCTCGCGCGCCTTGCACCAGATGAAGTCGCTGACGTCGGGATGATCGACGTCCAGGATCACCATCTTGGCCGCCCGCCGAGTCTTGCCGCCGGACTTGATCGTCCCGGCCGAGGCGTCGGCACCGCGCATGAAGCTCACCGGTCCGCTCGCGGTGCCACCGCCGGCGAGCGGCTCCCGACTCGAGCGGATCCTGCTCAGGTTGATCCCCGAGCCCGAGCCGCCCTTGAAGATCGTCCCCTCCTCGACGTACCAGTTGAGGATCGAGCTCATCGTGTCGTCGACCGCGAGGATGAAGCACGCGCTGCACTGCTGCGGCGTGTCGGGCACGCCCACGTTGAACCATACCGGCGAGTTGAACGCCGCCTTCTGCGTCACGAGCAGGTGCGAGAGCTCGTCCGAGAACACCTTCGCGTCCTCGTCGCTCGCGAAGTAGCGGCCCTTGCGCCCCCAGCCGGTGATCGTGTCGACGACGCGACCGACGAGCTGGCGGACGCTCGACTCGCGTTGCGGCGTGCCGAGCGGACCGCGGAAGTACTTCTGCGCGACGATGTTGGTGGCGTTCTGCGACCAGGTGACGGGGAACTCGACGTCCCGTTGCTCGAAGGCGTTGCCGCCCTCCTTGTAGTTGGGGATGACGGCGTCGCGCGTCTCCCACTCGATCTCATCGAACGGATGGACGCCGTCGCGCGTGAAGTAGCGCTTGAAGGTCAGCCCCTCCCGGATCACCCGGACGTCTCCCTCGTTGGTGGCCACCGGCACCTCCTCGTCGATCGGTTCCCGGCCAGTCTTTCCACGGGTGGGGAAGGAACTGTGGAGAACTACAGGCGTGTGATTCTGCACCCGCCGATCGACGCAGTCAAGCGTTCGATCAAGGATATCTTGTGGTCGGGTCCGGTGGCATCCACAACATGTTGTGGTCAACGGGAACGGGCCTTGGACTCCTTCTTCTGGAGCAGGAGGCCGAATTCGCGCTCGAAGTCGCCGATCTCCTGGAAGTCCTTGTAGACGCTCGCGAACCGCACGTAGGCCACCTGGTCGAGCCGTTGGAGGTTCGCCAGCACCTCGAGCCCGATCTGCTGCGAGGTGATCTCGGGGCCCTTGCGGCGCAGGCGCTCCTCGATCCTCGAGACGAGCGCGGCGAACTGCTCGTCGCTGACGGGGCGGTTGACCAGGGCCTTGCGGATGCCCGACACCATCTTCTCCCGGTCCCAGGGCTCGCTCGTCCCGTCTCGTTTGACGACCACCAGGGCCAGCTGCTCCACCCGCTCGTAGGTGGTGAACCGGCGTCCGCAGGACAGGCACTGGCGCCGGCGCCGGATCGCGTCGCCGCGTTCGGCAGGCCGGGAGTCGACCACCTTGTCCTCGTCACGGCCGCACCACGGACAGCGCATCGTCAACACCCCAACATCTGGTAGACGCGGGCACGGTAGCCGCGAGATGTTGCGCCCGTCAAGGATGGCGCCGGCGCGCGAGGTGAGTTCGGAGCGCCTCGAGGCGCTCGTCCCACTCGCCCCCGACGTCGGCCATCCAGCGCATCGCCTC
The DNA here is from genome assembly GCA_963712645.1 of uncultured Actinomycetes bacterium. Classification (GTDB taxonomy): domain Bacteria; phylum Actinomycetota; class UBA4738; order UBA4738; family HRBIN12; genus DASSJM01. The sequence continues at coordinate 133,309 of CAVQIQ010000001.1, read as the reverse complement.
GGTCATCGGACGCGGCGTGAGCCGGAACCGCGCCCCGCGGCCCCGTGCGTCGGACGCGACGAGGCCCGCCTCCTCGAGAGCCTCCAGGTGCTTGGTCACGGCCTGCCGGGTCACCGGGAGGCGGCCCGCCAGCTCGGTGACGGTGCTGGGACCGTCTTCGGACAGGCTGCTGATCACGGCCCGGCGCGTCGGGTCCGAGAGCGCCGAGAACACCTCGTCCACCTGTCGTTCGCCGCTCATGCGCCGAACCCCGCGGTCGCGAGCGGCACCGGCTCCTCGGTCACCGTGAGCCGCGTCCCCTCCGGATGGGCCTCCAGGGCGAAGGTGACGCGGCTGGCTCCCCCAACCTCGAGCGAGTCCCCGGTGCCGACGAGCCGGCGCCAGCGGAACGAGAGGATCCGGCTCCGCTCGGCGGCCTCGACCACGCCCCGACGCGTTCCCCCATCGCCCTCAAGGACGACGAGCGATCCCCCGGGTTCGAGCTCGAGCTCCACGACCTCGCCGAGCCACGACGACAGCTCCGCGGGCGTCGTGAGGGTGGCCCACACCTCGTTCGGCTCGGCGGGCAGGACCACCGACCTCGTGACCACCCCCTCGCTCACGCCCCCCATCGTACGCAACCGCGGGGTTGCCGACATTCCGGAAGGTCGCTACGCTGACCGTGGGCAACCGCCCGGTTGCCCAGATCGAGCGAACGAGGAGGGTTCCCATGTACGGCCGATCGGGACCTCATGTCCCCACCGTCGTGGAGGAGAGCGCGCGAGGCGAGCGATCCTTCGACATCTACTCCCGGCTCCTGCGCGAGCGGATCGTGTTCCTCGGCGAGCCCATCGACGACGCGGTCGCGAACACCGTCGTCGCCCAGCTCCTGTTCCTGGATTCGGTCGAGCCGGGCAAGGACGTCGCGATGTACGTGAACAGTCCCGGCGGCGCGTCGACGGCGCTGTTCGCGATCTACGACACCATGCGGTTCCTGAGGTCCGACGTCGCGACCTACTGCCTGGGTCAGGCGGCCTCGGCCGCGGCGGTCATCCTGGCGGCGGGCACGCACGGCAAGCGGTTCGCGCTGCCGAACTCCCGGGTCCTGCTCCACCAGCCTCACGGCGGGATCGAGGGGCAGTCCGCCGACATCGAGATCCACGCGGCCGAGATCGCCCGGCAGCGTCGTCGGGTCGAGGAGATCTTGGCCGAGCACACGGGGCAGACCGTTGAGCGGATCCACGCGGACACCGAGCGCGACTTCATCCTCGGTCCAGAGGAGGCTCGCGACTACGGTGTGGTCGACGAGGTCGTCGCGAGCCGCGTCCTGGTGGGCGTGCCTCGCCCGATCGAGCTCCGGCCTCAGGGAGCCGAGACGACGAGCGTCTGACCCGGCACGAGCCGGCCCGCGTCCACGCCGTTCGTCGCCGAGAGCAGGTCGACGACCGGCCGGGGGTCGCTCCCGGGCGCGAGCCTCTGGGCGATCGTCCAGAGCGTGTCGCCCTCCCGGACCACGTAGGAGGTCTGGGAGACGCGCGCGGGCGTCTCCGGGGACCCGAGCGCCCGCACGGCCGGTCCGGCCCAGGCGGCCGCGACGAGCGCGAGCGAGACCGTCAGGGTCAGGCGGCGTCGCCGAACACGTGTTCGAGTCATGAGCCCATCCTACCGAACAGGTGTTCGGCGTCAAGCACGGAACCGAACATATGTTTGAACGCTCCTTCCCCTCGTGCTAGCGTCCTCCGAGGCTAGAAGGAGGCACCGACATGGCTCCCATGGACCCGTCCGAGGCACCCGAGACCGGACCGCTCACCGCCCGGCAGCGCCGGATCGTGGACTTCATCGCCACCACCGTGCGGGAGCGGGGCTATCCCCCTACCGTGCGCGAGATCGGCGAGGCCGTGGGGCTGACGTCGTCCTCGAGCGTCCATGCGCAGCTCGCGAACCTCGAGCGCCGAGGCCTCCTGACCAAGGACCCGACCAAGCCCCGGGCCATGACGCTCTCCGACGCCAACCGCGCCGAGGGCGTCGTCGTCCCCCTCGTGGGGCGGATCGCCGCGGGCACCCCGGTGCTCGCCGACCAGAACGTCGAGGACCACCTCGTCGTCCCGATGGGCTACGCGGGCGACGCGGAGCACTTCGCGCTGAGCGTCACGGGCGACTCGATGGTCGATGCCGGCATCCTCGACGGCGACGTCGTGATCGTCCGGGGTCAGGGGACCGCCGAGGACGGCGACGTGGTCGCGGTGCTCGTTCCCGGTTCAGCGGAGGATGAGGCCACGGTCAAGCGTCTGCGCCGGCAGCGCGGCAAGGTGACCCTGGTTCCCGAGAACCCGGCGATGGAGCCGTTCGACATGGATCCCGAGGGCCGGATCCTGGGCAAGGTCGTCGCGGTGCTGCGCAAGCTGTAGCTCGCGCGGCGTCAAGGCGTCCTCTAGGCTCGCCGGACGAACCGGAGGTCCACGTGCCCAACACCACCACGGCGCTCGAACGACAGATCACGTCCCAACCCGAGCAGCTCGAGGCCGTCCTCGCCGAACCGCTCCCGACCTCGGCCGCCGAGCGCCTCCGCGACGCGAACCGGATCTGGCTCGTCGGCACGGGGACGAGCCAGCACGCGGCGGAGCTCGGCGCACAGATGCTGCGGCAGGCGGGACGCGACGCACGCGCGGCGAGCTCGATGGCGTTCGCGAACCGACCGCCGTTCGCCGAGGGCGACGGCGTGATCCTGATCAGCCACAACGCGGGGGCGGAGACCGCGTTCGCGGGCGCGTCGTGGACGATGGCGACGCGTGCGGGACTCCCCGTGGTCCCGATCACGCGACGCGGCGGCTCGCTCCCCGACGCGATCGAGACCGTCCAGAAGGAGTCCTCGCACACCTACACCGCGAGCTACACGGCGGCGCTCGTACAGCTCGCGCGGCTCGCCCACGAGCTCGGGGCCGACGCCTACTCGGCGGATGCGCTCGAGCGGGTCCCGGCCGCGGTGCGCGCAGCGATCGACGATCCGCGCACCGAGGCGATCTCGCAGCCCGAGCGCCTGCTCGTGCTGACCGGCGAGGGGCCCGCGGCGGTGACCGCCCGCGAGGGCGCGCTCAAGGTCCGGGAGGCGGCGAGGTTCCCGGCCGAGGGCTACGACGTCGAATACCTCCTGCACGGCCACGCGGTCCCGCTCAACGCGTCCGATCATCTGGTGACGCTCGCGCCGCCAGACACGCAGGGTCTGACCGCCGGCGTCGCAGACGCGGCTCGAGCGGTGGGCATCCCGGTCACGCAGGTCGAGGAGCCGGCCGACCTGCCGTCACCCCTCGAGCAGATCCCCCTCACGGTCCGGCTGCAGCTCCTCGCGCTCCGGTACGCGCTCGATCGTGGCCAGAACCCCGACGTCGCGATCGAGGGCCCGTGGGACGACCCGGGGCTATGGGCGATCGGCTCGCCGGGTCGTTAAGCGCGGCCGTCACCGGCCTGGCGGAATCGATCGCCGGTCAGGCCGCCATCGATCGGTAGATCACACGGCCCTCGGCTCATGCCGCCGCCTCGGCCAGCGCGCGCACCGTGCGCACGTCGCGGGCCTTCGCGAGCAACGTGGTCACCCCCGCCTCCCGCCACGCGTCGAGCCGCTCGCGGACGTGGTCCACCGAACCGACCAGGCACAGCTCGTCGATCATCGCGTCGGGGACCAGGCCCGCGGCCTCGGTCCGGCGCCCGTCGAGGAACGCCTCCTGGATCGCGTTGGCCGCGTCGCCGAACCCGTACCGCGTGACGAGGTCTTTGTAGAAGTTCGCGCCGGCGGAGCCCATCCCTCCGGCGTACAGCGCGAGCAGCGGTCGCAGCTCGTCCCGGCAGCTCCCGAGGTCGGGGTCGAACGCGACGGGCACCATCGGCGCGACGTCGAGGTCCCCGAGGCCGGGCGCACGCCGGCCCGAACCCTCGGCGAGCGCCTCGGCGAACGCCGCCGGCTGCTCGGGCGAGTAGAGGAACGGGATCCAGCCCTGCGCGATCTCGGCCGCGAGCGCGACGTTCCTCGGTCCCATCGCGGCGAGGTAGATCGGGACATCGGGCCGGAGCGGCCGGACGTTGGGCTTGAGCGCCTTGCCCTCGCCGCCGGGGAGCGGCAGAGGGTAGTTCGGTCCGGGCGAGGTCACCGGCGCCTCGCGTCGCAGCACGCCCCGGACGATGTCCACGTACTCGCGGGTCCTTGCGATGGGCGCGTCGAACGACGCTCCGTGCCATCCCTCCGCGACCTGCGGCCCCGAGACGCCGAGACCCAGCCGCATCCGCCCTTCGCTCAGGTGGTCGAGCGTGAGCGCCGCCATCGCGGCGGCAGCCGGCGACCGGGCGGGCATCTGGAGCACCCCGGCCCCGAGCCCGATCCGGTCGGTGTGCGCGGCGATCCACGCGAGCAGGACCGCGCCGTCCGAGCCCCACGTCTCCGAGGTCCAGACGGAGTCGAACCCGGCGCGCTCGGCCTCCACCGCGAGCTCTGCGACGTCGTGGGGGCGTCCCTCCCAGTGTCCGACGTGGATCCCGATCCGCACGCGCGGAGGTTACCCGAGCCCGCGATCGGCGGAGCGGGACGTCAGCCCGCGGCGCGGTCCCGCGTGGAGGGTGCCACGGCCGGCTCAACACTGAACGGCGCAACCGAGGCGAACTCACGCTCCCCTACCCGGGCGTGGACCAGCGTGCCGTCCTCTCGGGCGTCCTCCGACAGGACCTCGGCGTTCCGGTACAGCATCGCGGTCAGGTCCTCGCGGCCCCATGGGACCAGGATCGTGACGTCCATCGGGAAGCGCGGGAGCGACCGCTCGACCCGTTCCATCAGCTCGTCGAGCCCATCGCCGGTGCGCGCGCTGATCGGCACGGCGTCGCCGTCGATGCGCGCGAGCACCCGGGCCCGTTCGGTCTCGGACAGGCGGTCGATCTTGTTGAGCGTCAGCACCTCGGGGATGTGTACCGCGCCGATCTCGGCGAGCACCTCGCGGACGGCATCGATCTGCACGATCACGTCGGGCGAGGAGGCGTCGGCGACGTGCACGATCAGGGTCGAGCGCGCGACCTCCTCGAGCGTGGAGCGGAACGCCTCCACCAGCTCGTGCGGGAGCTTGCTCACGAACCCGACCGTGTCCGACATGGTGGCGGCGCGGCCAGACGGCAACTCGATCTTCCGTACGGTCGGGTCGAGCGTCGCGAAGAGCTGGTTCGCAACCACCACGTCCGAACGCGTGAGCGCGTTCATCAGCGTCGACTTGCCGGCGTTCGTGTAGCCGGTGATCGCCACCTGGGGGATGCCCGAGCGCTCGCGGCTCGAGCGCTTGACGTCGCGCGTCCGCGCGAGGTCCTTCAGGTCCTTGCGGAGCTTCGAGATGCGCCGCTTGATGTGCTGCCGGTCGACCTCGAGCTTGGTCTCGCCGGGTCCGCGCGTGCCGATGCCGCCGCCGAGCCGGCTCATCGCCTCGCCCCACCCGCGGAGCCGCGGCAACAGGTACGTGAGCTGCGCGAGCTCGACCTGGGCCTTGCCCTCCCGGCTCCGTGCGTGCAGCGCGAAGATGTCCAGGATCAGCGCGGTCCGGTCGATCACCTTGACCTTGAGCCGCTCCTCGAGGCTCCGTAGCTGGCCGGGCGTGAGCTCGTCGTCGAGGATCACGGCCTCGGCGCCGCTACGGTGCACCGCGTCGTGCACCTCGTTGATCTTGCCCTTGCCGACGAACGTGGCCGGGTTCGGGTCCTGACGGGTCTGGAGCACGCGCTCGACGGGCTCCGCGCCGGCCGAATCCGCGAGCGCCGCGAGCTCGTCCAGGTCGGCCTCCTCGATCCCGCGACCGACGCCGACCAGCACCGCCTTCTCGGGGACGCGGGGACGCCACGTCGCCGCGAGCGGCGACTCGAGCGTGCTGGTCTCGTGGACGCCACGACCCTTCGGCTTCCCGTTCTGCGCCATCAGCAGCCCGTCACCCGAGCGCCCGGCCGATGCGTTCCATCGCCTCGGCGAGCCGGCCGTCGGGGACGGTGAGCGAGAACCGCACGAACCCCTCCCCGCGCGCGCCGTACCCGCTGCCGGGCGCGACGAACACGCCCGTCGTGTCGAGCAGCCGGTCGGCGAACGAGGCCGACGTGTCGGCCCCGGGCACCGGCGCCCAGACGTAGCACGAGCCGAGCGGCGGCTTGAGCGACCACCCGAGCCCGTTCAGGGTCTCGACCACGAGGTCCCGCCGGCGCTGATAGGTGGCGCGGAGCTCGTCGAGGTGCTCGGGCGGCCCCTCGAGCGCGGCGATCGCCGCGCGCTGGATCGCGGTGAACTGGCCGCTGTCGAGGTTGGTCTTCACGACCCCGAGCGCTCGGATCGCCTCGGCCGACCCGGCCGCCCAGCCGATCCGCCACCCGGTCATGTTGTAGAACTTCGACGCCGAGCCGAACTCGAGCGTGACCTCCTTTGCGCCCGGTGCCTGCAGGGCCGAGGGCGCGACGAACCCGTCGAACGTGATCTCGCTGTAGGCGGCGTCATGCAGCAGGATCAGGTCGTGCTCGCGCGCGAACGCGGTCGCGGCCTCGAACGTCGGGAGCTCGGCCACGGCGGCGGTGGGGTTGCTCGGGAAGTTCAGCCAGATCGCCTTCGTGCGGTCGCTCACGAGCGCGGCGTCGAGATCCGGGAGGAACCCTCCGTCCTCGGGCATCGGGAGCGAGACCGGCGTGCCACCGGCGAGCCGCGTCGATACGCCATAGACCGGGTACCCGGGGTCGGGGATCAGCGCTTCGTCGCCCGGGTCCACGAACGCGAACGCGATATGCCCTATCCCCTCCTTCGAGCCGATCATCGCCATGACCTCGGTCTCGGGGTCGAGCTCGACGCCGAAGCGGCGGTCGTACCAGGCCGCCACCGCCCCACGGAACTCGAGCGAGCCGTAGTAGCTCGGATACCCGTGCGTCGAGGGATCGAGCACGGCCTCGCGCATCGCCTCGACGACGTGTTCGGGCGTCGGAAGGTCGGGGTCGCCAACGCCGAGCGAGATCACGTCGACGCCCTCGGCGCGCTTGGCGGCGAGCTTGCGGTCGAGCTCGGCGAACAGGTACGGGGGCAGCGACTCGACGCGCTTGGCGACCCTCAACCCGAGAGCGCCCCCAGCCACGACGGGTCGAGGACGCCCTCGGCGACGCGGACGGCGGGACCGGTGAGCAGGATCTCGTCGCCCTCGAGCCGTTCGATCCGCAGGACCCCGCCGGGGAATCGCGCGGGTGCCTTCGCGGGCACCAAACCCGCTTCGTTGGCGGCGACGACCGCCGCGCACGCGCCCGTGCCGCATGCCATCGTCTCGCCGGCGCCGCGCTCCCACACCCGAACCTTCACGCCGTCGCCCTGCACGGCGACGAACTCGACGTTCGTCCGCTCGGGGAAGCGCTCGTCCTGTTCGACGAGGGGGCCGATCCGGGGGACGTCGACGTCGTCGGGGTCCTCCTCGACGAACAGCACCAGGTGCGGGTTGCCCATCGAGAGCGCGGTCGCCTTGTAGCTGCGCCCGTCGACCTCGAACGGCTCGCCCACGAACGTCTCGTCCGGGTCGCCGGCCATCGGTAGCGCGCCGCGCGCGAACCGCGCCGGGCCCATCCCGACGGTGACCGACTCGACGGCGCCACCCTCCACCTGCAGCGAGAGCGTCTTGATCCCCGAACGTGTGTCGACGCTGATCTCGGTGTTCTCGACCAGGCCGCGGTCGAAGACAAGCTTGCCCAGGCAGCGGATCCCGTTGCCGCACATCCGCGCCTGGCTGCCGTCGGAGTTGCGGTGATCCATGAAGAAGTCGGCGTCGGAAGACGGCGCGACGCGGATCACGCCGTCGGCGCCGATCCCGAACCGGCGGTCGCACAGCCGGCGGGCGAGCTCCTCCCCGAGCTCGAGCCGGCCCTGCACGTCCTCGAGCAGCACGAAGTCGTTGCCCGTCCCGTGGTACTTCCAGAACCGGAGCTCATCCATCCGCGGTCTCCCGGGCCTGCGACGACAGGTACGCCACGACGTCCTCGACGAGCGCCTCGGCCCCGGCCTCCCCCGCCTCGAACCAGCGGATCCTGGGGTCCCGCCGGAAGAAGGCGAGCTGCCGGCGCGCGAGCGCCCTCGTGCGCTTCACCGTGCCCGCGACCGCCGCGTCGAGCGTGAGCTCGCCGGCGAGGTGACGGGCCAACTCAGCGTACCCGATGGCCTGGGCCGAGGTGAGCCAGGCACCGAACCCTCGTTGGACGAGCCCGCGGACCTCGTCGAGCCATCCGCGCTCGAGCATCCCGGCGACGCGGGTCTCGATCCGGCCCCGGAGCACCGGAGCCTGCATCGAGATGCCCGCCGCCCGGACCCGATCGGGTGAGTACGTCTCCCAGCCCCCGGTGAACCTGGAGAACGGCTGGCCGGTGAGCTCGGCGACCTCGAGCGCCCGTACGGTGCGCCGGACGTTCCCGGGCTCGATCTTCGCCGCCGCGGACGGGTCGGACGCGGCGAGGCGCTCGTGGAGACCGGCGGCCCCGACCACCGCCGCCTCGGCCTCCAGACCCCTGCGGGTGCCCGGGTCGGTACTCGGGAACCCGAGGTCGTCCACGACCGCCCTCTCGTACAAGGCCGAGCCACCCACCAGCAGGACTCGCCGTCCCCGCCCGCGGATCCCGGCGATCGCTTCGCGTGCCAGCTCCTGGTAGCGCGCGACGCTGAAGGGCTCGGACGGCTCGGCCACGTCGACGAGGTGATGCGCGACCCGAGCCCGTTGTTCGGCGGTCGGCTTGGCCGTGCCGATGTCCATCCCCCGGTAGACGAGCATCGAGTCGACCGAGACGATCTCGGCGCCCAGGCGCTCCGCGACCGCGACGCCCGACTCGGTCTTCCCGACGGCGCTCGGACCGACGAGCGCGAGGAGCGGCGGTTCGGCACCGGACCCGAAGGGGGCGGCCATCACCCGACGGCGGCCGGCTCCCGCTGGTCCGCGAGCTCGCCGTCCAGATGATGCGGGTGGGCGCCGACGATCCGCACGTCGAGGAACGTGCCCGGCGCGTGCTCGCCGCCCACGTGCACGACGCGGTTGCCCCGCGTCCGGCCCCGCGCGCCACCCTTGCGGCCGACCCCCTCGATCAACACCTCGGCCGATGAGCCCACCTGCTCGCGCATCCGCTCGAGCGCGATCGCCTCCTGGAGCGCGACCAGCCGGTCGAACCGCTCCTGGACCTCGGACTTTCCGAGCTGACCATCCATCTCGGCGGCGCGCGTCCCGGGCCGAGGCGAGTACTGGAAGGTGTACGCCTGGTCGAATCGGGCCCGCCGGACCACGTCGAGCGTGTCCTCGAAGTCCTCCTCGGTCTCCCCGGGGAACCCCACGATGATGTCGGTGCTTACCGCGATGTCCGGGATCGCGGCGCGGATCCGTTCGAGCCAGCCCAGGTACCGCTCGCGCCGATAGGAACGCTGCATCGCCTTCAGCACGCGGTCCGAGCCCGATTGCAGGGGGAAGTGGATGTGCTGGCAGACCTTGTCGCTCCGGGCCATCGCGTCGATCACGTCGGGCGTGAAGTCGTGCGGGTGCGGGCTCGTGAACCGGATCCGGCGGAGCCCGTCGACCTCGTTCACGGCCCGCAGGAGGTCCGCGAACAGCGGACGCCGAGCCGACTCCGGCACGGTCAGATCGCGGCCGTAGGTGTTGACGTTCTGGCCGAGTAGCGTGATCTCGACGACGCCCCGGCGCGCGAGCCCCTGCACCTCGGCCAGCACGTCGCCGATCGGGCGGGAGAGCTGGGGTCCTCGCACGAGCGGCACGATGCAGAACGTGCACGCGTTGTCGCAGCCCACCGCGATCGACACCCAGGCGTGGTGCGCGACCTCGCGCAGCGCCGGCAGTGCGCTCGGGAAGATCTCGGTCTGCTCCCGGACGTCGAGCTGCGGCCCCTCGGTCTCGGCCCGATGGAGCAGGTCGAGCAGCCCGGGCAGGGCGTGGGTGCCGACGACGACGTCGACCCACGGTGCGCGCTCGCGGATCGTGCCGCCGTCCTTCTGGGCGAGGCACCCGGCTACCACGATCCGCATCCGCGGGTTCGCCTGCTTCAGGGGCCGGAGGTGCCCGAGGTTGCCGTAGAGCCGGTTGTCCGCGTTCTCGCGGATCGCGCAGGTGTTGAACACGACGACGTTCGCCTCGGCGGCCTCCTCGGTCGGCACGTAGCCGTCGGCGGTGAGCAGCCCGGCGATCCGCTCGGAGTCGTGCTCGTTCATCTGGCATCCGAAGGTGCGGAGCAGGTACCTTCGCTCTCTCAGGGGCTCCGCTCGCCTTCGGCTCGACTCCGCCCCCGAACCCCCGCGCTCGGCCATGACCCTCAGGCTACCCTCGAGCCCGCCTCACTTGGCGTACTCGACCGAACGCGTCTCGCGCACGACCGTGATCTTGATCTGCCCCGGATACTGCAGCTCCTCCTCGACTTGCTTGGCGATGTCCCGCGCCATCACCTGCGCCGAGAGGTCGTCGATGTCCTCGGGCTTGACCATCACGCGGACCTCGCGTCCGGCCTGCATCGCGTAGACCTTCTCGACGCCCGGGTAGCTCGTGCAGATCTCCTCGAGGCGCTCCAGGCGCTTGATGTAGGTCTCCAGGCTCTCGCGGCGGGCCCCAGGGCGGCCGCCCGAGATCCCGTCGGCGATCTGCGCGATCACCGCGTCGATCGTCCGCTGCTCGACCTCGCCGTGGTGGGACTCGATGCAGTGGACGACCTCGGGCGACTCCTTCATCCGACGGGCGATCTCGGCGCCGATGATCGCATGTGAGCCCTCCACCTCGTGCGTGACCGCCTTGCCGATGTCGTGGAGCAGCGCGCCGCGCTTGGGGACCGTCGGGTCGATCCCGAGCTCGGACGCGATCGCCGAGGCGATGTGCGCCGACTCGACGAGGTGCTTGAGGACGTTCTGCCCGTACGAGGTCCGGAACTGCAGACGCCCGAGCAGCCGGATCATCTCGGGGTGCATGTCGGTGATCCCGGTGTCGAGCACCGCCTCCTCGCCCGCGCGCTTGATCTGCTCGTCGATCTCCCTCTGCGAGCGCTCGAACGTCTCCTCGATCCGCGCCGGGTGGATCCGCCCGTCCTGCACGAGCTTCTCGAGCGTGAGCCGAGCCGTCTCGCGCCGCACGGGGTCGAAGCTCGAGAGCACCACCGCCTCGGGGGTGTCGTCGATGATCAGGTTCACCCCGGTCGTCGCCTCGAACGCCCGGATGTTCCGTCCCTCGCGTCCGATGATGCGGCCCTTCATGTCCTCGCTCGGGAGCGAGAAGACCGAGACCGTCGACTCGCTCGTCTGCTCGGAGGCGACGCGCTGGATCGCGATCGTCACGATCTTGCGGGCGCGCTCCTCCCCCTCTTCGCGGGCGCGCTGCTCGATCTCGCGCACCGTGGCCATCGCCTCGCGCTTGGCCTCGTCGACCACCTGCGCGCGGAGCGCCTCCTTCGCCTCGGACGCAGTGAGCCGCGCGATCTTCTCGAGCGCGGCGCGATGCTGGGCCGCCGAGTGCTCGAGCTGCTCGCGGACCAGCGCGAGCTTTCGGTCCCGATCGTCCAGCTCCTCCGAACGCCGGTCCGCCTCGTCGACCTTGCGGTCGACGAGTCGCTCCTTCTGGGTGAGGCGGTCTTCCTGGCGCTTGATCTCGTCCCGCCGGGTGCGAACGTCCTCCTCGGTCTCGCGCCGGAGCGCACCGATCTCGTCCTTCGCTTCGACCAGGGCCTCGCGCGTGAGACGCTCGGCCTCGCGCTCGGCCTCCAGGATCACCTTCTGTGCTCTGCCTTCGGCACTCTCGGTCTGCGACCTGGCGACCGCTCGTCGGATCACGAACCCGACCGCCACGCCCAGGGCCAGGGCAACGATCCCCACCACCACCGGTACCATCGGTTCACCGCCTCGTTCGTAGACACGGAACAGCGGAACCGAGGCCCATCGGGCACTGTCCGGCCGTGCGTCCGAAGGATGCGGATTAGAGCGATGCCGGGGCCGGCGGCCCCGCTCGCCCTCCGATCCGGTGTGCTCCCTGTGAGGTCTGGTTTCTCAAGGTTTCAGGCACGGATGAACGTTGACCAACAGATGAACCTCGTACGAACAGAAGCCTACGGCGTGCACTCGGCAGAGGCAAGGGTGGCAGCTCGTTGCGCCCGTCCCCCCAGGTCAGCCGTGGTGTCCGTCGAGGCCGAGCGCCGCCCTGGCCGCCTCCCGCGAGGTGCCGCCGTCGTAGCCGCGACGGGCCAAGTACGAGACCAAGCGCCCGTAGGCCACCTCGGGCCGAAGGCTCGTCAGCCTGCGAGCACGATCGGCTGCCACCTCGAGCGCCCGAACGCTCTCGTCGCCGTCCAGGCCGGTCAGCGTCGCGGCGATCATCTCCGCCGAGACACCCTTGGCCGCGAGCGCCCCGGCCACGGCCCGTCGCCCGCTCCCGCGGACCGTCAGGTGGTGCTCGGCGAGCTCGCGCGCGAACGCAGCGTCGTCGAGCAGCCCGACCTCCTCGAGACGGTCGAGCTCGGAGGCCACCTCCGCGTCCTCAAACCCCGCCACGCGCAACCGCGACTCGAGCTCGCGCCGCGACCGCCGCCGCGCGGCGAGGAGCCGCAGCGCACGTTCGTGACAGTCGAGCGGGTGCTTGACGCTGCGCTTGGTCGCCATGTGAGGACGCCGGGGGTCGAGCGGGCCTTCCCCTAACCCGCTCGCGCCCCCGTCGTCTCACGCTCCTTGTCGGCCTTGTTCGCCGCCTTCGGAGCACGCTGCTCGTCGGTCACCACGAGATCGGGCACGACCTGGATCGGCGTCTCGTCGCCCTCGGGACCGAACGCCGTCAGGCCGACCGCCTCGCGCACCCGGCGTTCGAGCTCGGTGGCGATGTCCGTGTGCTCGGCCAGGAACTGGCGCGCGTTCTCGCGACCCTGCCCGAGCTGGTCGCCCTCGTACGTGAACCATGCGCCGCTCTTCTTGACGATCTCGAGATCGACGCCGACGTCGAGGAGGCTCCCCTCCTTGGAGATGCCGACGCCGTACATGATGTCGAACTCGCACTGGCGGAACGGCGGCGCGACCTTGTTCTTCACGACCTTGACGCGCGTCCGCGAACCGACCACGTCGGTCCCGTCCTTCAGGTTCTCGATCTTGCGCACGTCCAGCCGGACCGAGGAGTAGAACTTCAGCGCGCGGCCACCCGGGGTCGTCTCGGGGTTGCCGAACATCACGCCGATCTTCTCGCGGAGCTGGTTGATGAAGATCGCCGTCGTGTCGAACCGCGAGAGCGTGCCCGAGAGCTTGCGCATCGCCTGCGACATCAGCCGCGCCTGCAGGCCGACGTGGGTGTCGCCCATCTCGCCCTCGATCTCGGCGCGCGGGACCAGCGCCGCCACCGAGTCGATCACGACCACGTCGAGCGCGCCCGAGCGCACGAGCATGTCGGCGATCTCGAGCGCCTGCTCACCGGAGTCGGGCTGGGAGACCAGGAGCTCGTCGATGTTCACGCCGAGCCGCTGCGCGTAGGTCGGGTCGAGCGCGTGCTCGGCGTCGATGAACGCGGCGATCCCGCCGTGGCTCTGGGCCTCGGCGATGATGTGGAGACAGACGGTGGTCTTGCCCGAGCCCTCGGGCCCGAACACCTCGACGACGCGTCCGCGCGGGATCCCGCCTACGCCCAGCGCGATGTCGAGCGCGAGCGAACCCGTCGGGATCACCGAGATGCCGGCGCCCATCGGGTGCTCCCCGAGCTTCATCACGGCGCCCTTGCCGAACTGCTTCTCGATCTGCGTGAGCGTGACGTCGAGCATCTTGTCCCGGTCGTCCATCCGCGAAGCCTCCTTCTGATCCCCCACCCGCTGATCCCTCGCCCACCCTGCGACCGCATCGGTGAGCTCCTCGTCGACGGAGGGCCGCACGCTACCGCGAGGGTCTGACATGGATTACACCCCTGTAGTTCGAACCGTGCAACCTCGCAGACGCTACTCGAACAGGTGTTCGAGGTCAAGCAGCTCGCCGGCGTCGCTCCGATCCCGACGAGCCCGCGGAGCCCTCATCGCCGCGAGCGGGAAGCAGATCGCCGAATGCGGCTCGTACACCGGAGCGGGGCGGCGTAGGTGGCTGCGGAACAGCACGATCCGGTCGATCTCGAACGGTTCGCTCTCGAACGCGACCTCCAGTGGCTCGAGCCCGACCGACGGGTCGAAGCGTGCGACCGTCAGATGCGGCGTGAACGCGCGCTTCTCCGGCGTGAACTCCCGCGCGAGCGCCTCGTCGAGGTCCGCCGCCAGGCCGTTCGAGCCGCCCGCCGGCATCGTCGAGTCCGGCCCACAGGACGCGGGCCCTGCGAGCGTTCGGGAACGCGCCGAGACCCTCGACGCGGGTCGCGAAGGACGGGTCGATCGAGGGCGACGTCCGAGACGCGTCTCGGTCACCCACTCGACCAGCCGCGGATAGGTCGACCCGAGGAACTTCACGGTCACGTGCTGGTTCTGGGGCGGCACCCATCTGGCCCTCGGGAACCGCTCGCGGAGCGGCTCGACCGCCTCGGCGAGCGCGGTCGCGCACGCGCTCGGGACCTCGACCGCGACGAACAGTCGGAGCGGCTTCGCCTCCGGACGCGAGGCGCGGTCGCGAGCCATCAGTCCTCTCCATCAGTTCGGGAGCGGGAGGCCGAGCAGGTGCCGCCGGACGAGATCGAGCGCCGCGAGCTCGGAGAACCGCCGGACGAGCTCGCGGTCGTACGGCCAGCGGAACCCGTGTTGGTGCGCCGTCCCTTCCGCGTCGAGCGCGATCCAGACCTGACCGGGTTCGGCGCCGCCGTGACGCTCGGGGCCGGCCGCGCCCGTGAGCGCCAGCGCGAGGTCGGCGCCGAACACCCGTCGCGCCCCCGCGGCCATCTCGGCCGCGCACGCGCGGCTCACCGGCCCGGGCCCCTCGAGCGTCGCCGCCGAGACCCCGAGGATCGCGCGCTTGGCCTCGGCCGAGTACGTCACGGCCGAACCGAGGAAGTAGGACGAGGCGCCGGGCACGGTGGTGATCCGCTCGCCGAGGCCGCCGCCCGTGAGCGACTCGGCGCACGCGATCGTCAGGCCTCGCTCGGCGAGCAGCCGCCCGATCACGACCTCGAGCGCCTCGTCCCCCGAGCCGTAGACGTGGTCGCCCAGCCGCTCGCGCACCTGCTCCTCGAGCGGGTCGAGCAGGGCGTTCGCCTCCTCGGCCGAACCCTTGGCAGTCAGCCGGACGTGCACCTCTCCCCCGCCGGCGAGGTAGGCGACCGTCGGGTTCGACGACGCGTGGAACAGGTCGTCCAGGAGCTCGGAGACCCGCGACTCGGCGAGCCCGTAGACGCGGAGCGTCCGCGAGACGAGCGACGCCGGGCCGGCGAGCGCCGAGAGCTCGGGCAGGATCGTCCCCTGCATCATCTCCCGCATCTCCGAGGGGACGCCGGGGATCGCGTACACCGTCACGCCGCCGATCGAGACGACGAGCCCGGGCGCGGTCCCCCGCTCGGGCGTGATGGAGCGGCCGCCCTCGGGAACGTCGGCCTGCGCGAGGTTGGACTCGGGCATGTCGCGACCGCGAACGCGGAACCGGTCGCGGAGCGCGTCCTCGATCTCGACGCGACGGACGAGCCGCGCGCCGGCCGCCTCCGCGAGCGCCGGCCGGGTCACGTCGTCCTGGGTCGGCCCGAGCCCTCCGGTCACGATCACGACGTCGGCCCGCGAGGTCGCGAGCGCGATCGCCTCGACGATGCGCGGCTCGTTGTCGCCGACCACCTGGTGGTGGAGCACGTCGATGCCGAGCTCGGCGAGCCGCTCGGACATCCATCGCGCGTTCGTGTTGGCGATCTGCCCGATGAGCAGCTCGGTCCCCACCGCGACGATCTCGGCCCTCACGGGCGGGATCAGCCTCCCGGCGGTGAGGGCTCGTCGTAGCTGTAGGTGTCCTCCCACGGTTCGCCCGTCTTGCCGGGGAACCCGTAGTCGACGCCGCTCACGATGACGTGCGCCGTGCTCGCCCTCGGACAGGCGGATCGTGATCGAGTTGTCCGCGTCGAACGAGCGTCCCTCGCCCGCGCGCAGCTGGAAGGACTCCGGGTCGCCGCTGTCGGCCACGATCGTGACCTCGACCGCGATGCTTCGCCTCGACGGCGACGCTGATCGGGCGCCCGAGTTCGGCGCCCACCACCATGCTGCCGGTCGCCGCTCGGACAGGTTGGCCGGCGGGGGCGCGGGCCGCCGGGCCGAGAGCACGCCGAACGCGCCCGCGAGCACCAGCACGGTCGCGGCGACGAGGATCCACAGGCGATGGTCGTCGCGCCGGCGACGCGCGCCCAACACGGGCTCGGATCGTGCCGGCGGGGGCACCACGACCACCTCGTCGTCACGGCCCAGGTCGGCGTCGTACATCGCGACGACCTTGTCCGGGGACAGCCGGAGGTACGTGGCGTAGGTCCGCAGGCACCCGCGCACGTGGACGTCACCCAGGAGCAGATGGAAGTCCTCGGCCTCGATCGCCTCGAGGAACTCGAGCCGCACGCGCGTGTCTCGTGCCGCCTCCTCCAACGTCACGCCGCGCGCCTCGCGCACCTTTCGGAGCGCGGGGCCCACGCTGACGGTCGTTCGCTGCAAGGAACCTCCCGGCCGGATCGCGGGCATCCTATCGGACGACCGCGGAGACGGGCGCGTGAGCTGGAACCCGCCGGAAGGGGCGCCAGGCCAAGGACGGATGTTGCGGGTCGGCCCGGGGATGTCGTCTGGGCCGTCCGAGGGTGTCGAGCTCGGGCCGAGCCCGGCCTAGCCGGTGTGCGCCGAGCGGGACTCCTCCCACTCCTCCGGCGTCACGAGCACGTCGCGCGCCTTCGACCCGAGCGACGGACCGACGATCCCGCGGTCCTCCATCAGGTCCATCAGCCGCCCGGCGCGCGCGAACCCGACCTTCAGCTTGCGCTGC
Organism: uncultured Actinomycetes bacterium; assembly: GCA_963712645.1. GTDB lineage: Bacteria > Actinomycetota > UBA4738 > UBA4738 > HRBIN12 > DASSJM01. The sequence goes on along the minus strand of CAVQIQ010000001.1, from coordinate 116,403 downwards.
AGCATGCTCGTGGAGCCGAGCTGCGAGCGGATCACGAGCTCGGCCGCCTGCTCGAGCAGGTCGTCGTCACCCCCGAGCCCGCCGTGCTCCTCGCCCTCCACCGGCGGCTTCCCCAGGCCCTCGACGCTCATCGCGTATTCGGCCGAGCGCTGTTCGCGGACCCAGTCCCCGACCGCCTGGATCTCCTTCTCCGTCACCCATGCCGCCTGCAGGCGCGTCGGCTTGGAGGCCGATGACGGCGCGAACAGCAGGTCGCCGTGGCCGACCAGCTTCTCGGCGCCGTTCATGTCCAAGATCACGCGCGAGTCGGCCTGGCTCGAGGTCATGAGCGCGATGCGGCTCGGGATGTTCGCCTTGATCAGGCCGGTCACGACGTCGACGCTGGGGCGCTGCGTCGCGACGACCAGGTGGATCCCCACGGCGCGCGCCATCTGGGCGATCCGGCAGATCGCGTCCTCGACGTCCCGCGGCGCGACCATCATCAGGTCGGCGAGCTCGTCGATCACGACCAGCAGGTAGGGGAAGTCGACGACGCGGTCCTCCTGCCCCGGCGGGATCCGCAGCGTCTCCTCCTCCATCCCCGCGCGGTACCCGTCGATGTCGCGGACCCCCACCATCGCGAGCAGCTCGTACCGCTGCTCCATCTCGCGCACGACCCAGGCGAGCGCCTCGGCGGCGCGCTTGGGGTGCACGATCACCGGGACGAGCAGGTGCGGCAGGTCGGCGAAGTGCGACGAGCTCGACGCGCTTGGGGTCGACGAGCACGAGCTTGACCTCGTCGGGATCGGCGCGCATCAGGATCGAGGTGATGAACGAATTGATGAGGCTCGACTTGCCGGCGCCGGTCGCCCCGGCGATCAGCACGTGGGGCATGTCCGCGAGGTTGACGAGCTGCGCCCGTCCGTGGACATCCTTGCCGAGCGCGACCGCCAGCGGGTGCTCGTCGTCGAGCGCGGTCTTCGAGCGCAGGATGTCGCCGAGCATCACGAAGTCGCGGACCTTGTTCGGCACCTCGACCCCGATCGCGGAGCGACCGGGGATCGGCGCGATGATCCGCACGTCCGGGGTCGCGAGCGCGTACGCGATGTCGTCGGCCAGCGAGAGCACCTTGTTCACCTTCGTGCCGGCCTCGATCTCGACCTCGTACAGGGTGACGGTCGGCCCCCGGTGCGCCGCCACGACGTGGGCGGGCACGCCGAACGTGTGGAACGTGCGTTCGAGCGCGGCCTTCTGGTGCTCCTCGTCCCGTTCGCTGGACGCCGACGGCGGCGAGGTTCGGAGCAGCTCGAGCGGCGGGAGCTCGTAGGGCCCGCCTCCGGTCGGCCGGACGAGCGCGGGCACCTCGATCGGCTCGGGCTCCTCCTCCGGCTCCTCGTCCTCGGGGAGCTCGACCAGCGAGAAGTCGTCGCTCGCGTGCACGATCCGCGGTTCGGCGACCTCCTCCTCCTCTTCCTCTTCCTCGTCCTCGTCGAGCTCGTCGTCGCCGTCCCGGGAGAACGCGTCCACGATCCGGTCCCAGATCGCCGAGAGCGGGGTCCCCGTGAAGATCAGCAGGCCGAGGAGGACGGCGCCGCCCCACACGATCGCGACGCCGATCCCGGAGACCAGCTTTCCGAGCGGCCACGAGGCCAGCGCCCCGGTGACGCCGGCCGCGCCGCTCAGTCGCTCGTAGCCGCCGAACGGCCGCGGGTTCCCCTGCCAGAGCGAGATCAGCGCGAGCACGCCGACGGCGGCGATCGCGAACCCGATGAACATCCGCATCCGGTCCTGCTCGGCGGTGCCTCGGAGCAGGACCAGCCCCCAGTACAGGGCGAGGAGCGGGAAGACCACGGCGGCGATGCCGAAGGTCGCGTGGAGCAGCCAGTCCAGACCTCGCCCGACCGGCCCGGCCGAACCGAACCACAGCCCGAGGATCGCGAGGAGCGCGAGCACGACGAGACCGATCCCGAGGGCGTCGCGGGCCCAGGGACGGAGGTGGCTCCTGACCGAGGGCCGCTTGCTCGTCCTTCGGCCGCGGCCCTTCGTGGTGCTCGCCAACTACACCTCCACGATCACGGGCAGGATCACGGGCTTGCGCTGCGTGACCTCGTAGAAGTACTTGCCGAGGACCCGCCGGATGTTCTGCTCGAGCACCCCGCGGTCGACCACCTCGGCCTCGGCGCTGTCCTTCAGGGAAAGCATGACGCGTTCGCGCGCCTCTTCAAGGATGTCGCCCGAGGTCTCGTCGAACACGAACCCGCGGTTCACGATGTCCGGGCCCGAGAGCACCTGCCCGTGGTGTCCGTCGACCGCCACCACGACCACCACCACCCCGTCGGCCGAGAGCTTGCGGCGGTCCCGCAGGACCACCTCGCCGACGTCGCCGATGCCGAGCCCGTCGACGAGGGTCATGCCGGCCGGGCGCCCGCTCGATCACGTGCACCTTCTCCCCGACCTCGACCACGTCGCCGTCCTCGCAGATCAGGACGTGGTCGGCGGCGATGCCGACCTCGGTCGCGATCTTCGCGTGGTGGGCGAGGTGACGCCGCTCGCCGTGGATCGGGATGAACCACCGCGGGCGCACGAGGGACAGCATCAGCCGGAGCTCCTCGGCGGCCGCGTGGCCGCTCGCGTGCACCGGGTACGCCGGCAGGTGGAACACGTCCGCGCCGGTCCGGTAGAGCCCGTCGATCACGCGGTGGATCGCGGGCTCGTTGCCCGGGATCAGGCTCGACGACAGCACGACGCTGTCGCCCTCCTTGAGCTTGACCCACTTGTGCTCGCGCGCCGCCATCAGGCTCAGGGCCGAGAACGGTTCCCCCTGCGAGCCCGTGCAGACGACGACCACGCGGGACGGGTCGCGGTGCTCGACCTCCTCGATCGGGATCACGTCGTCCTCGGGCACGTGCAGGATCCCGAGCAGCCGAGCCGCCTCGACGCTCTGGAGCATCGAGCGGCCGAGGAACGCGACCACGCGCTCGTCGCGCCCGGGCGGCGTTCACCACCTGCTGGATCCGGTGGATGTGGCTCGAGAAGCACGCGACCACGACGAGCTGCGGGGCCCGCGCGATGATGTCCTGCAGGACCGGGCCGACGCTCCGCTCGCTGTCCGTGTACCCGGACTCCTCGGCGTTGGTCGAGTCGCTGAGCAGCAGGTGCACGCCCCGGCCCGCCTCCTCGGCGAGTGCGTGCAGGTCGGTGGCGCGCCCGTCCAGCGGGGTCTGGTCGATCTTGAAGTCGCCGGTGTGCAGGATCGAGCCGTACGGCGTGTCGATCACGACCGCCATGCCGTCCGGGATCGAGTGCGTGACGCGGAGGAACCGCATCGAGAACGGCCCCGCCACCGCGGCCTCGCCGGGCGTCACCTGCCGGAACTCGGCGCGGTCGCGGACCTCGTGCTCCTCCAGCTGCCCCTCGAGCAGCGCGAGCGTGAACGCCGTCCCGTACACCGGCAGCGGGTCCCCGTCGAACTCGCGCAGCAGGTACGGCAGCGCGCCGATGTGGTCCTGATGCCCGTGCGTCAGCACGATGGCCTCGACGTCGTCGAACCGTTCGCGCACGTACTCGAAGTCCGGCAGGACGAGGTCGATGCCGGGCATCTCGGCGTGCGGGAACGACAGGCCGACGTCGACGATCAGGATCCGGCCGTCGAGCTCGACGCAGGCCATGTTCCGACCCACCTCGCCGACCCCTCCGAGGAAGACGACGCGCGCGGGCCCGACGGGTTCAGAGGAGCCCGGCATCCACCAGGGCCTTGTGGATCCGCTCCCGCTCCTCCGAGGTCGCCGGCACGAGCGGGAGCCGCGGCGGTCCGACCGGGAGCCCGATCATCTCGAGCGCCGTCTTGACCGGGATCGGGTTCGAGGTGATGAACAGCGCGTTGAACAGCGGCGTCAGCTCCTCGTGGATCTTGCGCGCCGCCGGGATGTCGCCGGCCTCGATGAGGTCGCACATCTGGCGGATCCGCCCGCCCACGAGGTGGCCGGCCACCGAGACGACGCCGACCGCGCCCAGGCACATGTAGCCGAACGTCGCCCAGTCGTCGCCGCTGTAGACCTCGAAGTCGGGCGAGACCTCCGAGATCAACCTCGAGATCCACTGGAAGTCGCCCGTCGAGTCCTTCACGCCGACGATGTTCGGGACCTCGGCGATCCGCAGCAGCGTGTCGTGTTCGATGCGGGTCCCGGTCCGCCCCGGGATGTTGTACGCGACCACCGGGATCGAGACGGCGTTCGCGACCTGCGTGAAGTGCTCGAGCAGTCCTCGCTGCGGGGGCTTGTTGTAGTACGGCGTCACGAGCAGGAGCCCGTCGGCGCCGAGCTCCTCGGCCTCGCGCGACAGCTCGAGCGTCTCGGCGGTGTTGTAGGTGCCCGTGCCGCACAGCACCTTCCCCTTGCCCTGGGCGACGTCGATCACCGCCTCGAACAGGTCCAGCTTCTCCCGGTGGGTGAGCGTGGGCGACTCGCCGGTCGAGCCCGCGATGACCAGCGAATCCGAGCCGCGCTCGTACAGGTGCGCGGCGAGCGAGCGCGCCGCGTCCAGGTCGAGCCCGTGATCGTCGCGGAAGGGTGTGACCATGGCGGTGACGACCGCCCCGAACCTACCGGCCATGATGCCTCCTCACTCCGGTGCGGCGCGTTCCACGGTCCGCACGATAACCACATCTGCCACATGTTGCACATGTCATTCAGGGGTGTCCAGAGGGTACCGAGCAACGTCGTGCAGGTGCGGAAGGGGCGTCGCTCGTGCCTCCGGCATCTCCTGCGGCTCCTGTTCGGGCTCGGCTCTCGTGCTCGGCCGGACGGTGCGACCGCCCGGCTCGGGCGGAGGGCGCCGCTATCCTAGCCAGCATGCCGCGCATCTACACCAGGACCGGTGACGACGGCACCACGGGTCTCCTCTACGGGGGCCGGGTCTCCAAGGCCGATCTCGTGACCGAGGCCTGCGGCACGATCGACGAGGCGGTCGCCGTGCTCGGTCTCGCGAGGGCGCATGCGAGCGACCCCCCGCTCCCGGACGAGCTCCTGGGGCTGCAGCGGGAGCTGTTCGTGGTGGGAGCCGACCTCGCCACCAACCCCGAGGAGCGCGACAAGCTCGAACCCGGCGTCTCGCTGGTCTCGCCGGACATGGTCGCGCGGCTGGAGTCGCGGATCGACGAGCTCGTCGACGCCCATCCACTTGCCAACGCCTTCATCGTCCCCGGCGCGAACCCCGTCTCGGCGTTCCTCGACCTCGCGCGCAGCACGATCCGTCGGGCCGAGCGGCGGGTGGTCGAGCTCCGGGAATCGGATGCCGTGGTCAACGACGAGGCGTTCCGCTACCTGAACCGCCTGTCGGATGCGCTCTTCGTCTTGGCGCGCGTCGCGGCCGGCGAGGCCGAACCGCGCAGCCGCACCGACGAACCGTTCGGCTAGGCGGTACGGACGAACGCACCGTAGTTGTCGGCGCCGAACAGAAGGACGAGCAGCCCGATGTCGTCGACCGTGATGCCATCGAGCCTCACGTCGAAGGTCGCGCTCTCCCCCGCCGCCACGGGCGCGCTGTCGACGACCTCGCAGTCGATCTCGTGGCCGTCGACCGCGTCCTCGATGTAGAGACCCGGAGGATCGAGATCGTGCTCGGAGTCGTTGTCGACCTCGACGGTCCCGTCGCTCCCGTCGAGCTCGACCGTCACGAGCAGACCCTCGTTGGCGTACTCGTAGGTCGCGGTGCCGGGGGCGCCCGTGAACGTCTGGGCCGGGGTCGGGACCGCGCCGGTCGTGCTCGGGCCCGTCGACCCTGTCGATCCGCCGTCCGCGGCGCCGTCCCTTCCGGTGCAGGCCCCGAGCGCGATCGCCATGCACAGGAGCGCGACGAGACGACCGGTAGGCTTCATGGGTCGCGGCATGCTACATGACCCGCCGAAGGAGGAAGACCCACGTGAGGACGCTCGAACTGCGACGCCATGCGCACCGTGACCCGGCGGCCGATCGGTTGTCCCAGCAGGGCCGGGCGCAGGCACAGTCGGTGGGCGCGACGCTCGCGGGCGGCTACTCCGTCGTGTTCGTCTCCCCCGCCGAGCGGGCGGCCGAGACCGTCGCGTGGCTCCTCCGCGGTCTCGGCGAGCAGCTCCCCACCCACGCCGTCGTCCCGGGTCTGGCCGCGGCGGACAACGACGGGTCGCCGCTCGCGATGGCCGGCGTCGTCGCGGCGCTGCTCGACGCGGTCCCGGAGGGCGAGCGCGGGCTCGCCATCTCGCACACGCCGCTGATCGAGCGTGCGGTCCTTGGACTTACCGCGGCCGAGATCGAGCCGCTCGCCGAATGCGAGGGCGTCCTGCTCTCCAAGGCCGGTGACGACGACCCCGTCGAGGTCGGCGAGCTTCGGCTTCGGTAGCCGAACGTGGACCTCTCGATCCCCCTCGCGGCGTTCGGTCTCGGCGTCGCGCTGGGAGCGTCGCCCGGACCCGTGCAGCTCCTGCTGTTCTCCGAGGCATCGCGCGGCGGCGCCGGGCGAGGTCTGCGCGCGATGGCCGGCGCGAATGCGACGTTCGGCCTGATGATGCTGCTGCTCGCGGCGGGGCTGTCCTCGCTCGAGCCGGGCGAAACGTTCCTGCGCGTCGTCAAGGTGATAGGGGGCGCGTTCCTGGTGTTCCTCGCGGTCGATGCGATCCGCGAGGGCCGTCGCCAGGAGGTGGTCGAGGAGCCACGCGGCGGGCTGCATCCCAGCGTCCGGGGGATCGTCGCGGTCCTGCTGAACCCCGGCGTCTACGTGTTCCTCGCGACCACTGGCACCGCGATCGTCGCGAGCGCCGTCGACGAGGGCGGGCGCGGGCTCGCGGTCGTCACGGTCGTGGGGCTCCTGCTCGGCGTGTCGCTGATGGACTCGGCGATGGTGCTGCTCGGCGCCGGGGCGCACCGCGTGAGCGAACGGGCGCTGCGGATCCTGGGCGACGTGCTGGCGGTCGCGATGGGAGCGCTCGGCATCTGGCTGATGATCCGCGGCATCGTCGGCTGAGGGAGATCGGATCGGGACCGGTTCAGAAGATGTACGGGCACCACGGGGCCGGATCCCAACCGAACATCGCGTCGGCGCGGGCGAGCGCCCCCTCCGTGTGCTCGTCCACCCGACGCGCGCGGCTGAGCTGACGGAACGACGTCCCGCCCAGGTACGTCGCGCCGATCTCGTTCACCGAGCACGTGAGGTCGGCCGGCCCCGCGCTCCCCGCCGTCACGGTCGCCTCCCCGGCCGCGACCTCGAGGGCGTAGCGTCCCTCGTTCCACGGGCAGAAGGGGTCGGTCACCTCGAGCACGACCCGCCCGTCGCTCGCGTACCGGCGAGCGCCCAGGGCGCCGGCGACGTCGACCGGTCGCACCCACAGGTTGTCGCGGAGCCTGGCGCCCAACCGCCGGGGCTCCTGCAACAGGTACAGGAGCGCTTCGTCCACGGGCCGGCTCCACGCGCTGGACGCGCTCGATCAGGTCGACCTCGAACACGTAGCGCCACAGGTCCGCGTACGCGCTCGCCGACGTCGCCTGCAGATCCAAGACCGACAGCACGGACCTCGGGAAACCCTCGGGCCAGTCGTGCTTCACGCGGTAGACGGCATAGCCGTCGACCCCCGCGTCGCCCTCGTGCAGGACGAACATCTGCGGCAGCTTGGCGTCGGGCCCGTGCTCGTGCAGGGCGTAGATCAGTCGCCGCTCGTCGAGCTGGACCATGCCGGGCCGCGAGCGCCGCGTCGCCTCGTGGACCGCGAGGATGTCCTTCAGCGCCGGGTCGCGTTCGAGCAGCCGGAACGTTCCCGAGGGCGCGTAGCCGCGGACGAACGCGGAGCGCGAGCTCTCGATCTCGATCTCGGCGCCGAAGGTTGCGAGGCCGTACCCGTACCGGCCGTAGATGCCGCCTTCCGACGCGTAGAGCACGTCGACCAGTTCCCCGCGCTCGTGGGCGTCGTCGAGCTGGCGACGCATCAGCCGCGTGTTGATGCCCCGGCGACGATGGGTCGGCCGGACGCCGACGATGGTCACGTAGCCGACCTCGACCTCGCCGCCAGGCACCGTCATCGGCATCGTGAACGCGGCGGCCGTGCCGACGATCTCGGGCCCGTCGAAGGCCGCGAACGACCGGTCGTACTCGACCAGGACCCGCTCGCGCTCGAGGTCGTCGTCCGCGGGGACGTCGCTGAACGAGAGCTCGGCGGCTCGCAGGTAGCCCGGGAACTCCTCCTCGGTGATCGTACGGATCTCGACGTCCATCCCGTCGAGCTTACGGGCCCGGGAGGCCCTCGAAGAGGTCGATCAGCACGGGGTCGCGGAGGCGACGCTCGGGCCAGGCCACGACGAAGGTCTCGGTCGCGATCATCTCGGGCCACAGGTCGAACGGGACGTCCTCGAGCTCGGCCTGCGTCTTGTGGCACCGGACCGCCTCCAGCTTGCGCTCGTACACGCCGGAGACGTCGACGCGCGCACCGATCGTGGCGTCCGGGACGCCGCGCGGCATGAACGGCTGGGTCGGATCCATCGGTTCGAGCCCGCGCTCGCGGAGGAGCTCGTTCAACCGGTCGATCGAGCCCTGCGGGATCGCGTGGTGCAGGAGCCGCGAGAACGCCGTGCCGCTCGCGGACGCCCGCAGGTCGTCGAACGCCTCGGTCGCGATCCGGCCGATCGTCACATGGTCCTCGTGCCCCGTGATCCCGTCGGGCCCGAACGTCACCACCACCTCCGGCGAAGCGGCCTCGAGCACGCCCCGCACCTCCGCAAGGAGCGCCTCGCGCGGCATCCGGTCCAGGCCGCCGTCCGCGTGTCGGAGGAAGCGCAGGTCCGGGTCGAGCCCCAGGGCGCGCCACGAGGCGAGGTCCTCGGCCTCGCGGACGCTCGCGAGCGTCTCGCGGGTCGCGAGGGACGCGTCGGCGATGCGGCCGGCCTCGCCGCTCGTCGCCAGGATCACGGTGAGCTCGAGCTCGTCCCCCGCGTGGAGCGCGAGGCTGCCGCCCACGCCGAACGTGTCGTCGTCCGGATGCGCGAAGACGCACGCGACGCGTCGCACGCGATTACGGCAGGGGCGGGAGGTCGAGCAGCGGCTCGAGCCCGATCGTGAGCCCCGGCCGGACCATCACGGCCCGGGCGGCCATCAGCACGCCCGGCATGAAGGAGGACCGATCGGTCGAGTCGTGCCGGATCGTGAGCGTCTGTCCCTGCCCGCCGAAGATGACCTCCTGGTGCGCCACCAGTCCGGGCAGCCGAACGGAGTGCACGCGGATCCCCTCGACGTCGCCCCCGCGCACCCCCTCGAGCGACTCGGCGAGCGGGCCGCGCCAAGACCCGTCCCGCTCCTCCTGGATCCGGCGGACCGTGGCGACCGCGGTCCCCGAGGGGGCGTCCGCCTTCTGGTCGTGGTGGAGCTCGATGATCTCGACGGCCGGCAGGTAGCGGACCGCCTGTGCGGCGAAGCGCTGCATCAGCACCGCGCCGAGCGCGAAGTTCGCCGCGACGATCACGTTGGATTCGTGACCCTCGTCCGAGAGCAGCTTGTCGATCTCCTGCAGGTTCTCGAGCGAGATCCCCGTCGTGCCGACCACCGCGTGCACCGCGTGCGAGATGCACCAGCGGATGTCGTCCATCGCGACGTCCGGGTGCGTGAAGTCGATCGCGACCTCGGCGTTGGCCTCGAGCAGCCGATCGAGCTCGTCGGAGACCGGCGCGTCGATCTCGGGGTGTCCGATCATCTGCCCGATCTTCTGCCCGACCTTCGAGCGATCGATCGCGGCGACGAGCGCGAAGTCGTGCGAGTCCGCCAGGGCCCGGCAGACCATCAGCCCCATCCGGCCGCAGGCACCGATCACGCCGACGCGGATCACGCGATCGCATCCTTGCTCGAGAAGGGACCGAGGACGGTGACCGTCATCGGTTGCGAGAGTACCCGTTCGGCGGCTCGCGCCGCGTCCTCCTGCGTCACGGCGTCGATGCGACCAAGGAGCTGGTTCACGGTCAGGGTCTCGCCGTGCCCGATCTCCGACTTGCCCAGACGCGACATGCGCCCGCCGGGGTCCTCGAGCGACAACACGAGCGACCCCTTCATGTGGCCCTTCGCGCGCTCGAACTCGTCGGGGCCGAGGCCCTTGTTCTCCACGTCCTCGAGCTCGGCCCGCATGATCGCGAGGACCTCCTTGGCCCGCCCGGGCGTGGTGCCGGCATAGGCGCAGAACACGCCCGCCTCCGCATACATCGCATGGTAGGAGTACACGCTGTACGCGAGCCCGCGCTTCTCCCGCACCTCCTGGAACAACCGGGAGCTCATGCCGCCGCCGAGCGCGTTGTTCACGACCCCGAACGCGAACCGGTCCGGGTCGGTCCGCGACAGACCGCTGGTCCCGACGCAGATATGGGCCTGCTCGGTCTTGCGCTTGTTGACCAGCGAGCGTCCAGACGGAGTGGGCGCGTCGCCGGCGGTCCGCAGGTTCCAGGCGCTCGGGCCCTCGGCGCGCACGGCGCCCGGCTCCATGTGCTCGGCGACGAGCTCGAGTAGCTCCTCGTGCCGCAGGTTCCCCGCCGCGACGACGACCACGTTGCCTGCGACGTAGTGCTTCCGATAGAAGCGCCGCACCTGGTCGCGCCCGGCGGCCTGGATGCTCTGCTTGGTGCCGAGGATCGGGCGCCCGAGAGGGTGCCCGGGCCACAGGGTCTCGGTGAACAGGTCGTGCACGAGATCGCCCGGATCGTCCTCGTGCTGGTTGATCTCCTCGAGGATCACCTGGCGCTCGGCGTCCAGGTCGGCCGCGCGCAGCACCGAGTGCTGCAGCATGTCCGCAAGGTGGTCGACGGCCATCGGCAGGTCCCGGTCGCGCACGCGCGCGTAGAACGCGGTGTACTCCTTGGCGGTGAACGCGTTCACCTCGCCGCCGACCGCGTCGAAGGCCTCCGCGATGTCGCGTGCGCTCCGGGTCTTCGTCCCCTTGAACAGCAGGTGCTCGAGGAAGTGGCTCGACCCCGAGATCGGCGGAGGCTCGTCACGCGAGCCGGCGAGGACCCAGAAGCCCAGCGCCACCGAGCGGACGCCGGGCATCCGCTCGGTGACGACGCGCAGGCCGGAGGTGAACTCCGTGCGTCCGATCGACATCGGCTACGCGGGATCGCGCGGTTCGCGCTCGCGGTCTCGTGGACGTCGGTCGCGGTCGCGAGGCCGGCGATCACGGTCGCGATCGCGACGCGGAGGCCGGTCCTGCGCCTGCTGCTCCATCCCCTCGGGGATCGCCCACTCCTCGCCCACCGGCTTGAGCGAGATCTTCCCGCGATCGTCGATGTCCTGGACCTCGACCTCGATCGTGTCGCCGACCTTGACCGCGTCCTCGACGTTCGCGAGCCGCTTTCCCTTGCCGAGCTTGGAGATGTGGATCAGGCCGTCGCGGCCCGGCACCAGGTTCACGAACGCACCGAACGTGGTCGTGTTGACCACGGTGCCGGTGAAGTGCTCGCCGACGCTGATCGGGCGCGGGTTCGCGATCTCGTCGATGATGCGAGCCGCCTCGTCCGCCCCGCCGGCCTCGCGAGCCCCGACGAACACGGTCCCGTCGTCCTGGATGTCGATGTCGGCGCCGGTCAGGGCCACGATCTCGTTGATCTTCTTGCCCTTGGGACCGATCACCTCGCCGATCTTGTCCACCGGGATCCTGATCGTGAGGATCCGCGGCGCCTTCGGATTGACCTCGGTCCGGGGCTCCGGGATCGCGTCGCGCAACACCTCGAGGATCTGGAGCCGCGCTTCCTTCGCCTGTTCGAGCGCGCCCGCGAGCACGTCCCCGGGCAGACCGGTGACCTTCATGTCGAGCTGGATCGCCGTGACGAACTCGCTCGTCCCCGCCACCTTGAAGTCCATGTCGCCGAGCGCGTCCTCGGCGCCGAGGATGTCGGTCAGGGTCACGAACGTGTCCCCCTCCGCGATCATGCCCATCGCGATCCCCGCGACCGGGGCCTTGATCGGGACCCCCGCGTCCATCAGCGACAGGGTCGACGCGCAGACGCTCGCCATCGACGTGGAGCCGTTGGAGCCCAGGATGTCCGACACGAGCCGGAGCGCGTAAGGGAACTCCTCCTCCGTCGGGACCACCGGCACGAGTGCCCGCTCGGCGAGCGCCCCGTGGCCGATCTCGCGACGGCGTGGCGAACCGATTCGACCCACCTCGCCGGTAGAGAACGGCGGGAAGTTGTAGTGGTGGATGTAGCGCTTGCTCTCCTCCGGGTCCAGCGTGTCGATCATCTGGGTCATCCGGAGCATCCCGAGCGTGGTCACGTTCAGGGCCTGCGTGTCGCCCCGGTTGAACAGGCTCGAGCCGTGCGCGCGCGGGATCAGTCCGACCTCGGCCGAGAGCGGCCGGATGTCCTTGGGGCCGCGGCCGTCGAGGCGGACGCCGTGCTCGATCACGCGCGCCCGCATGACCTTCTTCTGCAGGTCCTTCCACGCGGGCGAGATCTCGGACTGGCGCACGGCGTAGGACTCCGGGCCCCAGGTCTCGAGCAGGTGCGCCTTCAAGAGGTCCTTGATCTCGGCCATCCCGGCCTCGCGCTCCGAACGGTCGGGCCCGATCGCGGTCTCGAGGCGCTCCTTGAACGTCTCGGCGGCCGCCCAGGTGTCCGGGCCGTACAGCGGCTTGGGCTCGAACGGCCTGGGCTTGACGTCGGCCGTGGCGATGAACTCGAGCTGCATGTCGATCAGCTCGTCGATCGCGCGCTTGGCCGCCTCCAGACCCTCGGCGACGACCTGCTCGGTCGGCGTCGTGCCGCTCCCTTGCAGGAGCGCCCACGTGTTGTCGGGTGCCTCACCCTCGATCATCAGGATGTCGACCTGCCCCGAATCGTTGCGGCGGCCGGCCACCACGATGTCGAACGTGGCCTCCTCCAGGTCCTGGAACGTGGGGTTGATGACCCACTCGCCGCCGATTAGCCCGAGCCGAACGGAGCCGACCGGGCCCTCGAAGGGGATCCCCGACAGCATCGTCGCGAGGCTCGCGGCGTTCATGCCGGGGATGTCGTACTGGCGCGCCATGTCGACCGAGAGCACGGTGATCACGACCTGGACCTCGTCGCGGTAGCCGTCCTTGAAGCTCGGCCGCATGGGGCGGTCGGTGAGGCGCGCCGTCAGGATCGCCGTCTCGGACGGGCGACCCTCGCGGCGGAAGAACCCGCCGGGGATCTTGCCGGCGGCGTACATGCGTTCCTCGACGTCGATCGTGAGCGGGAAGAAGTCGATCCCCTCGCGGGGCTGCGCGGTGGTGCAGGTGGCGAGGACCTGCGTCTCGCCGTACGTCACGACGCACGAGCCGCCCGCCTGCAGGGCGAGCTTGCCCGACTCGAACGTCAGGGTGCTGTTCCCGAACTGTCGGGAAAGGGTGATGGCCATAGGCCGATGCCTCCTCGTGTCTGGATGCGCGGCGCGGTCGCGCCGCGCGGCTCGGGAGGTCGGGGCCGGGCCGGTTGTCAGTGGTGAACCGCCGATCCTCGTGATCGGAGGCTCGCTACTGAGAACCGACCGCGGGGAACGCCCGCCTCCGGTTCCGATCAGTGATCCGTTCGCATCCCTCCTACGGAGAAGGCGCCCCGCCGGGCGCCTCCGGGTCTACCGGCGAAGTCCGAGCTTCGCCACGATCTCGCGATACCGCTCGATGTCCTCTCGTCGCAGGTACTCGAGGAGACGACGCCGGCGGCCCACCAGCATCAGGAGGCCGCGCCGTGACGCATGGTCCTTGGCGTGGGACTTCAGGTGCTGGGTGAGGTCGGCGATCCGCCTGCTGAGCACGGCGACCTGCACCTCGGTCGAACCGGTGTCCGCGACGGAACGCCGGTGCTCCGTGATGATCTCGGATTTCTGGGTCCTGGTGAGCGTCATCGGTCCGGACCAGGCTACCAGACGACCCCGCGCGCCCGGCCCGTCTACCCTGGTCAGGGCGTCGCGGGACGTGGATCAGCTCGCCTCGTGGGGGACGGTTGTCTCAGAAGCCCGAACGCGCCGAGATCCTCGGTCTCAGTCGAGCTCGTCCAAGACCGGGTGTCCGTCGGAGACGATCGTGGCCGGGAGCAGGCGACCCGTGATGGACCCGTCCGGCCGGACCACCACCTCGGCCACGGCGGTGGTCGAGCTCTCGACGGAGAAGCGAGGCCAGACGAAGTTGCCGAGCCCGTAGAAGATCGGCCTGCCCGCGTAGGTGTCCATCGGCTGGAGACGATGGGCGTGGTGTCCGAAGATGACGTCGGCCCCGGCGTCGATCATCCGGTGCGCCTCATCGATCTGATAGTCCCGCGGCCGGACGTCGAGCTCGACGCCCCAGTGGATCACGACGATCACCAGATCGGCGTTGGCCTCCGCCTGGCGGATCGCGCGCAGGGCGCGGGAGAAGTCGCGCCCGACGGACGTGCCGATCTCGTCGCCGACCGCCACCTGCGAGTCGGGGTCGGTCACTTCACCCACGCCGACGAGCCCGATCGTCCAGCCCTTGACCTCGACGTAGGCGGGCGCGTCCGCCTCTTCCTGCGAGGCGCCGGCGCCGATCGGGACGATGTCGGCTCGTCGGAGGTTCTCCATCGAGTCGAGCAGCGCCTCCGGCCCCTGGTCGAAGCCGTGGTTGTTCGCGAGGTTCGCGGCGTCCACGCCGGCGGCCCGTGCTTCGTCCAGGGCGTCCGGGTCACACCGGAACACGAACCGCTTATCGAGCGGCGCGACGATGTCGGTCGAAGGGCACTCGTGGTTGATGACGGTGAGATCGTCGTGGCGGAAGAGTCCCCCGAGCCCGCTCCAGGCCCAGCCGTACCCGTTCGAAGCGAGCGCGGGGATGAAGCTCGGGTCCAGGCTCACGTCCCCCGTGCCGTGGATCACCAGCGTGCCCCTCGGATCCGCGGCCGGACCGCCCGCCGGCGCCGCCTCGGCCCCCGCGCCGTCGTCGGCACGGCCGACCAGGTAGGCGAGGGTCCCGACCGCGATCCCCAGCGCGATCAGCAGCAGCCCGAACGGGATCTTCGAACGGCCGATGTCACGCGGGGTCACGCTCCCGAGCCTCTCACGTGTCCCGAACGAGGTCGCGGGTCCGCCGGACGTCCTCGCCGATCGCCGCCGACAACAGCTCCGGGGTGTCGAACCGCTCCTCGTCGCGCAGGTACTCCCAGAACTCGACCGCGATCTCGCTCCCTACGATGTCGCCGTCGAAATCCAGCAGGTACGCCTCGACGTGCAGTGGTTCGGTCCCGAACGTCGGGTTGGTCCCGACGCTGATCGCCGCGACGTAGCCCGCGCCGTCCACGACCGCCCGGCCCGCGTAGATCCCCCGGCCGGGCAGCAGCAGGCGCGGCCCGGTCCGCAGGTTCGCGGTCGGGAAGCCGAGACCCTGGCCCCGGCCCGCGCCGCTTACGACGGTGCCGTCCAGGAGGAACCGCCGTCCCAGCGCGACGCGCGGCCACTCGAGATCGCCCTGGGACAGCGCGTCGCGGATCGAGGACGACGACACCCGACGCCCGTCGACCTCCAGGAGCTCGACGCGCTCCGCGGTGAACCCGAGGGCCGGACCGCGCTCGATCAGCAGCTCGACGGTCCCGGCGGCCTTGTGACCGAACGTGAAGTTCGCGCCCATCACGCAGTGGCCGGCATGGAGGCCGCCGACCAACACGTCCGACACGAACCTTTCGGCCGGCCACCGGCTGAACGCCGCGGTGAACTGGAGCACCAGCAGCGTGTCGACCCCGGTCTCCTCGATCAGCGCGGCCTTGCGCTCGACCGTGGTCAGCAGGCGGGGCTCCTGCCCGGGCGTGAGCACCTCGCGCGGATGGCGATCGAAGGTGACCGCAACCGAAGGGAGCCCTCGCTCGCGAGCGGCCTCGACCGTGCGACCGAGGACCGCGCGGTGACCGAGGTGGACGCCGTCGAAGAAGCCGACCGTGACGACCGCGCGATCCTGCTCCACCGGCAGGGCGTCGAGCCCTTGGAGTCGTTCCATCGCACCGAGGGTAACGGACGTCCGAACGGTCCTAGCCGAGCAGCGAGCGTGCGTGATCCGGCACGTACGTGTAGGTGTCGCGAGGCGGTCGCACGTAGCCCTCGTCGCTCTGACGCGTCGGGATCTTGATCTTGTCCACACCGCGCTCCTCGTACGGGATCATCGAGAGCAGGTGCGCGATGCAGTTCAGGCGCGCCCGCGGCTTGTCGTCGGCCTCCACGACGTACCAGGGCGCCTCCGAGATGTCCGTGTGCACGAACATCTCGTCCTTCGCGCGCGAGAAGTCGACCCAGTGCGAGCGCGAGAGCAGGTCCGTCTCCGAGAGTTTCCAGCGGCGCATCGGGTCGTCGATCCGCGATCGGAACCGGCGCTCCTGCTCCTCGTCCGAGACCGAGAACCAGTACTTCAGCAGGACGATGCCGTCCTCGAGCAGGAGCCGCTCGAAGATCGGGACCTGCCGCAGGAACCGTCGGTGCTCATCCGGCGTGCAGAACCCCAGGACCTTCTCCACGCCCGCGCGGTTGTACCAGCTGCGGTCGAACAGCACGATCTCGCCGGCCGAGGGCAGGTTCGCGATGTACCGCTGGAAATACCACTGGGTGCGTTCACGCTCGGTGGGCTTGGGGAGCGCCGCGATGCGGGTCACGCGGGGGTTCGTGTACTGCGTGATCCGCTTGATCGTGCCGCCCTTGCCGGCCGCGTCCCGCCCCTCGAAGATGACCACGATCCTGGCTCCCGCGCCCGAGACCCAGTCCTCCATCTTCACGAGCTCTTCCTGGAGGCGCCGGAGCTCCTTCTCGTAGGCCTTCTTCGACAGCTTGCTCGCGCGATCCTCAACGTCGTGATGCCCACGGTGCTTGGATCCGTGCCTGGCCCCGCCTTTGCCCTCGGTCTCGGTCGCCATCGCCGCCTCCGGACCAGGCATCATCCCACGTGGACGTGTCGGGCTTGGCCTAGGCTTGGGCCGTCATGGCTGCCCGCCGGTCCTCCGCGCTCGCGGCGTCGCTCGCCTTCGCGCTGGCGGCGTGCGTCGGGCCGAACACGCCCGCGGAGGACGCTCGCGGCGACGACGCGATCACCGTGGCTTCCTTCGACTTCCCCGAGAGCGTCCTGCTGGCCGAGATCTACGCCCAGGCGATGGAGGGCGCCGGCATCCGCGTCGAGCGCGAGCCCTCGCTCGGGCCGCGCGAGCTCGTGATGCCCGCGCTGCTGCAGGGTCTCGTGGAGTTCGTCCCCGAGTACGCGGGCAGCGGGCTCCAGTTCCTGGCGGGCGACGGAGTGACCTCGCCGGATAACGAGATCAACCACCAGCGGTTCGCCGAACGGCTGGGAGCGCTCGACGTGACCGCGCTCGATGCGTCACCCGCCGAGGATCAGAACGGGTTCGCCGTGACGGCGGAGACCGCGCAGCGATACGGCCTCCGCAAGCTCAGCGATCTGGCGGCGGTCTCGGGCGATCTGACCTTCGGCGGACCGCCCGAGTGCATGCAGCGGCCGCTCTGCATCCCCGGTCTCGAACGGATGTATGGGGTCGCGTTCCGGGAGATCCTCAGTCTCGACGCGGGCGGACCGCGCACCGTCTCCGCCCTGGCGGAGGGGACGGTGGACGTGGCGCTCCTGTTCACGAGCGACGGCGCGATCGATCTGAACGACTTCGTGCTGCTCGAGGACGACCTGCAACTCCAGCCCGCCGAGAACGTCACGCCGGTCATCCGGACCGGCGTCCTCGACCAGTTCGGACCGTCGCTGACCGAGACCGTGAACGCCGTCTCGGCGCTGTTGTCCACGAGCGAGCTCCGAACGCTGAACGCGGAGGTAGCACGGGGTGCGACCCCCGAACAGATCGCGTCGCGATGGCTCGCATCGAACGGTCTCGACCCGGGGCTGCAGTAGAGTCGCTCGACGACGATGGACGCGACGACCGGGGGGATCGAGCAGGGCAGGGCCAGGGACCACGCGCACCCCGGGCAACGTCGTCGTCCCTCGGGCGAGCCGCCCGCGCTCCCACACGAGCTCGGCCGCTCCGGGAAGTTCTTCCTGCTCCTGGTCCTGTACTTCGTCATCGTCATCACGGCATTCCTGGTGTTCCCGTCGCTCGAAAGCGTCATCGAGCGCTGGGACCACACCCGGCAGCTCTGGATCACCGATCTGCGGACCCCCGGACTCACGCGCCTGATGCTCGTCGTCAACGGGTTGGCATCCAGCTGGACGATCCGACTGATCCGGTGGGGCTCGATCCTCGCGCTGATCGTGTTCCGCCGTTGGCGTCACCTGTTCGTGTTCCTCGGCGCCATCATCGTCACCGAGATCGTCGCGTACAACGCCTCGTCGATCATCGCTCGACCGCGTCCGCTGGGGATCCCGATCCTCACCGGGTGGCAGGGGTACTCGATGCCGTCGAGGCCGATGGCCGGCCTGGCGGTGTCGGCCGTGGGCGCCACGTACGCGCTGATCGTGGGGGGCAGGCCCCGCTCGATCGCGAAGTGGGCTATCGGGGTCGTCCTGGTGATCCTGGGCCTCGCCCGTGTGTACCTCGGCGTGGACCACGCCACGGATGTCGTGATGGGGGCCGTGTTCGGAGTGGCGGTCGGCGTCGCGAGCTTCCGCCTGTTCGCGCCCAACGACCTGTTCCCCGTGTCGTACCAACGCGGGAAGGCTGCGCACCTGGACGTCGGCGGCCGGCGCGGCGAGGCGATCGTCACGGCGATCCGCGATCAGCTCGGGATGTCCGTCCTGGACGTCAAGCCCGTGGGCCTGGAGGGCTCCGGTGGGTCGACGCCGCTGCGGATCAAGATCGAGGCGACCGATGACGAGCCCGAGCGCTACGTCTTCGCCAAGCTGTATGCGAAGAGCCACGTGCGGGCCGACCGATGGTACAAGCTCGGCCGCACGATCCTGTACGGGGCGCTCGAGGACGAGAAGCCGTTCCAGTCCGTTCGCCGATTCGTGGAGTACGAGGACTACACGCTCCGCCTGCTGCACGAGCTCGACATCCCGGTGCCACGGCCGTACGGGATCGTCGAGATCACCCCCGAGCGCGAGTACTTGATCGTGATGGAGTTCTTCGTCGGCGCGGTCGAGATCGGCGACGCCGACATCGACGACGGCGTGATCGACCAGGGGCTCGGCCTGGTGCGGAAGATGTGGGACGAGGGACTCGCGCACCGCGACGTCAAGCCGGCGAACCTGATGGTGCGCGACGGCGAGCTGAAGGTGATCGACGTGTTCTTCGTCCAGGTCCGACCCTCGCCGTGGCGCCAGGCGGTGGACCTCGCCAACATGATGCTCGTCCTCGCGCTGCGGAGCGACGCCAAGCGGGTCTACGCCCAGGCCCTGACCTACTTTTCCGAGGACGAGATCGCCGAGGCGTTCGCCGCCGCGCGCGGCGTCGCGAGCCCGACGCAGCTCCGCAACAACCTCAAGCAGGACGGCCGCGACCTCCTCGCCGAGTTCCGACGGATGGCGCCCGAGCGCGAACAGGTCTCGATCCAGCGCTGGAGCGTACGGCGGGTGCTGCTCACGATCGGGGTGCTGTTCGCCGCTTTCCTCGCACTGGGCCTGGTCGTCAGCAACTGGAACGCGTTCGCATGAGGTGTCGACGGCGCGTCGGCAGGGTCGTCGCGATCGCGCTCGTCCTGTCGGCCCTCGCGTCGTGCAGCGCCCGGGCGGGCGACGCCACGGAGGCCAACTGCCCGATCGAGGATGGCGAGCTGTTCGTGCTGATGGCACAGTCCGTCCCGAGCGCCACCCTCATCCCCTGCATCGAGGTCCTGCCTGCCGGGTGGGCGTACGGCGGCTCGGACGTGAGCAACGCGGTTGCGCGGTTCTGGCTCGACTCGGACCGAGGCGGCCTGCACGCCGTCGAGGTCTCGCTCGCCGCCTTCTGCCGGATCAGCGGGGCCGTCGACGTCACCAACTCCACCAGCGAGGGCGGCGTGCGCGTGTACCTCGACGAGTTCGACCTGCATCCGTTCTCGGCGAACAAGTACTTCGTGTTCCCCGGCGGGTGCGTGACCTACCGTTACCGGTTCGGCTCCAACGCGGAACCGACCCTCGCCCTCGAGGCCGACCAGGCCGTGACCTTCGGCCTGCGGACCGTGCTCGTCCGGCAGGTCCAGGAGGAGCTGGGACTCACCCTGTGCGGGGCGGGCGCGCCCCCCTGCGTGAGCGACGACTGACGTGCTCACCAACCACCGACGAGCGATCGGCTGGTCGGCGGTGCTGCTCGGATCGATGATCTTCGTGTTCGCCGCGGTGGGACGACATCCGCCCCCGCTCGCCCCGAAGACCACGCTCCCGTTCGTCGGCGAGTTCGACCTCTCGGTCTTCCACTGGATGGACGACGTTCACAACGGGGTCCTGACGTTCCTCGCGCGCTTCCTCAACGTGCTGGGTGGCGGGATGGTCACGATCCCCCTCCGGATCATCGTCGCGGTCTGGCTCGCGTTCCGCCGGCGATGGCGCGCGTTCGCGACCTGGGTGATCACGTGGGCCGCTGCCGAGCTGATCCTGACGGCTGCCAAGACCTTCTTCCATCGGGGCCGGCCCCCCCAGCCGCTGGTCGACGTGGTCGGCTTCTCGTTCCCCTCCGGGCACGCGGTCGCCGGGGCCGCGACCGCGGTCGCGCTGGTGCTGGTGCTGCTCCCCGCCGGCCCGGCGAGGCGACGGTGGGAGCTCGCCGCCATCGGGTTCGCGTTCGTGATGGCGATGTCGAGGGTGTACCTGAACGCACACTGGTTCTCGGACGTGGTCGCCGGCGTCCTGCTCGGGGCGGGGGTGGCGCTGGGGACGGCCGGAGTCGTCACCGAGATCCGCGACGTCGCGCTGCGCAGGCGCGAGCGGAAAGCCGTCTCCGAGGCGATGAACCCGTGACGACGACGTACTAGGCTGGACGGATGTCGACAGCCCAGGCGGCCGAGCGCACCCGCAAGCCCCTCGGGTGGAAACGAATCGTCGGCTATACCATCTCCGTCGCGATCGTGGTCGCCATCTTCTGGTGGGCGATCCCGAAATTCGCGGACTACCGGGACGTGTGGGCGGCGATCAAGACGCTCACGCCGATCGAGACATGGTCGCTCGTAGCCGCGACGGCCTTCAATCTCCTGACGTACTGGTGGGCGAACCAGGCAGCCTTGCCGGGCCTCGGCATCGGAAAGGCCGCCGTGCTCACGCAGACGACGACCTCGGTCGCGAACACGCTCCCGGCGGGTGGCGCGATCGCGATCGGGCTGACCTATTCGATCCTGGATTCTTGGGGATTCACCGGCACGAGCGTTGCCCTGTACGTCGGCGTGACCGGTATCTGGAACATCTTCACCAAACTCGCTCTGCCGATGCTGGCGCTCGTGTTCCTCGCGCTCAGTGGGCATCTGACGACCACCTACATCCTGGCTGCGATCTTCGGCGTCATCGTCCTGGGAGTCGCGGTCGGCCTGTTCGCCCTCGTCTTCCGGAGCGAGGCGTTCGCCGTTCGGATCGGGAACCGGATGGGTCGTGTCGCGTCGTGGGTGCGCCGTCTGCTCCACAAGCCTCCGGTCACGACGTGGGGCGACGGTGCGGCACGCTTCCGCCGGGACACGATCGTGCTGGTCGGGCACCGGTGGCTGCGGCTGAGCCTGCTGACCGTGCTCAGTCAGGTCGCGCTGTTCTTCGTGCTGCTGCTCTCGTTGCGCAGCTTGGGCGTCTCCGAGCAGGAGGTGTCCACCGCCGAGGCGTTCGCCGTGTACGCGTTCTCACGCCTCCTCTCGGCGGTTCCGATCACCCCCGGTGGCGTCGGCCTGATCGACCTCGGATACATCGGTGGGCTCACCGCGTTCGACGGCGCAGAGAAGGCCCAGATCGTGGCCGCCGTGCTGCTGTTCCGTGCGCTCACGTACGGGATCCAGATCCCGATCGGCGGGTTCACCTACATCATCTGGCGCGTCAAGTCGGACTGGCGCCGTCCCGCCGACGCGGCAGCGCAGCGCGAGCGATCCACGTACTTCACGTTCGAGAACGGCTCCGCGCAGGTCAAGAGATGAGTGGCGCGCACCACGCGGTCAAGCTCCGCCCTGCGAGATGACCGCCGCACGCGCTACAACCCATCGAGGACAACCTCGGGCCTCGCCATCGCTCCCTCGTCGCGATAGATGCCGACGAGCGCGTCGTCAGGGGCAAACACCGCGTACGGACCGACGACCCCTGCGGGGCCGAGCGGGCGACCGTGCGACGCCGCTCGAGCCTCTTCCGCATCCAGACGGATGCTCGGCAGGTGTTCGACCGCGCGCTCGACGGGCTCGAGCGTGCCCTCGCCGGGTGGGCGGGCGTCCTCGACGCGGAAAGACCCGATCGCGGTGCGGCGCAGGCGAACCAGGTGCGCCCCGCAGCCGAGGGACCGACCGACGTCGGCGACGAGTACCCGCACGTAGGTTCCCCCGGAACACGTGATCAAGACCTCGAGATCCCGCCCGTCGAACGCGGTCACGTCGAACGCGTCGACGCGGATCGGTCGCGCCGGCGCCTCGAGCACCTCGCCCTGGCGCGCCGCCTCGTAGAGCTTTCGACCCTGCACTTTGACCGCGGAGTACGCGGGCGGCGTCTGCAGGGACTCGCCGACGAGCGCGGCACAGGCGCGCTCGACGTCGGCGAGCGACGCCTCGACCGGCGCCGACCGCACGATCAGGCCGTCGGCGTCCAGCGTGTCCGTCTCCTCGCCGAGCCGTCCGGCCCCCGTGTACGACTTGGGGAGGTGCCCCAGGTAGCGCAGGAGCCGTGTGGCCCGCCCGACCCCCAGGATCAACAGCCCGGTCGCCATCGGATCCAGGGTGCCCGCGTGCCCGATCTTGCGGGTGCCGAGTGACCGGCGCACGACGTCGACCACGTCGTGCGAGGTCATCCCCGAGGGCTTGTCGACCAGCAGGAGGCCGTTCGCCGCCGTCGCCATCGACGGCCTAGCCGGCGGCAGGCTCGGCGTCGAGGGCTTCCTTGAGCGACTCGACCGTGGCCACCAGTCCCTGGCTCGAGGTGAAGCCCGACGCGAGCCGATGCCCCCCGCCCCCCAAGCGCGCGGCCGCGGCCGCCACGTCGTGCCCGCCCCGAGAACGCACGCTCACCTTGAACCGTCCGTCGCGCTGCTGCTTGAGGATGGCCGCCACATCCGCCTCTCGCGCCGTGCGGACCAGGTCGATCAGGTCGTCGGCGTCGCCGGGTTCCAGGTCGGCCGCATCCAGGTCGGCCCGCATGAGGTACGTCCACACGAGGTCGGCATCGGGGTCCACGCGGACCCGTTCGAGCACGACGCCGAGCAGCTTCAGGTACGCGACCCCATGGTCCTCGTAGAGCGCCTGCACCAGCCTCGTGTGGTCGAACGGGAACTCGCGGAGCTCGGCCGCCAGGCGAAGCGTGTCCGGTCCGACCGCCTCGTACTGGAACCGTCCGGTGTCGGTCACGAGCCCCGCGTACAGAGACATCGCCGTCTCGACCCGGATCTCGCCCCCCAGCACCTTCAGGAGGCGATAGACGAGCTCAGAGGTCGATGACGCCGACGGGTCGACGATCGGGATCGTCCCCAGGCCCTCGTTGGTGACGTGGTGGTCTATCCAGATCAGGGTCCTCGCCCGCACCGCAGAACCCCCCAGCGACGCCAGCCGGTCGAGCGACGCAACGTCGCACGTAACCATCAGGGCTGGGTCCTTCGGGAACGCCGACGGCGGGACCAACGCATCGGTCCCCGGGAACATCGAGGCCCACCGCGGGGGCTCGAACGGGTCGTTCGGGAACGAGCACACCGTCTGCTTGCCGAGGCCGCGCAGGTGGTTCGACAGGCCCAACATCGAGCCGAGCGCGTCCGCGTCGGGGTTCACGTGACACGCGAGCGCGATGGTCGGAGACTCCGACAGGGCCTCGGCCGCCCTCGCGAGCTGATCCGTCGTCGTCACGTCCCCTCCCGCTCGTGCAGCTCCCGGAGCAGTTGCGCGATGCGGTCCGGTTCCCCCTGCGCATCCTCCTGCTCGAACCGCAGCTCGGGGAGCACCTTCATGCGCACCTGGGAGCCGATCAGCTTGCGCAGGTGCCCGCGGGCCGACGCGAGCGCGGCGGCCGTCGCCCTGTGCGCGCGGTCGTCGCCCAACGTCGTGTAGAACACGCGCGCGAGGCGCAGGTCGGGGGTCACCGTGACGCCCAGGACCGTGACGAACCCGACGCGCGGATCCTTCAGCTTCGGGATCTCTTCCGCGAGGATCTCGCGGAACTCCTCCGAGACTCGGTTCGGCCGGCTCCCCCCGGGCACGCCCTCACGCCTCCGGGTAGTGCAGCGTGAGCTCGCGGTCGATGACCTCGATCTCGCCCCAGCGGTCGACGAGCTTCTCGACCTCGTGTAGGACCCGGCGAGCGTGGTACTGCTCGCCGGCGACGGCGGCCACCGCGATCGCCGTGCGCTGCCACAGGTCGTGGTGATCCACCTCCGCCACCGAGACGTTGAACGTCGAGCGGATGCCCTTGGTCAGGGTCTTCACGACGTGTCGCTTCTCCTTGAGTGAACCGCACGCGGGGATGCGGAGGTCGAACCGCTCCAGCGCAACGAGCATCGACGTATCCCTACAGCTCTCGGGCGACCTCTCGGACCTCGTACGCCTCGATGATGTCGCCTTCCTTGACGTCGTTGAAGTTCTCGATCCCGATACCGCACTCGAACCCCTCGCTCACCTCGCGGACGTCGTCCTTGAAGCGGCGGAGCGAGCCGATCCGGCCGTCGTACGCGACGACGCCGTCGCGGATGACGCGGGCCCGCGCGTTCCGGATGATCGTCCCCTCCAGGACGTACGAGCCGGCGATCAGGCCGACCCTCGGGACGCGGAACAGGGCACGGACCTCGGCCCGTCCGAGCTGACTCTCGCGCTCCTCGGGCTTGAGCATCCCGCCCAGGGCGCTGCGGATGTCATCGATCGCGTCGTAGATCACGCGGTACAACCGGACGTCGACGCCTTCCCTTTCGGCGAGGTCGCGCGCCTGCACGTCGGGACGGACGTTGAACCCGACGACGATCGCCCTCGAGGTCAGCGCCAGGTTGATGTCGCTCTCGGTGATCGCACCGGCGGCGCTCCGGATCACGTTGATCCGCACCTCATCCTGCGGCAGCTTGGCGAGCGCGTCGACGAGCGCCCCGATCGAGCCCTGCACGTCCGCCTTCACGATCAGATTCAGCTCGGGGACCTCGTCGCGTTCGGCCTGCGCCATGAGCTCCTGGAGGGTAGGTGGGCGCGTCGTCACCATCTCGGCCGCGCGGACCTTGGCCTCGCGTTCCTGCACGATGTGCCGCGCCGCGCGTTCGTCCTCGACCTCGCGGATGTCGTCGCCCGCGTTCGGGGTCGCGGACCAGCCGAGGATCTGCACCGGCTTGCTGGGACCCGCCTGCTTCACCGGCTGCCCGTTCTCGTCGAGCATCGCGCGGATCTTCGCCCATGACGTGCCCGAAACGACCGTGTCACCGACGTCGAGCGTGCCCCGCTGGACGAGCACGCTCGCGACCGGCCCGCGACCCTTGTCCAGGTGCGCCTCGAGCACGACCCCGCGGGCGCGACCGACCGGGTCTCCCTTGAGCTCCTCGAGATCGGCCACCAGCAGGATCGTGTCGAGCAGGTTGTCCAGGTTGGTCCGTGCCTTGGCGGAGACGTCGACGAACTCGACCGTCCCGCCCCACTCGGACGGGACGAGCCCCTGCTCCACGAGCTGCTGCCGAACGCGGGTGGGGTCCGCCTCCGGCTTGTCGATCTTGTTCACGGCGACGAGGACCTGGACGCCGGCGGCCTTCGCGTGGTCGAGCGCCTCGATCGTCTGCGGCTTCACACCGTCGTCGGCGGCGACCACGAGGACGGCGATGTCGGTCACCTGCGCGCCCCGGGCACGCATCGCCGTGAATGCCTCATGACCCGGGGTGTCGATGAAGGTGACCTCGCGTCCGTTCGTGTGCACCTGGTACGCGCCGATGTGCTGCGTGATCCCGCCGAACTCCTGGGAGACGACGTCGGTGCGCCGGATGGCATCCAGCAGGAGCGTCTTCCCGTGGTCGACGTGGCCCATGATCGTGACGACGGGCGCCCTGGGCTCGAGCCGGCTCTCGTCGACCTCCTCTTCCGGCTCCTCCTCCTCATCGACCCCGACGATCTCGGCCTCGTACCCGAGCTCCGCGGCGAGCAGGCCGAGCGCGTCGTCGGGCAACGACTGCGACGCCGTCGCCATCTCGCCGAGCGAGAACAGGATCTTGACGATCTCGGCGACGCCTCGACCCGTCTTGTCCGCCACGTCCTGGGGGGTCGACCCGTGGACGAGCTTCAACGCGGGCAGCAAGGGGCCCGCGGGTTCGGGGGCCGGCGTGGCCTCGACGCTGGGAGCGGCCTCGGCGGCCGGCGTCAAGGGCTCGGTCTCACCGACCGGGGCCGGCTTCGGGGCGACCGGCGGCGTCTCGGGCTCGAGGACCTCCTTCTTCTTCCTCGGCCGCGACTTGGGGAGTGGTTCCTCGACGGCCTCCTTGATCTTCGCCTCGGGGACGGCCTTGCCCCCCGAGGCTCGGAGCCGGGGCACGGCTTGGTCTGGGACCGACGAGGAGGCCGTGAGGCCGTCGATCCCCATCTCCTTCAGCGACGCGAGCAGGTCCTTGCTCGCGACACCAAGCTCCTTGGCAAGTTCGTGAACCCTCAACGATCCAGTTCCCCCTCGATATCCGACCTAAGGGTAGCGGCTCCGTGGTCGTCCAGACCGGTCCGGAGCCCGCGCGCGAGCGCTCCCCGCGAGAGGGCGGCCTCCACGCACGAACGCCGGCGATGCACGTACGCTCCCCTGCCCGGTCCCGAACCGCTCGGGTCCAAGCGGACCGAGCCTCCCGCCACAGCGATCAGCCGCAGCAGGTCCGCCTTGGCCGCGCGTTCCCGGCACCCAACGCACGTCCGCACGGGAACGTGCGCCACCACGGCTACGCCTCCGCCTTCTCCTCCGCCGGCTCGGCTGCGTCGACCACCACGGTCTCCGCCGCACCGTCGTCGGTCTCCGCGGCCGGCTCGTCGTCGATGGTGCCTGCGCCCGATCCGTCATCGGTAGCGGCCGGCTCGCCCTCGGACGGGGTTCCGGCGGGCTCGCCCTCGGCGGGCCCAGCATCGGCGGCCGGGGCGGAGCCGGCGCCCGACCCGGCGCCCCCGTCCGTCGCATCCGTCGCGCGCGCGCCCTCCGACTCGGACGAAGCGAGCGGCGCCGAAGAGGGCGAGGCCGCGGCCGGGGCCACCGGCGCAACCACCGGCCGAGGCCCTCGCTGCTCGTCGGCGAACTGCGTCTCGCTCTTGATGTCGATCCGCCACCCGGTCAGCCGAGCAGCGAGCCGAGCGTTCTGTCCCTCTCGCCCGATCGCAAGCGAG
The DNA here is from genome assembly GCA_963712645.1 of uncultured Actinomycetes bacterium. GTDB lineage: Bacteria > Actinomycetota > UBA4738 > UBA4738 > HRBIN12 > DASSJM01. Next base: position 89,088 of record CAVQIQ010000001.1, on the reverse strand, counting down.
AGCTGGTAGTCCGGGACGATCACGAGCGCGGTCTGGGTCTCGGGGTCCACGCGCGCTTCCCGAACCTTCGCCGGCTGGAGCGCGTTCGCGACGAAGGTCGCGGGGTCCGCGCTCCAGGGCACGACATCGATCTTCTCACCGCGCAGCTCGGTCACCACGTTGCGGACACGCGAGCCCTTCGGCCCGACGCACGCACCCACCGGGTCGACCGCCGGCTCGTTGGACGAGACCGCGATCTTCGAACGGTGTCCCGGCTCGCGAGCCACGGCCTTGATCTCGACGATCCCCTCGGCGATCTCGGGCACCTCGAGCTCGAACAGCTTCTTGAGCAGTCCGGGGTGGGTCCGCGACACGACGATCTGTGGACCCTTGGTGCCCTTGCGCACCTCGGTGATGTAGCCCTTGAGCCGTTCGCCGTTGCGGTAGGGCTCGCTCGGCACCTGCTCGGCCTGCGGGAGGAGCGCCTCCACCTTGCCGAGGTCGAGCAGCGTGTACCGACGCTCCGACTGCTGGACGATGCCGGTCACGACGTCGCCCTCGCGGCCGGCGAACTCCTCGTACGTCATCTCGCGTTCGGCGTCGCGGAGCTTCTGGAAGATCACTTGCTTCGCGGTCTGCGCGCCGATGCGCCCCTTGAACTCGTCGGTGACCGGGACCTCCTGCTCGGACAGGACCCTGGTCTCGACGGTGATCTCGCCCTCCTCGTCCTCGTGCTCGATCCGCTCGAGCTGCTGGATCCAGACGCGCAGGTCGCCGTTCTCCGGGTCGATCTTCGCGCGCACGCCGAAGGTCTCCTCGTCGAGCTCCGGGTGCTGCTGCTTCCACCACGACTTGTAGGCGGACGCCATCGCCTCCTCGAGGCCCTCGAGGATCGTCTCGAACGCGATCCCCTTCTCCCGCTCGAGCTCGCGCAGCGCCGCGATCATCTCTTGGTTCATGACCTGCTCCCTGCCTTCTTCCACTCGAAGACGGTCCTCGCCGCGGCGATGCCGTCGCATGGGACGCGCAGCTCTCCACCGTCGGACGCGATGACGATCGCTTCCGCGTCGGCCGAGACCAGCGCGCCCTCGTGGACCCTGCGACCGTCCACCGGCTCCACCGTCTTCACCCTCACCCGTTGCCCGACGCTCCGTTCGAAGTGTCGGGGTTCGCGGAGCGCCCGCTCAAGCCCGGGCGAGCTCACCTCGAGCTCGTACGGACGATCCTGCTCGAACCCCTCGAGGTCGAGCCGTCGTGACAGGCGCCGCGACGTCGCCGCGATCGTGTCCAGGTCGACGCCCCCGTCCTTCTTGTCCCCGCCCGCCCGCTCGTCCCCGCCCGCCCGCTCGTCCCCGCCCGCCCGCTCGTCCCCGCCCGCCCGCTCGTCCCGGTCCACCGTCACCCGGAGGATCCGGCGACTGCCCTCGCGGCGGAAGGAGACCTCCCACAGCTCCAGTCCGGCAGCCTCGACGACCGGCCGGACCAGATCGCCGACCCTCTTCTCGCGCACCCCGCACGACCCCTTCGAAAGAAAAAGTGGGCGCGAGCCCACTTCCGGTGACACCGCTTGCGTTTCTGCTGCTCAGTATACCCGACGCTGCCGGCTCGGAGGCCGGGGGGCGTGCCTCAGAGGGCCCGGCGCTGCCCGTCCGGGGTGTTCCAGTGGTCCCGCGCGGCCATCCGACGGACGAGGCGCGGGTCGTCCCAGGCTCGATGCAGCCGGATCCCGAGCTCGCGGCAGACCGCCTCGACCTGCTCCTCGGTCTCGAACTCGTCCCGCACCCAGAGGCCTGTCACGTCGATGAGCACGAGGTCCCAGGTCCGCAGGCCGACGTGCTGCACGACGGCCTCCACCTCCGGCCGCAACTTGACGAAGTCCCGAAGACCGCTCGGCGCCCTCACCGACACGCTCCCGTCCTGCCCACCGGTCCACCCTAGGGCGCGGTCGCGAGCAGGTCCATCGCGGCGCCGGCGGCCTCGGCGAGGGGGGCCTGGGATCGCTCACCGGTCGCCCGCAGCTTGAGGTCGGCCGTGCCGGCCTCGACGCCCCGCTTCCCGATCACGACCTGGACCGGGCATCCGATCAGGTCGGCGTCGGCGAACTTCACCCCCGCGGTCTGGTCGCGGTCGTCGAGCGCGGCGTCGACGCCCGCGTCGAGCAGCTCCCTATACACGCGCTCGGCCTCGGCGACCACGCGTTCCTGGTCCCGGTTAGCCAGCACGACCACGACTTCGAACGGCGCGAGCGCCTTCGGCAGGCGCAGTCCCATCTCGTCGTGGAACTGCTCAACCGCGGCCGCGAGGATCCGCGAGATGCCGATGCCGTGGCTCCCCATCCGGTACAGCCGCTCGGAGCCGTCCTCGTCGACGAACGTTGCGTGCAGGGGCGCCGAGTAGCGCGTGCCGAGCTGGTAGATGTGCCCCACGACGATCGAGCGGCCGATCCGGAGCTCGCCCCCGTCGACCGGGCAGCGGTCGCCCTCGCGTAAAGCGAGCACGTCCTCGTACCGGTCGACGCGGAAGTCGCGGGGGACATTCGCGCCAGTGACGTGGTGCTCGGGCTCGTTGGCGCCGGTCACCCAATCGCTGCCACCCCGCACCGAGTGGTCCGCGATGATCGTCACGTCCTGTCCCAGGCCCTGCGGCCCGACGTAGCCCTTCGCGAACCCCCGGGCCGCGAACTCGGCGTCCTCGAAGCGACGGACCGGCGCCGGGAACAGCAGCCGTTCGACCTTCGCCTCCTCGACCTCTCGGTCGCCCGGCACCAGGACCGCGACGGTCTCGCCGCCGGCGTCGAACAGCATCGTCTTCAGCGTGCGCTCGGCCGGCACGTCGAGCAGCTTCGACACCGCGTCGATCGTCGCGGCGTCGGGCGTGTGGACCTTCTCGAGCGGCGCGGTCCCGTCCGCCGAGACGGGTTCGGGCGGCCGCGGGGTCGCGGCCTTCCAGTCGGCGAGGTAGTCGCCGTTCACGCACTCGACGAACAGGTCCTCGCCGACGTCCGCGCGCGCCATGAACTCGTGGTTCACGCCACCGCCGATCTGGCCCGGCTCGGCCTCGACCACGATGTACGACAACGCGCATCGGTCGAAGACCCTCCGGTATGCCTGCAGCATCACGCCGTAGGACGCGGCCATGCCCTCCTCGTCCCGGTCGAACGTGTAGGCGTCCTTCATGAGGAACTCGCGACCGCGCAGGAGCCCGAATCGCGGGCGGAACTCGTCCCGGTACTTCCACTCGATCTGATACAGGTTCACGGGCAGGTCTCGGTACGAGGGGAGGTCCCGGGCGACGAGCTCGGTCACGACCTCCTCCTGCGTGGGGCCGAGCAGCATCTCGCGCTCGTGCCGGTCCCGCAGCCGGAAGAGCGTGTCCCCGTAGAGCTCCCATCGGCCGGTCGCCTTCCACGCCTCAGCGGGCAGCAGGATCGGCATCCGGAACTCCTGCGCGCCCGAGGCGTTCATCTCCTCGCGGACGATCCGTTCGATCTTGCGGATCGACCGGAGACCGAGCGGCAGAGTTGTGTAGACACCGGCGGTCACCTGCCGCACGAACGCCGCGCGCAGGAGGAGCCGGTGCGACGCGATCTCCGCCTCGGCGGGATCGTCACGTAGCGTCGGCGCGAACACTGCCGAGAGCCTCATGGAGGCTCAGGATACCGGTCGCGCCCGGCCCCCTAGATGTCGGTGACCAAGCTGATGAACTGCTGCCACTGGGTCGAGGATGACGCGTACTGATTGAAGGTCGCGAGGTTCTGACCGTCCAAGGGGTCGCGGTTGATAGCGGTGAAGTCACCCCAGCGCTCGGGCCCTTGGATGGCGTTGTAGGTGGACAAACCGGCGTGTACGAGGAGTTGCGTCTCGGCGGTCGAACCCGGCGGGATCGTGGCGACCCAGGCGGAGAGGAACTCGTCGTGCGGGGCGCTCGCCCGGCTGTACGTCACGAAGAGCGTCCCGGTGGAGTCGGTCGCCACGCTGGGCCATCCCACATCCACCTCCGGGGCGCCGACGATCCCCCTGCGCGTCACGACGGAGTTCTTGAGCATCGCACCGGGATCGATCTCGTACCAGCGGACGGCAGCCTCGGGGTAGACGCCGGTCAGGGAGTCTGGCTGGAGGTTCCTGAAGACTGCATGCGCGGTGAAGATCTGATTCTGATCGGCGTCGTAGAAGGCATTGATGAAGCGGTGATCTCCTGCGTCCCACCAGAAGTCGGGGTCGTTCGGATCACCTCCACCCTGAGTCCCCAGTGGCGGGAACGATACCTTCCCGGTGCGCTTGGAAGCCTTCTTCAGGGCGAAGCCGGTCGCTGTTGGCGTGATCCGCCAAATCGTCAAGTAGTCGCGGTTCCCCTTCACGGGTTGGAACGAGGTCAGCAGCTGCGGGCCGGGCGAGGAGCCCACGGTTTCGGCCGGCCGCAGCGTGAAGGCCTGGTGACCTTTGTCGTCCCGGGTACTCGTTCCGGCGAACACCGTTGGCGAGGGCGCCGGCTGGGTACAGTCGTACAGCACCTCCTTGTCGATCGTCATCACCTGCGAGTAGAGGAATCGAGCCGTACTGGTTGGGAATGTGAACTGGTTCGTGGTGATCGTCACATGCGTCTCGTTGAAGCCAACCCCCGGATAGTCAGCCCACACGGCAGTCGCCCCGGGGACCTGGTCCCCTTTGAACGACACCGCGCACCAGGTACTGGGATCGTTCGCCGTCGCGTTCGGGATCGCGACCGTCACGATCCGAGACAGACGCGGCGAGTTCTCTTGCACCAGATACAAGAGCAGGAATGTGTCGTGGTACTGGTCGTAGATCACCTTGGGGTCGAAGACGAAGAGGCCAGCCGAATTCGCGTGAAGCTGGTCGAGCTGGACGGGCGCAACGACTTGGACGCCGTTCCGGTCGTAGACGGCCATCTGGGTGTTGACGGCGGCGACGTAGAAGCTGTCGCCCAGGGCGCCTGTCGTGTCGGATGGCTTCGACAAGGGATCGGCCAGTGCGTCGAACCCAACTCCGACGACAGCCGGTAGGGGGCTCGATGCTGTCGCCGCGCCGGGCGCCGAGCCGGACGGCCGAGATCGACGCCCGAACACGTCGAACGACGTCGCCTCGCGGCTGGACACCCCCGCGTCCCTCCCGTGCACGATCGCTCGAGTCGCGGTTCGGCCCTTCGGTCGCCGCTCACGCCGCGCGGTGGCCGGGGAACCGAGCACGCCGACGGCCAGCGCGAGACTGGTCAGGACGCAGAGCAACCTACTGGACGTTCGCATCCCGGGCTCCCCCCTTGCTCGGTGGCGCAACGCTACCCCATGTCCGGGAGCCGAGTCGATCCAAAGGAGCCGAGTCGATCCAAGGCCGACGATCCGGGGGACCGACCTCGGGGCGTCGCGGGTAGGGTACGGCTGCTTCTCACGGACAGCGGCACCCGGCGAAGGAGGCCGCGTGAGGGTTCGTCCCGATCGAGAAACGTTCGAACGCTCGGCCAAGGGCTTCGCCCTCGCACCGGTGTGGACGGAGCTGCTGGCCGACGTGTCCACGCCGGTCGGCGTCTTCCCGGCGCTCGCGGGGGATGGACCCGGCATCCTGCTCGAGAGCGTCGAGCGTTCCGAGCGGTGGGGGCGGTATTCGTTCGTCGCCGGCGATCCCGCCGCGATCGTCGTGCTCGACCGGGAGGGTCTCCGGAAGCTGGACGCGACGGATCGACTGGCGGTCGAGATGCCGAACACGGGGGACACCCGGGCCGACCTCGTTGCGTTGGCCTCGTCGCTCCGGGCGCCTCGGGTCGCCGACCTCCCCTCGCTCACCGGCGGCCTGATGGGCTTCCTCTCGTACGAGGCGGCGGAGCTCCTGGACGGGCACCCATTCCCGAGCGGCGGTACCCTCGGCCCCCCGATCGCGCTGATGCTGGCCGACCGCGCCGTCGTGTTCGACCACTGGCGGCAGCGCCTGCTCCTGGTTGCGCACGTCGCCCCCGACGCCTACGACGAGGGCGCGGAGGCGCTGGAGGATCTGGCTGAACGGCTCGCGGCCCCCGACGCTCCGTCGCCGGAGCCACTGCCGGGAACCATGGCGGACGTCGACTCCATGGGGGAACCCAACATGCCCGACGACCGCTACCGGGAGATCGTCCGGACGATGAAGGACCACATCTCGGCGGGGGACATCTACCAGGGCGTGGCCTCGCGCCGGCTCGGGTTCCGGTGCACCGGCGGCGGGTTCCCCGTCTACAGGAGGCTCCGGGTCACGAACCCCGCTCCCTACATGTTCTTCGTCCGGATGCTGGGACTCGAGCTCGCCGGCTCGTCACCCGAACCACTCGTGCGCGTGGAGGGACGGACTGTCACGAGCCGTCCGATCGCCGGCACGCGCCCGCGGGGCGAGACGGAGCTCCGGGACCGGCTGTACGAACACGAGCTGCTCGCCGACCCGAAGGAGCGCGCGGAGCACGCGATGCTCGTCGACCTCGCCCGCAACGACCTCGGCCGGGTCTGCACCCCCGGGACCGTCCGCCCGAGCGAGCTCATGTCGGTCGAGCGCTTCTCGAGGGTCATGCACATCGTGAGCACGGTGGAGGGGGAGCTCGCCGAGGGCGCCCACCCGCTCGACGCGCTCTCGGTGACGTTCCCCGCGGGGACGGTGACGGGCGCGCCGAAGCGTCGCGCGATGGAGCTGATCGCCGAGCTCGAGCCGACCGCACGCGGTCCGTACGCGGGGGCGGTCGGCTACTGCACGTTCGCGGGCGACCTCGACTTCTGCATCACGATCCGGACGGCGGTGGTCGCCGACGGCGCGGCGTACGTCCAGACGGGCGCGGGGGTCGTCGCGGACTCCGACCCCGACGTCGAGCTCGCCGAGACCAACGCGAAGGCCGCGGCCCTGCTGCCGGCGATCGTCGACGCGGAGGCATCCGGCGCCGGGGAGGACCCGTGATCCTGGTCGTCGACCACTACGACTCGTTCACGTACAACCTCGTGCAGCTGCTCGAGACACTGGGGAGGACGACCGAGGTCGTGAAGAGCGACGCCGAGACCGCGGACGCCCTCGTCGCGCGCCGGCCGGAGGCCGTCGTCCTGTCGCCGGGGCCCGGCCGGCCCGAGGACGCGGGGTGTTTCACCGAGCTGCTGCGGACCCTCCCGGCGTCGACGCCGGTGCTCGGCGTGTGCCTCGGCCATCAGGCGATGGGCGTGGTCGCCGGCGCTCGCGTCGAACGTGCGACGCCGGTGCACGGCAAGGCGTCGCTCGTGCACCACGATGGCACCGGGATCTTCGCGGACGTCCCCAACCCGTTCGAGGCCGGCAGGTACCACTCGCTCGTCGTGACCCGGGAGGGCTTCCCCGACGAGCTCGAACTGACCGCGTGGAGCGACGACGACCTCGTGATGGCGGCCCGGCACCGGACGCTGCCCAGGTTCGGCGTGCAGTTCCACCCGGAGTCGATCCTGACGCCGGACGGCCCCACGATCGTCCGGAACTTCCTGTCCATCGTCGGGTAGTTCCTCGAACACGCCGAAGGCCGGAGCCGCACGGCTCCGGCCCTTCGGGATGTCCCGTTGCTAGGCGCCGAACTTGGGCCTCAGCTCTCCGCCCGGCATCTTCACGAACCCGGCGGGGATCTTCTCCGCGGTGGCGGTCTCATCCACCGGGATCGGCGAGAACGGCCTCGGCTGGAGGCCCGCCTTGATCAGCCCCGGGACCTGTGTCGCCGGCTCCATCACGGTGGACACGGCCTCGTCGGCCGAACGCGCGGGCGTCCTCGTGGTGCCATCGGATCGGATCAGCGTCACGACCGCGAGCGCCGCGGCGACCATGACGATCGCGAACAACATGATCCAAGCGGCCTTCGGGGCTCGCCTGCCCCCACCGAGCGTCTCGATCCGGGTGGCCATGGACCTCGCCTCCTTCGGTTCGTCACGGCTACCGTAGGCCGGCGAGGTCGGAGGATTCGGTGCCGCGTGCCACCGGTCGGACGTGCTCGCGGTCACGTGCACGCTTGCACAACGCCGGACGCGCCGACGCTCGGGGTGTGGACGAGGCGCGACCTACGTCCCGGCCTCCGCCTCGCGCGCGGCCGCGATCTTCCGGGCCTCCTCGATGACTCGCTCGACGAACCGGCCCTCGGGGATCTTGTCGATCACCTCACCCTTCACGATGAGGAACCCCTGGCCCTTGCCGGCCGCGATCCCGAGATCGGCCTCCCGAGCCTCGCCCGGCCCGTTCACGACGCACCCCATCACGGCGACACGGATGGGGACCTTCAGCCCCTCGCGTTCGATCGCCTGCTGCACCTGCTTGGTGAGGCCGAGGACGTCGACCTCCGCCCGCCCGCAGGAGGGACACGCGACGAGGTCGAGCCCGCGCTTGCGCAGGCCGAGCGACTGCAGGATCCACGTACCGACCTTGACCTCTTCGACCGGGTCGTCCGTGAGCGAGACGCGGATCGTGTCCCCGATCCCCTCCGAGAGCAGCGTGCCGATCCCCACCGCGCTCTTGACACCCCCGGCCGGCATCGGGCCGGCCTCGGTGACGCCGAGGTGCAGCGGATAGTCGCAGGCCTGCGCGAGCAACCGATACGCCTGGATCATGACGCCGGCGTTCGAGTGCTTGACCGAGATCTTGATGTCGGAGAAGTCCTCCTCTTCGAGGATCCTGGCCTCGTACAGCGCGCTCTCCACCAGCGCCGCCGCCGTCGGAGCGCCGTGCCTGGCCAGCACGCCTTTCTCGAGCGACCCCGCGTTCACGCCGATGCGGATCGGCACGCTCCGAGCCCTGGCCTCGCGGGCGATCAGCCTGACCTTGTCCTGGTACTTGATGTTGCCCGGGTTGATGCGCAGCCCTTGGATCCCCGCCTCGAGCGCCGCCATCGCGTACTTCCACTGGAAATGGATGTCGGCGACCACCGGGACGGTCGACTTGGCCGCGATCGCCGTCAGGGCCTCGGCGTCCTCCCAGTGCGGCACGGCCACCCGGACGATGTCGACGCCGGCCGCGACCAGCGAGGCGATCTGCTGCAGGGTCGCGTTGATGTCGGCGGTCTTGGTCGTGGTCATCGACTGGACGCGGATCGGTGCGTCGCCGCCGATCGTCACGTCGCCCACCCGCACCTGCCGGGTCTTCCTGCGTTCGGTCAGCACGGTTCCAGTCTCCCATTCCTACGGGGGGCTACCGCTCGCGCATCCGCGCTCGCTCCTTGAGCCCCCCGCACCCCCAGCCCGCCTACTCGCCGAACACGTGGAAGACGACCAGCCGGTCCTTGGGTTCGTCCATCTCGAACAGGATCAGCCGCTGCCAGCGCCCCAGCATCGCCGTGCCGCCCGCAACGGGGATCGCGTGGGAGGAGGCCGAGAGCAGCATCGCCTTCACGTGCGCGGGGCCGTTCCGGCGCTCGTGGGACTCGTCCAGGTTCTGCGTGCGGCGCGACGCGTCGTCGTGCGCGTAGTACACGTCGTCGGGGACCAGATGCAGCATCCGGGCCCGGAAGTCCTCGAGCGCGCCGTCCTCCCACTCGTTGACGATCAGCGCGCACGTCGTGTGAGCGCAGAACGCAACCACCGATCCGTCGGTGACGCCCGAGTCCTTGATCGCTCGCTCGAGCTCCTCCGTGAGGTCGAGGAACGCGTAGCGCTCCGGAGCGGCGATCTCGATGGTCGTGGTTGCGGACGTCATCCCTTCCTCCTCGTGTCGTTCGCGGGCGTACCGTTCGAGCGTTGGCGCTCCTGCCTCGGATCCCCCGAAGGCGACGCGACCGGCAGCTCGAACGTGAACTCGCTCCCGCGACCGGGCTCGCTGTCGGCCCAGATCCGCCCGCCGTGCGCCTCGACCACCGAGCGCGCGATGGCGAGCCCGATCCCGGTCCCGCCGTCGTCGCGCGAACGCGACTCGTCCACCCGGTAGAAGCGTTCGAAGACGTGGGGCAGGTGTTCGGCCGGGATCCCCGGGCCCGTGTCGGCGACGACCACACCGATCGAACCGTTGTGGCTCGACGCGGTGACCGTCACGCGTCCGCCGGTCGGCGTGAAACGCACCGCGTTGTCGAGCAGGTTGAACAGCACCTGATGGACCCGCTCACGGTCGGCGAAGACCGGCGGCAGGTCTCCCGGCAGGTCGTCGTCGAGTGTCACGCCCGGGTCGGGGCGGGCGACCTGGATCTCGGAGAACACCTGCGAGACGAGCGGTGCGAGCTCGACGCGTTCGCGCTCGAGCGGCACGTCGCCCGACTCGAGCCGCGACAGGTCGAGGAGCTGGTCCACGAGCCGTCCCAGCCGCTCGGATTGCACGAGCATGATCTGCAGCGTCTCGGGGTCGGGCTGCTCGACGCCGTCGAGCAGGTTCTCCAGGTGCGCCCGAAGTGCCGAGATCGGGGTCTTGAGCTCGTGCGACACGTTCGCCACGAGCTCGCGGCGCAGCAGCTCGAGCCCCTCGAGTTCCGTGCTCATCCGGTTGAACGCCTCGGCGAGCTTGCCGACCTCGTCCCGCGAGTCCGTGTGGATCCGCTGCGAGTAGTCGCCGGTCTCCATGCGACGGGCCGCCCGCGCCATGTCCCGCAGCGGTTGCGTCATCCCTCGTGCGACCCATCGAGCGATCACGAGCGCGATGCCCGCGCCCAGGACGCCGGCGAGCAGGAGCTCCAACCAATGCGCGCCGATCGTGAAGACCTCGAACCCCACTCCGAGGATCAGGTAGACCAGCAGCAGGGTCATCCCGACGGCGAACACGATGACCGATCCGAGCTTCGACCGGATCGTGGGCAGCCGCTGCAGGAGCGTCACGGCCGGTTCACTCGTCCCCGAACGCGTAGCCGACGCCGTGAACCGTGCGGACGAACCTCGGCTCGGCGCCGTCCTCGCCCAGCTTCCGGCGGATGCGCGCCACGTGCGAATCGACGACGCGTCCACCCGCGTAGTCGCGGTAGCCCCAGACGCGATCCATCAGCTGCTCGCGGCTGAGGACCACGCCGGGCTCGCGGGCGAGCGCGAGCAGGATCTCGAACTCGAGCGGGGTGAGCTGCACCTCCCCGCCGTCCACGCTCACCTTGCGTTTGGCGGGGTCGACCGAGAGCCCGCCGTGGTCGATCGGCTCGGTCGAGGGCGGCGAGGTGATCCGTTCGACGCGTCGCAGGATCGCCCTGACCCGGACCGTCAGCTCCCGGAGGCTGAACGGCTTCGTCAGATAGTCATCCGCACCCACCGCGAACCCGACCACCTTGTCGGCCTCTTCGGTCCGCGCCGTCAGCATCAGGACGGGCACCCAGCGACCCGCCTGGAGCCTCCGGCACACCTCGAGACCGTCCATCCCGGGCAGCATCAGGTCGAGCACGACCAGGTCGGGTTCCTCGGCGCTCGCCAGCTCCAGCGCCTGCGAGCCGTCGGCCGCGACCAGCACCCGGAACCCCTCGCTCGAGAGCCGGGCGCGGACGGCTTCGGCGATCGCGGCCTCGTCGTCCACCACCAGGACGGTCTGCTCGGTCACCGGCCCATCGTAGCCGCCGGGCCTGCGGGGCCCTCGGGGACCGTGTTGAGAAATCGTGGCGCCGATCGGTTCGCGACCGATGGCGTAGCCCGAACGCCCCAGATCGACCCCTCGGATCGCTGCCGCTAGACGGGCGGCTTCACCAGGTCTACGTAGACGACCGCGACCGTGAAGACGATGAAGAACGCTGCGACCGCGGCCGAGACCGGGATGACCTTCCGCATGTCGACAGGCCGGCCCCGGACCTTCTCGATCGCGAGGACCGTGAGGTGTCCGCCGTCGAACGGCGGCAGCGGGAGGAGGTTCAGCAGACCGACGAAGACGTTCACGACGCCGAACAGGAGCAGCAGGTCCCCGAACCGGTCGTCGGAGGCGAGGCTCCCCGCAACTCGGCCGATGCCGACGACACTGGCGGGGTCCTCAACCCTTCGAGGTTCGTCGGTGAACACGAGTGTGGCGAGGCGCCCGATCCCCTCGGGTCCGAAGACTCGTCCAACCCCATGCACCGTGCCCACGATGTTGTCGCCGACGAGATCGGCAGCGCCGGTGACCGAGCCGAGGACTCCCGCCGTCTCCCGCAACCCGGGGCCCAGCTCTACCCCGATCCTGCCGATCGGCTCGCCTCCGACCTCGGATAGCACCGGCTCGACCGTCACGGTGACGGTGCGTCCGTCTCGAAGGACGGTGATGGTCATCGGCTCTCCGACATGTCGCTGGGTGTAGTCGACGAGCTGATCGGTGGTCGGGGCCCGGACGTCGTCGACCGCGACGATCCGATCACCGACCCGCAGCCCGGCGGCGAAGGCCGGCCCGGGGACGCCGTCGAGTGAACGAGGGACCAGTACCACCAGCGGGCTCGTGAGGGTTGGCTGGCCGACGAAGCCCAGCCACATCGCGAAGCATATGAACGCGAGCACGAAATGCGTCGCCGGTCCCGCCACGATCACGAGGGCGCGTTGCCAGATCGGCTTGGCCCCGAAGGTCCGCGGGAAGTCCTCGGGCGCGACGGCCTCGTACGGGTTCATTCCGGCGATCTTCACGTAGCCGCCCGCGGGGATCGCCTTGAGGCCGACCTCGGTCTCCCCGCGCATGCGCGACCAGAGCTTGGGCCCGAACCCCACGAAGAACTCGGTCACCTTGATACCGAACGCACGCGCGACGGCGAAGTGCGCCGCCTCGTGGATCACGATCACCAGGATCAGGGCGAAGAAGAAGGCACCGATGCCGAGTGCCGCCACGGGCGACCGTCCTTCCTACCGCGCCTCGATGATCTCGGCGGCACGCCGGCGAGCCCAGTTATCGGCCCGCTCGAGGTTCACCACCGAGACCACGCTCGAGGGCGCCTCGTGCTCGTCGACGACGGCCGTGACGACCTCGACGATGCGCGTCAGGGGGATCTTGCCATCGAGGAAGGCCATGACCGCGACCTCGTTGGCCGCGCTCATGACCGCGGGGAAGGTCAGAGCGAGCTCGCCGACCCGATAGGACAGGTCGATCGCCGGGAACGCCTCCCGGTCGACCGGCTCGAACGACAGGCGGCTGTCGGCGAGCGGAACGGGGCCGACGCCCGTCGGGAGCCGCTCGGGCCATGCGAGCGCGAGCTGGATGGGCAGCCGCATGTCCGGGACCGCGAACTGAGCGGTCATCGACCCGTCCCGGAACTCCGCGAGGGCGTGCACGAGGCCCTCCGGGTGGATCACGGCGTGGATCTGCGAGTACTCGAGCCCGAACAGGTAGTGCGCCTCGATCACCTCGAGGCCCTTGTTCATCAACGTGGCCGAGTCGATCGTGATCTTCGGCCCCATCTGCCAGACGGGGTGTGCGAGCGCCTCTTTCACGGAAGCCTTGGCGAGCTCCGCGTGGGTCCAGCCCCTGAACGGACCGCCCGACCCGGTCAGGATCACGCGCTTCAGGTCCTCGCGGCGCTCCCCCCGCAGGCATTGGGCGAGCGCCGCGTGTTCCGAGTCGACCGGGATGAGGCGCTCCGGCTCACCCTTGATCAGGTCGACGACGAGGTCGCCACCGACGACCAGGCTCTCCTTGTTGGCAAGAGCGAGCAGCTTGCCCGCCTGCAGGGTCGCGAGCGTGGGCGCCAGGCCGGCCGACCCGACCAGCGCGTTCAGGACCATGTCGGCCTCGGAATCTCGCGCCAGACTCTCGGCCGCCTCGGGCCCCGAATGGACCTCGACGCCCTTTATCCCGCTGAGCTTCTCTTCGAGGTCGACGGCCGCCTCGTCGTTCGCGATCGCCACATGCGGAGGGAGGAACTCCCGGATCTGCCCGACCAGGAGCTCCTGGTTGGTGCCCGCGGACAGGCCGACCACCTTGAACCGGTCGGGGTTGTGCCGCACGACGTCCAGCGCCTGCGTCCCCACCGATCCCGTCGAGCCGAGGATCACGAGCGAGCGCACCGTCCAACGATACCCCGCGGCGCCCACAAACCACGCAAGGGCGGCTGACCCCGGGTGAGAGAGGTCTCAGAGCAGGATCAGGCGGAGGTAGATGAAGGCGGCGGGGGCCACGAACAGCACGGAGTCGATCCGGTCCATCACGCCGCCGTGACCGGGCAGGATCCCGCCCATGTCCTTGATCTCGAGGTCCCGCTTGAGCAGCGATTCGGCCAGGTCGCCGAGCGGCGCGAACAGCGCGACCACGACGGCCAGGCCCACCGAGCGCCCGATCGTGTCGAGTTGACCCACCGACGAACCCACCACACCGACCGCCACCGCGATCACGACGAGCGTGGCTCCGATCGCTCCCTCCCACGACTTCTTCGGGCTGATCGTGGGCGCTAGAGGGCGGCTCCCCCAGAAATAGCCCACGCCGAAAGCGGCCGTGTCGTAGACGAACGTGAGCCCGATGATCGAGAGCGTGAGAGCTTCGCCGTCGCGAAGCTTCAGGACCGCGAGCGCGTACGCCGCGAGCATCGGTATGTACGCGACCCCGAAGAACGTGATCGCGATGTTCGAGACCAGGTTTCGACGGTGTTGTGCCGGAACGGTCATGTACCACAGGAACGTCGCGATCAGCGACAGGGCCATGATCGCGAGCATCGCGCTCTCGGTCCGGTAGTAGCCGGCGCCCATGACGAGCGCCCCCGAGACGAGCCCGAGCGCGGTCGCCGGCTGGTAGTGGCGCTTCTGTATCGCCAGGTAGAACTCGCCCTGCGCGAACAGCACCACGATGCCGGCGAAGATCGCGAACGCTCCGGGCCCGATCAGGATCGCGCCGACCGCCAGCCCCGCTAGCACGATGCCGGTGATGAACGCGGTGGGGACGTCGCGGCCGGGACCCGCGCGTTCCGGTTCGGCGCCGACCTCGATCGCCGTCGGTTCCTGCCAGCTCGGCCCGCCGAAGCCCTCGGCCCCGACGCGGACCGTGCGCGAGGTCTCGGCCTCCTCCGCCGCGCCCTCCTCGCCGAGGAGCTGGGCGATCGCGACCTCCTCGGTGGGCTGCGGCGCCGGCGGCTCCGGCTCGACCAGCACCTCGTCCCGGACGGACTCGGCGAAGTGGTCGGCCGCGGCCTCGACGGCCTCGATGTCCGGCGCGTCCTCTAGCTTCTCTGGCAGTTGCTCTGGGACGACCTCCGGGACCACCACCGTCGCGGTCTCCTCGATCAGCTCGGCCACACCCGGCTCGTCGCCGGGGAGGTCGACGTACCCGCTCGGGCCGGCCTCGGCGCCCTCGTCGACGTCGTAGCCCTCCGCCTCCGCCTCGAACAGGGATGAGCCGACCGCGCCCTGCTCCCCCTCGAAGTCTGCCTCGGACGGCGACTCCTGAGCCGCGAACCGCTCGCCGCCGCCGGACGGTTCGCCGGCGTCGGGCTCGGCCGATGCCGCCTCCTCGTCCTCGGTTTCGGGGGAACCGTCCTCGGATCGGGTCTCGAACGCCATGGTCGAGCGACTCGCTGCGTCGGGTTCACCCTCTGGCTGCTCGGGTTCCACGCGAGGGGGCTCGTCGCGGCGCTCAGGGCCCGCCGCCTGTTCCGATCCCTTGCCCTCGGAGGACTCCGGCCAGTCGACGTCCTGGATCGGCGCGAAGAACTTGTCGAGATCCTCGAAGAGGTCCTCGCCCTCGGTCCGTTCCTCGTCCTCCGGCACGCTCAGATCTCCTTGAGCTCGGCATCCTTGTGGGCTACGACCTCGTCGATGTCCGAGATGTGCTTGTCGGTGAGCTTCTGAAGCTCTTTCTCCGAGCGCACCAGGTCATCTTCTGAGATGCCCCCGTCTCGCTCAAGTCTCTCGAGCTCTTCCTTCGAGTGCCGCCGGATGTTCCGAACGGCAACCCTGCCCTCCTCGCCGCGGTGATGGACCAGCTTGATCAGCTCCTTACGGCGCTCCTCGGTCAGGGGCGGGAAGCTCAGCCGGATCACGGTGCCGTCGTTGCCCGGGGTGATCCCCAGGTCGCTCGCCATGATGGCCTTCTCCATCGCGGTGATCGCGTTCCGGTCGAACGGAGAGATCACCAGGGTCCGCGGTTCGGGCACCGAGAACGACGCTAGCTGCTGGATCGGCACAGGCGTGCCGTAGTAGTCCACGACCACCCGCTGCAACAACGCGGGGGTCGCGCGTCCCGTCCGGACCCCGGCGAGTTCGTCCTTCAGCACCGCGATCGCCTTGTCCATCTTCTCGGTGGCCGCCTTCAGCGCGGAGTCGACCGTCATCGGACGCCACCGTGCACCAGCGTCCCGATCGGCTCGCCGGACACCGCTCTGCGGATGTTTCCCCCCGATCGGAAATCGAACACGATGATCGGCAGGCCGTTCTCCATGCAGAGGCTGATCGCCGTGGCGTCCATGACCTGGTACCCCTCGCGGAGCACGTCGAGGTACTCGATCGTCTCGAACCGCTCCGCCGTGGGGTCCACGTGCGGGTCGGCGGTATACACGCCGTCGACCTTCGTCCCCTTCAGGATCGCCTGGGCGCCGATCTCGAGCGCGCGTTGGGCCGCGGTCGTGTCCGTCGAGAAGTACGGCGCGCCGATCCCGGCGGCGAACACCACGACCCGGCCCTTCTCCAGATGCCTGATCGCCCGGAGCGGGATGTACGGCTCCGCGATCTGCGCCATGTGGATCGCCGTCTGGACCCGTGTCGGTACGTGGATCTTCTCGAGCGCGTCCTGCAGCGCGAGGGCGTTCATCACGGTGGCGAGCATGCCCATGTAGTCGGCGCGGGAGCGATCGATCCCCGGCGCCTGGCGCCCGCGGAAGATGTTGCCGCCGCCGACGACGACGGCGCACTGCACCCCGAGGTCGATCACGTCGGCGAGCTCTCGCGCGAGCAGGCCCGTGGACTCCGTCGAGATGCCGTAGCCGGTATCCATCGGGGCGAAGGCGTCCCCGGAGAGTTTGAGCAGCACACGGTGGTACAGCGGCCGGCCGGCCTCCTGCGCGTGGTCCCCCTCCGGCATGACGCTACCCTACCCGGTCTCCTCGCCGAGCCGATACCGAACGAACCGACGCACGGCCACCTTCTCCCCGACCTTGGACGACATCTCGTCGAGGAGCTGCTGGATCGTCTTCGAGTCGTCCTTCACGTACGGCTGGTCGAGCAGGACCGCCTCTGCGTAGAACGTATTCAGCTTGCCCTCGACGATCCTGGGGACCACGTCGTCGGGCTTGCCCATCTCCCGAGCCTGCGCCTCGAAGATGCGTCGCTCGGATGCAAGCTCCTCCGGGGCGACCTCGTCGCGGCTGACGTACTTGGGCGCCGACGGGCTCGCGATGTGGAGCGCCAGGTCCTTGGCGAGCTGCTTGAACTCGTCCGTGTTGGCGACGAAGTCCGTCTCGCAGTTCACCTCCACCATCGCGCCAACCGTGTTGTTGAAGTGGACGTAGGCTTGGATGAGTCCCTGGTTCGCCGAGCGATCCGCCCGGCCGGCCGCGGACGCGAGCCCCTTCGTGCGCAGGATCTCCTCGGCCTTGGCGAGGTCGCCGTCCGCCTCCTGGAGCGCCTTCTTGCACTCCATCATGCCGGCGCCGGTGCGATCACGGAGCTCCTTCACCAGTTGCGCGCTGATCTCCGCCATCCGCGTCAGCCTGCTTCCGTCGGCTCGGCCTCGGGGGCCGGGACGGCCTCGGGGACGATCGGCGCGGGCTCCGCGGCGGCCTGGGCGGCCGGAGCGGGTTCGGGAACCGGCTCGGGCTCGATCTCGGGACCGGTCGCGCGCGTCACGACGGCCTCGCGGCCCTCTTGTCGTCCCTCCGCGAGGGCGTCCGCGATCAGACGGGTGACGAGCGAGACCGATCGGATCGCGTCGTCGTTGCCCGGGATCACGAAGTCCACCTCGTCCGGATCGCAGTTCGTGTCCACGATCGCGATGACCGAGATGCCGAGTTTGCGCGCCTCGTTGACCGCGATGTGCTCCTTCTTGGTGTCGATCACGAAGATCGCCTCGGGGAGCCGGTCGAGGCTCTGCATGCCGCCGAGGTTGCGCTCCAGCTTCTCCTTCTCGTGCCGCAGGCGGATCGCCTCCCGCTTTGGGAGGAAGTCGAACGCGCCCGTACGTTCCATCTCGCGTAGCTCGCGCAGGCGGAGCAGGCGACGCGAGACCGTCTGGAAGTTCGTGAGCATCCCGCCGAGCCAGCGGGTCGTGACGAACGGCATCCCGACCCGTGCAGCGTGCTCGGAGATGACCTCCTGCGCCTGCTTCTTCGTCCCGACGAACAGGATCACCCCGCCGCGGCGGCCGAGATCCCTCGCGTAGGCGTAGGCCTCCTCGAGTCCCGACAGGGTCTTCTCGAGGTCGATGATGTAGATCCCGGAGCGTTCCCCGTACAGGTACCGGCCCATCTTCGGGTTCCAGCGTCTGGTCTGGTGCCCGAAGTGCACCCCTGCCTCGAGGAGCTCCCGCCTGGTGACGACAGGCATGGTGCCCTCCTTCCGGTTGTGCCTCCGCCCGGTTCGCCTCGCCTGCGGCCCGGCTCGTGCTCAGGGTTGCCGCTCGCGCGTTCGCGCTCGCGCTTGACCCCTGAACCCCGGCCGGGACCCCGCTTGCGATCCCCGGGCGTGTGAGCTCGGCGTCGAGACGCCGGCAAACGCGCAGTCTACCAGCGGCGTTGTCCCGGTCCGGGCCGCCGTCCCTGCCTCAGCGCCTGCCGGAGGGGCGACGGGAGGGCTGGCGCTGCGGAGCCCTGCGGCGCTGCACCGGTTGCTCGGGGACGGAGGGCTCGACGGCGATCCAGCGGTAGGCGAGCCCGCCCATGAAGCCCAGGTGGAGCACGCTCGCGGCCAGCACGAAGACCCAGCCGAAGAAGGTCGGGTTCGCGGTGACCTCTCCCCCACCCGGGGCCAGACCGACGACCACGGGCAGCGCGATGAAGAAGTACAGGCCGCAGAACAGGAGGTGCCGGCTCCCCGGCAGCATCGCTGCCCTTCCCGAACGCCGGATGGTCTCGACCACGCCTCGGCGTTGTCGGACGGCGGCGGTGGGCGCGAACCCCAGGAAGAACAGGCCGCCAACGAGCGCCCCGACGGCGGCGAGCAGCCCGATCCCGGGGCCGAGGACCGGGAAGATGATGTTGCTGGCCAGGATCAGCGTGAACGAGAGCACCTGGACGACGATCACGGTCGGGATCGCCGCAACGCCTCGGAGCAGGCCCCAGGAGCTCACGCGACCGTCCTCGAGCGACTCCACGATCATCCCCGCGAGCAGGCCGTAGAGCACGCCCCGGATCAGGATCGCCACGCCGGTGAAGATCAGGAACGACGGTCCGAGCCCCAACAGGCTCTCGCCCGTCCCGAGATCGAAGTACGTCGCGATCGGAGGCAGGGCGAGGACGTCGACCAGCAAGGCGGGTCGGCCCTCGAACCCGAGCGCGTACAGGGCAAGCCACGCGAGCAGCGGCACGAGGACCGCGATCGCCAGCAGGACGGGCGAGGATACGACGGCGAGGAGACCACGCCCGAGCGAGCGCCCGACCGGCGGCATCACGGACCCACCGCTCTGACCGAAGAGCGCGCCGCCGAACCCGCGACGCGGTTCGGCCGGCGCCACGGCCGACTCGACCGCGGTCTCGGTGGGTTCCGCCTCCACCGGAGCCGGCCGCGGCCGCGCGGGGCGCCGCCGCTTCTTCCCGCTCACGGTCCCTCCCCCGGGTCCGAGACCCGATCTGACCCGTCGTCGCCGGGCCCGCCGTCGGCGACCACCCCGAAACGCCGCGTTGCCCAGATGCCCGGGACGAACGCGACCGCGAAGACGATCGCGGCCGCGAGCGCCCATCGCGTCAGCGTGGTCCCGGCGTCGAGCTGGGTCGGCGATGGAACGTCGACAAGCGCACCCTGCGGGTCGTGTTCGAACGCGATCAGCCCCGCGTCGCGACCGCCCTTCACGGCGATGAGCGAATCGCCCGACAGCGCGATCGTCCCGACCAATCCCGCGGACGGGGCGCTCTGCCACACCAGATGCCCGGAGGCGACGTCGACCGCGACCAGGCGGCCGTCCCCCAGCCCCAGCAGGACCGAGGATCCGGACACGACCGGCGAGCTCCGCAGTACCACCTCGTTGAGGTGGTAGCTCCACCGGCGCCCGCCGTCCGCCGCATCCAGCCGATACACGCCCCCGGCGATGTCCGCCGCGAAGACGCTGTCGTCGTCGAACGCGAGCGAGGTCGCGGGGGAGAACAGCGAAAGCGCCAGCGTCGCCCACCGCTCGCTTCCGTTCTCGGTGTCGAGCGCCCGCACGCGCCGGTCGGCCGACCCGATGAACAGGGAACCGCCGCCGGCCGAGGGTGCGGTACCGGCCGTCGAGCTCGCCTGGATGGCCAGGGCCGGCCACGAACGCTTCCCCGTCGCCTCGTCGAACGCCGCGACGACGACCTGCGCCGTGTCGGTGTTCCGGGCGACCGCGACCACCTGGGCGTCGGCGACCGCGACCGCCGAATCGACGCGCCCGTCCATCTCCGCGGACCACGTGATCGTGCCGCTCTCCAGTGAGACGGCGTACACCGTCCCGCCCTGGTCACCCACGAACGCGTTCGTGCCGTCGATCGTGACCCCGCTCCGCGAAGTCGCCCCCAATGGCGTTCGCCAGAGCTCGGTCCGGTCGGAGAGGGAGACCGCGACGAGCGTCGAGACCTCGGACTGCTCGTCCGGTCCGGTAGGAGACGGACTGGGCCCCGTCGTCGAAGGCGAACCGACCGGGGTGGCGCTCGCGCTCGGGCTCGGCGAGCCCTCCGGCGCTCCGCCTGCGTCGTTCGGACCCGGTCCATCGAGGTACACGAGGATCCGCCCCCGGGGGCCGGCGCCGATCGCCGGCATCGACAGCGGTCCCCCGTCCCGAGCCACCCGCCACTCGATGGCGCCCGAGGCGACGTCGATCCCGTAGACGGCCTCGTTTCCCACCGACACGGCCAGGTCGCCTGCGACCACGGCGCCCGACAGGGCGTCGCCCGCGGGCGCCGGCAGGGTCCATCGGACGCGGTATGGGGGCTGCGGGCCGTCGGCCAGCACCCCGGCGTGACCGGGTCCGCCCTGGAACTGCGACCAGGTGGGCGCCTCCTGGGCGACCGCCCCGCCCGACAGGAACACGAGCGGTGCGGTCGCGACCGCCGCGGCAGCGACACGGACGGCGCGCGTCGATCGGTCGCGGCGCATCGGGAACAGGTGGGCTCTCCTCTGACGGGGCGCACATGCTAGCCGCAGTCACCTTCCCGCGACCCGATGCTCCGACGTCCCGACGCCGTCGGGGTCAGGTCAAGATCGGCACGAGCCGGATCAGGTCCTGCACGCCGAGGGGGGCCAGGAGCAGGAGCGGGTCCACGTATTCCCCGTCGAGCTTCGCGCCGAAGTGCAGGTGCGGGACGCTCGCCCCCGGCGGTCCGGTCCCGGTGGTCCCGATCGGTTGGCCCCTCGACACGACGTCACCCTTGCGGACCGTCGTCGACGAGATCCATGAGTACGTGCTCGAGAGCCCGCCGCCGTGGACGATCGTGACGAACAGCTCCCCGCCCACCCTGCCGGCGAAGGAGACCGTCCCCGCTTCGGGGGCGAGGATCGGCGTCCCGGGCGCGACCGCGATGTCGATCCCGCGGTGGGCGGCCCCGAACGGTGTGTCGGGCGGGTCGAACCCCCGGATCACCGGTCCCTGCACCGGCCAGGCCCACGTCCCGACCGGCAGCGCCGGAACCAACCCGATGCGGTCGGTCCCGGAGCCGGTCGGCGACGGTCCAACCGAGGCCGACGACGGACCCGTAAGGATCACCATTAGCAGGGGGAAGACCAACGCCCGGAACGGCACGAGGTTCTCCGATCGACGACCGAGCGACGATCCTAGGCGAGCGGGGCGACGCGAACCGTGACGCGGTTCACATGCGTGGCGATCGGCTCACTCGGTCTCGACGAGCTGCAGGCGGAGCTGACCGACCGCCTTCGTGTGGATCTGGCAGACGCGCGATTCCGTCACGCCGAGGATGTCGCCGATCTCGGCGAGGGTGAGGCCCTCGAAGTAGTACAGGGTGACCACGATCTTCTCGCGTTCGGACAGCGAGTTGATCGCCGCCGCGAGCAGTCCGCGCGTCTCCTCGCCCTCGAGCGCCGTCGTCGGGTCGGTCCCGCGGTCGGCCAGCGTGTCCAGCAGCGACACCTGTTCACCGCGATCGCTACCGACGCTCAGGATCTCGTCGAGCTGGAGCACCTGCACGAACGAGATCTGGTTGATGACCTCGTGGAGCTCGCGCAGCGTCACGCCGAGACGCGCGGCCACCTCCTTCTCGGTCGGGCCGCGCTTGTGGATCGACTCCAGGTCCGAGTACGCCTTCTCGATCTCGCGCGCCTTGAACCGGACGGATCTCGGCACCCAGTCCATCGCGCGGAGCTCGTCGATGATCGCGCCCTTGATCCTCGGGATCGCGTATGTCTCGAACTTGTTGCCGCGGCCGAGGTCGAACTTCTCGAGGGCGTCGATCAGCCCGAACATCCCGTACGAGACGAGGTCGGCCTGATCCACGCTCGCGGGGAGGCCGGTCGCGACGCGGCTCGCGACGTATTTCACCAACGGCGCGTAGTGCAGGATGAGGCGCTCTCGAGCGCCCTCGCGAGCTCCCGAGACCTCGTTCTGCTTGAACTCCTCCCACAGCCGGGTGAGCTCGTCGAGCTGGTCGGGCGACACGGGCTGGCGTGTGGAGACCCTCGACGACGACGCCACCTTGACCGAGCCGGATCGCGCGGCGGGCCGGTCGTTCTCGGCGGCCTTCACCGTCTTGGCGGCCTTGTCGGCCTTCTTCGGCTTGGAGGACTCCACCGTCTTGGCCTTCTCGGCCTTGGGCGCTCGAGGCATCAGGCCCTCGGGTGGCTCTGCTCGTAGGCCTCGAACAGGCGTGCGCGACTCACGTGGGTGTATCTCTGGGTCGTTGCCACGCTCGCGTGGCCGAGCATCTCCTGGACCGACCTGATGTCCGCTCCTCCCTCGAGCAGGTGCGTGGCGAACGAGTGTCGCAGGGTGTGCGGCGTCACCCGCCGGCCCGAAAGGGCTGCGCCCGCGTATCGTCCCACAAGCCGTCGGATGTCGCGTGGGCCGATCGGCCGACCCCTGCGGTTCACGAACAGCTCGTCGTCCCTACCGGCGCCCAGGACGCCCCGCACCGCGAGCCAGGCGGCGACCGCCTCCCGCGCGGGGTCGCCGAGCGGTACCTCGCGCTCCTTGTCGCCCTTGCCGACCACCGTCACCCGGCCGCGTTCGAGATCGACGCGGTCGATCGTGAGGCCGGCGGCCTCGCTCACCCGCAGCCCCGACCCGTACATCAGCTCGAGGATCGCCCGGTCCCGCAGCGCCACCGCCGCATCGACGTCGCTCACTTCCGCGGTCACGACGGGCGCCTCGACGAGGGCCGCGGCCTCCGGCACGCGAAGGACCACCGGGAGGCGGTTGACGACCTTCGGCCGGCCCAGGAGCGCCGCCGGATCCTCGGCGACGACCTCGTGCGAGACCGCCCACCGGTAGAACGTGTGGATCGCGCCGACGCGCCGCGCGATCGACGCGCGCGCGTACCCGAGGCTCGTGAGCTGGGCGAGGAACCTCCGCAGGTCGTCGATCCTCGCCCCGGGCAGGTCCCGCCGGTTGCGCCGCAGGAACGCGGCCAGCTGCGACAGGTCTCGGCGGTAGGCGTCGACGGTCGAGGGAGCGAGGTGGCGTTCGAGGGCGAGGTGATCCGCGAACCCGTCGATCAGGGCAGCGTCGGACTGAGGAAGGTCGCGGGCGGGCATGGTCCTCCTGGTCGGCGGTCTCCCCTTGTACCAATCGAGGTCGGCTCGTTCAAGCAGCGGACCCGGATCGGCGTACGTCCGTGCGCGAACCGGTCGTAGGATGCGGGCGATGGAGCTCGACGGCCTGGTCACCGAGGGGCTCGGGGACACGAGCTACGTCTTGACCTGGGGCGACGAGGCTGCGGTCGTCGATCCGCAGCGCGACGTCGAACGGTTCGTCGACGCCGCCCGGGCCCGCGGAGCAACCATCCGCCGCGTCGTCGAGACCCACGTCCACAACGACTACGTCTCGGGCGCGCTGGAGCTCCGCGCGGAAACCGGCGCCGAGATCTGGGGCCCGGCCGAGGCCGGGTACGCGTTCGGGTACCGGCCGGTGGAGAACGGGACCGAGATCCCGTTCGGCGATGCCACCCTCCTCGGTGTGGCGACGCCCGGCCATACCCCCGAGCATCTCGCCTACCTCCTGCGCGATGCCGAGGAACGGATCGCGCTGTTCTCGGGCGGGAGCCTCACGGTCGGCGGGGCCGGGCGGACCGACCTGCTCGGTCCCGAGCGGACGGACGAGCTCACGCGCTTGCAGTTCCGCTCGATGCGGCGGCTCGCGGAGATGCCCGACGAGGTCCGGGTGCTCCCCACCCACGGGGCGGGGAGCTTCTGCGCCGTCGGATCGCCGGGCGAACGGCGGACGTCGACGATCGCCGAGGAGCGGACCACCAACCTCCCGTTCACGGAGACCGACGAGGAGGCCTTCGTACGAGGACAGCTGACCGGACTGATGGCGTTCCCCGACTACTACGCGCACATGGCGCCGATCAACCGAGCTGGACCGCCCGTGCTCGGCGCATCGCCGCGACCCCGGGTGATGACCGCCGACCAGGTGGCGGACGCGATGGCCGCTGGGGCCCGGCTCGTGGACGTTCGCGACGGGACGGCGTTCGCCGAGCGACACCTCGCCGGGTCCCTGAACGTGCCGCTCGAGCCGTCGTTCGCCTCGTACGTCGGTTGGCTGCTGCCGTTCGCGACACCGGTGGTGCTGTCCATGCCGGACGACGATGCGCTCGATGAAGCATCGGTGCAGCTGCGACGCATCGGCTGGGACGCGGTCCTCGGCCACCTCGCGGGCGGCATCGATGCCTGGACCGCTTCGGGTCGTGCGACGCGCTCGTTCCCGATCCTGCGGCTCGAGCAGCTGGTCGACGAGCTCGCTGCGGGCGAGGCCGGCGAGATCCTCGACGTTCGGCAGACCACGGAGTGGGACGCCGGCCACATCGAGGGTTCGCGGCACCTGTTCGTCGGGGACCTGCCCGACCGTCTGGCCGCGTTCGACCGCTCGAAGCGGCAGACGGTGATCTGCGCGAGCGGCTACCGCTCATCGATGGCCGCGAGCCTGCTCGACGGCGCGGGCGTCCCGGTGCGGCTCGTGGCGCGGTCGGGCGTTCCCCGGGCGCTCCGCTTGCTCGCCGCCTCACGCTGAGGTCGTGCCTTGATCGTCGTCTCGTATCGGCCACCCACGTTGCGGACGAACCCGCGCAGCTCGAGCCGCATCAGGACGCCGACGACTTCCTGGATCCCCACCCCGAGCGAGGACGCGAGGCGATCGGGGAGGGTGGGTTCGACGATGCAAGCGAGGACCCCGCGCTCGACGTCGTCGAGGTCCAGGCGCCCGGCGGCCTCGGTGGGTACGACCTCCACGCCGAGGTCGCCCCGCAGATCCTCGGCGTCGCGGATCAAGGTCGCGCCCTCGCGGATCAGCTGCAGCGGCACCTCCGACAGGGCGCTCGTGACCGAACCCGCCAAGGCGTACACGTCCCGCCCGAATTCCATCGCGTACTCGGCCGTGATCAACGAGCCGCTCCCCCTCGCCCCTTCGACCACCACGGTCGCGCGGCACAGCCCCGCGACGATCCGGTTGCGAGCGGGGAAGTGGTGCTGGCTGGGCGGCGTTCCGGGCGCGTACTCGCTCACCAGCGTTCCCGCGCCGCCGATCCGCCGGATCAGGGCCCGGCTCGCCGACGGGTACGCGACGTCCAGCCCCGACCCCAGGACGGCGAGCGTCGGACCCTGCACCGAGAGCGCGCCATCGTGTGACGCGGCGTCGATGCCGCGGGCGGCGCCGCTCACGACGGTGAGCCCGGCGAGCGCCAGTCCGCGCCCGATCTCGTGCGCCGCCTCCCGCCCCGAGGCGGTGCAGCGCCGGGCGCCGACGACGGCGACGGCCGAGGTCACGTCCGGCGGCGTCCGACCGATCACGTAGATCGCGCCGGGTGGATCGGGGATCTGGCGGAGCTGGCTCGGGTAGTCGACCGAGGCCCACGTGACCAGGCGAGCGCCGCACGCCTTCGTCGCGCCGGCGATCGCGTCGGGGTCCAGGGCACGCGCGAACGCCTGGTCGTTCTCGCTGCCGCCCCGGCCCTTGCGGATCCACGCAAGGGTGGCGGCCGCCGACCCGCGCTCGACCGCGAGCGCGATCAGGTTCCGGGGCGAGATCCCGCGGAGCGCCGACAGGACGAACAGCGCCCGCCGGTCCTCCTCGCTCGATACGTAGCCCGGCGGCCACGTGGCCCACGGGCCCTTCGCTCGGACCTCCTCAGACGGCACGCTCGAGCTCCGGCGCCGGCGACGCCGAGCGGTACGCGAGCGCCTCCACGACGTGGTCCGGTTCGACGAGCTCCGTCCCCGCGAGGTCCGCGATGGTCCGCGCGACCTTGAGCGTGCGGTCGAAGCCGCGACCCGTGAGCCCGTGGAGATCGACCGCCGACGCGAGGAGGTCGCGCGCGTCCGGGGAGATCCGCGCCTCGCGCCGTGCGACGGGGCCGGGGAGCTGTGCGTTGTTCGGGAGCCCGAGCCGCTCGTAGCGCCGGCGCTGCCGCGAGCGGGCCCGCTCGACGCGTTCGCGGACCGAGGACGAGGACTCCCCGGGCTGTTCGCCGAGCAGCTCTCGCTTGGTGAGACGGGGGATCACGAGCCGGATGTCGACGCGGTCGAGCAGCGGGCCCGTGAGCTTGGCGTGATAGGTCTGCAGCCGATCGTCACGACACGTGCATCGGCGGACCGCGTCTCCCGCGAACCCGCACGGGCACGGGTTCGCGGCGGCGACGAGCGTGAACCTCGCCGGGAACACCACCGAGCCCACCATGCGCGTGACCACGACGCGACCGTCCTCGAGCGGCTGGCGCAACCCCTCGACCGCGTCCCGGCGAAACTCCGTGAACTCGTCGAGGAACAGCACTCCATGGTGCGCGAGCGACACCTCGCCCGGTCGCAGGAACGAGGTCCCGCCGCCGAGGAGCGCGGCGGGCGACACGGTGTGGTGCGGCGAGCGGAACGGACGCGTGTGGATCAAGCCTCCGTCCAGGAGGCCGGCCACAGAGTGCAGCTGGGTGACCTCGAGCGCCTCGTCGCGCGACATCGTCGGCAGGATCGTGGCGAGCCGCCGCGCGAGCATCGTCTTGCCCGCACCGGGTGGACCGACCATGAGGACGTTGTGGCCTCCGGCGGCCGCGACCTCGAGCGCGCGGCGGGCCTGCGCCTGGCCCCGGACCTCCGCGAGATCGACCGCGTGACGCGCCTCCCGGCGCCGACCGATCGCCTCCGCCTCGGCCGGTCGCCACGTCCCCCGCAGGAACCCCACCACCTCGGCGAGCGACGCTGCGCCCACGACCTCCAGATGGTCGACGAGGGCGGCCTCGGCGGCGTTCGACGCCGGAACGACGACGCCCCGCAGCCCCGCGCGTGTCGCGGCGATCGCGACCGACAGCACGCCCGGCGTCGGGACCAGCCCGCCCCGGAGCGACAGCTCGCCCGCGAACACCCAACCGTCGAGCTCCGCGGCCGGCACCTGCGCGGTGGCGGCGAGCACTCCCATGGCGACCGGCAGGTCGAGGCCCGGCCCCTCTTTGCGAAGCGTGCCGGGCGACAGGTTCACGACGACGCGACGGAGGGGCCACTCGAGGCCCGCGCTCTCCACCGCCGGTCGGATCCGGTCACGGGCGTCCTGCACGCCCGCACCGGGCAGCCCGGTCAGCGTGAGCGACGGGAGCCCCCGACCGACGTGCGCCTCGACGGCGACGAGATGGCCGCGGACGCCGACGAAGGTGACGCCGTTGACGCGTCCGTACACGGTCGGCCGACCCTAGCGGCAGCCACCGACACCTAGAACGCGTCCTCGAAGATCTCGACGTCAGCGCCGCGCCCGCCGAGCCATACGCTCGCGACGTCGAACCGAACACGGGCATGCTCGAAGGCGTTGCGCTGCAGGAACGCACCTGCGAGGTTCCGGACCCTCCTGCGCTTGGCCCGGGTCACCGCCTCGTAGCCACCACCGAACGCGGGCCCCGAGCGCGTCTTGACCTCGCAGAAGACGAGCAGGTCGCGACGGACGACCACGAGATCGAGCTCGCCGAGCGGGCAGCGCCAGTTGCGCGCGACCAGCGCGAACCCACGCCCCTCGTACACGCGCAGCGCCGCGTCCTCCCCTGTGCGACCGCGTTCCGAACGATGGTCCGTCGTGGATCCGCTCACCCGGCGAGGCTAGACCGCGTCGCCGACACGCCGGGGCGGTTCGGTCCTCAGTCGGGGAGCTGCATCGAGTCTTCCGGACGCAGCTCCTCCACGTTCACGTCGTGGCGGGTCAGCACCCGAACGTTCGACACGAGGCGGGCCGGTCGGAACATGTCCCACACCCAGGCGTCGCGGAGCACCACCTCGACCCAGCCGTCCTCGCGCTGGTTCAGCTCGACCGTGTTCGCGAGGTAGAAGCGCCGCTCCGTCTCCACGACGTAGGCGAACATCGGCACGATGTCGCGGTACTCGCGGTACAGCTCGAGCTCGCGCTGCTCCTCGAACCGCTCGATGTCGTCCTCTTCGGGGTTCACGGCCCCTCCACCCTATCGCGGTCGTCGACGTCGTCCCTCTCGCGGTCGTAGTAGCCGGTCCGCAGACCCTTGAACGAGTAGCGGTGGATCGGCGACGGGCCGTGGCGCCTGATCGCCTCGCGGTGCTCGTCGGTCCCGTACCCCCGGTTGTGGTCGAACCCGTAGGCGGGGAACCTGCGGTGGTAGCGATCCATCATCCGGTCCCGGGTCACCTTGGCCACGATCGACGCGGCCGCGACCGACGCGGTGACCGCGTCCCCTTTCTTGATCGACAGGTTCGGGATCCCGAGCCGCTTCACCGGGAAGCCGTCGGTCAGGACGTAGTCGGGTGCGACGGGCAGGGTGGTGATGCACCGACGGAGCAGCCAGACGTTGGTCTTGTGCAGGCCCCGCCGGTCGATCCGCGTCGGCGTGCACCGGCACACGGAACGAGCGACGGCGTGGCGCACGATACGATCGAAGGCAGCGCTGCGCTGGAGCGCGGTCAGCACCTTCGAGTCGTTGATCCCCTCCAGATCGAACTCCGCGGGCAGGATCACGGCCGCGGCGACGAGCGGCCCGGCGAGCGCCCCGCGCCCGGCCTCGTCGACGCCGGCGATCAGGCGGAAGCCCTGCTCCCGCAGACCGCGCTCGTAGCGCCCGAGGTCCAGGACTAGTGGATCCACCCGACCCTCGACGGTGGCCACACGATCGTGAAGGCCCTGCCAACCACCTTGTCGACCGGGACGAACCCGAGGCCGAACCGCGAATCGTTCGAGTTCAGCCGGTTGTCGCCCAGGACGAAGAGCGCGCCTTCCGGAACCCTCACCGGGCCATAGTCCCTCGTGTCGACCGCCCCCTTCAGGTAGGGCTCGGGGATCCGGACCCCGTCGACGAACAGTCTCCCGTCACGCAGCTCGACCGTCTCGCCGGGGAGCCCGATCACCCGCTTGATGAAGTCCTCGTGCTCGGGCCGTTCGATGCCGAGCGTGCTCGACAACCAGTGGACGAATCCGCCGACGATCCCGCGATCCGGGCCGGGACGCCCCTGCGGGTCCGAGAACACGATGACGTCGCCGCGATCGGGACCGTACACCACCTTCTGGACGAGCACGCGGTCCCCCGGCTCCAGGGTGGGCTCCATCGAGCCCGAGGGGATGAAGAAGGCCTGGACGACGAGGGTCTTCAGGACGATCGCGACGGCCAGCGCGACGATGAACAGGATCGGGAGCTCGTGCAGGAACGACCCGCGTTCCTCCTGCTCGGCGGGCCGAGGCTCCGAGAGCGTGAACCCGCCGGCGGGCTCCTCGGAGCCCGACGGGCGCTCGGTCACCGACTAGCCCTGGATCTCTGCCTCGGAGGGCTCGGTCTGGGTCATCCCGCCGTCCGAGGCCGCGGGTGCCTCCTGCGCCGAAGTCTCGGCCGCCGGGGCGTCGGCGGCGACGGTCCCGGCGTTCGGAGCCTCCGCCTCTGGCGCGCTGACGTCGGTGGTCTCCGACGCCACGACCTCATCGTCGGACCCATCGGCGGAGCCGTCATCGGCCGCGGCTGCGGCGCGTTCGGCCTCGGCCGCCGCGATCGCTGCGAGCTCCTCGTCGCCGAGCCGGCGCTCGCGGATGCGCGCCTTCTTACCGCGGCGCTCGCGAAGGTAGTAGAGCTTGGCACGGCGTACGTGGCCGCGCGAGACGACCTCGAGCTTGCCGATCGACGGCGAGTGCAGCGGGAACGTCCGCTCGACGCCCACGCCGAACGAGATCTTGCGGACGGTGAACGTCTCCTGGAGGCCGCCTCCCTGACGCCGGATCACGACGCCCTGGAAAACCTGGATGCGCTCGCGGCCCGCCTCGACCACCCGGACGTGCACCTTCACGGTGTCTCCCGGCCTGAACTCGGGCAGGTCCGTGCGGAGATAGGGGACGTCGACGAGATCGGTCTTGTTCATGGCGGGACGCCCATGGTAACAGGCGCGACGATGCGCCCTCGGTCAGAGTTCGAGCAGGTCGGGCCGGTTGCGGCGGGTCTTCGCGAGCGCGGCCTCACGGCGCCAGCGCTCGATCTCGGCGTGGTTGCCCGAGAGCAGCGTCTCGGGGACCCGCATCCCACGGAACTCCGCCGGGCGCGTGTAGTGGGGGTGGTCGAGGACACCCTCGTCGCCGAACGAATCCTGCTCGTGGGACCCCTCGCGGCCGATGACCCCGGGCACCAAGCGCGTCACCGCCTCGAGCACGACCAGGGCCGCGACCTCCCCGCCCGCGACGACGTAGTCGCCGATCGAGACCTCCTCGGCCGGCAAGCCCTCGGCGACGCGCTCGTCGACGCCCTCGTAGCGCCCGCAGATCAGGACGAGCCAGGGTTCGGCGGCGAGCTCGCGCGCGAGGTCCTGATCCAGTCTCCGTCCGGCCGGGGAGAGCAGGAGCGTTCGTCGGTCGCCCGAACCGAGCGACTCGACCGCGGCGAACACCGGCTCGGGCTTCAGCACCATCCCCGGTCCGCCGCCGTACGATTCGTCGTCTACCTGGCGATGCCTGTCGGACGTGCTGTCCCGTAGGTCGTGCACGCGCACGTCCAGGAGGGCGGCCTCGATCGCCCGCCCGAGCAGGCTCTCGCGCAGCGGGCTCTGGAAGAAGCCGGGGAAGATCGTGACGACGTCGATCCGCACGACCGCAGGCTAACGCCACCGCGGCCATGCGCCACGGCACGAGGCGATGCTCACTCGGGTTCCGTCAACCCCGGGATCTCGCGGACGACGATCCGCTTCGCGTCCATGTCCACGTCGAGGATCACATCCTTGAGCACCGGGACGAGCGTCTCGACGCCTTCGTCGTCGACCGCCGACCAGACGTCGTTCGCCGCGGTGTGGATCACGTCGCGGATGGTCCCGAGCTCGCGGCCCGTGTCGGTCTCGACGGCGCAACCGACGATCCGGTGGTCCCACCACGAGCCCTCGGGGAGCTGGGGGGACGCCGATTCGGGGACGACGAGCAGGGCCTTGTGGAGCGCCTCGGCCTGGGCGCGATCCTCGACGCCTCGGAACCGGACGAGGAGTCGATCCTTGTGCGGGCGGGACGACTCGACGGTCAGCGTTCGGCCGTCCTCGAGCCACACCGTCGCACCGTCGTCGAACCGCCCCGAAACCTCGGAGATCACGTGGACGGCGACCTCACCGGTCACGCCGTGCGCCCGCGTGATCCGGCCGACCACGACGGTCGGCTCGTCTATCATCCGTTCCTCGCCGTTTCGCGGGACCAGGCGGTCAGTCGACGATCTCGACGCCGGTGTGATGGATCCCCGCGCGCATCCCGGCGGCCTTCATGACGATCCTGATCGCGCGAGCCGTGCGGCCCCCGCGACCGATGACCTTGCCCATGTCGTCCTGCGCGACGCGGAGGGTGAGCAGCACGCCGCGTTCGTCGTCGACCTGCTCGACCTGGACGGCGTCCGGATCGTCGACCAACTCGCGCGCGAGGTAGTCGAGCAGGTCCCTCATGTTCTCCGGCATGTTCTCTGGCATGTTCTCTGGCATGTTCTCTGGCATGTTCTCTGGCATGTTCTCTGGCAAGCGTTCAGGAGGCCCGCGCGGCTTTCGCGTCCTTCTTCTCGGACGCGAAGCGCTCCCAGATGCCGACCTTGGTCATCAGCACCCTCACCGTGTTGGACGGCTGCGCGCCGACCCGGAGCCAATGCAGCGCACGCTCCTCGTCGATCTCGATCACCGAGGGGTCGTCCATCGGCTGATACCTGCCGATGTTCTCGATGAACCGGCCGTCGCGGGGGCTCCGCTGGTCGGCGACGACGACCCGGTAGAAGGGGCGCTTCTTGGCCCCCAATCGCTTCAACCTGATACGAACCGACATGTCCCTTACTCCTAACGGATGGACTGCTAGCCGATACCCGGGAGGTTCGGCATCCCCGGGACCCGGGGCATGCGCTTGCCGCCCAGCACGCTCTTCATCATCTTCTTCGCCTGCTCGAACTCCTTGAGCAGCGCGTTGACCTCGGCGGTCGTCACGCCCGATCCACGCGCGATCCGCGAGCGCCGGGACCCGCCGATGATAGCGGGATTCTGCCGCTCCTCCCTGGTCATCGACTGGATGATGGCCTGCGCCCGGCCGAGCTGGCCCTCGTCGACCTCGAGGCCCTTGAGCGCGTCCTTGCCCCCGGGGACGCCCGGCAACATCGCGAGGAGATCCTGCAGGGGGCCGAGCTTGCGGAGCGCCTGCATCTGGACGAGGAAGTCCTCGAGCGTGAACCGGGCCGAGAGCATCTTCTCCGCGGTCTCGGCGGCCTGCTCCTGATCCAGGGTCTCCTGCGCCTTGTCGATCAGGGACAGCACGTCCCCCATCCCCATGATCCGTGACGCCATCCGGTCGGGGTAGAACGGCTCGAGGTCCTCGGGCCGCTCCCCCGTCCCCGCGAAGAAGACCGGCCTGCCCGTCACCGCCGTGATCGAGAGAGCCGCGCCGCCGCGCGCGTCCCCGTCGATCTTCGTGAGCACGAACCCCGTGGTGTCCACCTCGCGCATGAAGGCGCGAGCCTGGATCACCGCGTCCTGACCGGTCATCGCGTCGCAGGCCATGACGACGTGATGAGGATCGATGGCGTCCTTCACGCGCCGGGCCTCGCGCATCATGTCCTCGTCGACGTGCAGACGCCCGGCCGTGTCGACGATCACGACGTCGTGGCCTTCGCGACTGGCGTGCTTGACCCCGGCCTTCGCGACCTTGACCGCGTCCTTGCCGTCCGAGACCACGTCAACCCCGATCTCGCGGCCGAGGGTGGACAGCTGTTCCACTGCGGCCGGACGCCACAGGTCGGCGGCGACGAGCAGCGGGCGCTTCCCCTTGGACTTGAGGTTCAGCGCGACCTTCGCGCACGCGGTCGTCTTCCCCGACCCCTGGACGCCGGCCATCATCACGACGGCCGGTCTTGCGGACGGCAAGGTGAACGCCACCTGCGAGCCACCCATCGTGCTCTGAAGCTCGTCACGCACCACCTTGATCACCTGCTGCGCGGGGGTGAGGCTCTTCATGACCTCTTCGGACAGCGCCCGGTCGCGGACTCGGGCCAGCAGGTCGTCGGCGACCTCGGCGGAGACGTCGGCCTCCAGCAGCGCCACGCGCATCTCGGCGAGCGCGGCGTCCACCTGCTTGGGGTGGAGCTTGCCGCGGGAACGCAGCTTCTTGAAGATGCCGTCGAGCTGACCGGTGAGGGTGTCGAACATCGAGGACCTAGGTTACGACCCGGCCGGGGAGGTCTCGGGCGGACCCTCAAGGACCCGTTCGACGGTTCGGAGCAGCTCGGTGGGTGGGAAGGGCTTTGTGAAGTACTCGTCGGCGCCGAGCGACAGGACGTAGCCACGCCCCTCCTCGCCGGTCGCGGTGATGATGATCACGCGGATGTTGCGGGTCGCCTCGTCGCCTTTGAGCTCGGCGAGCACGTCCGCGCCGCTCGTCCCGGGGATGTTGAGGTCGAGGAACATGATGTCCGGCGGCCGCTCGCGCACCATCGACAACGCCGTCTTGCCGTCGGACGCCTCGCGCGTATCGAACCCCGCGTTCTCCAGGATGAGCCGCATCGCCTCGCGCATCGTCGGGTGATCCTCGACGATCAGGATCTCGGCCCTTGCCACGGTCAACCCCCCAGGAGGCGGGCCGCGAACGCCTCGCTGTCGAAGGGCTCCAGATCCCCGACGCTCTCACCGGTGCCGACGACCTTGACCGGCACCCCGAGCTGGTCGCGCACCGCCAGGACGACTCCCCCCTTCGCCGTGCCGTCGAGCTTCGTCAGCGCCACGCCCGTCACGTCCACCGCCTCGGTAAAGGCCCGGGCCTGCGCGATCCCATTCTGACCCGTCGTGGCGTCCAGCACGAGCAGCGTCTCGTCGGGCGGTCGCCCTACGGCCTTCTCGATCACCCGGCGGACCTTCTTCAGCTCCTCCATCAGAGGTTGCTTCGTGTGCAGCCGGCCCGCGGTGTCCACGATCAGCACGTCCGATCCCCGTGCCTGCGCCGCCTGAACCGCGTCGAACGCGACCGCGCCGGGGTCCGCTCCCCGTGCCTGGCGGACCAGATGCGCGCCGGCGCGCTCGGCCCACACTCCGAGCTGCTCCGACGCCGCCGCGCGGAAGGTGTCCGAGTTCGCGATGCTCACCCGCTTGCCCTGGCCGGCCAACCGCGCCGCAAGCTTGCCGATCGTCGTCGTCTTCCCGGAGCCGTTGACCCCGACCACCAGCACCACCCCCAGGCCCTCGG
The DNA here is from genome assembly GCA_963712645.1 of uncultured Actinomycetes bacterium. Taxonomy (GTDB): domain Bacteria; phylum Actinomycetota; class UBA4738; order UBA4738; family HRBIN12; genus DASSJM01. Next base: position 54,349 of record CAVQIQ010000001.1, on the reverse strand, counting down.
TCGGCAGCTCCAGCGGCGAGGGTGCTCCCAGGATCGATCGGATCTCCTCGCCGACGAGCGCCGAGGGGTCGTCTCCCTTCCCGTAGCGTGCCCGAACGTCGCCGACGATCAGAGCCGAGGTCGACGGCCCGACGTCCGCGCCGACGAGCAGCCCCTCGAGCTCGCTCCACGGGTCCTCGACCCCGGCCCCGAACGCCGACCGGATCCGCCCCGCGAGGCCGGGGCCGGGCGCTCGGGGCGGGGCCGTTGGGGCGGCGGCGGTCTGCCGACCGCCGGACGCGACGCCCGGACCGCGGCCCCCGCTGGGTCGCGTCGGGCCCGGAGCGGGGCGCCGTCGCGACGCGACGACGCCGAGGACGATGCCGACCACGACGAGGCCCACGACGATCGCGACGACGAGCTCCACGGTGGCCGAGGCTATCGGACGGCGTCGGGCTGGGGGGCCACGACGGTCGCGCCGGCCTCGCCCGGGGTGCCGCTCGCCGACGGCGTGTCGATCCGCTGGGCGAGGACCCTGGAGGTTCCCTCCTTGCTCATCGACACCCCGTACATCATCCCGGCGACCTCCATCGTGCGCTTCTGGTGCGTCACCACGAGGACCTGGGCATCGTTCGCGAAGCCCTCGATCAGGCTGATGAACCGGTGCAGGTTGATGTCGTCGAGCGCCGGCTCCACCTCGTCCATCAGGTAGAAAGGGCTCGGGCGCGCCTTGAAGATCGCGAACAAGAACGCGAGCGCCGTGAGCGCGCGCTCGCCGCCCGAAAGGAGCGAGATGCGCTTCACCCGCTTGCGACCCGGGCGCGCCTCGATCTCGATACCGGTCGAGAGTGGGTCGCCGGGCTCGGTGGACACCAGCCGGCCCTCGCCACCGGGGAACAGCTCGCCGATCAGGCGCTCGAACTCGGCGGCCACGTCCCGGTACGCGGCCTCGAACGTGGTCACGATCTCGGTCTCGATCCGTTGGATCACCTCGAGCAGGTCCCGACGCGCCCTGCGGACGTCCTCCAGCTCCCGGTGCAGGAAGTCGTGGCGCTCCTGCAGCGCCTCGAACTCGCCCCCGGCGAGCAGGTTGACGCGTCCGAGCAGGCCGAGCCGCCGCTGGACGAGCTCGGCCGTGCGCTCGAGCCCGGGAACGGTGTCGTCCTCGGACAGCTCGGTCATCGCGTCGTCCGGCTCGCGCTGGTGACCCTCTCGCAGCACGCGCTCGGCGTCCCGGATCCGGCGCTCGAGGTCGCCGCGCGCGCGGTCCTCGTCCTCGTACGTCTCGCGGAGCCGCTCGAGCTCGGTCGAGGCCACTCGCCACAGGCGGTTCACCTCCGCCTCCTCGTCGGTGGCCGCCCGCTCGGCGGCCGACGCGGCCGACCGTGCGGCGATCCCCGCCTCCAGCGCCGACTCGGCGGCGGTCAGCCGATGCTCCCCCTCGGCGCGCGCGCGCGTCGCCTCATCGGCACGGGCGCGCAGCGTGTCGGCATCCTGCGCAGCCAGCGTGTCGCGCTCGGCGCGGACGGACGACAATCGCGTCTGGATCCGGTCGCGCTCGCGGCGGAGCGTTTCCACTGCGACCCTGGCCTGGATCGGGGGCTCGGGCGTCCGCGGCAACTCGGGGAGCTCGTGGGTCGCGGGCTCGGCGGCCGCGAGGGTCTCGCGCCAGGCGGCGGCCGCGTCGTCCATCCCGGCCAGCCGCTGCGTGAGGATCTCCTCCTGCTTGCCCATCGAAGAGAGCTCTCCGTCGATCCTCGCGATGCGTTCGGCGGCGTGGGTGATCCGGGCGTCCGCCTCCTCGATCGCCTCCGCGAGCTCGGCCAGCTCCCCCGAGATCTCGTCGAGCCTCGCGCGTCGCGGCGTCAGCGCCGACACCGACTTTGCCAGGTCGCGCTCGGCGACCGCGAGCTCCCGGCGCACCTCCTCGGCGCGCGAGTCGGCGGTGAGCGTCGTGCGGATCAGGGCGGGTCCGACGAGCACACCGTCGGGCGTGACGAACGACGCCTTCGGGTGTTCGGCGTGCTTGGCGGCCGCCTCCTCCAGCGTCTCGGCCAGGTAGATGTCCTTCAACAGGGTCGAGGCGAGGCCCCGCACCGCCGGGTCCGCGTCGACGATCGAAAGCAGCGTCCGTTCGTCCGAGAGCTCGAACGCGGCGGGTCCGCCGCCGGCCACCGCGAGCGTGGCGCCCTCGCCGGTCGGGGCGTCGGCCAGCGCGCGCCCCGCGTCCTCGTACACGACGGCGTCGGCGAGCGAGCCGAGCCCGGCTCGGAGCGCGCGGTCCCAGCCGTCGACCGCGCGGATGAGCTGGCCGAGGAGGCCGACGCCGCGGCCGGCGTGCTCCTCGAGGAAACGGGAGCCCGGGGTGCGCTCGAGGTCGTCGAGCCGGGCTCGCAGCACGTCGCGGCGCAGCTCGAGGCGGCGCAGTCGCTCCTCGAGCCCGGCCACCGTGTCCGAGAGCCCGTGCCGCTCGCGCTCGAGCTCGGACCGGCGATCGCCGAGCGGCGCCGTGGACGCGTCGAGGCGTTCGACGTCGGCCGCGAGCGCCTCGCGTTCGGCCTCGCCGGCCGTCGTGCGTTCCCGGACCTGCCCGAGCGACTCCTCCAGCCGCGAACGCTCCCGATCGTGCGAGGCGAGCGAGCGGCGGAACGTCTCCATCTCGGCGCGGTGCGCGGCCGCCTCCTCGGCGAGGCGCCGGCGCTCGTCCTCGGCGTCGCGCCGGGCGTTCGCCGCCGACGCGAACGCGGACTCCGCCGCCTCGAGCTCGTGGCCACGCCCCTCGAGCTCCTCCGCCGTCTCGGCGAACCGGGCCTCCAGCCGCTGAAGCTCCTCGTCGAGCGCGGCCATCCGAACGCCGCGGTTGGTCTGGGCGGCGACCGCCTGACGGGCCTCGGACTCGAGCTCGACCGCGTGCCGGAGCTCGAGCTCGGCCGCGGACTTGGCGCTCTGTGCCTCGACGAACGACGCCTCGGCCTCCTGCAGGGCCCAGACCGACCGGGCGCGCTCGTCGGCCGCGGCCGCGACCCGTCCGTCCAGCGCGTCCAGCCGCTCGCGCGCGCCCGTGCGTCGCGCGAGCCCCTCGTCCCATCCTTCTTTGCGCCGATCGCGCTCGGCCCACAGGTCGCGCAGCCGCGCAGCCGCCAGACGGACCGCGACGGCATCGGCCTCCGCGGTCAGGGTCTCGTGCCTCTTGGCCATCTCGGCCTGCTGGCGGAGCGGTTTCAGCTGGCGACGGAGCTCGGCGAGGACGTCCTGGAGCCGGAGCACGTCCTGATCGAGCCCGGCGAGCTTGCGTTCGGCGCGCTCCTTGCGCTTGCGGTGCTTCGCGACGCCGGCGGCCTCCTCGATGTAGGTACGCCGGTCCTCGGGCCGGGCGGTCAGCACGTCCTCCAGCTGGCCCTGACCGACCACCGTGTGGAGCGCTCGCCCGATCCCGGACTCGGAGAGCAGCTCCTGGACGTCGAGGAGGCGGACGACCTGGCCGCCGATCCGGTACTCGCTCTCGCCGGAGCGGAAGATCGTGCGGCTGATCTCGATCTCGGTCATCGGGACCGGGATCAGCCCGGCCGAGTTGTCGATCACGAGTCGGACCTCGGCCATCCCGAGCGCCGACCGTTGAGGGCTGCCGGCGAAGATCACGTCGGCCATCTGGCCGCCCCGAAGCGCCCGGGGTCCCTGCTCGCCGAGCACCCAGCTGATCGCGTCGACGAGGTTCGATTTGCCCGAGCCGTTTGGTCCGACGATGACCGAGACGCCAGGAGCGAACTCGAGGACCGTCTTGTCCGCGAACGACTTGAAGCCTCGGATCTGCAGGGAGCGGAGGAACATCGGAGGTCGATGCTAACAGTGGCCCTCGCCCCGGTCGGGCATCTCGCCGGGGAAAGTTCCGTGCCCGAACGTCACCCGGTGACCCGGAACCCGGTCTCTCCCAAGGGGTTCTCGACCACCACATCCAAGCGGTCCACGTTCGCCAGGTCCGGACCGACGCCGCTCCACGCGACCATCTCGTCGACCGCCGCATCCGAACCCTCGAACGCGGCTTCCACCCGGCCGTCGGGCAGGTTGCGGACGTACCCCGTGAGGCCGAGCCCTCGCGCGAGGCGGGCGCAGCTCGCACGGTAGAAGACGCCTTGGACGCGGCCCGACGCGACGACGCGGACCCGCTTCATCCGGGCATACTAGGTCCGTGCCCGCCTACGACACGAGGACCGCCCTGCTCGTCGTCGACGTCCAACACGACTTCGCGGACGCGGTCGGCAGCCTCTACGTCCGGGGGGCGGAGGAGATCGTTCCCCTCGTGAACGACGAGGTGGCCTCGGCGGTCGACGCGGGTGCGCTGGTCGTCTATTCGCAGGACTGGCACCCGGAGAGCACGCCGCACTTCGAGAAGGACGGCGGGATCTGGCCTGTGCACTGCGTGCGGGATACGTGGGGGGCCGAGTTCCACTCGGAGCTCCGGGTGGTCGAGGACGCCCCGGTGATCCGCAAAGGGATCTTGGGAGAGGACGGCTACTCCGCGTTCAGCGTCCGCGACCCGCGCAGCGGGGAGTCGTGGGAGACCACGCTCGGCACGCTGCTCCGAGCGCAGCTGATCCGGCGCGTGGTGATCTGCGGCCTCACGACCGACTACTGCGTGGTCGAATCGGTCTCCGACGCGCGGGCACGGCACCTGGACGTCGACGTCCTCACGTCGGCGATCCGCGCGGTCGACCTGCGCAGCGGCGACGGGCAGCGCGCCCTGGAACGAATGAGCGACGTCGGCGCCGTCCTCCTGTGAGCGTTCGATCTACGACTGGCACTGCGGGCAGAAGTACGCGTTCCGCCCCGAGATCTTGACGGCCTGGATCGGCGTCCGGCAGCGCCGGCACGGGAGACCGGCCCGCCCGTACACCTTGAGCTCGCTCTGGAACTCGCCCGGCTTACCGAACAGGTCCAGGTAGGCCTCGTCCTCGAGCGTCGTGCCGCGGAACCGGATCGCCTCCTGCAGGACCTCCTGCATCGCGCGGTAGAGCCGTCGCACCTCCTGGGAGGACAGGGTGTCCGACGGACGGTCGTAGCGCAGACCGGCGGCGAACAGGACCTCGTCGGAGTAGATGTTCCCCAGACCGCTCACGAACTTCTGGTCCATCAGCAGCTGCTTCATCTTGGTCGCCCGCTGCGCGAGCGCGGATCCGAAGGCCTGCCACGTGAACACATGGTCGAGGGGATCGATCGCGAGGTGCTGGAGTTCCTTGACCTTGCCGAGCTCGTCAGCGGTGGCGACGAACATCTCGCCGAACGTCCGCGGGTCGACGAACCGGAGGTCGCCGCCCTGCTGGAACGTGAGCACCACATGGGTATGCGGCGGAAGCGGCACCCGCCTGTTGGCGCGCACGAACTGCCCACTCATGCCGAAGTGCGTCACCAGCACGTCGCCGTTATCCATGTGCAGCAGGACGTACTTGCCGCGTCGCTCGGCCTTGGTGAACTTGCGCCCCACGACGAGATCGCCGAACTCCTTGCGCTTGGCGTGCCGGCGGATCACCCGCATCGCGTTCTTCGACGGCCGGACCTCCGCCTCGGCGACCTTGCGCCCCACGACGTCTTTCTCGAGGTCCCGGCGCATCACCTCGACTTCGGGAAGCTCCACTAGGCCCCCTTCTCCCGGGGGGCTGCCGCTCGCGCGTCCGCGCTCGCTTCTTGAGCCCCCCCGGCCCCCTTCTTCCGGGGGGCTGCCGCTCGCGCGTCCGCGCTCGCTCCTCGATCATCGCGGGCCTCCCAGGCACCAGCCGACTCCGCCGGCCCGGCGCGCTCCGATAGGCGGACGTAGGCCTCGTGCGCGGCCTGTTGCTCCGCCTCCTTCTTCGAGCGGCCGATGCCGGTGCCCCACTCCTTGCCGGCGAGGAACACGGTGGCCGTGAACTCCTTCTGATGATCGGGCCCGCGTTCGCGGATGCGGTACTCCGGCACCGAACGCACCTCGGCGGAGGCCAGCTCCTGCAGGATCGTCTTGTAGTCGCGCTCGCCCTCACCACGGACGTAGGCGATCATCCGGGGCCGGAACACCCGCTCGATCAGCTTCCGCGCCGCGGGGAGACCGCGATCGAGGTACACGGCTCCCAGTACGGCCTCGAGCGCGTCGGCCAGGATGCTGCTCTTGTCGCGACCTCCGCTCATCTCCTCGCCGCGGCCGAGCAGCACGAACTGCCCGAGCCCGAGGTCCCTTGCCGCGTCCGCGAGGGCGCTCATGTTGACGATCGCGGCACGCAGCTTCGCGAGCTCACCCTCGGGCATCTCGGGGAACTCGCCGAAGGCGATGTCGGTGACGACGACCCCTAAGACCGCGTCCCCGAGGAACTCGAGGCGCTCGTTGTTGGCGGGCAGCTCGTTCTCGAACGCGTACGAGCGGTGCGTGAGCGCGAGCTGGCGCAGCGACCCATCACGGAACCGGACGCCGAGGATCCGGTCGAGCGCTTTCGGCCCCTCCGGGGCGCGCTCTGGGGCCACGCGCTACTCGACCTCGATCGCTTGGCGACCCGCGTAATACCCGCAGTTCCCGCAGACCCGATGGGGCAGCTTTGGCTGGTGGCACTGGGGGCACTCGGAGTAGGTGGGGGGCTGCGCCTTCCAACCTGCCTTGCGCTTGGCTCCGCGCGTGTGGCTCTGGCGTCGCTTCGGTACCGGCATGTGGATCCTCTCTATCTCGTCGTCTATCTGGTCGTCGTACGGTCGTCGTCGGCAGACGGTCCCTCGTCCGGCTGCGCCTCCAGGTGCTGCAGTAGTGCGTCGAGGGCGCCCCACCGAGGGTCGGTCACCTCGTGGCCGGGACACTCGCCCAGGTTGCGATCGCCGCCGCAGATCTCGCACAGCCCCAAGCAGTCGGGGCGGCACAGCGGCGAGAACGGCATCTCGAGCACCACCGCGTCGCGCACGATCGGCTCGGGGTCCAGCGTCAGGTCCGGCTCGAGCGCGTAGTCGTCGTCGGGACCAGGCTCGCGCGCGACGAGCTCGGTCATCTCCACGTCGAAGTCGCGGTCGAACGTCTTCAGGCATCGGGCGCACCGCATCGCGAAGCGCCCTTCGAGCGAACCCCGGATCACGATGCCCTCGACCACGCTCTCGAGCGTGAGGTGGGCGGCGACCGGCGTGTCCTCGGGCACGTCGGCGAGCTCGGTCCGCAGACCGGGGACCCGCTCCTCCACGTGCACGGTCCGCGAGGATCCCGGGCTCTCGAGGAGATCACGGACGTCGATCGCTCGCATCACGCCTCCTCATCCTCCCGGTCCTCCGACAACGTCACCTCGGGTCCGAGCTCATCGCTCGGCGTGGCGCCGCGCAGCTTCTCGCGTCCCGCCACAACCTGGTCGATCGTCCGGGACAGCCCGTCGTTGGACGCCATCATGTCCTCGAGGATCTTCTGCAGGGTTCCTTCCAGCTGGGCGAGCTTCGCATCCACGTAGTCCTCGGCCTCGAGCCGCAGCCGGCGAGCGTCTTCCTCGGCCTCCTGCACGATGCGTTCGGCCTCGTCCTTGGCCCGCTGCATGACCGCCTCGTGGGACGCGAGGCGCAGCTGCTCGGCGCGTGCCTGCTCCACCATCGCCTCGGCGTCGCGCCGGGCCTTGGCGAGCAGCTCCTCGCGATCCTTGACCACCCAGCGCGCCTGCTTGATCTCGTCGGGAAGCGAGCTCTTCAGGTCCTCGATCAGGTTCAGGACCTCGTCGCGGTTCAACAGCGCGGACGACGACAGGGGCATCGACTTCGCGTCGCGCACCATCTCCTCGAGCTCGGACAGGCGGGAGGTGAGATCCATCTACGCGGCACTCCCGAGCTTGTCGGCCAGCCGCGCCGCGACGTGGGCAGGGACGAGGCTCGACACGTCCCCGCCGAAGCGCGCGACCTCCTTGACCAGGGAGGAGGACAGGAACGACCACTGCGGGCTCGTGGTCATGAACAGGGTCTCGACACCCGCGAGCTGATGGTTCATCTGCGCCATCTGGATCTCGTACTCGAAATCGGTCACCGCCCGCAGCCCCTTCACCACGACGTCGGCGCCCCTGCGGGTTGTGTATTCGACGAGCAATCCGGTGAACGCCTCGACCTCGACATTGCCGAACGGGTGCACCGCCTCCTTGATCATCCCCACCCGCTCCTCGGCTCCGAACAGTGGCTCCTTGGACGGGTTGTCGAGCACGCCGACGATCAGCGCGTCGAAGCGCATCGCAGCCCGTTCGATGATGTCGATGTGACCGTTCGTGACGGGGTCGAACGTCCCCGGACACAGGGCGGTCAGGCCCATCTAAACCTCCCTGAATATGAAGACGAGGGTGTCGCCGTAGGACAGTCGCCTCGCGGCAAGCCAGTGTAGCGGAATGACAGGCGTGGAAGACCGTTTCGGGCGCGTCAGGACCACGCGCCAGGCGGGTCCGGAGAGCCCGGCGGAGCCGATCGCCGCCACCAACTCGTCGAGCTCGTCCTGGTCCATCGCGTAGGGGGGGTCGGCGAACACCAGGTCGAACCCCTCAAGAGGATTGGCATCTCTGGTGACAAACGTGAGCACGTCCAGGGGGACGATCTCCGCGGCGTCCCGGAGCCGCGCCCGGGCGAGGTTGTCGCGGATCGCGCCGAGCGCGGCCCGGTCCCGCTCGACGAGCGTCGCGTGCCCGGCGCCCCGCGAGAGCGCCTCGATCGCCATCGCGCCGGTCCCCGCGTACAGGTCCAGGACGCGCGTCCCGGGCACCCCCGCCCCGAGGCTGGAGAACACGCCCTCGCGCGCCCTGTCCGAGACCGGGCGGACGCCGCGCGGGACCGGGCCCAGCCGAACGCCCTTGGCGGTGCCCGCGATCACCCTCACGAATGGAACAGCCAGTCGATCGACCCCTCGAACCTCGACCGGAGTTCCGCCAGCAGGCCCGGCTCCCCCGCGAGGTCGGGATCGCGATCGATCGCCGCGAAGGCGCGGGCGCGGGCCCGCTTGACGAGGTCGAGGTCGTCCGCCAGACGCGCGAGCTTGAGATCCGGAAGGCCCGACTGCTTAACGTCGAACAGCGTCCCCTCCCCGCGCAGGCGCAGGTCCTCGTCGGCCAGCTCGAACCCGTCCGTCGTACGGACCATGGCCTCCAGCCGCGCGCGCGCCTCGAGGTTGCCCTCCTCGGACTCGTCGAACAGCACGCAGGTCGACGGGTGCGTCCCCCGTCCGATCCGGCCGCGGAGCTGGTGCAGCTGCGCGAGGCCGAAGCGCTCGGCGTTCTCGACGAGCATCACGGTCGCGTTCGGAACGTCCACGCCGACCTCGATCACCGTCGTCGAGATCAGCAGGTGCGTGCGTCCCGAGCGGAACCCGTCCATCACGCGCTCCTTCTCGGCCGGGCGCAGCTTGCCGTGCAGCACCTGGACGGACAGATCGGGGAAGACGTCGGTCGCCAGGCGCTGGGCCTCTCCCTCCGCCGCGCGGACCTGGTTCCGGTTCGTCTCGTCGATCGCCGCGCAGACCACAAACGCCTGCCGCCCCGCCTCGACCTCGGCCCGGACGAGCTCGTAGGCGGCCTGCCGTTGCGGCTGCGTTCGCGCGATCAGGGTTCGGATCGGTTGGCGCCCCCTCGGCATCTCGTCGAGGACCACGACGTCCAGATCGCCGTAGTAGGTGAGCGCGAGCGTCCGCGGGATCGGGGTCGCCGTCATGATCAGGACGTCCGGCGACGCCCCCTTGCCCTTGAGCGCCATCCGCTGGTGGACGCCGAACCGATGCTGTTCGTCGATGACGGCCAGCGACAGGTCCGCGAACACCACTCCCTCCTGCACCAGTGCATGTGTCCCCACGACGACGTCGACGTCTCCCGCCGCGATCCCTTCGAGGATCTTGGCTCGGTCCTTCCCGGTCACCGCGGCGCTGAGCAACGCGTACGTAACCCGCGGTGCGACGTCCTCGTCGGGATCCGGTTCCAACAACGAGACCTGGGCCCCGTCCGCGCTCGCGGGAGACGTGAGCTCCAGGTACGGGACCGCCCCCGAACCACCAAGGAGCGCCTCGACCTGACGGAAGTGCTGTCCCGCGAGCACCTCGGTGGGAGCCATGACCGCCGCCTGGTGGCCCGATCCGATCGCGACGAGGGCCGCGTGCAAGGCGACGAGCGTCTTGCCCGAGCCGACGTCGCCCTGCAGCAGGACGTTCATCGGTCGCGGGCGCGCCATCGCCCGGTCGATCTCCTCGGTGGCCCGGCGCTGCGCGGCGGTGGGCTCGAACGGCAGCGTCCGGTCGAGCCGCTCGATCAGCGGACCTCCCGGCTCGTGCGCCACGCCGATCTCGGCGCGCTCGACCCGATGCTTTCGGAACGCCAGCCCCAGCTCGAGCACGAACAGCTCGTCGAACTTCAGCCGTTCGATCGCGGCGGCGAGCTCGGGTTGCGAGCTCGGGAAGTGGATGTCCCGGATCGCGCGGTCGAACGGCGGCAGCACCTCCGCGCGGATGAGCTCCTCCGGCAACGGGTCCGGGATCGGACCGAGTCGTCCGAGCGCGCGCCACACGAGCTCGCGGATCGTCCGCGTCGTGATGCCCTCGGATGCTCGGTGGATCGGCGTGATCCGCCCCGTGTGCACCAGGTCCTGATCGTCGCCCTTGAGCAGCTCGATCTCCTGGTTCGCGAGCTGAAGCCGCCCTCGGTACAGCTGGGCGATGCCCGAGACCGCGACCTCGTACCCCTCCTTGTACATCGAACCCGTCCAGGGCTGATTGAAGAACGTCAGGTCGAGGTAGCCCGTGCCGTCGTACAGCGTGATCGTGACCATCGACTGGCGGCGACGCGTCTGCCGCTTGGTGACCCGCTTCACGCGCGCGATCACGGTCGCGTAGGTGCCGATCTTGAGCTCCCCGATCCGCGACACCTGTGAGCGGTCGATGTAGCGGCGTGGGTAGTGGTGCAGGAGGTCGCGGACGGTCCCGATCCCCTGGTCGGCCAGGACCTCGGACGCCGGCGGGCCCTTCGTCCTCAGGCCGACCCGGCGCGCGGCGAGCTGGCGGTCGATCGCGCCCACCGGGCTCTCGAGCGTCAGGCCTCGGGCGCGAGGCTCCCTGATCCGGACGTGTTCCACGCCGTCGGTTCTACCATGCGGTCCATGACGCTCCGCCGTCTCGGTCTCGCGCTCGCCTGCTGGGCACTGCTCGCGGCGGCGTGCGGCTCGAACGCTCCGTCGACGCCCGCGCGCCTCCCCACCGACCCGACCGCTCTGCCCGAGTTCACGCTCGCGGACTACCGGCACGCGCTCGGCGAGCTGCGCGGCATGCCGGTGGTGGTCAACGTGTGGGCGTCGTGGTGCGGTCCCTGCCGTGAGGAGGCGCCGCTGCTCGCGGCGGCGCACCGGACGTACGGCGACCGCGTCCGGTTCCTCGGGGTGGACATCCTCGACGAGCGCGGATCGGCTCGGGACTTCATGCGCCGGTACGGGTGGACCTATCCGAGCGTGTATGACCCGAGCGGCGCGATCCGCGACGGCCTGGGGCTGCTCGGCCAGCCCGTGACGCTCTTCTACGACGCATCGGGTGAGCTGGTCGACACCTGGACGGGTCCGCTCTCGCAGGAAGCGCTCGACGCCAACCTCCACGCGATCCTGGCCCGCTGAGGTCCCGGCCGCGGGCCTAGGAATCCTTCGGGACGCTTCCTACACTCTGGCCGTGAGACGCTGCCGCGTCTGTGGCGCAGAGAACCGCGACGACGCACGTTTCTGCGTCGAGTGCGGGGCCTCGCTGGCCGAGGTCTGCGAGTCGTGCGGGGTCGAGCTCCCGCACGAGGCTCGGTTCTGCCCGGCCTGTGGCGCCCGCGTACCTCCGGCCGCCCCGCCAGGTGAGGAGCGGAAGCTGGTCTCCGTCCTGTTCGCGGACCTCGTCGGTTCGACGGCCCTGGGCGCCCGCCTCGACCCCGAGCATCTGGGAGAGGTGACCGACGCGTTCTTCGGCGCCATGCGCCAGGAGATCGAACGCCAGGGTGGGACCGTTGAGAAGTTCATCGGTGACGCGGTGATGGCGGTGTTCGGCGTTCCGGTGGCACACGAGGACGACCCCACACGAGCGCTCCTGGCCGCGCTCCGCATGCAGCAACGCCTGACCGATCTGAACCGGACTCTGGAACCCCTCCACGGGCTCACCCTCGAGATGCGCGTCGGCGTCCACACGGGTGAGGTCCTGGCGGTCACTCAGCCGCGCCTGGAAGGCAGGATGGTCACCGGCGACACGGTCAACGTCGCCGCGCGACTCGAACAGGCCGCGGCTCCGGGGCAGATCCTCGCGTCGGAGCGGACGATCTTGGGTGCCCGAGGGTTCCGCTACGTCGAGGTCGGTCCGCTGCGCCTGAAGGGGAAGGACGAGCCTCCCCGGGCCTTCGAGGTCGTGGCCGTCGAGCCCGGACGGGAACGGGAGACCGCGATCCGCACACCAATGGTGGGTCGTGGGGAAGAGGCCGAACTCCTCCAGACGCTCTACCGCCGGATGACGGCCGACGGCCGACCGCACCTCGTCACGATCTACGGTGAGGCGGGCGTCGGGAAGTCGCGGCTCGTGGAGGAGTTTCAGACCTGGAGCGAGGCCCTGGAGCAGCCCCCCGAGATCGTCCACGGGCGGTGCCTGTCCTACGGTGAAGGGGTCACGTACTGGCCCCTCGGGGAGATCCTCAAGCGACATGCCGGCGTGCTCGACAGCGACAGCCCGGAGGCCGCCGTTGGCAAGGTCCGCGGCACGGTGAGGGATCTGCTGGCCGACGGCCCGACCGACCCCGCGAGGACGGCCGCGGCCCTGGCACTGGCGGTGGGCCTGGAGGATCCGGCCTCCCAGCTTGTAGACCTCGAGCCTCGTCAGGTCCGCTTCGAGGTTTCCTCCGCCTGGCGATCGTACTTCTGGGTCCTGGCGCAACGCCGCCCCGCCATCGTCCTCATCGAGGACCTCCATTGGGCGGGAGCGGCCATGCTCGACCTCCTGGAAGAGCTGACCGACCGGGTGGAGGCGCCCGTGATGTTCCTCGGCACCGCCCGCAGAGAGCTGACCACCGCGCACCCCGGATGGGGGGCCCGTTCGAGGAACTTCTCCGGGATCATGCTCGAGCCTCTCGGCACGAACGAGTCTGAGCGACTGCTGGAGCTGCTCCTCGAGGGTACGCAGGACGAGCTTCCGACGTGGGTTCGGGACCGGATCCTCGAGCGTGCCGGCGGGAACCCGTTCTTCCTGGAGCAGATCATCCAACGCCTGGGTGAGGAACGGCTTGCTGCCGGCGCGCCCGTAGGTAGCGCGTTCCTCGAGAAGGTGGAGATCCCCGACACCGTTCAGGCGGTTCTCACGGCGAGGATCGACTTGCTGGACCCTCTGGAGAAGCGCGTCCTTCGATCGGCGGCGGTGGTGGGGAAGGAGTTCTGGAGCGGCCCCGTCGCGCGCCTGCTCGAGGGCGAGGTCGCGGGGGGAGAACGGGCTGTGGAGGACGTCCTGTCCCGACTGGAGGATCGCGGTCTGATCCTGGCCCGGTTGAGTTCAACGATCGAGGGCGAACGCGCCTACGTCTTCCTGCACATCCTCACGCGAGACGTGGCCTACGAGAGCCTCCCCCGTCGAGAACGACAACAGGCGCACGCGCACGTCGCCGAGTGGATCGAGGAGCGGGCCGGGGAGCGACGTCGGGAGTTCGCCGACCTGCTGGCCCATCACTATGCCGAGGCCTATCGCCTGTCTCGAGATGACGTACGGCGCGATGGATCCGAGGAGGATCGCTACCGGACCGAGGCGTTCCGGTACGCATTGCTGGCGTCCGATCAGGCCAGGGGCAAGCTGGCTCTCAGCGCGGCCGAACGACAGGCAGAGCTCGCGCTGTCCCTGGCTCCCTCACCGGTGGACCGCTCGAAGGCGCTCGAAGCTCTCGGCGATGCCTCGCTCCTCGACTCCGACGGGGACCGGGCGTGGCGATACCTGAAGGAGGCGGTGGACATCCGCGAAGAGGCGGACCCGAACGACACGAAGGAGATCGCGCGAATCTGCGCCAAGGCGCTCGAGGTCCCGACGCGCACCAGGGGATCGATGCGAGCTCGGCCGCCGCGCGAGGAGGCGGCCCCCTACCTCGAGCTCGGAATGACGAGCGCCGGCCCGGGTGACAGCGAGGAGCTGGCCAGGTTGCTCATCGTGAAGGCCTTCTGGCCGGCCTCGTTGGGTGAGGGTCGTGGGACCGAGCAGGAGGAGCTCGACGCGAGGGAGTCGGGCGAGCAGGCCTCGGCCATGGCCTTACGATTGAAGCGACCCGACCTGGCGTCGGCGGCGCTCGACGGGGTCGGTCAGTTCTACGAGGACCGAGGTCTCTACGGCCCGCACGGACGCCTGGTCGAACGGCGACTCGATCTGGCAGGTTCGCTGACGGACCCGGCGGAGCTCGGCGACATCTACGCGATGGCGTCCTGGTCCTCGTACCACATCGGCCGATACCGCGACGCCGAGCGCTACGCCGATCGGGGCGTCGAGGCTACCCTCGCGACCGCCCCCAACTGGGCCCTGTACTGCCTGGACTGGCGGGCTGTGGCCCGCTGCAGGTTGGGTGAGTGGGAGACGTTCTTCGGGGACGTCTCGCTGATCGCCGACCTCCTGGGCGACCGGAGGGGGCAGCCGCCCGGGTTCGCCTCGGATCACCTGGGAGCCGCGGCCTTCGTCCATGAGATTCGGGGCGAACAGGCCGAGGCGGATCGGATCCTCGAGGTGATCGAGTGGTTGGAAGGGGAGGAGGCGCGTCCGTCGGCTGGACTCGCAGTGTGGAAGGCGTTGCTGTTGGCTCGAAGGGGTGTGTTCGTCCGGTCGCGCGCCGCGCTCGACCTGCCGCAGACACTGTGGCATGGGTACGCGAGAGGCATCGTCCTGGAAGCTCGCTGCGAGATCTTGGCTCAACAGGAGGCCTGGGATGAGGTGCCAGGAGTCGTCGACGCTTCCCGGGCGCACGCCGAGGAAGCCGAGCTCCTCGCCCTCCCCTGCTTCGCAGACCGGCTCGAGGGGCTGGCGGCCCGGGCGTGGGATGACCGTGCGCACGCGAGCGAGCTATTGGCGAGGGCTCTCGGCGGCTTCACCGAGCTCGGGGCAGGCTGGGAGGCCGCGCGTACGGCCCTGGCACTCGCCGAGGTGCTCGCCGACGATGGGCGCGAGGAAGCCGCCTGGGAGCTGCTGGCCGGAGCCCGTCCCGTCCTGGATCGTCTGCGGTCCGAGCGGGAGTCGTCACTGGCCGAGGATCTCGCCGAGCGGCTGAGCTAGGACGTCTCTTCGGGCTCGCCAACCTTCCGTTTGCTGCCCTTGTAAACGTACTGCTGGCCGGTCACCTGCGCGGCCTCAACCCCCTCCCGAGCGACACCTGAGACATCCTGGAGCGCCTTCAAACGTTCGCAGACCTTCTCGGGCGAATCCGCTCCAAGCTCGACGATGACCTGGAACTTCTTCCCCCTGACCATCGCGGACCCGCTGTACCCGTCAGTCGTGTCCTCGTTGATCGCGCTTAGCACCTCCTCGGCGCGGCGCAGTTCGACCCTGAGCCGAGCGAAGCCGAAGTACGGGAAGTGCCTCGTCCGGCGCATGTGGAGGGGTCCAAACTTGGCTGGGGTGGCGGTCTCGTCTGGGGGGTCAGGATCTACGGTGATCTGGTTGGCGACCTGCGGCAGGCTGAGCAAGTCATCCACCTCGACGACCGCGAACGCGGTCCACTTCCAGCCATCAGTGCAGGGCTCGAGATCGGCCAGGAACCGGTATGCGGGATTGGCCCTCGGGTCGAACGGACCTACCTTCCCGGAGGTGTCCGTGTAGAACACGTAGGCGTCGGAGGATAGGGCGGCACTCTCGACCGAGCCGAGGCCCGGATCCAACGCGGGATCAGCGACCATACGACCCCCTTCCAACGGTCGGCTGCGTATAGTTGACGCCCTTTCATCCCCCTTGGCAAATGCACCGCGCCGGTCTGCGTGCTGCGGGGTTGGCGGGCGGGCTCAAGAGGTCTGCTACCCTCGGTGGGCCATGGCCGCCGTCTGCGACATCTGCGGGAAGAAGCCGTTCTTCGGCATGCAGGTCTCCCACTCGCACCGCCGCTCCCCCAAGCGGTGGAACCCCAACGTGCAGCGCGTCCGCGCCCTCGTGAACGGCACGCCCAAGCGCCTGCACGTCTGCACGAGCTGCCTGAAGGCCGGCAAGGTCCAGCGCGCCGTCTAGACGTCTCGGCGCACCCCCAACACGATCTTGATCGAACCCGTCGAAACTTCGTCTGACGATCAGCAGGCGAGCCGGCGCGCTCCCTGCGTCTCGATCCCCCAGAGTTGATCGACGGGCCCGATCCCGCCGCCCGACGGGAGCGCGGCCCGGATCGCCTCGGTGACGAACGTCTTCCCCTCGCGAACCGCGTCGAGGAGCTCGTCGCCCCGAGCGAGGTGGGCGGCGATCGCCGAGGACAGGGTGCAACCGGTCCCGTGCGTGTTCGCCGTCTCGATCCGCTCCCCCGCGATCCACGCCATCCGGTCGCCGTCGAAGAACAGATCGTCGGCGCCTGTCGCGCCCGGGAGGTGGCCGCCCTTGACCAGGACCGCTTCCGGCCCCATCGCCTGGATCGTTTCGGCGGCGTCCTGCATCAGGTCGCGGTCGGTCACGTCGAACCCGGCCAGGACGGCTGCCTCGGGCAGGTTGGGCGTGACCAGCGTGGCGAGCGGCAGGATGCGTTCGCGGAGCGCGCCGACCGCGTCCTCGTCCAGCAGACGATGGCCGTGCTTGGAGACCGAGACCGGATCCACGACGAGGTTCGGGATCGCCGTCTCGGCGACGGCCCCGGCGACCGCCTCGACGATCGGCGCGGAGGCAAGCATCCCGGTCTTGGCCGCATCGACCCCGATGTCCGTGACGACCGCGCGGATCTGGTCGGCGACGACCTGCGGCGGGAGCGTTTCGTAGCCGCTGACGCCAAGGGTGTTCTGGATCGTGACGGCGGTGATCGCGGTCATCCCGAACACGCCGAGCGCGCTGAACGTCTTCAGGTCGGCCTGGATCCCGGCGCCGCCGCCCGAGTCCGAGCCGGCGATCGAGAGCACTCTGGGTCGTGGCGGTCGAAGGTCGTCGTCCACGAGACCCAGGCTACCCGTGCGCGAAGTGATCCCATCCCGACGGTGCGAGCCGCGCCGTCCGGCCGTCGGCGTCCACGGCCACGACGGCCGATCCCTCCACGATCTCGCCGATCTCGGACAGATCGACGCCGAACCCCGCTCGCAGGTCCACGCGGGCGGCCTCGACGGCGTCCCCCGGGAGCGTCGCGAGCAGCTCGTAGTCCTCGCCTCCGGAGAGCGCGAGCGCGGTGGCGTCGACCTCGAGCATCTCCGCGCCCCTCGACAGGGTTTCGGCGACGGGGACGGCGCCCAGGACGACGCGCGCGCCGACGCCGCTCGCCTCGCACAGTCGCGACAGGTCGGTCGACAGGCCGTCGGACAGATCGATCATCGCGGTCGCGCCGACGCGCGCGAGCACCTGCCCCTCGCCGACGCGCGCGACGGGTCGCTCGAGCGCCTCGATCAGCGCGCGGCCCCACGGCTGCGAAAGGGCGTCGGCCGCTCGGCCGGACGCCGCCCGGGACAGCGCGAGGCCGCCCGCCGCCGCGCCGAGCCAGCCGGTCACCACGATCCGGTCCCCCACGCGGGCGCCGGAGCGCAGCACCGCGCGGCCCGGGGCGACCTCCCCCACCACCGCCACCGAGACGACGACGAGGTCCGCCCGGTTCGTGTCGCCGCCGACGAGCGCGAGCGCGTACTCCGCGCAGGCGTCACGCATCCCGCCGACCAGTTCCACCACCCAGGCCGCGTCGACGTCGCCCGGAGCCGCGATCGCCACGAGCGCGTAACGGGGGCTCGCCGCCATCGCCGCCACGTCCGAGACGCTCACGGTGATCGCCTTGGCGCCGAGGTCCCGCGCCGAGATCGATCCGCGCTCGAAGTGCACGCCCTCGGCGAGGAGGTCCGTCGTGAGCACGAGCTGTCCCGCGCCGGGTTCGACGACCGCGGCGTCGTCGCCCAGACCGACCACGACGCCCGGCTCGCTCCCGGAGAGCAGGCGCGCCACGGCCTTGATCAGCTCGTCTTCGGACAGTTCCATGGGTACCTTCCCGTTTCCTCGGCCCGTTCCTCTGCCGTGCTCCGACGCCGGCGGCGCCGGCCGTCGCTCCGGCGGTCGGGCGCCTCGCCTTGGGTAGGATAGGGCCGCTCCGAGCGTGCCCGAGCTCGCGAGCTTCCCTGACGAAGGAGCACACGGTTGAAGGTCGAGGCACGCACGGTCCACGACAACCCATCCGCGGACGAGCTCCGTCGCTTCACCGAGGCGATGCCGCAATGCCGGGTCACGGAGTTCGGCAACGTGAACGTCCAGACCCGAGTCACGTCGCGGAGCTCCGGCAGCACGTACGTGGTCGCCGGACGCTCGAGCGGAAAGACGATGACCCATGAGGCGTTCGAGCAGATCGCCCGGCTCCAGGACGACTACCTCCGCGACAAGGACGTCATCGTGATCGACGGCTTCATCGGCAACGATCCGACCTTCCGGACGCGGGCGCGCCTCACGATCGAGCAGGCGAACGCGAACATCGCCGGGATGCAGCAGAAGCTCTACTTCCCGCGCGACGATCGCGACGGGGCGGGCGGGGAGCCAGAGGTGCACGTGATCTACACCCCGAACCTCGAGGCGCCCGGCTACCCGGACGACCGCGTGATCGCCGTCGATCTCGAGCACGGCGTGACCCGCATCCTGAACTCCGACTACTTCGGCGAGTCGAAGAAGGGCGGCCTGCGGATGTGGAACGCAAAGGTCTACGACCTCGGCGGCCTGGCGCTGCACGCCGGGCTGAAGGTAGTCCCGACGGCCGGAGGCGAGAGCGTGTTCATGATCATCGGGCTCTCGGGCACCGGGAAGACAACCACCACGTTCACGACGCAGAACGACTCGTTGCCCGTGCAGGATGATTTCGTCGCGCTCATGCCCGGCGGCAAGCCCTACGGGACCGAGAACGGGTGCTTCGCGAAGACGTTCAGCCTCGATCCCGACCTCGAGCCCAACATCTACAACGCGGTCGTAAAGCCGACGACCTACCTCGAGAACGTGTACCAGGACGAAGACAGCAACGTGAACTTCTTCGAGGAGCGCTACACGCAGAACGGGCGCGCGGTGTTCCGCATGGACGACCTCGCCCGGTCCCGCGACGCGATGGACGTCGGGACCGTGGACTACCTGCTGATCCTCAACCGGAACGAGAACATCATCCCCGCGATCGCCAAGCTCGATCAGGAGCAGGCCGCCGCCTACTTCATGCTCGGCGAGACGACCGGCACCTCCGCCGGCGGCGCGTCCGAGGCCGGCAAGTTCCTGCGGGTCCCCGGCACGAACCCCTTCTTCCCGTTGCCGCACGGGCTGCAGGGCAACCGGATCCTCGAGCTGCTCGCGACGCACCCGATCGAGACCTACCTGCTGAACACCGGGCGCGTCGGGGGCGGCGACGACGACGATCGCTCGAAGAAGGTGAAGATCCCACACACCTCGGCCTGCGTGAAGGGCATCGCCGAGCGCTCGATCTCGTGGACCGAGGACGAGGACTTCGGTTACCAGGTTGCCGAGTCGGTCCCGGACCTCGACGACGCCGAGCTCCTGCAACCGCGTCGGTTCTACGAGCGGCAGGGGCGCCTGCAGGAGTATCGGGAGATCGTCGATCGCCTCAAGGCCGAACGCGTCGCGCATCTCGAAGGGTTCCCCGAGCTCACGCCCGAGATCGTCAAGGCGGTCGGGTAGACCTCAGGTCTCGTCCGCCGGCGAGCGCCGGCCGAGGAACCACCCGCCCAGCAGCTGCATGGCGGCGAGGACGAGCGGCACCATCAGGTACCAACGGAACGCCTCGAGATCGTCCAACGCCGCACGGCCCTGGACCTGGATCGAGGCGTAGATCAGGAAGAAGCCCGCGAACGCGAACCACAGGCCGATCCGGCCCGTCAGGTACAGCGCGTAGAGCAGGTGGTCGACGACGTCGGTACCCTCGAACGGCCGGCGGCCCCAGTACCAGATCGCGCGCAGGCCACCGAACACGAACAGCCCCGCAACCACGAGTTCGAAGATCCTCACGCGCGCGTGCCGGCCGCGCGGGCGAGCGTCGAGACGACCTGCTCGTCGGTGGTCTGATCGAAGTCCCGGTACCACTCGCCCACCGCGAGGAACGGCTGCGGCGTCTCGAGCACGACGACCTCGTCGGCCTCGGCACGCAGGCGCCCGAGCGTCTGCGGAGGCGCCACCGGCACCGCGAGCACGACCCGTTCGGCGCCCTGCGCCCGCGCCCATCGGAGCGCGGCCACGGCCGTACTGCCGGTCGCCACGCCGTCGTCGACCACGACGGCGACCCGACCCTCGATCGCTTGCGGCGGGCGGCCGCCGCGGTAGGCGTGCTGCCGGCGTTCGATCTCGGCCTCCTGGGCGGCGATCTCCCGTTCGAGGTAGCGCTCGCTCACGCCGAGCGCGCGCACCATCCTCGGATCCAACACCCGGATGCCGGGTGCGACCGCGCCGATCGCGAGCTCGGGGTTGTCCGGCGCCCCCACCTTGCGCGGGACGACGACGTCCAGCGGCGCGCCGAGCTCTCGCGCGACCACGTCGCCGACGATCACGCCGCCTCTCGGGATCGCGAGCACCACTGCCTTGGGTCCGAGGTGCCGGAGCGCATCCGCGAGCCGCTCGCCAGCGTCCGTTCGGTCGGCGAAGATCACCGCTCCTCCTCGATCTCGCGGTGCGCCTCCTCGTCCTCGAGCTCGCGCCGCTTGTCGGGCACGATCCGTTCGGGCGGCGGCATCGGCTTTCGTATGCGCCGGTACGCGGCGAGCGGATCGGCGTCGCGCTTGGTGCGCCTCTTCTTCCCGGAGGCCATACCTCGATTATGGTCCGAACGTCATTTCGCCCGCGCGAGCAGCACCCAGAGCGGCCGGGGCCGAGGACTACCCTCCGGCTGGGCGAGGTCTGCTCGGCGACGCACATCGTTCCCGTGCCGCCCTGCCCCAGCACCGACACGATCCGGTAGCCGGCGATCTCGAACCCGATCCGCGCGTCGCTCATCGCGTGTTTCTGCACCGCGGAGCTCCGAGGGGAGGCGTTTGTCGGGCTTCGGGGTGCCCGCATAGCATGAGCGTCTCGCGAACGAGGGAGGTCCAGCGTGGTCCAGGCCTACATCCTGATCCAGACCGAGGTCGGCAAGGCCGCCCAGGTCGCCAAGGAGGTCCGCGACATCGCCGGCGTCGCCGAGGCCGAGGACGTGACGGGCCCCTACGACGTGATCGTGCGCGCCGAGGCGAAGAACGTCGACGAGCTTGGCAAGCTGGTCGTCGCGAAGATCCAGGGCGTCGAGGGGATCACCCGGACGCTGACCTGCCCCGTCGTCCACCTGTAGACGCGAGCCGGCTTCGGTCGGCCGGCGTCAGATCCCCGTTCCTCGTTTGCGTTCGGCCTCGTGGCGCTCGATCGCGAGCTCGATCAGCCGGTCGACGAGCTCGGGGTAGGGCAGGCCCGAGGCCTCCCACAGCCGGGGGTACATCGAGATGCCGGTGAACCCCGGGATCGTGTTCACCTCGTTGACCAACACGCGCCCGTCCTGCATGAGGAAGAAGTCGACCCGCGCCATCCCCGCCCCGTCGATCGCCCGGAACGCGGCGACCGCCAGACGCTGGAGCTCCTCGAGCGTCCCCGGTGAGACATCGGCCGGGATCACCAGCTCCGCGCCGTGCTCGTCGAGGTACTTTGCGTCGAAGTCGTAGAACGCGTGCCCCCGAGGGACGATCTCCCCCGCGACCGAGGCCACCGGGTCGTCGTTGCCCAGGACCGAGACCTCGAGCTCGCGCGCGCCGGTGGCCGCGCGTTCGAGCACCGCCTTGCGGCCGAACCGGAGGGCCGTCTCCAGGGCGCCGCGCAGCCGCGACGGGTCATCGACCCGCTCGATCCCGATCGAGGACCCGAGCGCCGCCGGCTTGGCGAACAACGGGTACCCGAGGTGAGAAGCGCGCGCCTCGACGGCCTCGGGGTCCTCCTCCCAGTCGCGCTCGTGCACGACCTCGTACGGCACGCCGGGGATCCCCCCGGCGGCGAACAGCACCTTCTGCACCGCCTTGTCCATCCCCACGGCCGAGGCCAGCACGCCCGAACCGACGTAGGGCACGCCGGCCATCTCGAGGAAGCCCTGGATCGACCCGTCCTCCCCGTACGGGCCGTGCAGCACCGGGAAGACCACGTCGATCGTCGTTCGCGAACCGTCCCCGGACACCAGCGCCTGGGAACCCGGCTCCTGGTCGAGTGCGATCTCGGTGCCCGAACCCGGCGCGACGTCGGCGAGCGCCTCCGGCGACGTCCCAGCGGGCAGTGCCGGCGGACCCGCCGACAGGAGTTCCCACCTACCCTCCTTCGTCACCCCGATCGAGAGGACCTCGTACCGGTCCGGGTCGAGGGCGTCGATCACGGATCGGGCCGAGAGCACGCTGATCTCGTGTTCGGCCGAGCGACCCCCGAAGACGACGGCGACGCGCCGCTTCACACCTTCTCCAGCGCGCGCTCGACGTCCTCGATCAGGTCCTCGACGTCCTCCAGACCCACGCTCAGCCGGATCAGGCCGTCGGCGATGCCGGCCGCCCGACGGGCGTCGGCGTCGAGCTGCCGATGGGTCGTCGAGGCGGCGTGACACACGAGCGTATGGATCCCGCCGAGGCTCGCGGCCACCCAGATCAGCTCGAGCGCGTCGCAGAAGCGCTGGCCGGCCTCGACCCCGCCCGCGACCTCGAACGCCGCCATCCCGCCGAACCCGCGAGGGAGCATCCGACGCGCCACCTCGTGCTGCGGGTGGGACGGGAGCCCGGGGTAGTGCACGGCCTGGATCTTCGGGTGGCGCTCGAGCCACCCGGCGAGCTCGAGCGCCGTCCGGCAGTGGCGGTCCATCCGCACCTGCAGCGTCGACAGGCCTCGCATCGACAACCACGCCTCGAGCGGTGCGAGCGTCCCACCGGTCTCGATCACCGTGGAGCGCAGCGCCGCCATCCGCTCCTCGGACGTGCAGACGATGCCGCCGATCAGATCGTTGTGGCCGCCGATGTACTTGGTCGCCGAGTGCAGGACGTAGTCGAACCCGAACGACGCCGGGGTGCACAGGTAGGGCGACGCGAACGTGTTGTCGACCACGCTCGCGACGCCGGCGGCCGACGCGAGCGGTCCGAGCGCCTCGAGGTCGGACACCGTCACGTTGGGGTTCGCGATCGTCTCGACGTAGAGCATCGCCGCGCCGGGCAGCGCCGCCCGGACCGCGTCCGGATCGTGCGGGTCCACGAACCGCGCGTCGATCCCGTAGCGCGGCAGCACGTCCGCGAACAGCGAGTAGGTGCCGCCGTACAGCTCGTTGCTGGCCACGATCGTGTCCCCGTTCGCGGCCAGGGTCGTGGCGACCGTGTGGATCGCCGCCATCCCCGACGCGAACGACAGCGCCGACTCGGTCCCCTCGAGCTCGGCCATCACCCGTTCGAACGCGAGAAGCGTCGGGTTCCCGTAGCCGCGCGTGTAGGTGAAGCCGGGCCGGCGGAAGTTGATCGTCTCGGCGAACTCGTCGGAGGTGTCGAAGCGGAAGGTCGAGGTTTGGAAGATCGGGACGCTGGGTGTGTCCTGGTCCACGGGTGGCAGCGCCTGGCCGTGGATCGCACGCGTGGCGAACCCTCGACCGCGTTCGTGCGGGTGGTCGCTCGGCACGGACCTCAGCCTACCCCGGGGTCCAGCGAGCGGGATATCGCTCGCGGAGGTCGTCCACGAGCGTGCCGAGCTCGCCCATCAGGTCGTCCGTGAGGGCGCGGAGCGCCCGGCCGTCCGGCTCGCCCTCCAACCGTTCGGTCGGATCGAACGGTTCGCCCGCCGCCACCCAGATCGGCCGCGCGAACGCGAGGCTCTGGCGTCCCGACTTCCGCCACACGAACTGACCTCCCCAGGTGGCGACCGGGAGGATAGGGATCCCGGTGGCGACGGACAGCCGGACGGCGCCGGTCCTGCCACGGCCCGGCGAGAAGTCTTCGTTCGTCGTGGTGGTCGTCCCCTCCGGGTAGATCACGACTACCTCGCCCTGCTCGACCGCGCGAGCCGCGTCGTCGATCGGCGACCGGTCGCCCGTCCCGCGCTGGACCGAGATCTGGCGCGCCCCTCGCAGCACCGTCCCGACGAACCGCACGTCGAACAGCTCCTGCTTGGCGAGGAACCGGGGCCGGCGTCCCGCCCTCACCACGAAGAGACCGTGCGCGAGCGGGTCCAGGTACGAGAGGTGATTCCCCGCGACGATCGCCGGCCCCTCCGCGGGAACCCGTTCCAGCCCCTCCAATCGCCAGTTGAACCACAGCTGGAGGGGCGGGACCAACGCGAGCTCGGCCGCTCGGTACCACGGTTCCACGACGCGCCTCCTTCGGGGCGGCGATGCTACCGCGTAGCTCCGCGGGCCGATCGGACGGTCCGGCGTTCGATACGCCGCCGGGGTACTAGCCTCTGGTCATGCGCGTCGTGGCCGTGCCCGTGAAGTCGCTCTCGCGCGCGAAGACGCGGCTGTCCCCCGCCCTGACGGGGCTCGAGCGCGGCGCGCTCACGCTCGCGATGCTCGAGGACGTCTTGGACGCGGCACTCTCCGTGCCCGGCTGGGAGACCTGGGTCGTCTCGCCCGACGAGGTGGCGCTCGAGATCGCGGCCGGCCGGGGAGCCCGCCCGATCTCCGAGGCCAAGCCTCCGCTCGCGAACGCGATCCGGCAGGTCGAGACGAAGGCGAAGCAGGACGGCGCGAGCGCGCTCGCGGTGCTGCCGGCGGACGTTCCGCTCGTCACCGTCGACACGCTCCACGAGGCCCTTCGGACGCTCGGAGCGGTCGTCCTCGCGCGCTCGGCGGACGGATCGGGAACCAGCCTGCTCCTGCGACGCCCACCGCGGGCGATCCCCGCCAGGTTCGGGCCCGACTCGTTCCGACGACACGTGGAGCTCGCCGAGGCGCGCGGCCTCCCCGTCTCCATCGTCGAGCGCCGCGAGCTGTCGTTCGACGTCGATCGACCTGACGATATCCTCACGCTGCTGGCCGACGGCCGGCGAGGGCGGACCCGAGAGGTCTGCCTCCAGATGGATCTCGGCGCGCGCCTGCGCGCGTAGCTGGGAGGGCTCGATGCCACAAGGGACGATCAAGGACTTCGAGGGCGAGGAGCGGATCGGCAGCCTGCTGATGGACGACCGCACCGAGGTGGCGATCGACGCCGTGTCGGTCGAGGGCTCGGGCCTGCGCTCGCTGCGGATCGGGCAACGCGTCAGGTTCGACCTGGTGGACGAGGCCGGACGCAAGGTCGCGAGGAACCTGCAGATCGTGACGCTGTAGCACGGCGCCGCGACGAGCGGCGGCCTTTCGAACGCCTAGCGCTTGGCGGGAACGCGTCGCCGTTTGGACGCGACCATCTCTCGGAACTCCTTGCCGGCGGTGAACCACGGCAGGTCGCGCGCCGGCACCACGATGGGGGTCATCGGCTTGCGTGGGTTCCGCGCGATCCTCTTGTTCCTGCGCTTGCGCTCGAAGGTACCGAACCCGACCAACGAGACCCGCTCACCACGCGACACCGACTCCCGGATCACGTCCATGGACGAATCGATCATGCGACCGACGTCCGCCTTGCTCGCGCCGGTGCGTTTCGCAACCTCCGCGATCAGTCCGCTCTTGTTCACGTCGCCACCCCCAGGATCCGCTCCGGCACCGTACGCACACGACGGGCCGCTGGTCAATGCCGCGTTGGCGTGCAACCATCTTGCCCATGAGAAGGGTTCCGACGCTACTCGTTTCCCTGATCACGCTCCTTCCATGCATGGCCTGCGCGCATGACTCCGGACGCGAGTTCGCCCGCTACTACGACGAGCAGGGGCTGTTCGCGCTGAACCTGCCGGCGGCCAACGACATCACCGTGACCCCGGCGCAGCCGGCTGAGAGCGGTCCGGGTCTGCTCACCGGCGTGGTCTCGAGCCCGCCCGCGCCGAGCCCCTCCCCCGCCTCCGGAGCGTTCGGGGGCATCGACGTGGCAGCACAGGGCGAACCGGACCAGACCGTCTATCAGGCCTTCGCCGTGACGGCCGACGGCTTCGACGACCTCGATGAGATGGCGCTCTACTTCCTGACCGGCGACCCGATCGTCGACGTCACGATCGACGATCCGACGCGGGTGGACGGCGACCCCGCGCGACTGATCGTCGCGGACATCGATCAGGGCGACGAGGTCACCTCCAGCGTCGCCGCGGCGATGACACTCGGCGACGGGACGACGGGCTATCTGATCGTCGCGATCTTCCCGCCCGGTGGCTGGGACGACGAACGCGACGACTTCGAGCGGATCGTGCGATCGTTCCGAGCGGACGTGCCGCCCGGACTCGAGACGTTCCCCGTGAACGGTCAGGCCTCCTGATACCATCGGACCCCCACTGGCCCGTGGGGTAACGGTAGCCCGGCTGACTCTGGAGTATTTCCCGGCGAACGGTGTGCCCATCAGCGCTTTTGCACGTCAGCGACGAGCGAGACACGCTGAGTTAGTTGGGCTCGCTAGTTGCAACTTTGACATGCCCAATACTGCATCTTGACCTGGGCAAACGCGCAGAGCACCCTTCTTG
The DNA here is from genome assembly GCA_963712645.1 of uncultured Actinomycetes bacterium. GTDB lineage: Bacteria > Actinomycetota > UBA4738 > UBA4738 > HRBIN12 > DASSJM01. The sequence goes on along the minus strand of CAVQIQ010000001.1, from coordinate 27,720 downwards.
CATGGTGACGTTGCGACATGCTCTCCCCCACTGCGGCGAAGGATGGAAGGTCGGCTCTGAGGACAGATCGGCATAGGGCTCTCGCGCTCGCAACGTTGACAGCGTTCCTACTGCTTGTGGTTGCCGTTTCGTGTTCCACCTCGTCGAGGGAATCGGGAGGGACTACGACAAGTGCGGAGGCAGAGTCCAGTCCCATCGACGGCACGTACGGAATCGGTCCGGCCGGGCTTCGGTTCCTAGACGGCGGATGGAGCGCGGGCCCGATCCCGATGCGCTCGGGCACCTTCTCCGTCTCGGGAGATCGGCTCACCCTGACCTCTGAAGACTGTGTCGCGGACGGCGAGTACGAGTGGACCCTCCAAGCTGGGGTCCTCTCGCTCACGCACTTGGAGGACGAGTGCTACCTCCGCAAGTCGGCGGTCGAGCGCGAATGGACGGCCATCCCTTCCGTCGAGCAAGCGAAGGTGGGCGACGTGGCACTGCTTCCCGATCTGCATCCGACGAACTTCTTCGGCCAGAAGGACGTGGCGAACCTAGACTCTGTCACGATCGAAGCCCATCATTCCATCGTGCATGGTCTGCTCATGCTCCACTTCTCGCCCTCGAGCCTCGTCGGGGCGCCCGGCCAATCACTCCAGCTCACGATCCAGAACCGAGAGAAGGCGAAATCGGCCAAGAACGGGGTCATCCGACACAACATCACGCTCCCCGAGCAAGGCATCGACAAGGACATCCTCCCGCAAGAGAGCGCTACGGTGACGGTGACGTTCCCGCAGAGCGGATCGCTCACGTTCTACTGCGCCTTCCACGTGAGGCTCAATCACACGGGGCAGCTCACGGTGACCGGCTGATCACGCGTCCCCGGGCAGTCGGGCGCGTGCCTGGTCGTTCGTCGTGGGCGCTAGATTGTCTGGTTTCACGACATAGTTCACACCTGTCTCGCGACATCGTTCACACCTCAGACCACGGGGGTGGGGGATGTCGATGGCGAGGCTGGTGGTCACGGCGGTCCTGGTCGAGCGGCGGCCCAAGGCCGAGGTGGCGCGGGACTACGGGGTCTCCAGGCGGTGGGTCCACGAGCTCGTCCGGCGGTTCGTGGCTGAGGGTGAGGCCGGGCTCGAGCCGCGATCACGTCGTCCGCAGGCGAGCCCGCACCAGATCTGCGAGGCGCTCGAGCAAGAGATCGTCGAGCTGCGCAAGCACCTGTCCGATCAGGGCCTGGACGCGGGCGCTCATACGATCGCGGTGCACCTGCAGCGCCGCCACGGCACCGCTCCGGCGGTCTCGACGATCTGGCGGGTCCTGTCTCGGCGAGGCTTCGTCACCCCGCAGCCGCAGAAGCGGCCGAGAAGCTCCTTCGTCCGGTTCGAGGCGGCGATGCCGAACGAGCGGTGGCAGGCCGACATCACGCACTGGGCGCTTGAAGACGGGACCGACGTGGAGATCTTCAACGTACTCGATGACCACTCCCGGTTCCTGGTGGGCTCGGACGCGCTGGTCGTGTTCAAGGCGGCCGACGTGGTGGCGAGCTTCCACGTCGCCACTGCCGCGCACGGCCTTCCGGCCTCGCTGCTCACGGACAACGGCGCGGTGTTCACCGCGGCTCCCCGGGGTGGCGGCAGGTGCGCGATCGAGGTGGAAGCCGACAGGCTGGGGATCAGGCTGCACCACTCCTCCCCTTACCACCCGCAGACCTGCGGCAAGGTGGAGCGATTCCATCAGACGCTCAAGCGCTGGCTGAGGCGCCAGCCCCGAGCGTCAAGGATCGCCGAGCTGCGAATCGAACCTCTGGCCTCTTCCGCGTCAAGGAACGCCGGGCATATCGAGTGACCTGCGGAAACAGCGAATGCCCAGGTCAGCGGTACTTCACCATGTCGCACCACTCCCCAATGTTGCGGTTGTGCTGCTACCCATCTGCTACCTGGGAACGCATGTCCCGGTGGGAAGCGGTCAGCCGTGAGACCCGACGAGCTCGAGCGCCGGCTACGGGAGCGTCTGGATGCCCTCGGCCCCGCTCCCCGCGCCGAGTTGCCCCACGTCCTCATGCTCCCCGACTTCGACCGAGCCGATCGGATCGGAGAGTTCTGGGGCTACCCGGAGAGCCGCGCCTTCGCCGAGCTGCTCATCGACTGCGAGGAGGACCGGACGCTTCGGGCGGTGCTGGTTGGGATGCTGCGAGAGGCTGGCCGCTAACCTGCGTTCGAGACGGAGGAATCGGGAGGCGAGATAACCGTCCGAACTGACCCAGAAGGGCACGAGACCGACGCCCTGTTCGACCTCGTCGAGCTGGAGGGCCGTGAGGTCCTGGAGATCGGATGCGGCGACGGCCGGCTCACCTGGCGGTACGCGGACCGAGCCGCCCACGTCACGGCGATCGATCCGTTCGAGGACGCGATCGAGCGGGCGAACGAACGGCTCCGCTCGATGGACCTCTCGATCGACTTCCGGCACGTGGCCTTTGAGGACTTCGCCGCCGCCAGCGACGCCGACGTGTTCGACGTGGGGCTGCTGTCCTGGTCGCTCTGCTGAATGGAGCAGGAGGGCATGGTCCATGCCCTTGAGCAGATCCACCGGCTGCTGAGGCTGCCCGGCACGCTGATCGAGATCCATCCAGCCCTCGAGGTCCCGTTCGTCGAGATCTGGTCGAACGGGGAGCCGTCGTTCCGGGAGGACGATCCTGGCTTCGACTATGAGGATGACTCCAGGTCTGCGGAGGAAGCGGTCGCGACGGTCGTTGGACGGGGCGTCTTCGTCCTCCAAGAGCGCCGCCGGTTCGAGCTGCGGACCCACGCCTCCTCGGTGAGGGAGTTCCAGGATCACTGGGCCGTGGTGGAGGCCTACGATCCTGAGGAGATGGAGGAGGCCCTGGTCCGACGCCAGAACGAGATGTTCGCCCGGGCGCATGAGGTTCTCGAGCGCTCGCCCGGGGCCGAGCTCGTGTACGTGGAGCCGGCAATGATGTCACGGCTGATGCCGGCCGGGTAGCCGGGAAACCTCGAGGAGGACCGGACGCTCCGGGCGGTGCTCGTCGGGATGCTGCGGGAAGCCGACCACACGCGGCGAGGTGGGGGCGCTTCACATCGCCCCCACCCTTGCGGCGCGCGTCGAGGAGACGGCCTCCCTTATGCGAAGCCGCCCCACTCAGTGCGGGCTGCCGCTTGAGGAACGTCTAGGCGATGTTGAAGACGAAATCACACTTGCCGATGTCGCCGTCCACGAAGCAGTGCAGGTCGATGGTTCCACTGGCGCTGGCGTAGAGACCCGTCCCGCCCGTGATCGCGCCGACGCTATCTTTCGTGTCGTAGAACGGCGTCTCGACGGTGATCGAGCCATCCTTGAGGAACGTCGTGTAGATGCACTCCCACGACCCCTGATTCGGACTGATCCGGGTGCAGTAGCCCTGATCGTTTCCCACGACGGTGGTGTCGGTCCCGTCGTAGACCTTGTTGTGGAAGGTCAGCAGGTCTCCGGGGCTGTCGCCCTTCTTCCCGACCTCGGCCACCTTGTCCGTCGTCGCGTGCTCAACCACAGTGATCATGGTTGCCGCCGACGCCGTTGAGGCCACGAGCGTCGCCGCGCCCGCCACGAGCAACCCCGCAACGATGAGCACAAGCTTCTTCCGCATGAGCTTCCCCTCCTCAGCTGGATGCGGGCAGGCATGCCGAATCCGGGCGGGCGGTGGGGCACGCGATGAGGCGAGGAAGACCATGCGAGCCTCGGGCATCCGAACGGTACTTCCGCGAGGCAACGCCCGCAAGGCGGCCTCGGGACCCTCTCTCAACTGCTCTAAGTGCGGCAACGACGTGCATTGGGTCAGCGGTCTCGGTGTCACGCCAGGCCACTGGGCTGCACAGAGAGCCCGCGCCGAGCTGCTCCACGTCCTGATGCTCCCGGACTTCGAGCGGGCCGACAGGATCGGAGAGTTCTGGAGCTACCCACAGAGTCGCTCCTTCGCCGAACTCCTGATCGACTGCGAGGAAGACCGGACGCTCCGGGCGGTGCTCGTCGGGATGTTGCGGGAGGCCGACCGCTAACGATCGGTCGGGACGCCGGGCTGAGAGCCCTCCCCCGGGGCGGCGGCCCGAACTAGCCGTTCGGCCAATCGCGTTGGCGACGCCGTCCGGCCGATACTGCCCCGAACTAGCCGTTCGGCCAATCGTGTTCGCGTGCCGCCCAGCCGATACTGAGCCCGAGAAGCGCACTCACGGGAACTTCGGGTCGCACGCCTGTCGGTTCGTCGCGTGAGCGCGGTTCGAGTCAGCGAAGAGGCCGGGATCCCCCCTACCCCGGCCTCTCGCTCTCTATCGGCAGTTAGTCCCTCGACTACAAGGTCAAGATCGACTGCGAGGATGACCGGTCACTTCGGGCAGTGCTGGTCGGGATGCTGCGGGAAGCTGAACGATGAATCCATGACGCACGGCGAGCCGGCGGTCCAGGATTCTTCATTCCGCGTAGACACCTAGCGGTCTTCGTGCGTTCATGACGCGACGTGGACCAACGGGCCCTTCATCTCGCCTCGCAGCCCGCGGAGTCGGCCGCGGTCGCCGACGACTGGGACCTGGAGTTCGACAGCTTCTTCGAGCGTGAGAGGGCGGGGCTCTTCCGGGCGCTCTGCCTGGTAACCCGGAACCGGTTCGAGGCTGAGGAGCTCGCGCAGGACGCCTTCCTGTCGGTGTATGAGCGCTGGGATCGCGTCGCCGAGATGGAGGACCCGACCGGCTATCTCTACCGGACGGCCATGAACACCTTCCGTTCCTGGCATCGCCGGTCCGCGCTCTCAGCCAAGCGGGCAATCGGCCTGACGCCGATCGACGACGCGATCTCGGGCATCGAGGAGCAGGACGTGGTGGTTCGCGCCCTCGCACCACTCACGCCCCGCCAGCGGGCGGCCGTGGTGCTCGTCGATCTCTTGGGCTGCTCATCGGAGGAAGCAGGGCGGGTGCTGGGTATCGACGCGTCGACAGTTCGAACGCACGCCGAACGCGCTCACCGAGACCTGAAGACGAGGATGGATCGACCACATGAATGAGCACACCAAGCTATTCGAACGCGCAGCGGCACGCTACGACGTGCCCGATCACCTGTCGAAGGAGAGTTTCCTGCGCCGCCGCGACCGCGAACGCCGGAACCAGCGGATCACGGCGGGTGTCGTTGGGACCGCGGTCTTCGTGGCGGCGGTCTGGTTCGTGACCAGCGGCGGGTCGTCCAACCACACGCAGAGGCCAGCCAACGAGCCATCGACGGTGAACCAGACCGATACGGCGGAGGACGTTGTCCGCGGGTTCCTCGCGGCGTTCGGCGCTTTCGACGCGGAGACGGCGATGACCCAAGTGGCCGACGATGCCGACCTGTCGGCTGGTCGATCGACCGGCGCCGGCGAACGAGAAGGGCTTGGCCCTGGAGCTCGCCCTGCTCGAAGCTCAGCGCTTCCAGCTGACGATCACCTCGTGTCAGGCCGTACCGTTCGGATCCGGAACGAGTGTTGTCTGTGGGTTCGACTTCGACGCGATCGGGTCGGACGAGCTCGGACGGGGTCCGTTCACCGGCAGCACGTTCGTGTTCACGGTTCGTGACGGAGAGATCGTCAAGGCCGCGGTGAACCCGAACTACGATCAGTTCGCGTCTCAGATGAGGGCGCCCTTCGCCGAGTGGGTGGCTGCGACGTATCCGAGGGACTTCGAGGTGATGTACGGCCGCTCCATCCCGCCGCGCCCCGAGGGGTTCACGGTGGTGTACGGCCGCCCAACCGAGGAGTCGATCCGGCTCTGGAGGCTGCGGGTCCCTGAGTACGTGGAGGCGGTGAAGCAGGGAACCGCATAAATACCTGCACCTCGAAACCTGCCCGGTAGCTCATATGGGGGGTTCGGCCTTGACCGGTCCCAGAGGATGAAGGGGGTGCCCTCGTGAGGAACAAGACAAGGAGCATCATGCTGTCGCTCCTGCTCGCCGGTGGGCTGACTGGATGCTCGGGCGGCGCTGACCCGGTGGCGTCCTCGTCCCCCGACGCCACTGTGCCATCGCCTACCCCGACGCCGACCGACGCATCGGTCATCGAGGGGTCGTTCCACGTCGGCGGCCACTCGCTCTTCCTGGTGTGCGAGGGGGAAGGTTCGCCGACGGTCGTCTACTTCCACGGGATAATCGAAGATCCCAGCGGCGGGGGCCGGAACAACGGCGCGCCGATCGCTACCGCGCTGCGCGACGACTACCGCGTCTGCCGGTACGACCGCGCGAACGTCGGCGACAGCGGCACGGTGGCGGGCGAGCAGACCGCCGACGATGCCGTCGCCGACCTGCACGCGCTCCTGCAGGCCGCAGACGTCCCCGGCCCGTACGTGCTGCTCGGCGCCTCGTTCGGTGGGCTCGTGGCGTACGACTACGCCGTGACCTACCCCAAGGGCATCGAGGGGATGGTCGTCCTCGACCCGACGCTCCCGCGCGAGAACGTCGATATCGACCCGTACTACCACCCGGTCGACGGCCTGCTGACGGGCGAGGAGTGGAAGGACATCGCCGAGCACATGGACTACCTGGACAGCATGCAGCAGACGCAGGCGCTCGAGGGCAGGGAGCCGGCGATCCCGCTCACCTACATCGCGCTCAAGCACCCGGAGACCTGGTGGTCTCCGGTCACGAAGGAATCGATGCAGGCGTACCGGACGATGCAGCAGCGGTTCGTCGACCTCTGGTCGCCCGGAACCATGTTGATCCTCGACGTCCCCCACTACATGGAGCCGATCATCCCGGACCGAATCGCGGACGAGGTGCGCGGTGTGATCGCCGCGGCCGAGGGAGGTCCCTAGCCCTCTTGGCGAGCGACCAGTCGTCCATCGTCACCGGCTTCCGCGAGTCTCCCCTCCGTACGGAAACGAGTCAACGCCCTCGGTCCCGCTCCCGCGCCGAGCTCCTCCACGTCCTCATGCTGTCGGACTTCGACCGGGCCGATCGGGTCGGAGAGTTCTGGGGCTACCCAGAGAGCCACGCCTTCGCCGAGCTGCTGATCGACTGCGAGGAGGATCGGGTGCTGCGAGCGGTGCTCGTCGGCATGCTGCGGGAGGCTCATTCATAGGCCCGATTCGATCGCCGCGAGGAGGCCACACATGAGGAGGCCACACATCAAGTGAGCCAAGACGACGGGCCGTGCTGCTGTAGCCCGAAGCTTGGTGCCTTCCTTCGGATCTTCCTTCGACCACCGCGTGTTGGCGGCGATCTGAGCGCGGAGCACGCGCTGCTCCGGGGACAAAGACAAAGGCACCAGCAGACCTCCTCGGTCCTGCTGATGCCCCCATCAGCGTGCTGGCGCCTCGCGCCTAGGTGACACTTACACTAGCATGCCGCTCGGACGCTAAAGCGAGAGCTTGTCGAGACCTTCCTCGAACGCCCCCAGGATCACCGCCACCTCGAGCGTTCTGGAGCCGCATTGCCCGCATCCCTTCGCCACAATGTCTGGGTGGGTCCACTCACGTAGGTTCGTGAACGAGTTAGCCCGCTCCTGCGGATGTCCTACTTCGGCGGAATGCCGTGCCCTCCACCGCGGTGAAAGCGTCACGAACTCGGGCCAGTCACCCACGTGAATACGCACAACCGCGAGTCGCTGGTTGTGCTGGCGGCACCAGATGTTCACAGCCGGTCCCCCGGCGAGAGCCGCCGATGAACCTCTCGAGCGCGTTCGTCGGCGGCGCTCGCCCCGTAGCGGTGCAGCATCGACCTGTCTTTCCAACCCATCAGCCGGAGAACCGCATCGTCGTCGGCACCGGCCAAGCGCAGGTAGTGCGCCGCGGAGTGACGGAGCTGATGCACGTGGATGTCCCCGATCCCCGCCTCGAGAGCCCGTCGCTTGACGGCCTCTGCGATCCCGTAGGAGGTCATCGCCCCGGACCGTCCCAGCCACAGGTGCTCGTTGTCCGCGTCGCGGTGGCCGGCTCGGATCCTCAGGTACCTGTCGAGCGCTCTGATCGACTTCGACCCGAGCGGGTTGCGGCGTTCGCCTCCGCCCTTGCCGATGAATGTCGCCGTCCCCAGGTCGAGGTCGAGGTCACCGACCCGGAGTTCTGACAGTTCGGTCAGCCTGCACCCGGTGTCGATGAATGCGCGGATGATCGCGGCATCCCGGCGGCCGTAGAAGCCGCCATCACGTTCGACCGTGCGGAGTAGCGCTTTCAGGTGCTCCATCGACAGCACCGGGACGGGGACCGAGGGAACCTTCGGCGGCTTCAGGTTCTCCATCGGTGAGCGCTCAATCTCCCGCTCGTCGCGGCTGGCGAGCCAGGCGAAGAACTGCCGGAGTGAGGCGAACCGGGCGCGGGCGCTCGCCGGCCGGAGCCGGGAGAGCTGATCGGCCAGGAACGCCTCGATGTACTCCGACGTGATGTTCACGACCTCGAGCGGCATCCCGTTCGCCGAGCAGAAGTCGTGGAGCCTACGGACGGCCTCGGTGTAGGACTGGATCGTCCGAGCGGCCTTGTTCTCGGCGCGAAGGTGCCGCTCGAACGAGGGGATCACGTCGAGGAGCGTGGGCGCTGCTACCCTGACCGCCGTGACCGATCCCATGGTGCTCCACTCTGTTATCGAGAGTTCGACCGCTGTGCCATGGTGGAGAGTAGCATATCCGCAGGTCACCCACTGGCCCGTGGGGTAACGGTAGCCCGGCTGACTCTGGATCAGTTAGTCCTGGTTCGAATCCAGGCGGGCCAGCTACCGCGGATCGCTACCACGGACTGGGTGAACCGAGCCGGCGTCGCTCTGTCCGATGCGTGAGCGCGTCGCGCCACGCTAAGGGTTGGGATCCAGGATGAGGGGCGGGATCGGATCCCGGGTGAAGTCGAAGTCCTTCAGCAGGTTCCCCAGGATCGAGGCATTCTCACGGACGGTCGGACGCGAGTCCGGACGGCTGAGGGTCCTCGGGTTGAGCCGCTCCCTGTCCAGGAACAGGTCCTCGATCAACTTGAGGTAGGCGTCGAACGACAGCGTCTGGGAGTCGATGAGGCCGGCTCGCGCCCAGGGGCTGATCAGCAGCCCGGGGACGCGGATGCCGTAGCCGTTGAGATCGACCCGCGGTGGCTCGACGTGATCATAGAAACCACCCCAGTCGTCCCACGTGAGGAAGATCGCGGTCTCGTTCCAGTCCGGGCCGCGCATCAGCGCGTTCACGACGTTGGTGACGTGTCGCTGCCCCTTCCAGATCGGGGCGCCCGAGGCGGGGTGCTCCCCCACCCCGTTGTACGGCATGACCCACGAGACCGACGGCAGGCTCCCGTTCGCGGCTTGCCGGAAGAACTGGGTGTGCGTCTGGATCCGATCCATCTGGCCGGTCTCGCGGATCGTCGTGAACCAGGGGAGCGGGTTCTGCTGCGCGACCGTGTTCTCAGGGGGATGACCGGGGCACGGGTCGAAGAAACACGTGCCGTCGCCGACGTAGTACCCCCACGAAACCCCCTGCTCGTGAAGGAGGTAGGTGATGTCCGTCCATGCCCAGAGCGGGACGTCTTGGTGCGCGCGCATCGTCAGGAACTCATCGTTCAGGTACAGGTTCGAGGCGCAGGACATCGGATCCCGAGGGTCGGTGCAATGGGCGGCCCACGCCGACACCAGGAACAGATGCGCCGGCAGCGTCCACGAGTCCGCGGGCGCGAACATGTGATCCTGCAGGACGAACTCCTTCGCGTATCGCCAGTAGTTCGGGATCTCCTTCGCGGTGTGGTAGCTCATGACGTCCGGTTGCCCCTGCGGCCCCAGGTATCCCGCGCACGTCGGATCCGAGCGGTGATCGGCGCAGTACAGCGGGCTGTCGATCACGGTCCTGACGAACCCGTCCATCTTCCCGCCGTCGACGTCGAGCACCGAGTGACGCTGGCCGTGCGGACCCCCCTGTTGGAGCTGTTCGCTCGTGTGGTAGGGACGGACGCACGTGTGGGCGATCGGATCGGGGACGCACACCGTCGGCTTCCCGTTGCGCATCGGGATGCCGTCGGCCCCCGGGAACGTCCCGAAGTAGTGATCGAACGAGCGGTTCTCCTGGACGATGAAGACCAGGTGCTTGAGATGCGCCTTGGCCTGTTCGAGCTTCGTCAGCTCGGGACCGGGCGAGGGCGACCCCGACGGCCCGGCCGTGCCGCCCGAGGCCGCCGTGCAGGCGGCGGCCAGCATCGCGGCCAGGGCGAGCGCGACGAGGAGGACACGCGGGCGGGTGGGGTTCGAGCGCATGAACCGCCCGAGGGTACCAATCGTCGCCCGTTCGGGCGCGACCTTGGGCGCGTCAACCTGCTGCGGTCGCCGAGAGGGCTCGGCGCTAGGATGACCGCCCACCTCGGCCCGAAGGAGCTCACGTGACCGCGACGCCGTCCGACCCGACCGTCGTCACGCTGATCCCCGGCGACGGGACCGGGCCCGAGTGCGTGGACGCCGCGCGCCGCATCATCGAGGCCGCCGGCGTGCCGATCACCTGGGAGGAGTGCGAAGCCGGCGCCGAGGTCTTCAAGAAGGGTCTGCCGTCGGGCGTCCCGCCCGAGACGATCGAGTCGATCTCGCGGACGCGTGTCGCCCTCAAGGGGCCGCTCGAGACGCCCGTGGGCTTCGGCGAGAAGTCGGCGAACGTCACGCTCCGCAAGCTGTTCGAGACCTACGCCAACGTCCGGCCGGTGCGCGAGATGCCGGGCGTGACGACCCCGTACAGCGGCCGGGGCATCGACCTGGTGATGGTGCGGGAGAACGTCGAAGACCTGTACGCGGGGATCGAGTACCTGCAGACGCCCGGCGTCGCCCAGGCGCTCAAGCTGATCAGCGAGAAGGGCTCGGAGAAGATCGCGCGGTTCGCGTTCGAGTACGCCCGGAGTGAGGGACGGACGAAGGTGGCCTGTGCGACCAAGGCCAACATCATGAAGCTCTCCGAGGGCACGCTGAAGCGCGTGTTCGAACGCGTCGCGCCGGACTACCCCGAACTCGAGTCGTGGCACGTGATCGTCGACAACTGCGCGCACCAGCTCGTCAAGCGGCCCGAGCAGTTCGACGTGATCGTCACCACCAACATGAACGGCGACATCCTGTCGGACCTGTCCTCGGCGCTGATCGGCGGGCTCGGGTTCGCGCCCTCGGCGAACGTCGGCAACGAGGTGGCGATCTTCGAGGCCGTCCACGGATCTGCGCCCAAGTACGCCGGCAAGAACGTGATCAACCCGACCGCGGTGATCCTTTCGTCGGTCCTGATGCTGCGCTACCTCGGGTTCTTCGAGCAGGCGGCGGCGATCGAGCACGCGGTGTTCGTCACGCTCGAGTCCGGGGTGCTCACGGGCGACGTGCTCGGGTACGACCGCGGGACGCCGACCACCGACTACACCAACGCGATCATCGGCAACCTCGGCAAGCGCACCCAGACCTGGACGATCCGCGATGTCAAGCCGCTGCAGCTTCCGAAGATCGACCCGCGCCCGGACTACGTGCGGCCGGCGAGCCGATCCGTGGTGGGTCTGGACGTCTTCGTCGAGTCGCCGCTCTCGGCCGCCGAGCTCGGTTCGTCGATGATGGAGCTGACGCACGACACGAAGCTCTCGCTCAAGATGATCTCGAGCCGGGGCACGAAGGTGTTCCCGCCCACCGGGGCGATGACCGAGACCGGCGACCACTTCCGCTGCCGGTTCATCATCAAGGAGGAGCCGGGCGACCTCTCGGACGAGGACGTCCACGAGCTGCTGGTGCGGATCTCGAGCGCGCACTGGTGGATGCACATCGAGAAGCTCCAGGAGTTCGACGGCGAGCCGGGGTTCACGCGCGACCAGGGCGAGGACTGAGGGTCTATCCGGCCTCCTGCGTCAGCTCCAGCTCGCAGTCGGAGCACGCTGGCTCGGGGGCGCGTTCGATCAGGACGCGGATCTCGGCGTCCATGCCGTGGGGGTCGCCGTGGCGATCCAGCTCAGCACGCCGGCGCCGCTCGTTCTCGGATCTGGCGCTGGAGCAGGCATGATTCGGTTGCACTTCTCTCCCGAGGACCTGGCCGAGATCCGCTTCGCCTTCTCTCCGACGTGGGAGCTCGTGATGAGCGCCATGAAGGCGCTCAAGAACCCGGCCAGACACGCCCTCCACCTGCCCTGGGTCCAAGAGGCGCGGACCGCGATCGACGGCCGGGACCTCGGCATCCTGTTCGCGCTCACGTCGGGGTCGAATTACGTGCCCGACTTCGTGACCCCGCCCCCGACGACACCGTTCCCGGAGCTCGGGGAGGAACTCGAGCTCGTGGCCGGCACGCCTGTGGAGCGGGTCCGGATCGAGCTCGACAAGCTCGTCGACGCCATCAACGGTCAGGTCCCCGAGCCCGTTCGGCTGATGGCCGAGGATCCGGCGGCGTGGGTCCCCAGGCTCGTCGATCAGATGCGGGAGTTCTGGAAGCTGACGATCGAGGAACACTGGCCCCGAATCCGAGCGCTGCTCGAGGGGGACGTCATGTACCGCGCCCGGCAGCTCGCCCTGGGCGGAGCGGACCTGTTGTTCGACGACCCCCACCTGTCCGTCGCATGGCGAGACGGGGTGCTGGAGATCGACAAGCCCCACGATGCCGACGTCGTGCCGGCCGGCTCCGGGATGATCCTGATCCCCGCGGTGTTCGACTGGCCCGGCGTCGCAGTGATCCACGACGAGGCCTACCGGTTCACGCTGTCCTACTCCCCCCGAGGGATCGCGAACATCTGGGAGGCCGAACCACCGAAGTCGGGGGTGATGGACGTCCTGATCGACGGCACGCGCGCCGACATCCTGCGGATCCTCGAGGTCCCTATGACGACCTCGGAGATCGCCACCCTCCTCCGCCGAACGCCTGCGGCGGTGTCGCAGCAGCTCGGCCTCCCGCTTCGCGCCGGCGTGGTTGATGCCCACCGGCAGGGTCGGGGCGTTTACTCCACGCTCACTGCTCACGGAAGGACCCTGCTCGAGCTGCTCGGCTCATAGCGTTGCTACACTCGCCGAACCAACGGTCCCATCGTCTAGTGGCCTAGGACACCACCCTCTCAAGGTGGAGACACGGGTTCGAACCCCGTTGGGACTACGCAGGTCAGAGGCCATATCCTGAAATCGTGAGCGCCAGTGGCCCCGCATTGGCCCCGCGGCGTGAGAGGGAGGGTCTCTCGCCCCTGCTCCGCGGGACCGGGCGGACCTAGCGGGTCACTTGCATCACCTCGGCTACGAGGGATACCGCGGCCGGGCGATGCGCTTTCCGGCGATGGGGTGCTCGTTGCTCAGCCTCGGTTACCTTGTGACCGCGAGACTGATCACCGCGATGATGGAGGGTACATCGTGCTGCACGCCGCGATGCTGCGCCGCGGCGTCGCCCTTCCTCCCCATTCCGGCGTGGAACCGGGGACGCACGCTCCGCGCGGTCGACCTGGCGCACACCTTGAACGGAGTCGTACGGATCTGGTCTCGGCAGTGTCTGACTGAGACCGGAGGTCGTGCCGTTCACGGCAGCGCGGAGATAGGGGGAGATCGTGGCCTTTGCGCTCCTGTGGTTGGCCGGATAGGGGAAGGAGAGCGCTGTACGCCCTAGGCGGGTCAGAGGAGCCCCCGGCACCCGGGCCGGAAGGCCCTGGTGCTTGGAACTTGTCCCGCACGAAGATCAGAGTGAGGAGGGAATGAAATGCGTTTTGGATGGAGGGATCGTCTCGCGTCACTCATCGTCTTCTCAGGGACGGCTTTGTATGCGGCATGGTCGGCAGGCGTTGGCTCGACAGACGACTTCGAGGTACGCCTGCTCACAACCATCGTGCTCCTCTTGGGGGTCGCCGCGTCGGCGTCGGCCGTCGTGCCCGGGTTCATCGGGCTGCTGCACGGCTCAAAGGCCTACCTGGTTGTGACGTCTGCGATCGGACTCGGCGCCCTCGTCGCCGGGATTGCCGCGCTCGTTAGCGCTCGGGAGGAGTGGCTCGCGATGCTCGTGATGGCGATGGTCGTGCTGTGGGCAATCTCGACCGCGCATCACGCCGTGCTGGCCGAGCAGGACGGCCCGAGGGCCGCGACCCGGTAGGGCCCGGGCGAGCTGCCCACCCTCCGCCCTCCGGGCCAATCCGTGCCCGAGGGAGCCGGTTGGGCGCCGCCACCGGCACGGCAGCGCCCCAGCTGGATCATCGCACGTTCTACGGTCCGGTCCCCGGTCTCGACAGCGCCAACAGTCGACGTCGTCGAGCCGCCGGGACGCGATCGGCCTTCCGCAGCCGAATACCTGTTTTCCGCGCATGGTTCTGTCCCTTCGTCGAGCTCGTGCGCGGTCGAGCGGTGGTGGGCCGGCGCGGGCGGCGCGTGTTCGATTGCGGTCCCAGTCACCTCCGGGTCGTTCGGCCCTGGAAGCGGCCGCGCTACCGGGAACGATGGCATCCGCGGGAGGTGACGCGGATGACGGTTGACGTCGAAGTCGAGTGCATTCGGCTGTACCGAAGCGAGCCCGAAGGCGGCCGGTTCTTCACCCGACCGCGTTCGTGGTGGATGATCGACTATGAGGGGCCGGACGGGGAAGTGCTCCGTACTCGACGGACCACCTTTCCTGGTCATACGGACCCTTACTCCGTGAAGGATGCCGTCGAAGGCGCCGCTGAACCGGGGATCAGGGTCTACTTCGGCTGGCGGGACCATCCTGGGTTCTAGCGGGTCGTCCCGGAACGTCCCGGATCGTCCCCGGGTTGGTCGGGGCGGGACTGGAAGCGTCCCGGATCGTCCCGGGGGTCTAGGAGACTCCGGACCGGGACGCTCCCTCGTCGATTCGACCGGGTACCAGCACGACCGATGCGCGGTCCCGCGGGTCTCGATCCGATGTTGAACGGCGAGCGTCGACAAAGCTTCTCGCCCCTCTGTTGGGGCCGTCACGCCTCACAGACCCCAGAGCGGCGCCGCGCCCCTGAGCGCTCTTCAGACGATCAACACCGGTACGTCCCCGCCGCGGGCTAGCTCGGTCGCAACGCTGCCCAGGAGGTGCGGCTGGCACCTCGGCCGCCCCTGCCGACCGCCATCAGCTCGTAGCCCTCTTCGACGGCCTGCTTGCTGAGGGCCTCGGCGGGGCGGCCGGACGGGACGATCGCTTCGGGGGCAAGCCCGGTGGCTTCGGCGGCACGACGCAGATCGGTCTCGGCTCGATCCCTCTCTTCTGCCAGCCCGGAGCCCACCGCGACGTCGTAGTCGACGACGGCCGTGAGCATTAAGGCGACCGAGACGATCACCGAGAATCCCGATAACCGAGTGGAACGCGTTGACGGCCGCCTCCGAACCGTGGATCCCCACGAGCACATCGACACTTCCTGGGCCGGGGTGCCCGGCCGACAGCCGCCGCAACAGGCCCGGCCGATCGTGGTGGAGCACATTCACCGCGAGGGGGAGGACGAGCGGCCCGAACACACAGCCGCATTGGCGCGTCGCGATCCTCGTCGCTGCCCTGCTCTTCGGCCTGACGAAGACCTCGAATGGTCAAACCGTTGCGGATTGGGTGAGCATCATCACGGCCATCGGCGGACTCATCGTCGGGGGCGTCGGCCTGTACATGACGTCGCACGAGCGAGGTCGTGGAATGGGACCGACCGGCCGCACGCCGCACGCACCGTCATGACCGCCGACTCGCTGGCCTTCAGGAAGCTCTGAGCCTCTGGCGCGAGGTGCAGGCCGCGAACCGCGGGCAGCGGTGGCGGCCAGCCGCAAGGCATTGCGCGGGATGCCGACATGATCCGCGCGTTCAAGAAGACCTTCCGAGTCCCTGGGGCCCACAGTCAAGTCTGGTGGAGGAGCCGGCCACGATGGCGGCCCTTGCGGGGCGTGATCGCCCTGGCGATCGTCCTGGACCTCGTCTGGAAGTTGATCGCGCATCGCGGGAAGGAAGAGGCGGGAACGTCATGCGCGAGAACGGCCCTGCCGCTCCGGAGCTCCGACGTGCCGGCGGGGCGATCCAGGGACCATAGGGTCGCCCATCGGCCACCCGCGGTCTCCGGTCGGGTATATCGTCAGGTAGAGCACCGACAACGGACGGAGACGAGGCGTGAGTGCCCTCGAGCGACTGCGGCACTACCTCGAAGGGGAAGACGCTCCGTACGAGCTGCGGGAACACGCTGAGGCGTACACGACCCAGGAGATCGCGGCGCTCGAGCATGTTGCGGGCAGGCGGATGGCCAAGGTGGTGATGGTCATCGCCGACGGGGACCTCGTCATGGTGGTGCTCCCGGCGCCGGAGCGCGTGAACCTGGACAGGCTCGCCCGTGTCCTCGGACGCCCCGGCGTCCGACTGGCCCACGAAGAGGAGTTCACTCACACCTTCCCCGACTGCGACGCGGGAGCCATGCCGCCATTCGGGAACCTCTACGGAGTGCCGGTCTACATCGACAGCGCCCTGGCGGATGACGACCTCATCGTCTTCCAGGCCGGGACCCACCGACACACGATCGAGATGGCGTTCGTCGACTTCGAGCGACTCGTCTCGCCGGTCATAGGGCCATTGTCCGACCGATCCGTCCCAAGGTAAGGCCGATCCACTTGTCCGCGTCCGGGACGGATCGAAGCACCACGGACCGGCTCGCGGGCGGCGACGCGCCGGACGGGATTCCCCTGCTCGATCCCGACGATGTGTTGACACTTCTGGGGACCGAGACCTCCGGGCTCGCCGAGACCGAGGCCAGGACGCGCCTGCTGCAGATCGGGCCGAACACCCTCGAAGAGTCGCGTGGTCCGAGCTGGATGCGGCGACTCCTCGGCCAGTTCTTCCATCTCTTCGCGATCCTGCTGTGGGTCGGGAGCATCCTCGCGTTCCTCGCGGGTCAGCCCGGCATCGGGATCGCGATCATCGCGGTCATCCTCCTGAACGGCATCTTCGGCTTCCTCCAGGAGAATCGGGCCGAGCGAGCGGTCGCCGAGCTGAAGCGCCTGCTGCCGGCCGTCGCCACGGTGATCAGGACCGGACAAGAACGCAGGCTCGCAGCCGAAGACCTCGTGCCCGGCGACGTGCTCCGGCTCGACGAGGGGGACCGCGTCTCCGCGGATGCACGGCTGATCGAGGCGTCGGAGATGAGGTGCGACGAGTCAAGCCTGACCGGTGAGGCCGGTCCGGTCCACAAGGTCTCCGACAGGGAGTCGGAGGCCCCACGAACGCCGATCCAGGCGCACAACATGGTCTTCGCAGGCAGCACGATCACCTCGGGCGGGGGCACCGCCGTGGTCACCGCCACCGGCATGCGGACCGAGTTCGGAAGGATCGCTCAGCTGACGCAGGCCGTGCACCAGGAGCCCAGCCCCCTCCAGTTGGAAGTGGGCCGCGTCGCGCGCCGGGTGGCGCTCCTGTCACTCGCCATGGGTGTGGGCTTCTTCGCCATCGGGTACCTGGCCGCGGGTCTGACCCTTCGCAACGGGGCCATCTTCGCGATCGGCATCGTGCTCGGGAACGTCCCCGAGGGCCTCCTCCCCACGATGACCCTGTCGCTGGCGATGGGCGTGCAAAGGATGGCGGGTCGCAACGCGATCGTGAAGCGGCTCTCTTCGGTCGAGACCCTCGGATCCTGCACGGTCATCTGCACCGACAAGACCGGCACCATCACGAAGAACGAGATGACGGTCAAGGAGGTCTGGGCGAGTCGGCGGCTGGCCGCAGTGACCGGGGTGGGCTACGCACCGGACGGTGAGCTCCTCGTGGACGGGCACGCGGCCACCGCCGTCGACCTGGTCACGTTCCTACCGGTCCTTCGGATCGGGCACATGTGCAACTCAGCCACGTTGCTCGCTCCCGAGGACGAGGGCAAGACGTGGCGCCTCCTCGGGGACCCCACCGAGGGAGCATTGCTCGTGGCCGCCGCGAAGGCCGGGCTGGATCGTGCGTTCGACATCAGGTTGCGCCCGGTCGTTCGCCGGCTCGCGTTCGAGCCGAAGCGGAAACGGATGTCGACGATCCACCGAGCGCTGCCACAAGAAGGACTGCTCGTCGCCTACGTGAAGGGAGCGCCTCGGGAGCTGCTGGAGCATTGCACCGACGCGTTGCTCGAGGGCCGGGAGGTCCCCCTCACGCAAGCGTTCCGGGACGAGGTCATGCGCGAGAACGACCGGATGGCGGGCGCGGGCATGCGGGTCCTGGCGATGGCCTACCGGTACCTGCCCCCCGAGGACGAGGCCATCGTCGCCTCGATCCACCCCGGTCGGGTCGAAGAGGATCTGGTCTTCGCCGGCCTGGCCGGCATGCACGACCCGCCGCGCGACGAGGTCGCGGACGCCGTCGACAGGTGCCGCGTCGCCGGCATCCGCATCATCATGATCACCGGCGACTACGGCTTGACGGCGGAGTCGATCGCCCGGCAGGTCGGCATCGTGGGCGATGACGGGCACACCGTGGTGGACGCCGGTGACCTGGAGAACATGCAGGACCCGGCGTTGCGAGAGATCCTGGGCGCGGGGCCCGCGATCTTCTCCCGAGCCACGCCCGAGCACAAGCTCCGCATCGTGACGGTGCTGCGGGACATGAGGGAGGTCGTAGCGGTCACCGGCGACGGCGTGAACGATGCGCCCGCCCTCAAACGTGCGGACATCGGTGTCGCGATGGGGAAGGCCGGAACCGACGTCGCACGGGAGGCGGCCGACATGGTGCTCGTCGACGACAACTTCGCCACGATCGTGGGGGCCGTGGAGGAAGGGCGCGCGATCTTCGACAACATGCGGAAGTTCATCGTCTACGTGTTCGCCCACTTGTCTCCCGAGGCCATCCCGTTCGTCTTCTTCGCCTTGTTCAGCATCCCGCTGCCGCTCACGGTGATGCAGATCCTCGCGATCGACCTCGGGACCGAGACAGTGCCGGCGCTGGCGCTCGGCGTCGAGCGACCCGAGCCCGACGTGATGACGCGCCCGCCGCGATCGCAGGATGAGCGGTTGCTCTCCGGGGGCGCGCTCGCGCGCGGGTACGCCTTCCTCGGCGGGATGGCCACCGTCGTGACCCTCTCGGCCTTCTTCCTGTTCCTGTACTCCCATGGGTGGTCGTGGGGCCAGTCCGAGGCGCCGACGGAGGCCGCGGGCATCGAGGCCTCGACGATCGTCTTCCTGGGGATCGTGTTGATGCAGGTGGGGAACGCCTTCGCTTGCAGAACCGAGCGTGTGTCCGTGTTCCGGATCGGCATGTTCGGCAACCGGTTCCTGCTGTGGGGGATCGCCTTCGAGCTCGTCTTCGCAGCGGCGATCATCTACGCGCCGTTCCTGCAGTCGCTGTTCGGAACCGGACCGGTGAGCGCAACGTGGTGGCTGTACCTCATCGCCTTCGTGCCGGTCATCTTCTTGGCGGAGGAGGGCAGGAAAGCCATCGTGCGGAGGCGCGCGGCCAGACACTAGGCTGCGCGGATGCCCTTCCGCGATCGCCGCCAGGCCGGACGCGCCCTCGGCGAACGGCTGCGTGAGCTCCGGAACGAAGAGCCCGTCGTGCTTGCGCTACCTCGGGGGGGCGTGGTGGTCGGTGCCGAGGTGGCGCGAGCCCTCGGGGCACCGCTCGACGTCGTGGTGGTTCGCAAGCTGCGGTCGCCCGACGCGCCGGAGCTGGCCCTGGGTGCCATCGCCGAGGACGGCGCGCAGATCGTGCGCGCCGCGTTGCTCGACGGGGCTGCTCTGCCACCGGATGGGCTCGAGAGGCTCCTCTCGACCCAACGCGCCGAGCTGGTGCTCGAGCTCCAGCGCTATCGGGCTGTCCGTCCGGTCGAGCCGCTGGGAGGCCGATCCGTGGTGCTGGTGGACGACGGTCTCACCACGGGCGCCTCCGCAGCTGCCGCCGTCCAGGTGGCGACCGGCCGGGGTGCGGCGCGCATCACCGTCGCCGTGCCGGTCGCCTCCCGCGAGGCCAGGGAGTCGCTCTCACACGTGGTGAACGACCTCGTGTGCCTGGAGACCCCGCCGCTCATGTTGGCCCTGGGCGAGTGGTACGAGGACTTCCCGGAGATCTCCGAGGAGGCGGTGATGGCGCTGCTGGACGCTGCGCGAGCGGATGATGCCCTCGGCCATCTGTGATGGCCTCGCTCGAGGCACCGACCCTCGTTCACGCGCACGGGTCGATGAGAGGCGACCGGCCCAGGGGAGGAACCCGGGCAGAGGGGGACGGTGACCCTGGAGGTGGCGAGGCGCGGCGCTACGGTCTGAGTGAGGCCTCCTCGAGGCATCCGACCTCGGATGGAACCGGGGGCGGAGGAGGTTGAGATGGTTAACGCCAGCAAGCCCTACGTCGCCACGAACGGCTCCGTCGCGGCGCCAACCGAGACGAGGTCGGGGGGGTCACCTTCGCCGGCATCGTCTTCCTGGTGGGAGCGTTCGCGAGCCTCGTTTGGGGTCTCGCCGCGCTCGACACAAAGCCGTTCCTGGACGAGACCGGGCTGCTGTACAGCACGCTCGAGACTGGGGATGGATCGCACTGGGTTGGAGCGCGATCGTCGCGATCGGCGGCATCATGCTGCTGGCTCGCGTTCGCTCGGCCCCGGTCGTGGGGATCGTGCTGGCCACGATCAGCTGCTTGTTCTGGCTGTTCATGCTGCTGGTCTTCCCCTTCTACGCGATCACGGTGATGTTGATCGACGTCTTCGTGATCTACGGACTCGCCGTCTACGGGCTGCCGAAGGAGTAAGGCAGCACGAACCGGATGCTGCGACCGACCCGCTCCCGGCGCGGGGTCGGTCGCAGCGATGAGTCGCGTCGCGTGTTCACGCGCCGGCGAGGTCGCGACGGCCGAATGCCAGCACCCCTGCGATCGCGGCGAGCAGTCCCAGTCCGATGAGCCAGACCGCCGCGATCACGTTGGGATCGGCCGCAGGCACCGGTGCCATGTGCAGGAAGGGTGACGTGTCTCGCAGCCAGTGGTTGGAGTCGAACATCGCAGCGAGGGTCTCGACGAGGAACGACCAGACGACGAGCCCGTAGGCGACCCCGATCGCCCCCCGGGGCCACACGCCGAACGCGAGAGCGCCGATCCCGAAGATGAAGAGGGCGGGAGGAACGACGTTCAACCCTCCTCCGATGAGTTCGACCGGGCCGATGTCGGCATGCTGGCTCGAGGCTCCCAACCATGCGGCGAGGCCGGCACACGTGCTCGCCAGCACCACGAGCCCGAGCCCAACCCCCAACCGAACCACCAGCCATCGCCAACGCGCGACCGGACGGACGAGCAGGTTCTCCAGGTGTCCGCTCGCCTCTTCGTTCCGACCGCTGCGATCTGGCCGGCCACCGCGATCGCCACCAGTGCCGCCGCCACGATGAACACGAATCCCAGGTACGCCTTCGCTCCGGCGGTGCCTCCTCCCAGCCGCTGGATGGCCTCCTCGAGGCCACGCGCTCCGCGGAGCGCGCTCCCTGCCGCCTGGGCGACCAGCCCGAACACCAGGCCGGTCACGGCGAGCGCCACGATCCAGCCCGCGACGACCGGTCGCGTGAGGCGGATCGTGAGTCCCGCTTGGCCCCCGAGCAGGAAGGTCCGGGGCCTCGCCGTGTCCCGACTGGCGAACGCGCTCGCCCCCAGGTCCCGGCGCCTCGCGACGCCTACTGCAAGGACGACGAGCACTACCACGAGGACGACGATCGGGACGAACGCGAAGGGTCGCGAGCCGGTGAGTGCCCGGAGCTCCTCGATCCACCCGAGCGGACTCACCCACCGGAGCCAAGCAAGGACGGGGTCGGAGTCAGCGGCCATCCTGATCAGGTAGGAGGCCGCCAGGATGCCGGCGCCGATCAGGTTGGCATCGCGCCGGGTTGCCGAGAGCTCACCGACGAACATACCGATCGCCATGAACATCGCGCTCGCCGCCACGACGGAAGTGGCGAAGAAGACCGACGCGCCGAGCCCGATGCTCACCTCCGACGACGCGCCCGCGGCAGCGGTCAGGACGGCCGTCGGGATCCACAGGGCGAGGACCCCCGCGCCGAGCCCGAGCGCGGCCTGCAGAGCCGCTCCGGCGCGCGTGGTCTGCCCGGACAGGTAGATCTCCCACCTGCCCGCATCCTCTTCACCCCGGAGGAGCCGGGTCGCGATGAGGAGCCCCCAGATCGCCCCCAGGATGATCAGGAACATCCCGGACTTGTACGCGGTGTAGCCGGCCACCGTATCCACGCGGCGGATCGTGCCGAACAACGCCTCCCACGCCGTGTTCCCCTCGAACGTGACCGCCACCTGTGCCCGCGCCGTCGCGCTCGGGAACGCCGACGTGTAGGAGGTCGCCGATGCCGCGATCGTCGCCCCGAACACAAGCCCCCACATGAGTCCCTGCAGGCCCGCTCGTCTTGCGATCGTGAAAGCCACCGCCCTCGACGCGCGTCGCTCGTCGTAGACCTCCTTCCGCTCAAGCCACCGCATCGCCGGAGTCTCCCTGCGAGCCGTCGGCCCCGTAGTGCGCCAGGAACAGCTCCTCGAGCGACGGCTCCCTGCTCACCAGGTGCCGCACCCCGGCCCCGACCAACACCCGGAGCAGCGGCTCCACCGGACCCGTGACCTGGCAGCGGAGGCGATCGCCGTCGACCTCGACCGCGCTCACCCCCGGGATCGCCGAGAGGTCAGGGACCGAGCCGTCCATCTCCGCCTCGACCTGGAGTGCCGAGAGGTGCCGCATCTCGGCGAGAGTTCCTGTCTCGACCAGACGCCCGGCGCGCAAGATGGCGATCCGGTCGCACAGAGCCTCGACCTCCGAGAGGATGTGGGAGGAGAGGAACACCGTCTGACCGCGCTCCCGCGACTCGGCCACGCACTCGCGGAACGCACGCTCCATCAACGGGTCCAGGCCGGCCGTCGGCTCATCGAGGAGCAGCAGGTCGGCCCTGGTCATCAGCCCGGCGATCAGGATCAGCTTCTGACGGTTGCCCTTCGAGTAGGCTCGGACCTTCTTCGACGGATCGAAGTCGAACCGCTGGATGAGCAGGTCTCGGTAGGCGGTATCCACGCGACCGTGGACGCGCCCGAGCAAGTGGAGGGTCTCGGTTCCGGTCAGCGATGGCCACAGGTTCGCCTCGCCGGGCACGTAGGCGACGCGTCGATGCGCCTCGACGGGGTGGACCTGAGCATCGATCCCGAAGACCTCGGCGCGGCCCCGCGTCGCATCGATCAGGCCGAGGACAAGACGGATCGTCGTGGTCTTCCCGGCACCGTTCGGGCCGAGATACCCGATGACCTCGCCACGCGGCACCTCGAGGTTCAGATCGACCAGCGCCTGCGTCTTCCCGAACGTCTTCGACAGGTCCTCGGTTCGGATGGCGACGTCCATCGCAGCCAATCTACGCTCCAACGCCGTCTTCCCTGGATCCCCAAGACGATGTTCTCAGGGGTGTGCCGAACCAGTCGGAGAGCGCTTCTCGCAGCGCGAGCGCGGCGGTGTCGTTGGGTTCGTCGATGGTTGCGGCCCAGGCGATGTGGGCGTCCGGGCGGATCAGGATGGCGTCGGCCGGTCGATGATCGGTCTCGCCGGTGTGGATGTCGACGCGATGCTGCCAGTCTCGGGCGGTCTCGCGGAGGTCCGGGCGGTCGGCGAGGTCGAGGAGGACGGGCCGTGCGGTGTGCATGAGCTCCGCGACGCTGGTCGTGCCCTGGTCGGCGTGCAAGGTGAGGTCGGGTGCGAAGGTACCGGTCAAGGCGTGGTGGTTGGGACCGGGTGGCGGGTAGCGGATGTCGGTGCCGGCCATGAGGGCTCCGATGCGGCGCAACGGCTGCTCGTCGACCAGCAGTTCCTGGAAGAGCTCCCGAAGTGGCGCGATAGACGACCTAGGAGAGGCCGCCGTGATCGTCCGGCCGGCGAGTACCCCGGCAACCCCGTCGAATCCGGCTCGTCAGCGGTCGACTCTTGGCATAAGCCAAGACCGGTACAGCGAGAAGTCTCTCTGCAGCGCTGTGTCATCGGTCAGGTACGAGAGTCGGCTCTCGAAGGCGACCACGCCTTCGGTCGACAGCACCAGCCGTTCCACGATGGGGAGAAGGCTCCGGCGCTCGAGCTGTCCTTCCATCGTGACGACACCGTCACGGACCACGACATGGATCGTGTTCGGATCGATCCAGAGCGTCCGCCGGATCACGTCCTCGCGGATCTCCTGCGCGATCTCGGCGTCTGCCCGAAGGAAGACCTTGAGCAGGTCGCTCCGGGAGACGATACCGAGGATCGACCCGCCGTGTGGATCCACAACCGGCAAGCGCTTGACCGCGTGGCGGTGCATCAGTCGCGCCGCCTCGCCGAGCGTGGCGTCCGGCCCGATCGTGATCGCCGGCGCGGTCATGAGCTCCGAGGCGATCCGGCCCGCCGCCCTCGATCGATCCTGACGGCGGCGGGCGCCGTCGAGGAAACGCGGCTCGCCCTCGAGGTCTGCATCCTCCTTCAGGATGAGGTCGCCCTCGGAGACGATACCCAGGACGATGTCGTCCTCATCCACGACCGGAACGGCACTCACCCGGTAGTCCTGCATCCTCCGCACGATGTCCTTGAACGGCGCGAAGGCATCCACGGATACGACCGTGCGGGTCATGACGTCCGCAACCGTCCGCTTCATCCTCGTCTTCCTCCAGGTGCCTCCGAATCAACCGTAGGCCCTCGCCGGCCGCGCCCTAGGGCTGAAGGTCACCCTGCGGACGGGCCCCCTATCCGTGAGCAGTGGTCCAGTCCGGCAACGGCTTGCTAGCTTCACGAGCCGGAGGGGTGCGACCCTCGCGGACCGGAGAGGCTAGTCGGGCACCGCGATCTCCCCCCGTAACTCGGCAGCAGCCCACAGCGCGGCGGCGGCTCCAGTGCTTGCCCCGAAGTAGGCCACCGGGAGGCTGCCCACGTCGGAGCGCCCACGGAGCCACGTCGTTGCACCGATCAAAGCGCCCGGCAAGCAAGTCGATGTCGAAGACATTGGCGCGGTCTCGCTCCTCCTCCGGGGTGAGCAGATCGAATAGGAGCGTGGCGAAGCCGCCACGGTTGAGCGCGGGCGCGACGGTAGCGTTCCGGGGGCTCAACCCGCTACTGCCGCTACCGTGCGCGAACCACCACGCCCGCCGGATGCTCCGGCCCGGCCAGTGCCCGGAGGATGAACCGGGCCGACGGCCACGTCGACGTCGGTCGAGGGATCCGCCGGGACCTTCGTGCTGGCTGCGGAAGCCCGATGGGCTAGGAGGTCAGTGACCTCCTCGTCGGACGTCTGGGCGAAGTCGAGGTAGAACTGCCCGATACCGAAGAAAGGAACCGGCGTCTCCAGCGCGACCGCCTCATCGGCGACGGCCCGCAGCTGCTCGAGGGTCTCCAGCGGCGCCACCGGGACGGCCAGGACGACCCGTCGAGCCCCGAGGTGACGGACCACCTTGATCCCGGCTTGGGCGCTGAACCCCGTGGCCAGCCCGTCGTCGACGATGATCACGGTCCGGCCCTCGACTCCGACGGGCAGCCGATCCCCCCGGTACCGGTGCACCCGGCGAGCAACCTCGCTCTCCTCTCGGGCGACGATCTGGTCCAGCTGCTCCTGCGAGATGTTCAGCATCTCGAAGAGCGGCGCGTTCACAACCCGGACGCCGCCTTCCCCTATCGCTCCGAAGCCGAGCTCTGGCTGCCAGGGGCAACCGAGCTTGCGCACCACGAGCACGTCGAGCGGGGCGTGAAGGGCGGACGCAACCTCCGCAGCCACGGGAACACCGCCCCGCGGGAGGCCCAGCACCACTGGATCCTCCGAGGCGAAGCGCAGAAGCACCTCTGCCAGCCGCTCCCCCGCCTCGCGCCGGTCGACGAACATCTTGATCCCCTCCATGGTCGGCTCGCTGGATCTCCTCCCCTTCAGCCTTATACGGCCGTGCACCTCGGTCACCGGACGAACGCCCCCCTTTCCATGGGTCCCCGAAGTGATGAGGGAGTTCGACCGATCGCGCCGCTAGCCGTGCGCGTCGGTCTCGCCCGACAGGAGCCGGGCCACCTCGTCGCGTTCGGGCCAGGCCAGCGGCCGACCGTCGGCGTCGCAGACGCCCGAGCCTTCCCAGGCCCGACCGATGTCCGAAGCCGCGTACCCGTGCCGAGCCAGCGCCCGGATGGCCGGCCCCGCTCGATCGGGCGGGAAGGCGGCCAGTAGGGCGCCCGAGGCGAGCGTCGCCATCGGGTCGGCGGCCAGCGCATCGCAGATCGCCCGCCCGGGCGAGAACCACAGCACGGAGGACAGATCCACCCGGACGCGGACGCCCGAGGCTTCCGCCATCTCGTGGAGCCCGGCTGCGAGCCCGCCTTCGGTCGGGTCGTGCATCGCGCTGGCTCCGAGTTCGGCAGCGAGGAGCGCCGGTTCGACCACGGAGATGCCCGGATGGTCCGGGGCCACCAGCGCCTTATCGAGGTCGCCGCGATCGAGTCCGGTCAGGCGGTCGGCCGCTTCGCGGGCCAGGACCGCTGCACCCTCGATCGGTGCGGGGCCAACCTGGAGGAGCACGTCCCGCGGCCGCATCCCGCCCGTCGTAACGAACTTCCCGTCCTCGGCGATCCCGAGGAACTGGCCGACGACGAGCGGCTGCGTGACCGCCGGCGTCACCTCGGTATGACCGCCGACCAGGGAGGCGCCGACGTGAGCCAGGCCGTCCCGCATGCTGGCGAAGACGTCACGAACCATCGCCTCGGTACTTCCGGAAGGAAGCAGGATGACAGCCAGGAACCAACGCGGCCGAACACCCATCACGGCCACGTCGTTGGCGTTCACTATGACCGAGAAGCGCCCGATCTCGCGCGCGGTGAAGGTGATCGGGTCCGTTGCCGCTACGAGGACGCCGCCGGGAACCTCGATGGCGCACGCGTCCTCACCGATGCGAGGCCCCAACAACACGTCGGCCGGCGGAACCGGAAGATCGGCAAGCAGATCGGCAAGGAGCCTCGCCGGCAGCTTGCCTACGCGAAGCGGTGCTCGCGGACCCGAGCTGCCTTCCACCGCTGCAGCCTAGAAGGTCATCTCACCCCGTGGAACTGGTTCGTGCTCGCCGTGCCGTGGTCCTCGACCGAAGGGGTCCGCAGGCCCCTACTGGTCGTATTGCCGGCCGGATAGGCGCCGACGTCTCCATCGCCGATGAAGAGGATCAAGTCTCCCGAACGCGACTCATTCACTAGGATCGGGGCGACGCCGGAGTGCCGCGGGAGGTAAACGATGCGCTTCGCCGGGGCGCCTCGGCCAGCGCGTCGACCACCAGCTTGCCGGTAACCCGAGGGATGGGAGGTTCTCCGTCCCTGTAGACGCAGTCAGCACTACCGCATCCCCACCGAAAAGACTCTCACCCAACTCCCGCCGCGTTGCCTGGGTCCGCCGGTAGCCGTGCGGCTGGAACACCGCGATCACGCGGCCAGGCGCTGACCGGCGGGCGGCCTTCAGGATCGCTGCGATCTGCCCGGGGTCACATGAGCCATCGTGGAGCAGGATCCGCCCGTCGACCTCGCTCCGCTGCACAGGAGGTCCCAGGGCGCCTTCCCTGGGTTCCTCCTCCCTCGGAGGACCCTCTGCACTGGCTCGAGTCGCGGGACCGACGAGCTTCCGGCGAAGGCTTGAAGGAGCCTCCGGGCGACGGCGTAGATCAGGAACAAGAGCACCGGCGGACGCTACGCATCGACCGGACCACCGGCGAACTCGACTCTCTGCGCCCTACACGCCTCCTCCACACCGACGCTGCTCAGTCTGATCCGGTCCGGACAGCTCGACATCGCCCGGTTCGTCACGCACCGGTTCGCCTCCGACGACTTCTCGAGGAGTACGACACCTTCTCGAGGGCCGGCGAGACCGGAGCGCTGAACGTCGCGAGTCACGCGT